>JAFAGM010000018.1 GCA_023422775.1 Pseudomonadota bacterium
TGGTGCTGTCGGGCGAAGTGCTCGGCGACATCTATCTCGGCAAGATCAAGAAGTGGGACGATGCCGCGATCGCCAAGCTCAATCCGAAGCTGAAGCTGCCGGCGGACGCCATCACCGTGGTCCGCCGTTCCGACGGTTCGGGCACCACCTTCAACTTCACCGACTATCTGTCGAAGTCGAACGCCGAATGGAAGACCAAGGTCGGTACCGGCACCGCGGTCGAATGGCCGGTCGGCGTCGGCGCCAAGGGCAATGAAGGCGTCGCCGGCAACATCGGCCAGACCAAGAACGCGATCGGTTACGTCGAATACGCCTATGCCAAGCAGAACAAGCTGACGCACACGGCGATGACCAACAAGGCCGGCAAGACCGTTCAGCCGACCATGGAGGCCTTCCAGGCGGCCGCCTCGAACGCCGACTGGGCCAAGGCGCCCGGCTACTACGTGATCCTCACCGACCAGCCCGGCGATGCCTCCTGGCCGATCACGGCGGCGACCTTCATCCTGATGCACAAGACGGCGACCGACAAGGCTGCCGCCCAGGAAGCGATCAAGTTCTTCAAGTGGTCGTTCGAGAAGGGCGACAAGATGGCCGAAGAGCTCGACTACATCCCGATGCCGGACTCGGTCGTCAAGCTGATCGAAAAGACCTGGACCGCCGAGATCAAGAGCTGAGACCTCCTGTCCCGGACGCGGTGCAGCGCTTCTTCAGCGGTGCACCGCAGAACCGGGACCCACGCGTGGCCAAGAACGCGTCGCCAGGAACGCGTCACTCAAAAGATGGGCCCCGGAATAGCAGCGCACCGCAAGCGCGCTGCGCAGCATCCGGGGCACGAGACGGATTGAACCGGATCAAGTAAAAGTACAGGGGATTGAGCGTGGCAGAAATGGCGGTTCAGAGCGACGTGATGGAAGCTGCCGGACCCTACGATCGTGCGCGGGCCCTCAGCGCCTTCAAGCTTGGCGATGTCACTTTCTACTGGATCACCCGCGTCTGCGCGATTTCGGTGCTCCTGATCCTCGGCGGCATCATCCTGTCGCTGATCGTGGGCGCCTGGCCCGCGCTGCGCGAATATGGCGCGGCCTTCCTGTGGACGCAGCGCTGGGCGCCGTCAGCCGATCCGCCGGTACTCGGCGCGCTCGGTCCGGTCTACGGTACGCTGGTCACCTCCATCATCGCGATGATGATCGCCATTCCTGTCGGCCTCGGGATCGCTGTGTTTCTCACCGAGATCTGCCCGCTCTGGCTGCGCCGCCCGATCGGCCTTGCCGTGGAACTGCTCGCCGGCATCCCCTCGATCATCTACGGCATGTGGGGCTTCTTCGTGCTCGGTCCGTTCCTGGCCAACACGTTCCAGCCCTTCATGATCAGCATCTTCGATGGCGTCCCCGTGCTGGGCGCGATCTTCGCAGGTCCCCCGTCTTATCTCAGCCTGTTCAACGCCTCGCTGATCCTGGCGATCATGGTGCTGCCCTTCATCACCGCGATCTCGGTCGACGTGTTCAAGACGGTGCCGCCGGTCTTGAAAGAGGCCGCCTACGGCGTCGGCTGCACCACCTGGGAAGTCGTCCGCAACGTCGTCATCCCCTACACCCGCGTCGGGGTCATCGGCGGCATCATGCTGGCGCTCGGCCGCGCACTGGGCGAGACCATGGCGGTCACCTTCATCATCGGCAACTCGTTCAAGATCCAGTCCTCGATCTTCGCGCCGGGCACCACGATCTCGGCGGCGATCGCCTCCGAATTCGCCGAGAGCGACGGCCTGCACCAGTCCGGCCTGATCCTGCTCGGCCTCTTGCTGTTCGTGCTGACGTTCTTCGTCCTCGCTGCCGCGCGGCTGATGCTGATGCGCCTGGAAAAGAAGGCGGGCAACTGACATGAACCCGATTTACGTCTCCCGCCGCCGCAACAATATCATCGTCAAGTTCCTGTGCCTGGGCGCCGCCGCGTTCGGCGTCACCTGGCTCGCGCTGATCCTGTTCACGCTGTTCTATAACGGCCTTAGCGGCATCAATCTCGCCGTCTTCACCCAGGATACGCCGCCGCCGGGCTCGACCGACGGCGGCCTGCGCAACGCCATCATCGGCTCGATCATGATGACCGTGGTCGGCGTCGGCATCGGCGCCCCGCTGGGTCTGTTTGCCGGAACGTATCTCGCCGAATACGGCAAGCACGACAAGCTCACCTCGGTGATCCGCTTCATCAACGACATCCTGTTGAGCGCACCCTCGATCATCATCGGCCTGTTCATCTACGGCGCCATCGTGGTGCCGATGGGCGGCTTCTCGGCCATCGCCGGCGCTCTGGCGCTTGCCGTGATCGTGATCCCCGTGGTGGTCCGTACCACCGAGGACATGCTCGGACTGGTGCCCAACCCGCTGCGCGAGGCAGCCTCCGCGCTCGGCATGCCGCGCTCGCTGGTGATCCGGCGGATCGCCTATCGCGCCGCGCGCGCCGGCCTCATCACCGGCGTGCTGCTGGCGACCGCCCGAGTCGCCGGCGAGACCGCGCCGCTGCTGTTCACCGCGCTCTCCAACCAGTTCTTCAACCTGGACATGACCAAGACGATGGCGAACCTGCCGGTCACCATCAACAACTTCGTCCAGAGCCCCTACGCCTACTGGAAGCAGCTCGCCTGGGCCGGCGCGTTGCTGATCACGCTCACCGTACTTGCCCTTAACATTGGCGCGCGCATCCTTGGCGCCGAGAGGACATCCAAATGACCGAACTCTCTGTATCCGTGAGTAATGCGAGCGCCGCCGCCCCGGTGACCCTGCCCGAAGCGGCGCCGAAAGTGACGGCGCGGGGCCTGAACTTCTATTACGGCGAACACCATGCGCTGAAGAACATCAACCTGACGCTCGGCACCAATCGCGTCACGGCCTTCATCGGCCCGTCCGGCTGCGGCAAGTCCACGCTGCTGCGCATCTTCAACCGGATGTACGACCTCTATCCCGGCCAGCGCGCGACCGGCCAGTTGATGCTCGACCAGACCAACATCCTCGACCCCAAGCTGGACCTCAACCTGCTGCGCGCCCGCGTCGGCATGGTGTTCCAGAAGCCGACGCCGTTCCCGATGACGATCTACGAAAATATCGCCTTCGGCATCCGCCTCTACGAGAAGATCTCGAAGTCGGAGATGGACGGCCGGGTCGAGAAGGCGCTCCGCGGCGGCGCGCTGTGGAACGAGGTCAAGGACAAGCTCAATGCCTCGGGCCTCTCGCTGTCCGGCGGCCAGCAGCAGCGCCTTTGCATCGCCCGGACGGTTGCGGTGCGGCCCGAAGTGATCCTGTTCGACGAGCCCTGCTCGGCGCTGGACCCGATCTCGACCGCCAAGGTCGAGGAACTGATTCAGGAACTGGCGGAGGACTACACCATCGCCATCGTCACCCATAACATGCAGCAGGCGGCGCGCGTCTCGGACAAGACCGCCTTCATGTATCTGGGCGAACTGGTCGAGTTCGACGACACCAACAAGATCTTCACCTCGCCGGGCGATCGACGTACCCAGGATTACATCACCGGCCGGTTCGGCTAAGGAGAATTTGAGATGGCATCCGAGCATACCGCCAAGGCGTTCGACAGCGATCTTCAGGAACTGACCCGCCTGGTCGCCGAGATGGGCGGCCTGACCGAACGCATGATCACCGAATCCGTCGACGCCCTGATCCGTCGCGACATCGCCCTCGGCAAGCGCGTCGTCGCCGCCGACCTCGAGATCGACCGCCTGCAGCATGCGATCGAGGAACGCGCGGTGCTGACCATCGCGCGGCGCCAGCCGATGGCGATCGACCTGCGCGAGATCGTCGGCGCCATGCGCGTCGCCACCGATCTGGAGCGGATCGGCGACCTCGCCAAGAACATGGGCAAGCGGGTCGCGGCGCTGGAGAACGATTTCCAGCCGCTGAAGCTGATCCGCGGGCTGGAGCACATGACCGACCTGGTGCTGTCGCAGGTTAAATCTGTGCTGGACGCCTACGCGGCGCACGACCTGCCGGCGGCGATGGCGGTCTGGAAGGGCGACGAGGAGGTCGACGCCATCTGTACCTCGCTGTTCCGCGAACTGCTCACCTACATGATGGAGGATCCGCGCAACATCTCGTTCTGCATCCACCTGATGTTCTGCGCCAAGAACATCGAGCGGATCGGCGACCACGCCACCAACATCGCCGAGACCGTTTTCTACATGATCGAAGGCCAGCAGATACTCGACAAGCGCCCGAAGGGCGACATGACGACGTTTGCGACCACGGTCCCCGGCAACTAAGAACTGGAACCAAGAGGCTGAAGCAATATGAGCGCTCGCATTTTGGTGGTCGAGGACGAGGAAGCGCTGACCACGCTGCTGCGCTACAACCTCGATGCCGAAGGCTATGATGTCGAAACCGTCGGCCGCGGCGATGACGCCGATACCAGGCTGAAGGAGCGGGTGCCCGATCTCGTCGTGCTCGACTGGATGCTGCCGGGCCTGTCAGGCATCGAACTGTGCCGCCGCCTGCGGGCGCGGCCGGAGACGCGACAGCTGCCGATCATCATGCTGACGGCGCGCGGCGAGGAGAGCGAGCGGATCAGGGGGCTGGCGACCGGCGCCGACGACTACATCGTCAAGCCGTTCTCGGTGCCGGAACTTCTGGCGCGGGTGAAGGGCCTGTTGCGGCGGGCGAGTCCCGAGCGCCTTGCCACCGTGCTGACCTACGGCGACATCGAGCTCGACCGCGAGAAACGCCGCGTCGCGCGTTCGGGCCGCTCGATCGATCTCGGCCCAACCGAATATCGTCTGCTGGAGTTCTTCCTGGAGCATCCCGGCCGCGTCTTCAGCCGCGAGCAGTTGCTCGACAGCGTCTGGGGCCGCGACATCTACATCGACGAGCGAACCGTCGACGTGCATATCGGCCGCCTGCGCAAGCTGCTCAATCCCGGCCGCGAACAGGACCCGATCCGCACCGTCCGCGGCGCCGGCTACGCGCTGGACGACCGCTTCGCGAAGGCGGAGTGACGGAGTAGCAACGACTCCGTCGTCGTCCCTGCGTTCGCAGGGACGATAATGTCGAGATATCGCCGCCTCTTACCTTGTCTGCTTCGGCGGCTGCCGCCGGCGATCCGCAGCCGGCTGATAGGCGACGCGCGAGTGATGCGCGCAATAGGGCAGGCCGGCGAGCGCCTTGCCGCCGCAGAAGAAGAACTCCGGGCTCGAGGGATCGCCGACCGGCCAGTGGCAGGTGGCCTCGTTCAATTCCAATAGCGACAATCGCTGGCTCATTGGCACCACGTTGTCGAAGGCGATCGGATCGGGCTCCAGCTCGACCTCAAAGGCGTGCGCCAGCGCGGTGTTGCCGCGCGAGACCGGGCGCGACACCCGCATCATGTGCTGGGCCGGGCGCGCCTTGCGCTGCCGGGGCGCTGCCGAGGAGGGGCTCTTGGCGCGGCCGGAAAGCCCCAGCCGGTGCACCTTGCCGATTACGGCGTTCCGGGTGACATTTCCGAGTTCCGCCGCGATCTGGCTGGCCGAGAGGCCTGCCTCCCAGAGCTTTTTCAGTTGCTCGACGCGATCGTCGGACCAGGTCAATACCGTCATCGCATTCTTCCCTTCGCATCGCGCCGGCCAACCGGGGCGGCGCTGGAGACGTCACTGGTGTCGAAGACGACGCCATTCGCCTCAAAAATCCCTGCGGTCAGAATCCCTTAGCCCTCGCCGGGCGCGATTTTTGCGCCCGAACGTTTACGCTCTACAAAATGTACTCTTGGGATCAGAACCGCCGCACGAGATGTCGTACCCGACAGCCGAAAAACTACAATATGGCCGGACTCGGGCGCAAGAGTCCGCGCCCGTGCGTCCACATGTTCCGGCATCTCGGCATTGCAGTGCGTGTTTTGCACCACACCGCAATCCTACGGAATTAATCTTTCCCGCGCTGCAGGAAGGCCGCTTTCGGCGCTGGAAATGCAGTCTTGTGGCGTGTTGACAGCGACCGCTGCCCACATAGAATACCTCTTACGTGCCGCCCTTAAGAGGCGGCACGTTTCGTTTTCGCAAGACCGGCTGCTGCCGCGTTCGCGCTCACGCTCGCATGCTCCCGCCGCCGATCAGAACCTCAGTGATTGCCATGACCAATAGCGCCACGTCGCATCTGCTCCCCGTCTTCGCCAGGGTCGATCTCGGCTTCGAGCGCGGCGAGGGCGCCTGGCTGATCGCAACCAATGGCGAGCGCTACCTCGACTTCACCTCGGGCGTTGCGGTCAACGCGCTGGGCCATTGCCATCCGCATCTGGTTGCGGCGCTGCAGGAGCAGGCCACGAGGCTCTGGCACATGTCCAACCTGTTCAAGTCGCCCGATGGCGACAAGCTCGCAGGCCGCCTGTGCGAGCAGAGCTTTGCGGATTTCGTGTTCTTCTGTAACTCTGGCGCGGAAGCGATGGAGTGCGCGATCAAGGTCGCGCGCCGCTATCATGCCGCCAAGGGCCATGCCGAACGCTATCGCCTCGTCACTTTCGAGGGCGCTTTCCACGGCCGCACTTTGGGTACGCTCGCCGCGACCGGCTCGGCAAAATACCTCGAAGGCTTCGGGCCGCCGCTCGATGGCTTCGACCAGGTGCCGCATGGCGATCTCGAAGCGGTCAGACGCGCGATCGGCCCGCAGACCGCGGCCATCCTGATCGAGCCGGTGCAGGGCGAGGGTGGCGTGCGCTCGGCGCCGAACGCGTTCTTCAAGGCGTTGCGCCAGTTGTGCGACGACAACGGCCTGCTCCTGATCTTCGATGAGGTGCAGACCGGGATGGGCCGCACCGGCGACCTGTTCGCCTACAAGCGTCTCGGCGTCACTCCCGACATCATGTCGCTCGCGAAAGCGCTCGGCGGCGGGTTTCCGATCGGCGCCTGTCTGGCCACCGCGGAAGCCGCATCCGGCATGACGCCGGGCTCGCACGGTTCGACCTTCGGCGGCAACCCGCTGGCGATCGCGGCTGCCAATGCCGTGCTCGACGTGATGCTGAACCCCGGCTTCTTCGACCACGTGCAGAAGATGTCGCTGCTTCTGAAACAGAAGCTCGCCTCCGTCGTCGATCGCTACCCCGCCGTGCTCGCCGAAGTGCGCGGCGAAGGTCTCTTGGTCGGGGTCAAGGCCGTGGTGCCGTCGGGCGATCTGGTCAATGCGCTGCGCGACCAGAAGCTCCTGACCGTCGGGGCCGGCGACAACGTCGTGCGCTTCCTGGCGCCCCTGATCGTCAACGAGGGCGAGGTCGAGCAATCCGTGCAGATGCTCGAGCGCGCCTGCGTGGCGCTGTCCGCCGGGCAACAGAAGAAGGCGGCGGGGTGATGAGCAAGTCCGTCCGTCACTTCCTCGATATCAGCGAGCTGCCTCCGACCGAATTGCGCAACATGCTGGCCGCAAGCATCGCCATGAAGGCGAAGCTGAAGGCGCACGAAAAGGCCGCAAAGCCGCTCGAAGGCAAGACGCTGGCGATGATCTTCGAGCGGCCTTCGACGCGCACGCGGGTGTCGTTCGACGTCGGCATGCGCCAGCTCGGCGGCGAGGCGATCATGCTGACCGGCGCGGAGATGCAGCTCGGCCGCGGCGAGACCATCGCCGACACCGCGCGCGTGCTGTCGCGCTATGTCGACGCGATCATGATCCGCATCCTCAATCACGATGCGCTGCTGGAACTGGCCGCGCACGCCACCGTGCCCGTGATCAACGGCCTGACGCGGCGCTCGCATCCTTGCCAGGTGATGGCCGACCTGATGACCTTCGAGGAGCATCGCGGGCCGATCGAGGGCAGGACCGTGGCCTGGACCGGCGATAACAACAACGTGCTGGCGTCGTGGGCGCATGCGGCCGAGCGGTTCAAGTTCAAGCTCAATGGCGCGACCCCGCCGCAGCTCGCGCCGAACAAGGCGATGAAGGACTGGATCAAGGCGACCCAGGCGCCCATCGTGCTCGGCAACGATCCCGAGGCTGCCGTCCGCGGCGTCGATTGCGTCGTCACCGACACCTGGGTGTCGATGGGCGACAAGGACGGCGAGCACCGCCACAACGTGCTCAAGCCCTATCAGGTCAACGAAAAACTGATGTCGCTGGCCAGCAAGGACGCGATCTTCATGCACTGCCTGCCCGCGCATCGCGGCGAGGAAGTCCGACGAGGTGATCGACGGCCCGCAATCGGTCGTATTC
>JAFAGM010000093.1 GCA_023422775.1 Pseudomonadota bacterium
AAGGCGCGACGTCGATCCCGGCGTCTTTCAGCGCCTGACGCACCCCGCGCGCGATGTCGACCGCGCCCGGCGTGTCGCCGTGAATGCACACGGTGTCGGTGCGCATCTTGATGACCTTGCCGGTGACCGACACCACTGCGCCGTCCTGCACCATCCGCACCACGCGGTCGGCGATCTCCTTCGCATCGTGCAGCACCGCGCCCGGCTTCTTGCGTGACACCAGCGAGCCATTGTCCTCATAGGCGCGATCGGCGAACACCTCGTGCACCATCGGCAGGTTGGCGGCCTCGCCGGCCTGCACCAGCTTCGAGTTCGCGAGCACCACAAAAATCAGATTGGGGTCGACGGCCTTGATGCCGCTGGCGATCGCCTTCGCGGTCATGTCGTCTTCGCAGGCGACGTTGGAAAGCGCGCCGTGCGCCTTGACGTGAGTAACCTTGTAACCGGCGGCGGTCGCGATCGCCTGCAGCGCGCCGATCTGGTAGGCGATCAGATTTTCGATCTCGGAGGATTTCAAGCCCGGAACCGGCCGCCGGCCGAAACCGTGCAGGTCGCGATAGCCGGGGTGGGCGCCGACGCTGACGCCGCGCGCTTTCGCCAGTTCGACGGTATGGCGCATGATGTCGGCGTCGCCGGCGTGAAAGCCGCAGGCCACGTTCACCGAGGTCGCCAGTTCGATCATCGCAGCGTCATTGCCCATTTCCCATGCGCCAAATCCTTCGCCGAGGTCGCAATTGAGGTCGATGGTTGCCATGACGTTGCTCCGCTTCGCCTGAGTGAATCTCTTGCCTGTCAGTCCGGCCCTTGTACATCGGTAGATGCCGCATGCCAGGTTCCGGAATCGACCGCATTGACGGCGTGCCCGGCGACATTCGCATCGTGCAGTGCGTCGACGTTGAGATCAATGTTCGCGATATCGCGCAGCCGGTCGGGTAGGGTGCGCAGCAGTTCTGCAAATTTGCGGGCCTCCGCCTGCGCCTCCGCCATGCTGACGGCCTTGAAGCGAAACGCGCGCCCGGCCTGCATTTGCGCGAACCGTCCGAAGTCGGCCGAAATCACGGTCGCGATCTTGGGATAGCCGCCGCTGGTGCCGCGATCCGGCATCAGCACGATCGGTTGGCCGTTGCCGGGCACCTGCACGCTGCCGTTGACGGTGCCGTCGGAGACGATGTTGTGGCCGTGGAGATGCTCGAGGACGGGGCCTTCGAGCCGGTAACCCATGCGGTCGCTGGTCGGCGAGACCTTCCACTCACTGTCGATGAACAGTTTCCTGGTCTCGTCGGCGAACTCATCGTCCTGCGGACCCCATACCACGCGGATCGGCGCATCGGTTGCTGCCGGCAGTTCGATCCGCCGTTCCACCGCGCAGCCGGCGTTCGTCGCCTGCAACTCGTCGCCCGCCTGCAGCGGTCGCGGATAGGGGCTGCCGAGGCCGGCGCGGGCGTTGACGGCGAGGCTGCCGAACATCGGCTCGCCGGCTATCCCGCCTTCGATGGCGAGGTAGCTGAACGCGCCGCCGCGGGCGAAGCCGAGTGTCAGCGTCTCGCCGTCGGCAATCGTTGCCGAACTATCCGACGCCACGGCGCGGCCTGCGATATCGGCGTTGCGCGGGGCACCCGCCAGCGCGATGCGCACGGCGCCGTTGCGCGCCGTGAAGCTTGCACCGAACGGACCGATTTCGACAGCCGCCGCGAACGGCGCGTTCCCGACCAGCGCATTCGCGGTCGCCAGCGCCAGCCGATCCATCGCGCCGCTGGGGACGAGGCCATAGCGCTGGGAGCCGGGACGCCCGCCGTCCTGTATCGAGCTTGCCGGGCCGATCGATGCAACGACGAGCTTGCTCATGCGGTGATCTGCTCGGCTATGAATTCGCCGGCCTCGGCGGCGCGATCCTGTTCGGCGAAGGTCCTGGCATCGACCGGCGTGAAGCTGACATTATCGCCCGGTTCCAGCAGGAAGATCGGATCGCGATGCAGTTGATAGGTGCGGACCGCCGTACGCCCCAGCAGATGCCAGCCGCTCGGCCCGGCGAGGCACTGCACGCCGGTCTGTACGCCGCCGATCGAGATGGTGCCGGCCGGCGTCAGCAGGCGCGGGTTCTGCCGGCGCGGCATGTGCAGGGAATCCGCGAGCCCGCTGAGATAGGACCAGCCGGGCGTAAAGCCGATCATCGCGACGCGGTAGTCGCCGGCTGTGTGCCGCGCCACGATCTCGTCGGGCGTCGTGTGGAGTGCCTTGGCGACATCCTCGAGGTCGATGCCGTGCTCGCCGCCATAGACCACCGGAATCCGCCAGCGCCGGGACTTGGCCGTCGCAGGGACCGGCTGTTGCGCCAGCGCGAGAATTCTTGCGCCGAGCTTGTCAAAGTCGATCTGCACCGGGTCGTAATGCACCAGCAGCGAGCGATAGGTCGGCACGGTCTCGGTGACACCCGGCACAGGTTCGGCTGCCATGGCGCGGTCGAGCGCCAGAACCCGCCGGTTGGCGGCATCATCGATGTTGCGGCTGAATTCCACCGTGATGGCGCGGTCGCCACTAGGCAAAAGGCGGGGCGGGGATAGCGGCGCGGCCATGACCTCGTAACTGTCTCGCAGCTTGTGCTGGCCTCAACCTGTAGCTTGTTTTGCGCCCGAGTGGAATTCGCTTCGAGCGAAATCAGCCAGCAAGTTCAATAAATTAATCTGCATTCTGATGATAAGGTGTTGTGATCGCTACCTTTCCCGGAAGCCCTTGACGCGATGCCGTTGCCCCGCAAGATGCGCTACCATTCAACCATCCCCTCCGGAGCCCGCTTTCCAGATGTCCCTGTCCCCCGAAGCCATCGCAACCCTTTCCCAGGTGTCCACGGCCACGATCACCACCGTTCTGCTCAAGAAGGGGCTGCGAAACGTCTGGATGCGTGGTACCAAGCCGTTGCGGCCGGGACAGCCGCGGCTGGTCGGGCCGGCGTTCACGCTACGCTTCGTGCCGGCCCGCGAGGACCTTGCCACCCCTGAGTCCTGGTCGTCGCCGATCTCGACACGCACCGCGATCGAAGCCATGCCGAAAGGCTGCATCGCCGTGGTCGACGCCATGGGCGAGACCGACGCCGGCATCTTCGGCGACATTCTCTGCGCGCGCATGGTCAAGCGCGGCGTCGCGGCGCTGATCACCGACGGCGTGGTGCGCGATGTCGAAGGCGTGCTCGGCACCAATCTGCCCGTCTGGTGCGAGGGGTTCGCGGCGCCGCCCTCGGTCGCCGGCCTGACCTTCGTCGGCTGGGGCGAGCCGATCGGCTGCGGCGGGGTTGCGGTGTTTCCGAACGACGTCGTCGTCGCCGACCAGGATGGCGCAGTGCTGATCCCGCAAGCGCTGCTCGATCACGTACTGGCCGAGGGGCCGGAGCAGGAGCGGATGGAGGCCTGGATCGTCAACGAGGTGAACAACGGCGCGGCCCTGCCCGGGCTCTACCCGATGAACGCCGAGACCAAGGCGCGCTACGCGGCTACCAGGAAATAACATCAACAAGGAGGGGTAACCCCATGGACGTGCATCTCGCCGGCTCCCGACCGACGCGCCGGGCGCCGCCCGACTATTTCACCGGCACCGTGTATCAGGATCCGATCATCGCCACGGAGCAGCCCGCGCGGCTGGTATCTACCCGCGTCTCCTTCGAGCCCGGCGCACGCACGGCCTGGCACACGCACCCGCTCGGCCAGACGCTCTATGTGATTTCGGGCGTTGGGCGCGTGCAGGCCCAGGGTGGGCCGATCCGCGAAATCCGCCCGGGAGACGTGGTCTGGATTCCCCCGGGCGAGAAGCACTGGCATGGCGCGTCGCCGACCAACGGAATGACCCACATCGCCATGCAGGAAGCGCTCGACGGCAACTACGCGACCTGGATGGAAAAGGTCACGGACGCGGAGTACGCCGCAAAGGTCGGGTAGCTACACCCGCTGCGCTGTCCAGGTGCCGGAGCACAGGGCGGCACGCCATGTACCCGATCCCGAAGTGCCTGTGAGCACGCCGGAGCCAGCGGCGCGCTTAACGCCGCTCGCCAGCGTCACGCGAATGGCGCCGGCTTGTGCGACGCGGCCGGATGCGGTCACCGCGCTCGTGTTCGAGGCAACCTGGCCGTTGTTGATTTCGAGAGAAACCGACGCGCCGCTGCTGCATGCAGCGTTCGACGACGTGATCTGAACGTTCCAGTCGCCGTCGAACGGTGCGGCTGCGGAGGGTGTGGCGGTTGCCAGCGTTGCGAGCAGCGAAGCGGCGATGGCGGATTTATGAAAGTAGTTCATGGCGCGGCCCTGTTGTTTGGACACGCTCACTGTCTCACGAAGCAATCGGGATGACTGTGACTGCTGTCACCCCGCGAAGTGAGACGAAAAATCTCGAAAAAAATCGCCCGGCCATCATGCCGGGCTATTGTCGACTTGCGCAAAAATTGGCTGTCAGTTGACGCGGGTCCAGGTCTGGCCGCCGCAGAACACGCCGCCGAAGGCGCAGCCCTGGACGCGCAGGCTGTCGGCGCCCTTCAGCGCGATGGTGGAATCATAGGTGCTGCCGCTGGTCGGATCGAGAATCCGGCCGCTCCATTTGTCCTTGCCGGGCTTCATGTTGATCAGAACCTGCTCGCCGTTCTCGTTCGATTTCTTGTCGACCGAATAGCCACACAGATTGGGGCCGCATTGCTCGATGCGCACCTTGCCTTCCTTCTCCTCCGTCAGC
Organism: Pseudomonadota bacterium; assembly: GCA_023422775.1. Classification (GTDB taxonomy): domain Bacteria; phylum Pseudomonadota; class Alphaproteobacteria; order Rhizobiales; family Xanthobacteraceae; genus Bradyrhizobium. The sequence continues at coordinate 4,711 of JAFAGM010000093.1, forward strand.
CACACGCCGAGCGGCGAGTTCGCGGGAGAAGGTGTTGAAGCTGCCGGAGCAGCGGCCTGTATCTGCGGCGCAGCCGTGGGCTGCGGCGCAGCAACCGGAGCGGACGCCGGTTCGACCGCCCGAGGGGGGCTCGGCTGCGCTTGCGGCGCTGGCGCAGCGGCATCCGCGGGGGCAACGGCGGCTGTCGCGGTTGACGGTCCGCTGCCCGGAGGCGGAGCAGGCGGAGCCGCGGCCGCAGGTGCTGCCGGAACGGCGGCCTGTTCTGCCGGCGCCGGCGCGGCCGGAGTTGCGGTTTCGGGTGCGGCCTGCGGAGCGGTCTTGGCCTGTTGCGGCGCCTTCCTGGCCGGACGATCGGGACCGCCGTCCTCGCTGCGCGACCGCTTGGTCTTCTTGCCGGTATTGTCGAAGACGCCGGGTATCGAAACGGTGCCGCGGTCAGGATCGATCGTGATGGTGCGGCCGCCATAGTCAAACGTGTACTGGGCGTGCGCGGCGGTACTCACCAGCAAAAGCACGGCGATACCGAGACACTTCTTCATTGCGACCTCCTGAGCGGAATCCCCAACCGCGAAGCTACGCAGCGGCAGCTTCACCAAACGTGATACAGATCACTTTCAAACGATAAGTCGTATAGTAGCGGCTTTGGGTTCAAATCGATTGGGCCAGTCTAATTTGCGGTCCAAGGGCGGTCAATTTCCTGAAAAGCCCGCGCAGCAAAGCAGCAGAACAACCGCGCAATCCCTTCGCGCACAATTTGTGGATCAGGAAACTTCGGTGATGCTGCGCTCGTTGCCGCGATTCAGGATTCGTCGGCGGCAACGACTCGTCCCGACATCTCGCTCTTCAACTGTTCGAAGCGCCGCCGCGCCTCGCTTTCGCGATCGTCGACAAGCTGGATCGCGGCGTTGCGATCAAGCGGCCCGGTGACGAGCGGATTTGAATTTTCGCCGATGGTCTCATCGACATAGTAGTCGCCATTGTCGAGGCGCACCGTCCACTTCAAACGGATTGAGGCCATCGGTCCGGGACCGATCTTCGAATATCCGTGAGCCTCGATGGGCAGGTGAGTTGAGGGGAGCGGTGGAGGTGTTGCGGACCTCTGCTCCGTGACCGCAGGTTTCTGGGCTTCTCTGGAAGACTCGGAACGGTCGAGAATGCTTGCAATAGCCGCCAGCGCATTGTCGGTCGGGTCGCTCTGAGCCACGATTTAAGCCTCCGGATCGAGTACTGTCTCCGGAATCGGTGTCCCACTTCCGTCCGGTGTGTTTTCCTCAGTGCCGATAAGGCTGCGCTTTGTCAAATCTTGGCGTTTTTGCGGCGGCCTTTATGCACAAACCGGAGGTAATCTGTTCTTCCATGGCCGTGTCTGCTCAAGCTGGCCCGCGAGGCGGAACAACGTGCCTTCGTCGCCGAACCTGGCCGAGAACATCATGCCGAGCGGCAGGCCGGCCTTGTTCCAGGCCAGCGGCACCGACATCGCCGGCTGGCCGGACATGTTGAACATGGCGGTCCCGGGCATGTAGCGGCGCAGGATCGGCGCGATATGCGACAGGTCGTTCGACATCGTGTTGAGCTCGCCGATCCGCAAGGGAGGCGAGCACAGCGTCGGGCACAGGAAGACGTCGCAGGTCTCGAAGAAGGTCGCCAGTCCGCGCGAAATCTGGAAGGCTGCGAGTTGCGCGGCGACATAGTCGGTCGCGGTCGTCTTTTGGGCGTTGCTGGCGCTGGCCAGCGTCAATATTTCAAAATCGTTCTCCGTCGCTGCGCGGCCGAGCCTTTGTTCGATCAGCCGCACCGTCAGCGCCGTATTGCCACCCACGATCGTGGCCATCACCGCCGCCGGGTCGGCAGCGAGCACCGGGGCGCGTTCCTCGACATGATGGCCGAGCCTTTCCAGCAGGCTCGCGATCTCGCGCACGGCGGCGGCGATCTCCGGATCGATGGCGTCGCCATAGGGTGACTTGTCGGTGAAGGCGATGCGGAGCCTGCCGGGATCGCGGCCGACCTCCTGCGAAAACGGCCGCTCCGGCGCAGGTGCGGTGTATGGGCTCGACGGTTCAGGCCCGTGCACCGCGTCCATCATCACCGCGCTGTCGCGCACGCTGATGCTCACGACGTGGCCGCAGGAGAATCCACCCCAGCCTTCGCCCCGATCGGGGCCGAGCGGATTGCGCGCCCGGCTCGGCTTCAATCCGAACACGCCGGAGGCGGACGCGGGAATGCGGATCGAGCCGCCGCCATCGCTGGCGTGCGCTACCGGGAGGATGCGGGCGGCGACCGCTGCCGCCGCACCGCCCGATGAGCCGCCGGAAGAATGCTCGAGATTCCAGGGATTGCGGGTCGGCCCGAACAGGCGAGATTCCGTGGTCGGCATCAGTCCGAATTCGGGACTGGAGCTCTTGCCGAAGATCGAGACGCCGGCATCGAGGAAGCGCTGCGCCAGCGTGCCGTTATGGTCGGCGACGAAATTCTTCAGGATCGTCGCGCCCGACGTCGTGCGAGTGCCCTCCAGGAGATCGAGATCCTTCAGGAGGAACGGCACGCCGGTGAACGGACCGTCGGGCAGGCCCCGCTCGATCTGGCGCTCGGCATAATCGTAGTGCTTGACCACGACCGCGTTGATCTGCGGATCGACCTTTGCGGTGCGGGCGACGGCCTCGTCGAGCAATTCGCGGGCGGAGACCTGCTTCTTGCGTACGAGATCGGCAAGGCCGACCGCGTCGTAATTGCCATATTCCTTGAAGGCCATGCGCACACCTCACTTGCCGGCCGACCGATGGATCGGCCGCGTTCTTTTCACTCCCGAGAGGTCAGCCCAGCACGTCCTGATTGATTCCGTCCGAAGCTCGGACAATGGCGGACAATCAACGACAGAAATCGGCCTTCAACCTCTTGTTTTATCGATCTTAACTGCGAATGTCTGCCGTTGTCGTCCGACGATGTTTGACAGTCACAGACTCCGCTCTAGCGTTACCCCAGTGATTACCCCAGAATGCCAAAACGAAGTTACCCCGGAAAACCGAGGAGAGCACGTTATGGCGAGGCGAGGCGGATTGACAGCCCTGACGGTGAAAAACCTGGCGCCGCGGGCCACGAGATATGAAGTCCCCGATCTGGCGGGGCTATATCTGGCCGTACACCCATCGGGAGCAAAATCCTGGGTGTATCGCTTCCGGTTTAACGGCAAGACCCGCAAGCTCACCGTCGGCAGTGCTTACACAGAAGCCGGCATCGAGGTCATCAAGATCGGCGCCGCCCGCGACATCGCCGATGAAGCGCGAGTGCTGATCGCCCGCAAGATCGACCCGATCGAACAGAACCGGGCGAAGCAGACGGCGGCGGCCGCTGAGGCAGCAGCGGCGCAGAACACGTTACGCGCCGTCGCCGAGACGTATCTCGAGCAACACGGTCATCTTCGGACCATAGACCACCGGACCAAGATCTTTAAACGGCTGATCTTCCCGACGCTCGGCGCCCGTCAGATCGACGGCATCAAGCGTGCCGACATCGTCAAGCTGCTCGACGACGTTGCGAAGGGCAGGGGAGCGCCGATGGCCGACTCCGTCCTGGCCACGATGCGAGGATTCCTCAACTGGTACGCGGCGCGCCATGACGACTACGTGTCGCCGGTCGTCACGCGGATGGCTCGGACGTCGATCAAGGCGAGGGCGCGCAATCGCACGCTGACGGATAGCGAGCTGCGCGCCCTGTGGCGCGCCTGCGATGAGGCCGGCATCTTCGGGCACTACGTTCGATTTACCGTACTGACGGCCACGCGCCGGAACGAGAGCGCCCACCTGCGCGGTGCCGAACTCGACGGTACCGACTGGACCATCCCCGGTAACCGCTACAAGAACAAACTGGACCACCTGGTCCCGCTCTCGGACGCCGCGGTGAAGGTGCTCAATAGCGTCCCGAAGATCGCCGGCACCGACTTCGTCTTCGCCACCCCGGACGGGAATCCGATCGCTGGTTTCGGCAGCCGCAAAGAGGCGATCGACAGGTTGATGGTCGCACAGCTGCGCAAGGTCGTCGGTCGCGACGACGTCGAGTTGTCGCGATGGACGATTCACGACTTGAGGCGCACGGCTCGCACGCTGATGTCCCGCGCTGGCGTGCCGTCGGAGATCGCCGAGCGCGCGCTCGGTCACGTCAAGACCGGAGTAGAAGGAATCTATGATCGGCACGGCTATCACGCGGAGAAAAAGCAGGCCTTCGTGAAGCTCGCGGACTTAATCGAACGCATTATTTCACCCGTCGGTGACGGGGCTTAATTTCGATTTACCTGTCTGAGGTTGACGCGCGGCATCGGCCTGATGCAATGTGGATTCGCACGTCGATCGTCGCCAAGGCGCTCCCGGAGGAAATCTCCGGTCTCCATGCCATCGCGACCGCTCGGAGCTCTAGGAGCTGCCTCCCGCAAGGCGACAATTGCGTAACCCCCAAAGTTACGACGCCAGCTAGGAGGCTCGCTTGAGCAATCAACCCATGCACGCGCATGCGTGCGACATGCAACTCATCGACCACGACCACAAACTTACCACCCGCAGTGTAGCGCAACGTCTCGACGTCAGTGTCCGAACGATCGAGCGCTGGATGGAACGGCCGCACGTCGGATTCCCGCCGCCGGTCATGCGCACGTACGATGCGACTGGTCGCGTCTCATGTCGATTCTGGCGCCTCGGCGATATCCTGGAGTGGGAGCGCATCCAGGGATCTCGCCAATGAGCCCTGCATGGGTCGAGGATGACGGCGGCCGAGAAGCCGCCGGCTTCAAGGGCAAGGCTGGAGACTGCGTAACTCGCGCCGTCGCCATCGCATCGGGGCGGCCCTATCTCGAAGTCTACAACCGCCTCGCCGAAGGCAACGCCACTCAGCGCATCACAAAGCGCACAAGAAATAGCGCCACCGCGGGCAAGCGCAGCGCTCGCAACGGGATCTATGCAAAGCGCAAGTGGTTCCACGACTACATGCTGGAACTTGGCTTTGAATGGACACCTACGATGAAGATCGGGCAGGGGTGCACAGTACATCTCCGGCCCGACGAGCTTCCCGGCGGTCGACTTGTGGTCAGCGTCAGTCGACACATGGTGGCAATAATCGATGGAGTGATTCACGACACCTACGATCCATCTCGCGATGGTACTCGCTGTGTCTATGGCTATTACCGCCTGAAAATAACGACCACATCCGTCCCCAACGCCTGAAACGACAAAACCCCCAGCGGCCAGCTGAGGGTTTTGAAATCAATGAGCCGGATTCGCAGTCCAGCTCGCCACCAACCATCCATGGAGCAAACATGGACGATCACCCGAATATACAGCGCACCACGACGGTGCACAAGTCTGATGCCGAAATTCAGTTCGATTGGCTCAGGCAAGTCGCCACTGATACCGACCTGCCGTCAACGGCGTCGCGCATCGCCATCGCTCTCACGGCCTATTTCAACCGCGAGCACGACGGCTGGGCCTGGATGTCGCAAATCACTCTCGCCACGAAACTCGGCGTTGCCGAGCGCACCATCCGCGACGCCATGTCCGCCCTCGTTGCACGCGGTCACCTAGTCCTCGATCGCCGAGGAAAGATGGAAACGAACCGGTATCGGTTGGCGCTCAAATGCGAAAGTGACCGGCAGAGAATTGCCGATCATGACCGGCAAGAACCTTCCGGTCATGACCGGAAGAAATCTGCCGATCAGGAGGGAGTGACCGGCAGATCTACGTCGAGTGACCGGCAGAAATCTGCCGGAGTGACCGGCAGAAATCTGCCGCCTAACCCTCTTAAAGAACCCTTAGAAGAACCCATTGAGGAGAGAGACTCTATCGCGCCCGATTTCTGCGATGAGGATTTGGGGCGCCGTAGTCGGAGTCTTTCGACTGAGATCGATGTGCACTTCGAGGCGTTCTGGGTGCAGTACCCGCTCAAGAAGGCCAAGGCGGCAGCGCTAAGAGCCTACCGCTCCGTCATCACCAAGAAGCTGGCCACGAACGAACAGCTCATGGCCGGAGTGCTGCGCTACACCGCGGAGCGCAGCGGGCAAGATCCCCGTTACACCAAGCATCCCGCGACGTGGCTAAACGGTGGCTGCTGGGCCGATGAGCCGGCGCAGCCGGCCGGCAACGGCCCGGTGCGGCACCCAGGCCCGGGCGGCGGCAACGACCACATCGCAAACGCCGCACGCATGGCCAAGCAGGCACAGGCCCGGAGGCTCGCCAATGGCTGCTGACATCATCCGACATCCCGGCGCCAGCAACGTCGCAGTCGCCACCGACGACATCGAGGACCGTTTCGCGATCACCTTCGCGCCGGCGCAGCCCGTGCTCGATGCGATGGCTCAGCTGCGCAATATCAGGCACTTCGTCGCCAAGCGCGATCAGGTCGATCCGAACCGCAACCAGCTGTTTGGGTTCCTGCAGGAACAGATCGAGCTGATCCCCAATATGGCAACGCTCCGGAAGGCCAAGAAGCTGTTCCACGAAGCCGAAACAGTGCCGGCGCCAGAGGAGTGGTTGTTCCTGGCTATCGGCGTCCTGCTGGCTGCCGCACCCAACAGCGGCAAGATCCCGACGGACTACACGTTCGGACTGATCCACTCGATCGCGCAAGATGAAGATCTTCACTGGGGCTATGACGTGGGGTTTAGCTTCGCCGTCATAGCGAAGGCGGTGCAGGAAGTCCGTCGGACCTGCAAGTACGTCCCGTCGGCACAGGAGTTCCTCGAAGCCTGCGACAGGCAACGCCGAGCCTTTCGCAAGCTCGGCGTCGACGTCGACCTGATGATCGCAGTCAGGGAGGAAGCTGAAGCGGTTATCGCTGAGAAGGCGGCCGCAGCAGAGCGGCAACGGCGCTGGAATGCCGGCTGGCGGCCAAAAGGGTGGACGAAGGAAGACGAGGACATGGACATCCCGTTTTGATCGCAATCCGACGCAACCGCGCCGGGCGGATCCCCGGCAATCACCCAGGAGATACTATGACCGAAAAAATCGACCTCGACACGGACTTATCGGCCCACAGCGTGGAGACAAGCGACGTAGTTCGCATCATCGTGAAGCACGCGGGTAACGTGACGAGCAGGCTTACCCTCAAGGGCGGCATCCTTCCCCGGGTCGGGGACCGCATGCACTTCAGCATCGCCGACTTCGGCCTGCGACCCTCCACCGTCGGCGTGGTTCGCGCCGTAACTCACACCATCTCTGGCGACATCCTCCCGGCCAACTTTGAGCGGGCTGCTACAGGTCCCAAGCAAGAGATCACGTTGTGGCTCGATGAGGTCGATGCTTGAGGGCGCGCGCGCATCAAGCGCGCGAACCTCACCGGGGATTTAGTGGTGAAGGGGCGGCGGCCTCACATATAGTCTTCTAGCTCGCCCAACTGCTTGCTGCACTTCTTCAGCCGATCTAGATCGCGGCGGCGTAGTTCTCCGACACCACTCTTCCAGACACTCTCGATCCACAGCTCATCATGCTCGCTCAGGTCGAGCCTAGCCTCATAACAGCGATTGATGAGGTTTCGGACGCTGATCCCCGCCACATGCGTGTGCAGCTCGACCGCATCGCGAATTTCAAACAGCTTTTCAGCCTGCAGCGTGGTCAGGCGGAAGTCGCGCAGCGCGAGTAGAGCCTCGGCCCGATCCTTGCTGAACTTGAACCCCCTGCGCTCCTTGGGGGAAAGGCCCATGATCTCCGCCGACTGCTCCGCCATGTCGCGGAGAAATGTCAACTCCCACTCGCTGAAGACATTCTCGGCCGTCTTTGCCAGCGCAAGGAGGCTCAACGACAAACTGCGGACCCGCGCTGGATCGCTGCTAACAGCGTGCATTTCGCGATGGGAAGCCATTTCGTGCCCTGTGGATAACCTTGGGAACGTCCTGTGCGAATCAGGTGTCTAATCCTGAGAGTAACGGGGACGGTTCCGGCTTCAACAATCACCGCTGCTTATCCACCGATGGGATGGATGATTCAGGCACACCCACGCTGGAATTATTTTTGCCCGTCCGTGACGGGTTAGATCACTACCCACGCCTGGTTCCTGTTGTCTTCACAGCGCTGTGAAGACGGACTCCAACCAGTATCGCGGCCCGCGCCGAGCGGCCCGGGCTGACGCGGACCCAAGACGGCGTCTATTCCGAAAGTGTTGGGTTCTGAAAGATTTCAGTTGACCTTGTAAAAGCAGCGGTTTTAAATTCCGAAAGTCTTAATTTCAAAAGTGAGGTTTCCCCCATGCGGTACGGCTACGCGAGAGTGAGCACCACGAAGCAGGACCATGATCTGCAGGTCGAGGCCCTCAAGGTTGCCGGGTGCGAACGCATCTACAGCGAGAAGAAGACCGCCAAGACGGTCGAAGGCCGCAGGGAGTTCAAGAAGCTGTTGAAGGCGCTGGAGCCCGGCGACGTTGTCGTGGTGACCCGCCTTGATCGGCTGGCGCGCTCCAGCCGCGACCTGCACAATATCCTTCACGAGCTTGCTGAGATCGGCGCCGACTTCGTTTCGCTGCGGGAGACCTGGTGCGATACCACGACGCCGGCCGGCCGCCTGTTCATCACCATCATGGGCGGCGTCGCGCAGTTCGAGCGTGAGCTGATCCAGGCCCGAACCGAGGATGGCATCGCCAAGGCCCGCGCGCAGGGCAAGAAGTTCGGCCGACCATCCGCCCTCGACGCCGGCCAGAAGCGCAAGATCGCCGAGCGCTACGCTGCCGGCGAGACGATGGCAGAGTTGGCAACCGACTACGAGGTTGGCGAAGCCACCATCTTCCGGGCGCTGCAGGGCCCTTTCGAGGTAGGCGCGCACGCGTAAGGGGGAAGCGCGCCTCATAGCCCGCGCCGTCCTGCAGCGCGCCTACAGGGCGCGCTCTGCGCAGATGTCCGCCACCCAAAGCCGAAACATTCCAAGCTCGTCAGCGGCTACGGCAAGGGCGTTGAAGCATATTCCGTCCCCGACGGGATGAATCCAGAACATCCCCTGAGGAACAAACGCTGGCTCGGGTGGAAGTACTGAGAACAAACACGGGAGCCGCAATGAAGCAGGTGCAGATCTATCGCGATCATGTGCTCACTGCTGTAGAGCAGCCTGCCGGCGGCTGGCGGATCGAGATTGCGCACATCAACGCCGCAGACCGATCGGTGTTCACCTCCACCTTCTCTTCGTGCGACGACGCCCTGGCTGCGGCGAAGCGCATTGTCGATCGGCTGACTCGAAGCATCCATTGAGCTGGCGCGAACTTGGCGCGAACTTTAACTTGATAGCAACTATTTGCTGCTTAGCTCATCCACGAGAGCAGAAGGGCCACCGAACCGGGGACGGGGAAACGGCACCTCTCAAAACTTCCCCCACACGACGATAACGCTCGCGACGGTAGCCCTCGGCGAACATCGCGAATAAGCGCCAGGATAGAGCCTGGGCCACTCTCGCCGAGAGGCGAGGTGCGGCGTCCTCCCGACCGACCGCAGCGTGCGTGCTGCGCGCGGCCGTTGCGACACTAGGGTTAAGGCCCTCGGGGAAATGGCGGTGACGCCAGCCGACCGATAGCCCACTGTGGGCGAGCAGAGACCGGTGACGACCGTCACCGCATGCCTCGGGTAGTGCTCTGCTTCTCAAATATCACAAACCAATTCGGCCGGGGCCTTGGCGCCCCGGCTTTGGCTTGAACCGATGCGCCGAACCTCGACGCATCGGCCCATGCCTTCTATCTCTATGGTCAGGAGACCAACCCCATGACATTCACGCCAGTCAGCGCGGCTCGCGGCCTTCGCCGAATGAAAGAGGTCGGCGCCGAGCGCAAGGCGCGGGCAGAGGTCGTTGCGACCGAACTGCTCGCGACACTGTCGCGGCAGCCCACGCCTGTAGACCGTATCCTGGCCTTTGCAGTCGGCGCCGCGACTGCCCGGCTTGAACATCAACTCGAGCTTGGCCGTGATACCACCAGCGCACGCCGGGCCCTGGTCGAGGCCATCGAAAAATCACCCTTCGCGCCGGCCAAAGCAGCGGGCAATTGATCAATGGCCAAGCGCGTTCGACCGATGACAGAGGAACGCGCGGCCAACATCGCAGCCAATGCTCACCTGACATCGCAATACCGAGCCTTGCCCCGAGAGACTCAGAAACGACTCGTCAACGACTTCCGGCGCGAGCGGGCGCGCGGTGGCACCATGTGCTGGTCGCATTACCTCGTCGTCATCCTGCCGCTCTTGCCAAATGAAGCGCGCCAGTAGCGTAGCGAGCGAAGCACATCCCGTCACTGACGGGGCAACATCCGAGTGCCGTAATGACAGAAGAAACATCGCCGGCCGTTGGCCCCGGGGTGGATGCCCTCACGCCCCCCGGTGGCTCGGCTCCTGCTACCCCGTCGCCGGCCAGTAGCTTCGCAGCCATCACCAATAACGCCCTCAAGCGTTGGGACCCGAAAAGCCCTCAGGGTAGACGCACGCGCGACCTGTTCAAATCCGTGATGCGCATGGTCGGCAGCCCGACGGAGCCGGCGCGGCAGGCGTTATGCATCAGCGCCGCCGAGTTGATGGTCCTGGCCGAGCTCGCCCGCGAGACGAGCCTCAAGGACGTGACCGCCAAGAACGCCGAAATGGCGTTCAAGGCCGAGAAGGCGATGAGGCACGCGCTCGCGGCGCTCGGCGTCGACAAGCCGGTCGCCACCGAAGACGCCGAGCAGGGCTACGGCCTCTTTGTCGACGACGATGAGGACGAAGCACAGTGACCAAGACGCCGAACATCCTGGAGACGATGAACGGCCCCTTCCAGCCGTGGTTCCGGGGCGCGAGCTGGGATGGCTGGCGGGCTGTCTTGAAGGCGACGGCGGCCTTGCCGATGACCGACGAAGAGGTCGCGTTCTTCAAGTCGGTAGCCGGCGGCCGCGAGCCGCCGCGCCGACGCCCCCGCGAAATCTGGATCATTGCCGGTCGACGCGGCGGCAAAGACTCGGCAATCAGCCTGATCGCGGCCCATGCCGCTGCCACGTTCGATCCGCGCGGGCTGCGGCCGGGAGAGCGGGCGTTGGTCGCCTGCATCGCACCTGATCGCGACACCGGCAAGATCGTTCAAGGCTACATTGAGGCCTATTTCCAGAAGGTCTCTTCGCTGCGCAAGATGGTCCAGCGGGAGACGGATGACGTGATGGAGCTGAAAAACTCCGTCGACATCTCCGTTATGACATCGAGTGCCAGAGTCGTTCGTGGCCGTGCCTATTTGTGCGCGATCCTGGATGAGGTGGCCTTCCTTCGCTCGAACGCCGACTCGATGTCCGACGTCGAATTGGTCGACGCCGCTATCTTGCCCGGAATGTCCAGTATCCCGCAGGCGCAGCTATTCGGGATCAGCACCCCGCACGCCAAGAGCGGCGTGCTCTACCAGCGATACGCGAAGTACTTCGGGCAGAACGATGACGACGTGCTTGTCATACAAGCGCCGTCTCATGTTCTTAACCCCGCCCTCGATACGCGCGATCGCGACCGGGGAATGGAAGAGGATCCGGCCCGCGCCCGCGCAGAGTGGCTTGCCGAGTTTCGGACCGACCTTGTCGCCTTCATCGACCCCGCTGTGGTCAGCCGCTGCGTGGTCGCCGAGCGATCGGAGCTGCTGCCGGTGCCGGGTATCAAGTACACCGCTGCGGTCGATCCGTCCGGTGGTTCGAGCGACTCGATGACTTTGGCAATTGCGCACGCTGATGGTGACCGCGGCGTGCTGGATCTGGTCCGTGAGTGGCCAAGTCCATTCTCGCCGGAGGAGATTGTCACCGAGATTGTGGAAACGCTGCGCCGCTACTCGGTGAAATCCGTTGTCGGTGACCGCTATGCTGGCATATGGGTGCAAGAGAAGTTCCGCGTTCGCGGGGTCCAGTACGACGTCGCAAGCCTCACCCGGAGCGAGGCCTACCTTGCGCTGCTGCCCCAGATCAACTCCGGTAAAGTCGAGCTGCTTGATCATCAGCGCATGATTGCCCAGCTTTGCGCACTGGAACGCCGCACAACCCGGTCAGGGCGGGATAGTGTCGATCACCCACGCAACGGCAAGGATGACGTGATCAACGCTGCCGCGCTGGCACTGGTCGGCGCGAGCGCAGCGCCGAACAATTCGGCCGCGAATTGGATCGAATACCTGCGCCGCGAAGCTGTGCTCGCCGGCATTGAGCGCGACGACGTCATCGCCAACGGTCCCAATTTTGGTTTCGACATCGGCCCGGCGAAGCCGCCGGGGCCGACGTACAGGTTGCTGATGCCGCGACTGGTCGACGCCGCCGGCGGCCGCAGCGGCATCGTGGCCGACGGCCATCGGTACTTCGCCCGCTTCGAGGGCGACAGGGCCCTGATCGAGGTGCCTCGCGGCGCGGCGCTGGAATTGCTCGCCCACGAACTATGGCGCGGTGACAATCAAGCGATCGCAAGTGAACTCGTTGGGGGCGGATCATGAGCAACCGCGTTCGCGTGCGCGTGCCGCACGAAACCTCTGTGCTGACCTTCCCGTCGGGCGATACGGTGACCGTCAAGGTGGATGAGGCCGGCGCCTATGCAGATGTCTTGGAAGATGACGCTTGCTTGCTTCTCTTCTCCGGCCTCCCGCAATCCATCGCGTGGCGCGAGAGAAACCAGGATCTCGTCGACCGCTTGAAGCCGCCACCGCGCATCCGCGCGATGCGCGTGGTCGACCTCGAGCGTGCTGCCGACATGGCGAAGCCAGTAAATCCATTCGATCGAGCCGCTATCGCCCGCCAGACGCTGGCGGCGTGCAAAGGCGGCCAATGACCAGGGGAACGTCTTGCCCATCTTTGTAAGCTTTTCCGAACTACAGCGCGAGCAGCAAGAGGCCGAACAGGAGTACGCCGACGAGAACGAGCGGATCTTCAAACGCCTCGACGCGGTGCAGGCCGTCGTCGCGAACGACGGGTCGACGCTAGCAAAGATCGAGGATCCCGAGGTCGCGCTCGCCAAGGCTCACGTCAAGCGCCACGGCGCGGGAGCAGAATTGGAGGCAACCCGTGAGGCTGCCGTTGCGCTGATCGCCGCTGTCAAGCGCCGAAACGATCGCATGTTCGGCGTCAGCGAGCTGTCGAAGCGCAGCCAGCGCTTCGCCAGCGCCGTGTCGCGTCGGTACCACGGACCCGCATCGGCCGTCGTCGCGCTGGAGAAGAAATCAAATGACTGACGAGCTCGATAAGATCGCCACCCCCCGCGGTGAAGGCCGCACCATGCAGGCCTTGGTGCCCGGCACCATCGCCCCGGGCGAGGGCGCGGATTGGTTCGGCCCGTCGCAGCCGATGAAGCCGGTTGCCCCGCCCGAAGTCGCAGGACGCACCTGGGATTTCCCAGTGGGCTACAACCTCGCGACCGAACCGCGGGCTTATGAGCAGGTTTCGTTTCCGATGCTCCGGGCGCTGGCCGACGCCTACGACCCCGTGCGTATCATCATCGAGCGCCGCAAAGACCAAATGTGCAGACTGCAGTGGACTTTGCGATACCGGAATGATCGCAAGTCGAAGCAACTATCGACGCACCAGCGGAACACGCTTCGCGATATCGAAAAGTTCATCAAACATCCGTGCGCTGAATTTTCGTTCCGCGACTGGCTTCGCGCGATTCTCGAAGAATTACTTGTCATCGATGCGCCCGCGATCCATTGCGTTCGCGACGGTTACGGCGAAATCCGCGAGCTGGTGCCTATCGACGGTTCCTGTGTGAAACCGAATTTGGACGAGCATGGCCGGCTGCCGCGGCCGATCAACTACAACGGTGGGCCGATCAACTGGCTTGGGCGAACCATCACCGGCGCCGAGCTTGACGAGATCGGAGCACGCATTGTCGACGGCTTGGTGTATTTGCCTCAGTACCAGGTCTCATACAAAGGACTCCCAGCCTGGGGCGCCACAGAGTGGGATCTGGTGTATGCGCCGCAGAATCGCCGGGTCGGGAGGCCCTATGGCTGCTCGCCCGTCGAACAGATCATCACCACCGTGTCGACCGCGATGCGCCGACAGATCTCCCAACTCGAATATCTGAGAGAAGGCAACACCCCTGAAGGTGTGCTTGGGCTACCCGAGAACTGGAATCCTGACCAGGTGAAGCAATTCGAGGATAGTTGGAACAACATGCTCGCCGGCAACCTCGCGCGCCGCCGGCAAATTCGCTTCACCGCTGGCGATGGCAAATTCACGCCGTTCAAGGAGCCGCCGCTGAAAGCGGAGTTCGACGAATGGCTTGTCAGGATCGTCTGTGCAGCGTTCTCGTATCCGCCAGCCGCTTTTGTGTCGATGCAGAACCGCTCTGTGGCGGAGCAGCACGAAAAACAGGCAGAACAAGAAGGCATTGACCCTCTTAAGCAGTGGGCAGCCGACGTCTTCAACGGGATCCTGAATCGAGAATTTCCCGGAGAGGATATCGAATTTGCGTGGCAGGAGAGTCAGGAGACGGACCCTGTCAAAGAATCCGTGGTGCTGCAGCGCTACGTCGACGCAGGCGTGATTTCTCGGAACGAGGCCCGTGAACGGATTGGACTCGACCGTGATCCCAGCCCCAACGCTGACCGCCTCATGGTGAAGACGGCGGCCGGATTTGTGCCGATCGACAGCAATCCGGCCGACGACGACGCCACCGAGAAGCTCGCCAAGCGCTGGATTACCATGATACCTCCGGCCGACTGGACACCGCGCGCTCGCTTCTCGCTCGCCGGAATCACGTTCTTACCCAACCTCGCCAAGGCCGGCCAGATCATAGTCCCCACCGAGAGTGAAGCGATCATCCTCGAATCCGCCAACTGGCTTCGCAAGTCAGCCTGACATCGATCACAAAAAAGGAGCTGCAATTGACCTCACTTCTCACCATCTTCGTTCCCACCGATTTTCAATCGAGCATCATTGAGGATGCCGGCAACGTCATCAACGGAAGCAGAGTTCCCACGAAATACCAGACGCGAATACATGCCGGGCACTATGTTATCGACGTCCCCCGAGGGACTTTTCAGAGGTTGATCGGCGGAAATCAAGGCAAGCTATGGCTGGACTGCAATCCTGAAGCCCAAGAATGGATCGGCAGGAATCCGGGCGACATGACCTGCCACGCCTTCCCGGGCGAGCATCGGCCGCCGCCGCATGTGGCGGCTCCTACGATCGCCCCCGTCATCATGGTCCGCATGCGTGCCCCCGACAGCGTCACCTCGCTCTCGATCGAAGGCGCCGATCTTGTGATCGGCGACGATCGCATCGTCGCCGTCACCGAGGCCGTCGCCGAGATGATCCGGGGGCACGGCTTCGCGGCCGTCGCCTAATTGTCTAGCGTTAAAAAAGGAACTCACCACATGACCACCGTGCCCAAAAATCTGCCTCAACCAATGCGGCGCGACTTCGATGCTGCGAAAGCAGCTCTCGAAAACGCGCAAGCATCAATCAGCGAGTGGCTGCAGTTTCAGGTAGCCATGCAGGCGCCCGCTGACGCGAGCGGCCATTTCCAATGTAAAGGGCCGGGTCAGACCGGACGGAATTATTCGCTCGCCGAGCCGGGCGGAGCACTCCTCGTTGATCAGCGCGATCTTTCGCTATTTGAAAGCTTGGGATTCAGGCCAGTACCAGGCAGCGCACCGACGGCCAATCTGCGGGCCGGCCTCGTGTTCTTTGATGCAGATGCAGGCCGTCATCTTCGGTATGACGGCTCCGACTGGCAGCCGTTCACACTGGAATAAAGCCCACCACGTAATCACCGACTCGCGCGGTCTTTTGGGATGCCCCGCGCGATGGCCACCTTGGGGTGCTTCCCTGTGCTCAATGGTGGCCGCACGGCCGGGTCTGCAGAGGTAGGCCCGGCCGTTTCCTTTCCCGAACCCGCGTTCGTCCATGGGCGCGGTTAACTGGCGGCGGCGTTCCTTTCGGGTTGAGCGCCGCCGTCCTTTTTGAAATTGCGACTGCCAGCGGTTGGCTCCTTGCCACTGGCGGTTTGCAGGCGGCGCGCTCGCGGTCAATCCAGCCGTTGATGCGCGCCGTCGCCTTTCCAGTTCAGGCACTGCTGCTGGAAGCGGTGCCCTGATCGCTCGGCGGCGCCGGATGTACGTGCCGCCGAGCACCCCTTCTCCAATTTAGGAACCTGTCAGATGGACGCTTATCGAATTGGCGTAACGATCGCTCTCGCCAACGGCGTGTCGCCCGTCCTCGCCATCATCGGCAAAGACATGTTGGGCCTGCATGCGACCGCCGGCAAGGTGGAGCAGAACTTCGCAGGCTGGAGCAAGGCGCTGATCGGCGTAGGCAGCATCCTGGCCGGCACCACCATCCTCGGCGCGATGGTCAAACTGACCAAGCAGGCATCCGAGTTCAACGAACAACTCATCAAAATGAAGCGGCTCGGCGGCGAGGCCGGCGAGGCCGCCATGAGCGGCCAGCTCACGAAGCGCGCCTTCGACATCGCGCAGCGCGTGCCGATGAAGGTGCAGGACATCATGAAGATTCCTGGTGTCACTTACTCCATCATGGGCATGCACGAGGCCGACGAAACTTGGGAACCACTCGCTAGGTACGCCTACGTTCTGCAGGCTGACAAGAAGTACAAGGGCGACGTCACAAC
Organism: Pseudomonadota bacterium; assembly: GCA_023422775.1. GTDB lineage: Bacteria > Pseudomonadota > Alphaproteobacteria > Rhizobiales > Xanthobacteraceae > Bradyrhizobium. The sequence continues at coordinate 21,260 of JAFAGM010000093.1, forward strand.
CGACCTGCAGAAGGTGATACGAGCCGGCGAACTCTCCGGCAGGATCACCGATCCGGTGACCAAGAATATCGACCCTCATAAGCTTTCGACCTTCCTCGATCAGGCCGCGAAGATCGCGGCCGCCACCCACGGCGCTGTCGGCCCCGACGCGATGCTGGCCATGGCGCAGCAGGCCGGCCCCGCGCTGCGCGGCCTGACCGACAGCGGCTTCCTCACGATGGCGATCCAAGCCCAGATGATGGGCGGCCACCGCGCCGGCACTTCGTACCTTTCTCTCTGGCAGCAACTCGCCGGCGGAACGATGATGAAGCGCACCGCGCATGGTCTGGAGGAGATGGGCTTCCTCAAGCCTGAAGAATGGTCCACTGAGGGTGGCCATGTCTCGATCTCGAAGGAGGCCAGCAAGCGGCTCGGTGGATTGATCGGCAAAGATCCGCTGGCGTTTGCCAAGGCGATCAACGAGGAGCTAGCGAGACGCGGCATCACCGACCCCATCGAGCAGATGCAGGCCGTCATGCGCATGACCGGCCGGCAGACGACGCAGCGATTCACGATGGAAGAAGTTGTTGCGTTCAACCAGATGATCGCCGAACGCGAACGGCTGATGAAGGGCCTCGGCAACGGCGATGCCTTCAAGTTGCTGATGGACGAAAGCGTGCAAGCCAACCTGTACGCACTTTCCAATGCGTGGGACAACCTTATCGTCGCGCTGGCCGGGCCGAACTCGCAGAATCTGATCACGGCCCTTCAGGCGCTGACCGGTGGCGTCAACCGGATGACGGACGTGGTCCGAGGCCTCGACCCGGCGACTCTCGATACGATTTATAAAGGCTTGGCCGCGGTCGCTGTTGGCCTCACTGCGCTCGGCGTCGTATCGCTCGCCACCCTCATCGGCCTGCCGGCGTTCATGACAGCGCTAGCCGTCGCGCTCGGCACCTTCGCCGCGCTGAATTGGGATTCCATCAAGACGGCCACGAGCGTACTCGAACGCGTGCCGATCATCTTCGCCCCGATCGTGATGGTTGTCCGGACCATCGATCTGGTCGTCAGGGCAGTAGGGATGCTGGTTTCGCTCGACTGGAAGAAGGTCGGCGACGCCATGATGGGCATCTACAGCGCCATCGCCGGCTTCATCGATAGGATCATCGGCCTCGCCGGCAAGATCGGTGGCATGTTCTCCAACCCCAACAAGGGTGGCGAGAGCGGCGACTCGGTCGGCAGCGGCCTCAACCAGCCGATGAACTTCAACCCGGGCGCGCGCGAGGCACCCAAGCAGCAGTTCGCTCTCTCGCTCAATATCGACGGCCGTACACTGGCGCAGTCCGTCAGTGACGAGATGACGTCGCTGTACGCTTTTGCGACTGGCGGATCAGCGTCAGACGGGCTCGGCTACCGGCAAGGTGGCGGCTTTCACCACACATAACGGGAGTTTCCGGAGATGCAGCTTCCCCGCGAAGAGCGCGAAATCGTCGAGGCCATGCTGGTGCTAGCGCTCCAGCATCCGCGCACCAGCGTCACGCTTGATGATATGGTGCACTGGTGTCGCGTGGCCGGCCATGCAACTCGATTCGAGCCAGATGTCGAGTCCTGCAAACGCATCGTCGCCGAGTTTAGTTGGCAATTCCACGAGCGTGTCCACGCGGACGACGATCTCGCGGTGGCGTCCAGCCATCTCGCCCGCACGGTAGGAAAGCGCAGCCGATGGCTATAACGGCAGGCGTCGGCGCACACTCCGCTTGGCTCTCCGTCGGCGGCACCAAGCTGCTAGTGATGTCCGGCAACACCACCCAACAGATCCGACATTCGGCGAGATTCCACGTCCGGATGCCGCTGTCGGAACCGGGAGCGTATCACACCCTGGCCAATCTCGACGGCCCGGCTTGTTCTATCGAGGTAATGACCCGAGGCGTCACCAAGACGCTGTTGACCGGAGAGGTCGACGAGGTGGCGTTCGACATGATCGGCCGCACCGTCAGCGTCGCTGGCCGCGACAAGTCGGCGACGCTGCACGAGACCAAGACATCCGACAAGTGGCTCAACAAAAAGACTTCCGAGATCGTCAAGGATCTCGCCGAGCGCGCCGGCATCAAGGCAGATGTAAAGACGCTGTCGACGATGGCGGGCAAGATGCTTGAGCAAGATTACGTCGCGCTGTCCGATGGCGAGAGTTTTTCCAACGTCATCGACCGTATCGCCGAGGCGGACAATGCGCGCTGGTGGCTCGACGGCGACGGGGTACTGCACTACGTGCCCATAGGGACATCAGCCGGAACCTACTCCATCTATATCGACCAGTCAGGTCAACCGATCCGGTCCGACTGCCTTCACCTGCGTGTCCACGCAGACATGCGGGCTGCAAAAGATCAAGAAATCACGATCAGGTCCTGGCACCCGCGGAAGAAGAGGGTCCACCACTATAAGTCGCGCCTGATCGGTCGCGGCGGCAAAGCTACATTTTCGGATTCGATCCCTAACCTGCAGCAGAACCAGGTCGAGCATCTCGCTCGGCGTATCGCCGAGGCGCGAGCGCGTCACGAGATCACGGTCAGCGCGACCGTCGTCGGAGACCCCTCGATATCAGTCGGAATGGAGCTCTCCCTGAAGGGAACGACCGCGTTTGACCAGACCTTCGAGATGGACGTCGTCAGCCACGATTTCGGAATGCGCGGTCACACCACCAGCCTCACCGCAAGGGCGGCGCGCAAGGGTCGAAAGGTCAGTTGATCCGCGCCCGGCCGGCTGCCGGGCCCATTCGATGGGGAGAAAGCTAATGACAAGAGAATGCTTGGGAGAGACGATGATCTACGAGCAGCGACATCATCTGCGGATGGACTTGCGCAACAGCCAAACAGGCGTAACCAAGGACATCAGATTGTCATCGCGATTGCCGTTCAACCGGATCAGTGTTGGAGACCACGTCAACTTCGATGGCCTTACGGGCTTTTCAGGGGAGACCATCGGCCTCGTGACGAGGGTATCGCATCGCTTCAGCGGCGATGGCACCAGCTTCTGGCAGACGACGATTGTCGATCTCGAAGAGGTCTAGCCGGGAGGAGGCAATTGCACCACATTGGTGCATTTTGTTCGCAGGCGTATTTGTGGTTGACCGCGTTGTCGGTGCCGGGTGATGATGTGGCGCCGTCGACCACGACGGCGCGCCGGCCCGATGTTACGAGCACCGACCCGGCGCTAACCCGAGCCAAGGAGTCGACCATGGCACAGGCTGCCGCAAACCTACCACATCACGAGACGACCATCGTCAGCGTCGAGTACGCGCCCGACAATCGCGTCCTGGTCACCCTCCAGACCGCGGACGGGCCGCTGCACCTCACGATGTCCGCGACGGCGCTGCTCAGCTTCGTCAACATGGCAACGGAAACGATCAACCGCCGCCTCGGGCAGTTCATGGCCGCGGCCTCCTGAGCACTACTCGAATCGACCCCGGACGATCAGGGCCCCGCCGTGAGCGGGGCCTTTTCTTATGTTACCCCGGTGATTACCCCGGAGATTTTATCGTTTTCAGTTTTCAAAAATTACTGTGTTCTATCAATCGATTACGAGAATCATAAAACTTCCTGATTGATCACGTTCTGACGCAAGGGGGCGCCATCCAGCACGCTCAGAATGTTGCGGGCGGTCTGTTCGCTCATGCGGTCCACGGCTTCCACGGTCACGCCCGCAACGTGCGGCGCCATGATGACATTGGGGAGGGAGAGCAGTGCCTGGCCGGCCGGCGGCGGCTCCTGCTCGAAGACGTCGAGACCGGCACCGGCCAGCCTGCCCGACACCAGCGCATCATACAACGCGGCTTCGACGACGATGCCGCCGCGCGCGGTGTTGACCAGATAAGCCTTGGGCTTCATCCGCTTCAGCCTGTCGGCATTGAACATGCCGATCGTCTCCGGATTCTTGGGGCAGTGGATGCTGACGAAGTCTGCGCGCGGCAGGGTGGCGTCGAGGTCCGTAACCGGCTCGCAGCCGGCAGCCTTGATATCGGCTGCCGATTTGTAGGGATCGTAGATCAGGACGTTCATTTCCATCGCCAGGCACCGCTTGGCGGTGCGGCTGCCGATGCGGCCAAATCCCACGATCAGGATCGTCTTGCCGAAGAGATCAAAGGGCAGCATGCCGAGCCGGTCAGGCCATTTATTGTCCCTGACCAGCGAATGCATTTCGGTCGCGCGCTTGGCGAGCGTCAGCATCATGAAAACAGCGCATTCGGCGACAGAGGGCGAATTGGCCGTGCCCGCGACCATCAGCGGGACCTTGGCGCGGCTCAGCGCAGGAACGTCGACGGCGTCGAACCCGACGCCGATCCTGGTCACGACGAGCATGTCCCTGGAGGACTCGAGCTCGGGTTCGCCGAAGCGGGTGCCACCGAGGGCGACGCCATGCACCGGCGCATGCTCCTTCAGCTTGGCGTTGAAATCCGCCTGCGAGATCATGTTGGGAAATTCGACGAGATCGATGTCGTCACGCGCGTTAAGCAGCGCGCGGCCCTGTTGCGACATCGATTCCGTGACGAGGATTTTCTTCTTGTTGGTAGCCATTTCCTGCCCTTGAGTGCCGTTGATGCGTCATCAGAGGACGACGCCGGTCGCCTCGTTTAGCAGGTGCATATTGTTGAGGTCCACAGCCAATCGGAGAGGAGCGCCATCCTGCGCGTCCGCATTGGGATTGACGCGGCCGCAGACCTGGGTGCCTTCCATCGCAAAATAGATAAACGTCTCCATTCCCATCGGCTCGGTAACATCGAGCACGGCGTCGAAGGCCTCCACGCCGGCCTCGGGGTGCGGCCTGGCCTCGGTGATATGCTCGGGCCTCAGCCCAAGCAGCAACTTTTCCGTGCGCGGAACGCCCTGGTAGCGGGCAGCGCGGGCCGGCGGCAGCGGGAAGGCGATGCGATCGGTGAGACGGACATGCAGCTTGCCGCCGGCCTCCTCGAGCCGGCACGGAATGAAGTTCATCGCCGGCGAGCCGATGAAGCTGGCGACGAATTTCGTCGCCGGCTTGTGATAGAGCTCGTTCGGCGTGCCGATCTGCTCGATGCGGCCGTGGTTCATCACCACCACGCGGTCGGCGAGCGTCATCGCTTCCACCTGGTCATGGGTCACGTAGACGGTGGTGGTGCGGACCTTCTGGTGCACTTTCTTGATCTCGATCCGCATCTGGACGCGCAGCTTGGCGTCGAGGTTGGACAGCGGCTCGTCGAACAGAAACACCTTCGGGTTGCGAACGATGGCGCGGCCCATCGCGACGCGCTGGCGCTGGCCGCCTGACAGCTGCTTCGGCTTGCGGTCGACAAGCTCGGTGATGTCGAGCATGCGCGCGGCTTCCTGGACCCGGCTCTTGATCTCGGCCTTGGGATAGCGCTTGAGCCGCAGCCCGAACGACATGTTTTCGGCGACCGTCATATGCGGGTAGAGCGCGTAGTTCTGAAACACCATCGCGATGTCGCGATCCTTCGGCGGTACGTCGTTGACGACGTCGCCGCCGATCATGATGTCACCGTCGGAAATGTCCTCCAGGCCCGCGATCATCCGCAGCGTGGTGGACTTGCCGCAGCCCGAAGGTCCAACAAGCACGACAAACTCATGGTCGGCGATGTCGAGATCGATGCCGCGCACCGCCTCGACCTCGTCGTAAAACTTGACAACCTTGCGCAACGTCACGTCAGCCATGAGATCAACCCTTTGTCGCACCGGCGGTCAGGCCGGCTATGTAATAGTCCATCAGGAAGGCGTAGATGATCAGCGGAGGCGCCGCGCCGAGCAGGGCGCCGGTCATGATCTGTCCCCAGTTGAAGACGTCGCCCTTGATCAGCGTCGTGATGATGCCGACCGGCATGACGAGCTGGTCGGTCGACGTCGTGAACACCAGCGGATAGAGGAATTGCGCCCAGGAGACCGTAAAGGCGAAGATCGTCGCCGCAATCAGACCGGGCAACGCGACCGGGATGAAGATACGGGTCAGTGTCTGGAACCAGGATGCGCCGTCGATGATGGCGGCCTCGTCGAGCTCCTTCGGAATCGAGGCGAAATAGCCGATCATGATCCAGGTGCAGAACGGCACGGTCAGGGTCGGGTAGATAATAAGCAGCACATACCATCTGTTGATGAGCTGGATCCCGGTCCAGTCGCCGATCACCGCGAACATCTTGAACAGCGGAATGAAGAGCAGCGTCTCGGGAATGAGGTAGGTGAGGAAAACTCCTGTCGCCAGCGTCACCGAGCCCCAGAATCGCATCCGTGCCAGCGCAAAGGCGGCAGGCACCGATATCAGCATGGTGATCGTGACAACGAAGATGGAGACGATTGCCGAGTTCCAGAAGAAGCGCAGGAACTGGTTCGACGTAAGGAGGCCGATATAGTTTTCCAGCGTTGGATGGAATACCCACCACGGATTGGTCGCAGCCGAAATCTCGGCGCTGCTCTTCAATGAAGTAATGAGCATGTAGACCGGCGGCGTGAGCGAGAAGATCGCGAAGATCACCAGGAAGAAATACGACCAGCGCAACGCCCAGGCGCGATCGCGGCTCATGCTGCCGTACTTGACCTTGCGGGTCGGCGCGGCCTTGTCGATTGTCACCGTTGTCATCAGGCTTCATTCCCGCGTTTGTTGACGTCGCGCAGGATGAAGATCGCAGCGATCGCCAGGATGGGCACCATGAAGAGCGAAACGCTGGCACCCAAGGGTATGTCGCTGCCTTCGATTCCGACACGGAACGCCCACGTCGCGAAGATGTGGGTTTGATCGAGCGGGCCGCCTGCGGTCAGGATGCGCACGATGTCGAAATTGGCGAAGGTGACGATCAGCGAGAACAGCGTCGTTATCGCGATGATGTTTCGCATCATCGGCAGCGTCACGTACCAGATCCGCTGCCACCAGTTGGCGCCGTCGATCGCGGCGGCCTCGTAGAGCTGATCGGGCACCGACTTCAGCGCCGCCAGGTACATGATCATGAAGAACGGTGCGCCGACCCAGATGTTGACGAGGATGACCGAGAAGCGCGCCCACATGGGGTCGCCGGTCCAGGGGATCGGCCCGATGCCGAAGAAGGAGAGTGTATAGTTGAATGCGCTGTAGGAGGGATCGAACAGCCACAGCCAGGCGAGCGTACTCATCGCCGGCGGAATCACCCAGGGCACGAGCAGCATGCCGCGCCATTTGCGCTGACCCTTGGCGGGTATGTTGTGGACGAAATGCGCGACGATGAAGCCCAGCAGGGCCTTGAAGATGACAGCGGTGATCGCGAAGATGCAGGACTGCTTGACGACGAGCCAGAACGTCTCGCGCTTGAAAAGGAACTCGAAGTTGCCCAGTCCGATGAACCGCTGCATCGATTTGTTCAGCGTCGCCAGGTGCAGTGCGTAGAATGCCGGATAGACCACGAGCAGCGTGATCAGCAGGATCAGCGGCAGCGTCATCAGGAACGCTACCGTCGACTTGCGCTTGAGCGCGTTGCGCAGACCGGAGCGTTTGCGTGTTGCTTGTGCGGTGGAGGCACGGTTCGGCTGCAATGCAACATCAGCCATGGTGCGTTTTCATCCCTGTCAGATTTCTGTTGGCCTTGCCGGCGTAAGGCTGAATGCGGAAATGGCGGCCTGCGATCGGCAGGCCGCCATCGTCCGGTGCGTCAGCTTCGCATGAAGCCTTCACATTCGCCTTCGGCCCAGGCGAGCGTCTTCTCCATCGCTTCGCCCTTGGCAAAACGCAGGCACATCTTGGTCAGGGTCGCCTGCGTGTAGATCTGCTGCGCGATCTTCGGCGGTGCGGGCGAAGCTGCGATTGAAAGCGTCTGATGGTTATGCGGGTTCGGATAGTGGTAGAGCGTGCCCTTGGGAGGCCCTTGCTCCTGCCAGACCTTCAACGTGGTGAGCTTCTCGTAGCAGGGCAGGTCGTAGCCGCCGCTGGCCACCACCATCTTTTCGATCGAGTCGGCCTGCGAAAGGGTTCTCAGCACGCTCTTGGCTGCTTCCTTGTTCTTGGAGAACGACCAGGTACCCCAGAAGTACGGCAGGTAAGGTGCGAAGCGGCCCTTGGGCCCGGCCGGGAAGCCGTGAGTCCAGCATTGCTCGGCAATCTGCGGCGCGTCGCGCTTGGCGACCGCCCAGGCGCTCGGCGGGTTCATGATGAGCGCGCCCTTGCCGGAGACCAGCCACTTGTTGTTCGAAGCGTCGTCCCAGGCCCCGACATCCGGCGGCAGGAACGCGATCAGCTTCTTGTAGAACTCCAGCGCCTGGCGCACGGCATCCGTCTTGACGGTGAGGTTGCCCTTCGCGTCGACGAGAGCTGCACCGAAAGCCTGGAAGAACGCGCCGGCGGAGTCGACATTGTCGCTGGTCTCGCCGAGCCCGATGCCGAAGGGGACGCCGGCCTTCTGGCAGGCCTCTGCGGCTTTCAGGAAGGTTTCCAGATTCCAGTTGTCGGCTTTGGGTGCGCTGCCTGCCGGGTACATTGCCTGCACGTCGATGCCGGCGTGCTGCTTCATCAGGTCGATGCGGGAACAGGGGCCCTTGATCTGGCTGCCGACGCTCGCCGGCACCGCGAGCCATTTGCCGTTGACCTGGCCCAGATACTTCACCGTGCCATTCGGTTCGCCGTTCTGCTTGATGAGGTCTGTCACCACATCGGTCATGGGCTCCAGCAGTTCGGCCTGCGCATGCGGCCACCAGGTGGGCATGGCCAGAATGTCATGCCCGGATTTCGCCTGCGCTTCAGCGGCGATGGTGAGCAGGTTCTTGTTGCCCTGGCTCGGAATGTAGTCGATCTGCACCTCGACCTTTTCCTTCTCGGCCCAGGCATTGACGATGTCGGTCGAGGCCTTGTTCGCCCCGGGGACCCAGTGGTCCCAGAAGCCGATCGAAAGTTTGCCGGCGGCGTGGGCGCCGCGAACGTAGGGCGCTGTAATCATTGCTGCGGATGTTAGCGCTGTCGCAGCAACAAATTGTCGGCGAGAAAGCTTCTTGCGAGACATGTGTTTCCTCTTTGCTGAGCCAGATTTTGCTTATTATTTTTTGTCTCCGGCTGATGTCAGAGCGCACGGATGCGGCCTGCCAGCGGAGATTTAGTTCCGCGATCAGACCAGAATTGTTTGCATCTGTCGAGAAAACACATTGAGCGCCGTCATTGGACTAACGTTGGACTAACGTTGCGTTCAAATCCCGCGCAACGGGCGCAATGATGCGGCATGTTCCGAAACCCCGACAGTTTCGCATCCATATTGCGTCGCACACTTGAGCCGCCTGCGAGCGGGGTGCGCGGTTGAGCCGCACGCCATCGGACGCGCTGTGCCTGAGCGGGCAGGGTCTCCCTGCCGCGGACTGGGTGGCGCAACGGTGGCGGGCTTGGGGCGAAGACGATAGTTTGCGCACGATAAGGATTCACGAGCTTCCGCGAAGGCTGTTCTTGCCGAGTTGCCTGTTCGACCATGGAGACCAAATAATGAGCACCCCTGAACAGATCGCGCGTGCACCGCGGCGGCCGGGTTTCGTCCTCGCAGCCATCGCCTTGCTGGCTCTTTGCCCCTCGGCAGCGGCGAACGCGCAGGGGCTGGTGCAGGGCGTTCAGCAAGGTGCCCGCGAGGGAAACAAGGCGGCGGGCCCGGTCGGCGGCGTGCTGGGCGGCGCGATCGGCGGCGTGGTGGGTGTGGTTGGCGGCGTCGTCGGTGCTGTGACCGGAGGCGGCGGTGGTGGGGGCGGCAGCAAGGGCGGGCAGGCACCCGCGGCGAAGGAGGCCAGGCAAGGCGAACCTTCGAAACAGGGCGAGGGCGCGAAGCAGGGCGAGGCTTCAAAGCAGGGGGATGCCTCGAAGTCCGCGAAGGGAGCCAAGGGCACCAAGTCCGCCAAGGCCGGGAAGCAGCAGCAACAGGCCGCGGTTCTCACCCAAACCGGCGCACCGCAACTGACCGCCGAGCAGATCGTCGCCAACAGCGACGCCAATATCGAACGGATCAAGAAGGAGTTGAACCTGACGCCGGAGCAGGAGAAGCACTGGGCCGGCTTCAACAGTGCGATGCACTATCTCGGCAACAACGGCGCCGACCGCGTCAATCTGCGTATCGCCCGCGCCAAGCGCGACCCGCCCGACGACATCATTGAGCAGATGCGCAACGAGGCCCAGTTTCTCAACGACCGCGCCGTCGATCAGCGCAACGTAGCCGATGCCGCCGAGCCGCTTTATGCGAGCCTGGACGACAATCAGAAGAAGGTCTTCATTCAGGAAATGGTCAATCTGAGCCACGAGCGCGGGCTCGATTAGCCGGCGGCGGAATAGCCGGGCACGCAGGCCCTGGGGTAGGTTTGAAGGCGCGGCACCCGGCTATCGTGCCGCAGCGGCGCGGCCCCTCCAATCGCCATGCAATGATGAAGAAAACCCGGCGGACTAGCGCCATACTGATGGCTGACTTGCGGCGTTGTCGGGAACTTCGTGCTTTGGCGGCCGCTGTTGCTCCCGGACATCATGCGAATTGCGGAGACGCGCCGCGAAAATCTCAAGCCTTCGCAAAATTCAGTTCGACGCCTGTGCCGTCGGGGTCGCAGAGGAAGAACTGCGTATCGCGGGTTCTCCCTAGACAAAGCTGAGGTCGGTATCGACGCCCATCATCCAGGCGCCGACGGTTTCAAAATGCCGGAGCTGGCCCTGCAACTGTTGCGTCACGGTGTGGATGTCGCGGAAGCGGCGCTCCAGCGGATGGTTTTCGAAGATCGCGGTCGCGCCGGCGGCGTTATAGGCAAAGTCCACCGCCTCGCGCGCCTTGTGAATGGCATTGGTCGAAGCCATGCGGATGTTCATGCGTTGGGCAACCGTGATGGTGGCGCCGGCGACAAGATCCTTCCAGATGTCGGCCATCGACTGCAGCACATAGCCACGCGCGGCGCGGAGATTGACCTCGGCCTGGGCGAGGTTGCTCTGGACCACCGCGTTGTCCCGCAGCGAGCCCCTTGCGCCGCGCGGCACCTTGTTGCGCATGGTTTCAACGAAATTGTCGAGCGCTGTTCGGGCGATGCCGCAGGCGACGCCGGCAAACCCCATCTGGTAGCAAGTGTGGTTGCTCATGCGGTAGAGCGGACCGGTTTCGCGGCATTCCCGGTCGAATTCCCGGGTGATCGAATGATCGGAGCGAACGAAGAAATCGTTCAGGGCAAACTGGTCGCTGGCGGTGCCGCGCAGGCCGACGGTGTTCCAGATGTCGGTCCATTGCACGTCGTCGGAACGCACCAGCATAGTGCGCTCGAGCGGGACGCCGCCGGCGTCATATCTGGGCGAGCCATCGGCCGCGAAGATCGGACAATGCGCGCCGAGCCAGGTGGCATGGCGGCCGCCCGAGGCAAAAGACCAAACGCCGGTCACCCGATAGCCGCCCTCGCATTCGACGGCGCGAACCCTCGGACCGGGCCCCCAGGCCAGCACCGCACGCCGATCGCCGAAGATCTCCCGCGCTACCGGCAGATCGAGATAGGCGGCCGACATGGCGCAGCCGCCAGCCTGGCTGAGGCACCAGGCCGTCGAGGCATCGGCTTTGGCGATGGTTTCGATGACGTGGAAGAAGGTGACCGGATCGGTTTCGATCCCGTTCGTCGAGCGGGGCAGCAACAGGCGGAACAACTGCGCGTCGTGCAGCCGGTCGAGCAGGGCCGGCGGCAACCGGCGCGCATCCTCGATGTCGTCAGAAGCCGCCGCGATGTCGGCGCGGAGGGCTTCCGCCCGGGCGATCACCGCCCGGTCGCCCGCGAGATCAGTCGGCGCGTTCACGACCAGTCCTGCCGTTCTCTGGTGATCATGTCGTTTCCCCGGGCGACTGTTTATCGTCGAGCGGCGCGCTCCCGCCTCCACGCAAAGCTAACGTGCGGCGGCAACGAACGGCAAGCCCATGCCGGCGCGGAGCGCGCCTGCGAAGAAAATATCCTGATGTCGTCTATCCGGCACGATGCGCTGCAAAAGGGATTGCCCGCGGCTGGAAAATCTGGTGGACCATCCCGCCGGCCGGAATACCCTGCGCGTGCGCTGCAGTGCACGCGCCCGGCATATTGCGGCGAACGTCATCATTTGAGCGGGACCTGACGGGATGGAAGAAAAGCGCAAATATCCGCGGACGGAGGTCGATGAGCCTGCCTACGTTTCGTCAGGTGGCTCGGTGATGCGCTGCGTGGTGCGGAACATCTCGCAGGAAGGCGCTGCGATCGATGTCGAGAATCCGGCCTTCGTTCCGCAGCGCTTTCGCCTCGTCATGGCGAAGGACTCCTCGATCGTCCATGAATGCCGCGTCGCCTGGATCAAGAAAAACCGGGTCGGCCTCACTTTCGTCGAGCAGGACTCGTGAGCCCCATCTTGCCGTGCGCGGTTGCTCAGTCGAGCCTGGTCACTTCTTCAGCAGGGGCTTGATCCGTTCTTCGAATTCCTCGAACGACAGCGCTCCCTGGAGGCGTACTCCGTTGAGAAAGAAGGTCGGCGTCGAGGTGACCTTCAACTCCCGTGCCGCGTATTGCTGATCGGCGTTGAGCTTGTCGAACTGCGACTGATCCTTCTCGCAGGTCTCGACTTCCTCCACGCTCATCCCGTGCATCCTGCCGACATAGAACAGCGTGTCCTTGGTCTGCGCCACCAGGCGGTCCTGCAGCTTGAAGAGGATTTCGACCGCGCCGAGATATTTTTCGGAGTCGTTCTTGCCGATGCAACGCGCCAGTATCGAGGCTGCTGCCGCCTTGATGTCGAGCGGAAATTCGCGGAACACGAAGCGCACCTTGCCGGTATCGATGTATTTCGATCGCAGCATCGGAAAGACATTCTGTCCGAACGCCGCGCAATGCGGGCAGGTCAGTGACGAGTATTCGGTGACCGTCACCGGCGCTTTCTCGGACCCGATCGAGATCTCGGGCAAGGACACCGGCCTTGCGACTGCTGCGCCAATTGCGGTCTGCGCTATCGCAACGTCCGCGAACGGCGGGGATGCGAAGGCGAGGAGGGCTGCAACGGCGATACGGAGATGAACGTTCAACGTATGCTCCGACGGAAGCTGGCGTGAGTTGGCGCGGCGCCAGCACACGGAATGCCCGTAGTTTTACGGACGAACTGATCGTGGCTGCCCGGGTCAATGCCGCTATCGGAGTTGACCGGACATTTATTGCAATACAATCATGGAGATGAGGAGAGGGGAAGTGCGGGGGAGTGTGTGCAGACAGATCCATTCATAGACGACATCTATGAAGCAGCAGTGGTTCCGGAGAGATGGCAGGCGATCCTGGATCGTTTGGCGGTAATGGCGGATGCCGAAGGTACGTTGCTTTTTGCCGCATGCCCGGGTGAGCCCCGGTGGCTGGCGTCGGAGGCGATCCAGGACGCGATCAAGGCGTGGATCGGCAGCAAGTGGTATCTCGATAATCCGCGCGGGCGGCGTCTTGTCCCGCGCGAGGAGCCCAGGTTTCTGACGGATCTCGATGCGATGACGACCGAGGAGATCGATGCCTCGGACTTCTATACCGAGTTGCTGCGGCCCCGCGGTCTCGGCTGGTGCGTTGGAACGTCGATCCGCTCGCCCGCCGGGGACACACTCGTGTTTTCAATCGAGAAGGCCTATGCAAAAGGTCCAGTGCCTCGCGCGGTCGCCGAGCGACTCGACAGCCTGCGGCCCCATCTCGCCCGGGCATCGCTGCTTTCGGCACGCCTTGGGCTCGACCGGGCGAAATCCACCGTTGCAACGCTGGAGACGATCGGCCTTCCGGCTGCGGCGCTGGCGCCGGATGGCCGCGTGGTTTCGACGAATGCCGGATTCCTCGCCAGCGAGCCGCGCATCAGGATCGGCGCAGGCAACTCGATACAGCTCGCATCCGTCCCGGCTCAGGCTCTGCTGATGGAGGCGATCTCGAACACGGGGATTGCGTCCGGCCGGATCGGTAAATCGATTCCGGTTCGGGCTTCGGCGGGAGAACCTGCCTTTGTCGCGCACGTCGTGCCGCTGCGAGGCGGAGCTCTCGACGTTTTCACGGGAGCGCTGTCGATTGTCTTCACGACGTCGATGACACCGAGTGCAAGCCCCGCGCCGTCATTGCTGCAGGCGCTGTTCGATTTGACGCCGGCCGAGGCACGAACCGCCGGCCAGATCACCGAAGGCAAATCCATCGAGCAGATTTCGTTCGAGAGCGGGATCTCACAGAATACGATCCGAACCCATCTCAAATCGGTTTTCCAGAAAACCGGCGTGGAGCGGCAGGCGGAGCTCGTCAGCCTGCTGAGCATCTCCCTGAGATGACTGGCTGAAGGAGTCTCTGCCTGATCTTGTCGCTGCCCGCTCGCAATGGTTTGATGCAGCGTGGCGCGCGCACTGCGTCGAAGCGGACCCGGTGTCGTCTGCTCCGCGGCCAACGAGAGGACGGCATGACCAAACAAACGGCACTGGTGAGCGAAACGCAGACCGCGGATGCCATGTTGCGCGCACGGGCGGCGCGGGTCGTTCCCGGCGGAATGTGGGGTCATCTGAACGCCGCAAGGCTTCCGGATGGCTATCCGCAGTTTTTCGCCTCCGCGGAGGGCTGCCGGGTGCGCGACGTCGATGGCCGCGAATACATCGACTTCATGTGCAGCTGGGGACCCGTGCTGCTGGGTCATCGGCATCCCGAAGTTCAGGCCGCGGCCGAGGCGCAAGCCGCCAGCGGGGATTGCCTCAACGGTCCCGGCGAAGTCATGGTGGAGCTTGCCGAAGATTTCGTCGCCATGGTGCCGCACGCCGACTGGGCGCTGTTTCAGAAGAACGGCGGCGATGCGACGACGGGATGTGTGACGATCGCCCGAGCCGGCACCGGGCGGCGCAAGGTGCTTGTCGCCCGCGGCAGCTATCACGGCGCACTGCCATGGTGTTCGCCGAGCGTTGCCGGCGTGACGACCGAGGACCGCGCGCACCTGGTGCACTTCGAATATAACGACGCCGGGAGCCTGCGGGCGGCGGCCGGCGAAGCGGGCAAGGATCTCGCCGCAATCCTGGTGACGGCTTTCCGCCACGACATGGGGCGCGATCTCGAACTGCCGACCCGGGAATTTGCGCATGCCGCGCGCGCGGCCTGCGATGCCGCCGACGCCGCGCTGATTATCGATGAAGTCCGGACCGGCCTGCGCCTCGATGTGAGGGGTAGCTGGGAGGCGCTTGGCGTACGCCCGGACCTGTGCGCCTGGAGCAAGGCGATTGCCAACGGTTACGCGCTGGCGGCGATCACCGGTAACGACCGCTTCCGAGAGGCCGCCACCAGGGTGTTCGTGACAGGCTCGTTCTGGTGCGGCACGGTGGCGATGGCGGCTTCCCGCGCCACACTCAGGATCGCCCGTGAGACCGATGTGCCCGGCCACATTCGCGCGATGGGCTCGAGGTTGCGTGAGGGATTGGCGTTGCTGGCGAACGAGAACGGCATCGCGATCCGCCAGAGCGGCCCGCCGCAGATGCCGCTGATGCTGTTCGACGCGGACCCGGACGCAGCAAAGGGTCGGGCGTTCTGCTCCGCGGCGCTACGCCATGGCGCCTTCTTTCATCCGCAGCACAACATGTTCCTGTCGGCGGCGCATCAAGCGGCCGATATCGACGAGGCTCTGGAAGCGGCCGCGCATGGTTTCAAGGCCGTCCGCGACCTGGACAGACGGCTCAGACCGTAGGACAACCCGCTGCGTCAACTTGACCAATTCATCCTTTGGAGTTGCATCGTGGCTGGATGCCTCGGGCGCGACAATGGCTCATCAAATGTGTGCGCAACGCGACCTTCCGCCTGACCCGTTATTCCACGGCGCCGTAGTCAATTTGAAAACTTCGCGGCTCGACATTATCCGTTCAGATCTTTTTTTCAGGCGTCGTCGCGAACGACTGAACTTGAAGCCTTAGTTGAAGCCTTGCACGCGACCTGCACGCGAGGCTCCGCACTTTCTTAACCGCTGCTCTGTATCTTCACCGGCAATCGCGGATCGCTCCCAAGGCCCGCGGGATTTAGTAACCGCGTAGGAAGCCCGTCGTCTCAAACCCGGCGGGCTTCTTTGGCAATGGGAACGGTTTGACTGTTTCGCAGTTGGTTAGGCGGCGGAATCTTGCGAGGAGCGGGACAGTTCCGGCATCGGGCCATGCGGCGTAACGCCCGCGTGGCCCTTGTCTTGTGGAGGGCGGGGCCGCCTCGAGGGCACGAAGCGACCCCTGATCGCACAGTACGCAGGCCATACTGGGGGGCGGCCAATCTGCGCGACTGCAGCCACGCTAGGCTTGTTTGGGCCGTCCGCAACGAAAGTCGCATATTAAGCTTGATGTCCGCCATGGAGGTTAATTCTGGAACCGGCATCAGGCGAGGGTGCACCTGCCAGGAGGGCTCCCAGCCAAGCATCAGAACGGCGCCAAGGGGGCCCGGCTGCCAACACGGCTCATTCGATGACGACGGCAAACGCGAAAGCCCCGCCTTGGGGGGAGCGGGGCTTTCAATGTGGGCTTGCGAGGCTTGGGGGACCTCGAACGTATGTCGGCCCCGCCGCAAGAAAGGTTCAACGCGCCGCTGGCCGGAGATGTGAATTTTTGGCGCCGGATCGCGGGGCGGCAGTAATCGCCATCCTGCCTAGTCCGTCCAGATCCGCTCGCCGCACCGGCATTCGAACATGTGGATCACAGCCCCGGTATCGGAAATCACCACAGCCCTGACATGACGGAGTTTCTGATCGCAGAAACGACAGGTCTTGCTGGCGTGGTCCACGACGGTCGCAATCTTCTCAGCGCGTAACAACTCCATGGCGCTCCCCCAAGTGGAAAGGCACGATGCGGGCATTGGGCACGGGCAAAAATGGTAATCCGTCGGCCGTTTAAGGCCACTTTTGAGGCGACGGTTAAATCCTTGCCGGTTCCATCCTCTCCCCACCGATCCACCAAGGAGCGCGCTGACGAACCCCATTGATGGAGAAGAATGTGCCTGCCGGGGTTCGCCCTATCCGTATTTACCCCCGTCATGTTCTCGGTTGAATTGGGAGTGTCTTAATCCGACAACGCTGCAAAACTAATTGCTTCCTCTAATCTCAAGGAGGTTCGTATGGACAGGATCGCTTCCGGGGTTCTCGCGGTGGCCTTATTGGCAGGCTCGGCAAACTTCGCTCGTGCCGACCTGCCGGGGGCCGATTGGATGCCAATCCAGCAAGTGATCGAGAAGGTCCTCAAATCGGGCTATACGCTGGTGAGCAAAATTGAAGCCGACGACGGTCGGTGGGAAGGCGAAGGCGTCAAGAACGGCCAGAAGATGAAATTTCACGCCGACGCCAGGACAGGCGAGATCATATCTGAAAAGCCTGATCGCTGATATGATGGTTCGATTGTCCGCGCCAACACGCTCGAATGGGAATGACTGAAAGCCTGAACATCCGCGCATTGCAGGCGCACCGGCCAATCAGCCCGCGCCGCAAGGCCGTGTTGAGAAAGTAATCGCGATTGCCTGTCGCTGTCTCGAACAAGGAGTCTCCGATGTACACCAATATTCTGTTGAGTACGGATGGATCGGATGTCGCGAGCAAAGGCGTTAAGCACGGGCTAGCCCTGGCGAAGGCTTTGAACGCAAAAGCGACGATCGTCACCGTCACGGAGCCGATGCTGGTCGACTATGGGGGCGGACACGCCTCGGGATGGATTCCATCGCGGGAACAATTTGACAATTATGACGCCGCCGCCAAGGAACAGGCGGACAAAATCCTCGATGAGGCTAGAACCATGGCGGAGCAGAGCGGGGTAACGGTAGATGCCTTGCACGTTTCGAATGCGCACCCCGCCACTGCGATTATCGAAACAGCAAAGTCCAGAGGCTGTGACTTGATCGTGATGGCATCCCATGGTCGTCGCGGCATCAGGAAGATGTTGCTGGGCAGCCAAACATCGGAAATTCTGGCCGACGGAAGCGTGCCGGTGCTGGTGGTGTCGCAGCCGACATGATTGATACTGATCTTTCCTGTTATACGCCGCGCTGAACCTAGTCCGGCGATCGCAGTCCGGGCGAGGAAAGCCACTCATTTACGCGCAGGGCAGTCTCGGCTTGCCGGACTTTGCGTAAAAGCTCCGCGCGTTCGATGCCGTGCGGCAACTTGTCCGCCTCTATTTGAAGGCGATGAATTTCCTGTTCGAGACGCTCCGGGAAAGTCAGTATGTTTTTGAAACGGCGTCGCTGCACGGCGCTGCTCCTTTTCCATTCCGGAGGAAGGCGAGCGCAACCGGCATTCTCATCACGGATAGAAGCCACGTGCCGTGCCGTGATGGAAATCAACGTACTCCCGGCGCGCCGGTTCCGTAAATCGGTAGTTCCCGCCATTGGGGGTCCTCATCACGCAAGCCCGCAATTCCGATGATCCCCTGTTGCAGAAGGCACGCGCGATACGAAGGGACTGGGAGTTATCCCTTTTTCGAGAACGGCGTGATGCCATTGATCCGATCGTGCCAGTTCGGTGTGATATTCGCCGAGCCCGCGAAGCCGCAAGCCTTGCAGCCGAAGCACCAGCTGATCACCGACCACGGCTGATCCTGCGGTAGGGTTCGGGACCAGGGTTTTGCCCATTGAAGTCGGAGGAACCTTCCGCTGTAGAACTCATTGTTGCATCCGAACGCACGGTTTGTGTGCGGCTACGCGAACATGGGGCAAAAGACATGGGGGCAAAAGGCATGGAGGCAAAACATGGCTAAGGAAAAAGCGCTCAAGGATCTGTTCCTCGACACCCTGAAAGATATCTACTTTGCGGAAAAGAAAATTCTCTCCGCCCTGCCCAAAATGGCCAAGGCTGCCCAATCTCAGAAGCTGAAAGCGGCCTTCGAAAAGCATCTTGGTGAAACCGCGGAGCAGGTCGATCGCCTCGAACAGATGTTTGCCTCTATCGACGAAACTCCGAAGGGCAAGACCTGCGATGCCATCATGGGCATCATCGACGAGGGCAAGGAAATCATGTCCGAGTACAAGGACATGCCGGCACTGGACGCAGGCCTGCTCGCCGCGGCGCAGGCCGTGGAGCATTACGAAATTTCCCGGTATGGCACGCTCAAGACCTGGGCAAAGGAGCTCGGCTATGCCGACGCCGTCAAGCTGATCGACGCGACACTAAAGGAAGAAAAGGATACCGATGCTGCGCTGAGCCAACTTGCCGAAGCGGAAGTCAACCGGCACGCCGAGGTGGCGGAGGCTGCGTGAGGTTGGGGTGAAGCGCGCCAGGTCGGCAAAGCTGGTCGCCGCGAAACCCGGCAAAGTACTGCTGGTCCGGCGTCGGCGCGACGGCCTGTAGATGTTCCCAGGCGGCCGGAGGCATCTTCCATTGACCCAGATCAAGGAAGCGGCCGCCACGGGGTCCAGCTTTCTGCCATGGCGCGAAATTGGATGTTCATACTATCCATGGCTGCCACGCTGGCCTTGACGGCTGGCGGGGTCAGCATCCTGCTGTTCGCGATGTAGCAATAAAACAACGGTGGCCAAGAATAGATGGCGCCTACACCATTTGGGTCATTTGATAGACTCAACCTTTCCACTATTCGGAGCGGGTGAAGGATCGTGCAACCATTGGAGTGGCCATCGCCCTGAGCGTGCTCACGATCGCGCTCGCTGTAGCGGCAATATTTTGGTTTTGAGGGTGTATCCCACTGGGGCCGCGCTGATGGCTGCAGTTGCCCTATCCTTCATCGTCGGCGACTTGCCCTCCGAGCTTCGCTAAATGTTCAGCTAACCAAGCCTCCAACTCCTCAGCGACAGGGCTTGTGCAAGCCGCCCCCACATCAATGTCTCTCCGGGACAACGACTCCCGTTCGACCTCTCTTTTCGTGCGCTCGCTTTCCCAGTGGTGGCGCAGTCCCTCGAGCCGTTCTCTGTGGTGAACCTAATCGAGGATTGGTTTGTGGGTTGTTGAAAGATCAACAAAGAAATGTTATGAAAATCAATATGTTATTTGAAGAAATGGCGGAAGGGGTGGGACCTTCCCCTGCACAACCCCTAAGTAGCTGACTGATTGAGAACAAAAGTCTTTTTGCCTTGCGCGTGGTCAGAACTTTGGTCAGAATCGACCATTATGGGCCGCTCTGCACGAAATCTAGACCACCACCTCCAACGCCACGGCAACGTCTGGCGGGTCCGCCTTGAGATACCCGCGCCGCTGCGCCCGCAGTTCAAAGGTAGTCGGTTTCTCATCCACTCGCTTGGTCCCGTGACGCAGAGTCAGGCGCGCATACTGCGTGATCCCGTGCTGTCTGGCTTCAAGCTCCTCATCACGCAGGCTCGAAATCCCGACGACCCCGTGTTGCAGAAGGCTAGGGCGATACGCAGGGATTGGGAGCTGGCGGATGATGACGAAAGCATCACGCTTGCCTTTTCGGATGCCATCGAGATCGCGGACGCAGTGGAAACAAGCGAGGGGGAGGAGGCTGGCACCAACATCTTCCACGTGGCACTTGGCACGGCGATCCCGCTCCGGGACCATCTGGAGGCTTGGATTGCGGACATCGGCTGCACCGGCAAGACAGCGCTCCTCCATCGGAAGGCGTTCACAGTCCTGGAGCAGTGGTGCAGGGCGAACCACGTGAAGCCGATCCTGCAGGCCATCACCGGAAAGGTCGCGCACCGGTTCATTGAGAAGCACCTCAAGGTCAGCCTCGCGACCACCAAGACGGTCAATCGCTATCTCAGCAGCTACCGGACGCACTGGAAGTGGCTCAAGCGCCAGCACCACCTTGAGGATAATCCCTGGAACGATACGCACGTGCCCGAACGCCGCAACGTGTACAGCTCGGTGGACGATGACCACGCGGGCAAGCGCGCCTTCACTGATACAGAGATAGATCGCCTGCTCTCGGGTGATGCTCCCTCCGTTCTGCCAGACCTAATGATGGTCGCCGCGCTCACGGGCGCACGCATTGATGCCGTGTGCTCGCTTCGAGTCCGTGACTGTGCGGGTGACGCCTTTGCGTTCAAGCGCCAGAAGCGTGAGCCTCGTGGCCGGTCCGTGCCGATACACTCGAAGCTGAAGGCCATCGTGGCGCGGCGAGCGAAGGGCAAGGACCCGGAGGCATTTGTCTTTGATGAGTTGCCCGAGGCCACGCCATCCCGGCCACGCTCAGCGCAGGCCTCGCAAG
The DNA here is from genome assembly GCA_023422775.1 of Pseudomonadota bacterium. GTDB lineage: Bacteria > Pseudomonadota > Alphaproteobacteria > Rhizobiales > Xanthobacteraceae > Bradyrhizobium. The sequence continues at coordinate 42,348 of JAFAGM010000093.1, forward strand.
CGTTCACGAGGTATCGGCGCAAGCTCGGTGTTGGTGCTGGGGAGGGGGAGTCATCTGACGTTGACTTCCATTCGTTCCGCCGCTGGTTCACCACCAAGGCAGAGCAGGCAGGTCAACCCCCGCACATCATCGACTTCGTGACGGGCTACAAGCGACCCGGTGAGACCTTGGGACGCTACTCAGAGGGACCATCAATGTCGCAGATGAGGAAATGCGTTGAGGCGGTCAAGCTGCCGTCTGGGGAGTACGCCAAAAGACAAGTTGCCATCCCTGGTTGAGCCGGCCTATCTTTCCCTTCGGGGAGGTTTCAAGCATGGCTCGGGGGCCAAAGAAGCAGCGGCTGAATATCTTTTTGATCAAACCCGGCGTTGGGATCGATCAAGTCGTGCGAGATGATGCGGGGCCGTTGAGCCGATGTTCTATTCGCCAGGGATTAAACTTTAGCGGAGTGGTCCTAACGAAGGGTACTCCAGCAAATCCCCCCTCTTGGATACGTTTCGTGCAACAGGGTGCAGAAGCTCCTCTCGGGCTGCTGTTTAACCAGAGTGCATCTGGCCTCATCCTCCTGACCGCTGCGGGTCGTGTCTTTGCCATCGCATTCGGTTTCGGTAGACACTGGATTGATGACGGGCAAATCGTACGTCGTTTTGGGATGATTGTGACCTTGAACGTCGTGCACCCCGACCGGATCAGAAGTGTGGATCGCGAGGAGCTTGACACCATCCAGCGGAAGACTCGAAGCCAGACCTCCACAAGCTCTAACATCGACAGCTTCGGGCTCAACATCCAGCGTGATCTCGTACGCTCGGTTACGGGGCAGCCCGAAGACGCCCGGTTTGCCGCACACGTAACAGGCGCGGACAATTTGATTATGAGCGCTGCCGTAACGTTTGAGCAACTTGGAGAGAAGTGCGCACAGACATTGGCTCAGTTCGGCAGTGACCGCTATCGCGATAGATATGCGTGGATAGACAACTTCAATCGGATCGCTGACCCTGTTAAGATTGCTGAACTTGACCAGAGGCTCCTTGAGGAGTTCAGGACGGGCACTCCCGAGAGTGCGTACCTCACACCACCGGACACCCTCGATACGCAGGAGCACAGAGGCTTTCTCTATCCTAAGGAGCGCAAGGGCAGCGAACTTCATCCAGACTTGCGCATGGAAGAATTGCTCTCAGCAGTGGACGATCCTAGCGCAATCACCCTTGATGATTTGAAGAGGCGGTGGAAGATCCGTGAATTTACAATCAGCGAAGAGGTATCCCGACAGTTTAGTGTGTACAACGCGACCATCTACGAGATCAAAGAGGGTACAAAGCTTTATGTCTTGTCCTATGGCGATTGGTTTGAGATCGCACAAGATCACGTTGAAGCGGTTACCGGGCTGGTCGCGCAAATCGCTGACCATACCGAGTTGACTATGATCGATGCGCGTTCCGGCGAAGCAGAAGGCGACTACAACAAAAGAGCTGCCGCATCCAGCAGCGGAGAATTTGCTTTGCTCGACGCCGATCCCGTCATCTATGGCGGAGGGCGTAGCTCGATTGAGGTATGCGACTTGCTATCGTCGCAGCGCATATTCATCCACGTGAAGGCGAAGACCAAATCGGCGACATTAAGCCACCTCTTCGCACAGGGTCTTAATTCTGCACAAGCCTTTCGTGATCGCACGTTCCGCGAGCTCGCAATAGCAAAATGCCCGGATACTCATCACTCAATATTTAACGGAGAACCTCGTACAAGTGAGTTCACGGTGACTTACGCCATCATCACTCACGCCGGAGGCGACCTCAGAGACGCCTTGCCTTTCTTTAGCAAGCAGAGTCTCGCCAACGCGGCGCAGTTGTTGCGCAACATGGGCTATCACGTGCGACTCAAGAAGATTTCTGTGGTCTGACCTGCTGATATTTTTAGGGTCAAACACGCGAAGGATAGGGCCAGCAGGCTGGCCGCGCGTTTTCCCCCGTGCCCCCTGCCGTACCAGGTCGGCTGCGTGCATGGCACCGGGCGCGCCGGGCCTCACGAGTTCTGTACCCGCAGCCCGGCCGCATGCTCTTCACACAGCCCCCGGTTACTCAGCGCCTTCGAGTGCGCGGTACACTGAGGCGCGCCCGATGTTGAGGGCCTTGGCAATGGCGGAAGGTCCATGCCCCTGCGCCTTCATTTCCCTCACCCTCGCGGGGTCGATGGTGGCCTTACGGCCCTTGTAGACGCCCTCGGACTTAGCCTTCGCGATGCCCTCAAGCTGCCGCTCCTTGCGGAGGTTGGTCTCGAACTCAGCGAACACCCCGAGCATATCGAGGAACGCCTTGCCGGCCGCCGTGCTTGTGTCGATGGGCTGCTCAGTGGCCTTGAGCGTTGCGCCCTTGGACCGCACCTCGCGAACGATGTCCTGCAAGTCGCCGATGCTGCGTGCGAGCCGGTCAATGCGGGTGACCATCAACACATCGCCCTCACGCAGGAAGTCCAGGACGGTGCGAAGCTCGGTGCGGTCCTTCGTGGTGGTGCCGCTCTGCTTCTCCGAACGGATGACCTCACAGCCGGCGGCCTGAAGTGCGGCCTTCTGGATGGCAAGGTGTTGGTCGATGGTGCTGACCCGGGCATAGCCGATAATGCTCAAGGTGACCTCCTGTTGTCTCGTTTGGCTCTAGACCATGAGACAATTGCGTCTCGTAAATTGGAAGTCAACCCTATTGAGACATCTTTTTTGTCTCAGCCGCATGTCTCGCTACCGTATACCCTAACGGACGTACTCTTCACGCGCGACCCGGCGCAGCACGCTTGTGCGCCACATTCTGACTCACGTTTGGTTGCGGGGCCTCAGGGTAAGCCGGCCAGCCGAAAACGACTCCCGAGGTGCACCGTCACGCTCAACGCGAGGCGAGAGGGTGAGGACGGTTTGGTCCGGCGGTCCGTGTAGCGCTTGGAGCTGCCTTTCGGTTTCGGCGCGTTGCTCCAATTCGCAGTGTCGAAGTGCCTCGCGCCACGCTGCGTCCTCCGCACGCTCTGCACGCCTAGCCTCGCGCCATTCTTTGCGATCGATCCAAGTGCCTGCCGCCTTTCGTCGCCTGACGTTCATCGTGCGACCATCCCCGCGACGGATAAGCTCAACGCCGGAAACGCGTTGCCGTCCTGGTCCTATGAGAAGGCGTTTGCGCCGCTTCGCGTTCTTCCTTCTGTTGAGCCTGCGCTTCTTACCCAGCTCCCCAATAGGCGGCTTCCCCTCCGACTTCCGACGCCGATTGCAAAAGTCGCGCATCCGGCGCTTCCGCTCCTCGGGGCTCAGAGCACCGGGGATCGCTCGGCGTGCCTGCTTTGGTGTCGGCGGATCGGAGCGAAGTATGCGGAAGCCCGGATATTCGGTGAGGTAATTAGAAGCCATCGTCGGAGAGTTGCAGCAAATTCAGGTATTTATATGTGCCGCAAACGCTAGATAAAATTCAGTAAATTCAATGCTTTGTTGAAATACATACCTCATGAGCACAACTAGCAAAACTTCCTGCCAGACGCCGGCCGCCACCAACCACCACCAACAGCATCAAGGATACCCAAGGGATGACCACCATCATCGTCACCGAACCACACCGCATGTCCGCGGGGAGTGTCAGCTAACGGCGCGTGCCGCGACACCTGATGTCAAGATCAAGGAGGCACTGACTCCCGCAGCACGCCTCACCGTCATCCGCCGCAGCGTCAACGCTCAAAGCCGTCGAAATGTATTCACCAGGAGACCAGCATGAGGAAGAGATCACATGCCGATAGTGGCGCATGGAGCCAAGGCTTCAGTGTCACCATAGCGGTGGCACGCGCTGCAATACAGGCAGCGGCATCCAGAGACGCGGCATCGGTCGCAAACATCGCGAACCAACTCAATGCGCTATGCCTCCTCAAGCGGCCCAACGGCCGTCGCTCATTCCTTTCCGTTAAGCCAACACGGGAGGGGAATGCGATCAATGTCATGATCGATCACCGCCCCCGCAAGCACCGCAAGGTGACTCGGCCCCGCGAGCTGGACACCATTGGCTTCGTCGCGTTCCTCCTGATGCACAGTGTTGGAATTTCTTGCAGCTTCCACATCCTCAGGGAGGGCTTGTACTACCTCCGTATTGAGGCACCCCGCGAGAGCAAAGGGGACAGCCGGACCGGTCTCCGCATGTTTGTTTCCCGGGTGGTGATGAATGCAAGGCCCGGAGAAGATGCGCCGTTCGCAGGTGATGACCACTATTCATACCGCCTCGCAGACCTCAAGGCCGCGAAGTCGCGCACGTATCTGCCACCTTCAGAATACGGACGTGAGCAGGCTATTGTGCTTGCTGTTGCCATGTTCGAGCGTGTCCATCCTCAGGGGGATCTATCGAAGGAAGAGTTTGCTGCACTCCTTCGAGAGGTGTTCGCCGCGGCGGACTCTTATCATGGTGCCAATGGTACACAGTGACGCGTGCGCGCTTGCACTTTCTAGCATCTTCGTGCAAAATATTACAATTGCAACTATTACGTTTATTAGGGGGTTGGCTAATGCGACTAGTGCCTATCGCTACCACGATCGCTTGTGCTCTTATTTCTGCCACTCCGTCCTTGGCTGACTGCGATCCCAAGGACTTCATGGTGCAAGACAAGACCTCCATACAGACTAGCGAGCAAATTCAACTCGCTTTCCTTCTGACGGCTACACGAGAACAATTCGACAAAGCCAAAGGCTCTCTGGGCATCTTCGATGTTCTGAGCTTCGACGCCGCGAAAGAAGCTGCTTCTAAGATCTCGCAGACTTCGAAGTTTGACTACTCTAGCTCGTATTCCCTAAATTACCTACAGCAGACCTTGTCGGGCAAGGCTCTCGAGGGTTATGTGGCCTGTCTAACCCTGGACAAGGAGCGCCCCGGCATTAGGGCGTGGCTCAGTAAGCGCGAAGCTGACTACTACACGCTCAAAGTTTTTTGGGTTGGTCTGACACCGCAGGGAATCGGTAACTTCGGTGCACCGATCCAAGTTACGAACGGTCAGCTTGTTCGCTCTCCCAAGCAATGGGTAAGAGCTGTCACCGAAGAAGTCGTAATTAAGAAGAACCCTTTTGCTGACGCCTACGTCTCTTTCGATATCGCAGGCCAGACGGGCGGCATTGCTATCGTTCATGATCCTGCACCTTTTCTGCAACGGGCGATCAGTTCGCCGAATCTCATGAATGTTAGTTCCGTGAATGTCAGCGGAAAGGTCTGTTACGCGGGTGAAACTATTGACTGCATCCGGCCAACTCAGAAGGGCGCTTTTCTGCGACTGAACTCGGCGTCCTTAACTGAAACGCGTATCGGCGATAGGTCCACCTTTTCCCAAAAAGTTACCCAGAACTCGCCAGAGCAGATTTGTATGAGCATCTCGCAAGGCACTGGTTGTTGTGAGTGTCGCAACGTATCTAGTGCTCGCATAACGGCCACCGAACAATACATTGATCCAACTGTCGCGATGGCCATTGAAGAAGCGAACCGGGTCAAGCCGGAGCCTGCCCCAGCCCCTGCCAAGAAACGTCGGCGCTAACGGATGCAACTGAAGCCCAAGAGTTGCGGTTTGCTAAACCGTTATCTCCCTACGTAGCGGGCTCAGGCACTAATTTCTGATTGAGGAAGGGCGTCCCAACATCGGGGCGCTCTTTTCGTTTTATCGACAGGAGAGCGCATGGAGAACGAAGGCGCAAAGGATACGTGGTTATCGTCGCGCATCAAGGCCGGCGGCAGTGCCTCCATCTGCGCGATACTTGGCTGTGGCAAGCCAACGATGCAGGCGGCGGGCGAGGGGCTGGCGTCCTTTCACTGCCGGCGGCACATTGAGCACCGGGCTAGACATGGTAGCTTCTTCCACCGCAGTTACCGCGCGAGCGAGCTAGCTCCGTACCTCAAGGCCGCGACCAGCTATATCGCGCCCCGCCTAAAGACGGACCCGCACATCAAAGACGCGGTGATGCGGCTGGCGCTTCTCCTGGAGCAGTCACCGTATGAGATCGCCACGCGGCTGCGCGGACTTCGAGCGAAGGTCCGGGCGGATATTGCGTTGGGCCGTCTCCGCAAGAAAGGCGTGAAGCCAGAGCGCTTGCTCGCTGTCCACCTCGCCATCACCGTGCTCATCGAGGAAAGCCCCGGCTCACACCGCGTCAAGGAGTTTCGCCTTGTGCAGGTCGCGAAGGCCTTGCACCGCCTCGCCTCGGGATACCACCGCACATGGCCTCATCAGGACAGGAACGGCCGCATGGTGCGCATCGAGCTGCACAAGTGTCCTCGAAGCTCCGGGCGGGTGTTGCGCATCATGGGTCAGCGCGTGGAAGAACTCTGCGAATGGGCAACGGCGCAGCATGCGGAAGGTGTACTGGCCTTGAAGGTTCGTAGATATGGCCGGCACCCTGCGCTACCTCCGGCGTAAGGAACAATTCCTCCATGGCACGTGTGACCGACCTAGAGCCGCAGATGGCGTGCGTCAAAGGTGGCCATCCAGGCCGATCACTTCGAGCCGAAAGGAAAGCATGGCACCACCGCCACCACAAAAGCCCGTAGCGCTAGAGACCCGATGGAGAGCCGCAGCGCCGGACCTCAAGTCATTCATCAGGCGGCTCACGGCATCGCTCGAAGCTGAGGAGGATGGTCAAGGGCTACGCCGGCGCAAGCGCAAGGCTGCGGACCAGGAGAAGTTTGCACGCGCGGTGGAGGCCATATGCTGCAACCTCGCGGTGGTCGCATTGACATTCGGTGAAGAGGGCTGTGAGCGCGAGCTTGCCGTGTGGCGTGGTAGCTACGCCTCCCAGATTTCTGCGGTCTATGGTGCACACTTCATCCGGGTGGCATTACTGATGGAGGGGCGCGGGCTTCTAACCCTCACGCGCGGCTACAGCCACTCGAAGCGCCACCGTGCCGTCTCAACCATTCGTTCCACGGCGCTGTATTGGAAGGAGGCGCGGGCTGTGACATCTGACTGCTGGGATGCTCTGAGCCTCGAAGACCACCGCGAGATGATCGTTGTCGGCAACGGTGATGATGGAGAGCGCATACTTCCTCCGCAAGATTGGCTTAAGCAGGCAGACGGAGACATGCAGCGCATCAATGAGTATCTGAAGTCCATTCCGCTCGCGGTAGCCGGACGCGAGGTGCTGCCACCGAGAGACATGCCGAACAAGCTGGCTATCACCCTCACCACCCCGCATCACCGCACCGTGCGGCGCATCTTCAAGGGCAGTGTCAGTGCGGGTGGCAGGCTGTATGATGGTTTCTGGGAAACTATGCGCCGCGAGGATCGCTTTCCACTTCTCACCATTGACGGGGAGCGTGTGGTCACGGCGGACTATGGACAGCTCTTCCTCCGGCTGGCGTATGCCATTGATGGGAAGGTGCCGCCTCCGGGGGACCTCTATGACTTGACGGGCGTGGACCACGAGCGACCCGATTGGCCGGCGCTGCGGACGGGCCGAAAGAAGATACTCTCTGCCATGCTCCTGATGAAGAGTTCGCTGAAGCAGTGGCCCGGCGGCTCGCCTGAAGAGCAAGCTGCGGTTCGCGGCTGCTTTCCGCCCGGCACAAAGCCCGCGCATATCGTCTCGGAGATCAAGGCAAGACACAGCGCTATCGCGGCCTCATGGTTTGAGAAGGGCCGGGGCTTGGAGCTTCACCGACTGGAGAGCGAAATCTTGATTGCCGTGATGCTCAAGCTCATCGGCCTTGGGATACGGGGCGCGTTGCCCTTGCACGACTGTGTGATTGTTGCGCGGTCGGACGGTGAGGTTGCACGGGCTGTCATGCTTGAGGAGGCCTTGCGGCTCACGGGGGCCGATATTCCCGTGGAGATCAGCTCTGGGGATTAGCCGGTCACTTTCCGCGCACCTAGCCCGCAGCGCCGCTAAAGGGCCCGCAGGATTCGCAGCCGAGTCCGTCCATGCGATTGCGGGCGTTCGCGGTAGTTAGGCCGGCTAGGAGTTAGGGCTGCTGGCGAGTCCCGCTGAGCGTTCTAGAGTCGTGCGACAAATTGACTCGGATCGTTACGCTTTCTCTATGTCCTCTCCTTTAAGCCCTTTAAGCCTGATCCCTCGCAGTCGATTGCTCATCGACCACCATCATCGTCACGAGGGCAATGAGGGAGAGCTCATGATGTCACTGCTTATAGTCCTCAAAGTGACCTAGAAGCCCTATACCTCACGGCTACCGGACCATATTCAAGGGTCACGCATGCAAGAGCCCGTTGCCACAGAGCCCGATGCCGTGGACCTAATGCCCTCATCTCAATGCCCGGCTCCAGGCGAGGAGGGAGGAGGGAGAGGACCATCATCACCATCTTCCTCATCACGCAGGGCCTCAGGGTGGTTACCTCAAGGCTAGGGGCAAAGTGTGTCCGGCTCAATGCCTGCCATCAAGCCAATGATGATGGTGGTCGATGTCCCCCCGCACTAGGGTGGAGCAGAAGCCTTCATGGCGGCCTCTTTGCCTCGCTCGATGCGCTTCGTAAGCACAAACAAGAAGTATCCGAGCGCTTCTGCAAACTCGACGGATTGCTTTGCTTCGTCCTGCGACACATGCGGCTTGTCTTGGTCTGCGTGGCGCGGCCGATTTGACCCAAGACGGACCTCGTGTGCCCATTCGCCCATCTCGCTGGTGAGGAGGTGCTGTTCAACGGCTTTGTCGATGCGGCTGTAGAGACTTCCGTCCTTGAGGTTGAGGGCCTTTAACATCGAGTCCACCGCGCTACCGGCCATGACGGCTGCGGCATCGGGCGCATGCAACGTATCGAAAGCTTGCTGCAGGAATCTCCTCGCCGGCTCGGGAATATCTTCATGAGCTGCCTTAGGAGCTGGAATCACCTCGACGATCAGGGGATTCGATACACTGTCGCCCTCCGTGCCTCGTGCAAGCACGCAGCAACCGCATGTCTCGCAAGCATAGACGCCCCATTTCGATGTTTCCCCAGGTGTTGCCCTCGGCATCGGATTCGCGCTCACCCAATGCAGCCCCAGAACAGGGTTAGCAACCGAGCAGTACGGGCAGCGGCTGACGCCGGACAAATGTCCACCAAAGCGGGAGTAAGCCATTCGAATCTCTCTTTCGAGGGAATCAGATCAGTCTTTCAGCCAATAGCTGTCGAATGCGAGCGGGTACAGCGCCTGCGAGTATCAACTGCGTGGTCAGAACTTTGGTCAGAAACTGGTCAGACGGCTTTCAGGACGATTGACGAACGTATTGAAATCAGCTGTAAAATCACATCTTCCAAAAATTGGCGGAAGGGGTGGGATTCGAACCCACGGTACCCTTGCAGGCACGCCGGTTTTCAAGACCGGTGCCTTAAACCACTCGGCCACCCTTCCGATGCAGCGACATCAAGCATCTGGTGCCCGGAAGATCAAGAATGGTCTGTGAACAGATATTTCTGTTTCGAGGTTTGGCCTGATCGATCGCGGGGCCGGCTGCGGTCGCGGGCAAGCCGCTCGGCCGGATGTCCGCCGGAGCAGATTTCAGTTCGACCTGAGGGTTGCCACCATCATTCTGCGAAGCCGTGGCCAATTCCGATCCTCGACCACCAGCCGGAATCCGAGATTGGCAGGCGGCACGCCGGCGGCGCAGCCGCCCGTGCGGGGGTCCCGGATGAAGTCGGTCATATAGGTCCGGTGGGCGCCTTGTACGACGCGGACGCCGCAGTTGCTATTTGTAACCCGCGCCGCTCCCGTCGGCTCGATCGTGATCCGCAGGAAGCAGGTGTTGGTCCATTCCCAGACATTGCCGCCGATGTCGTTGAGGCCGTTCTCGTTGCGCCCGAACGCGCCGATCGGCTGCGGCTCGAGTGCAAGGGGCCGCGTCCGGCTGGCTTCGGCTTCATAGCGCGCGATCCAGGCCTGCGCCGGATCGACCGGATCGGCCAGTGGAAGCGCTTCGTCGCGGGCTTTCTCGCCGGCGGCAAACACCCATTCCTCATCGGTCGGAAGACGATGCAGGACGCCCGTCTTGTTCGTGACCCATTCGGCGTAGGCCGTTGCATCGCGCCAACTCACGCCAACCACCGGACGATCCGCCGCTTCCGGTGCATGGGGGACGCGAGGGCACGCGCCGTCATCGACGCAACGTGCATATTCGCCCGATGTGACCTGGCTCGTCATGATCCTGACGCCGCCTGATATCTGCACTTCCCGCAGCGGAGCTTCAGCCGGCCTGCCGTCGCGTGAAAAATCGCCGGCTGGCCGATACTGAAACGGCCTGGCTGCGATCGCGGCAAAACCGGCGTCGACAGTGCCATGGTCGACGGGGACCACCGTGAATGCGACCGGGCTCGCCAGGGCGGCGAGGGTGATCGCGATCTTGATTTTCATGGCGAGCAGCATCGCCGGGTTCCTTTGCAGTTGCGGCCTGCAGATCAATCTGCAGGCCGCAAGGGGAGTTACCTCGTCAGCACCACCGCGTCCGCCGCGCTGGACCTGGCAGGCGGGATCGGTCCGGGAGGCTTGACCTGTTTCATCAGATCGTTGCTCCATTCGCCTTCGACCTTGAAGTGCGCGCTGGCGCCAAGCTCGACGGCCTCGATCAGGTTATGATTGACGTAGGCGTAGATGCCGGGCTGCCTGAATGTGTAGAGCGCAGCACCCGCCGAACCGCCGCGGATGAACCAGGTCTCGAGATCCTTCTCCGGCGGGTTGACGAACTTGCCGGTTTCCCAGACGTAATCGCCGTGACCGCCGATGAGATGCGGACGCGTGTCGCGATTGGCCTGCGAATGCACGATCATGACGGTCTCGCCGACCTTGGCCGTCATCGCGTTCTTGCCCGTCAACGCGCCGACGCTGCCGTTGAACACGACATGGGTGGGGATCAGCTTGCGCATCACCTCCGTGGTGTCGGCGAAAGCTTCGCCGGGAGTGTCGTAGCTCTTGTATTTTCCGTTCTCGTCTTTCGGCACGTAGAGGTCGTTCTCGCCGATGTAGTAGACGCGGTCGTAACGCAGCGGCTTGCCCTCGCGATCCTTCAACCCGTCACGCGGCAGCACCATGACCGTGCCGTGCATGCCGGACACGACGTGCCAGGGGATCATGCCCTCCGGCGCGCAGTGATAGACGAACGTGCCGGTGCGCGTTGCCTTCCAGCGCAGCACCACCTGCTCGCCGGGATTGACGTGGGTCAGCGCACCGCCACCCAGTCCGCCGGTCGCGGAATGGAAGTCGACATTGTGCGGCATCGTGTTCGTGGCAGGGTTGACCAGTGTCACCTCGACGTAGTCACCTTCATGGACCACCATCATCGGCGCCGGCATCGATCCGTTGAACGTCATGGCCTGGAATTTGGTGCCGGCATCGTCGATGACGACTTCCTTTTCCCTGACCGTCAGCTTGAACTCGATGATCTTGGGGCCTTCCCTGGTGGCCTGTTCATGCGGGTGCACAAAGGGCGGGGCGACGAGCTCGACCGCCTGCCGCGGCAGCCTGAGATCGTCGGCAGCCAGCGCGGGGGCGGTCGCGACAAGGGCGGCGACGGCAGCGCCCAGCAATGCGGTACGGCGGGTAATCATGACACGTTCCTTTCGGTGTCTGCTTCTGAAATCCGTGCTGCCCTTATGCGCCGGCCGCAGCAAGCGCTCCTTGTTCCAAAGCAACCTTCTTTCGGAATGCCGAATTGCCTTGCTGATTGCTGCGGCACGACGATGCGCGCACCGATGCACCCGGAGCAGCGGTGCATCTGGATCTGGCGTAATGAGGAAGAACGCGAAGCGAGCCGCGAACACGGGATCGACGAGCGCGCCTTTCCGGCGAAGCTGCGATCGACGGCCGGGTGCGCCGGCGTCGAGCCGTCACTCCTTGCTGCGGTCTTCCGCCAGGCCAAGCAGCTTGTGCGGTTCGCGCAGGACGATGCGCTGACGTCCGCCTTCGACCAGGCCCTGCTGCTCCCATGCGCTGAGAATTCGGCTCACCGTGTGCAAGGTGGTGCCGGTCATTTCGGCGACATCCTGGCGGCTGATCGGGAAGTCGATCTCGACGCCCCGTTCGACCTTGCGGCCGGCCTGTTTGGCCAGGCGCAGGAGCGCGTGCGCGACGCGCTGCTCGACCTGCTCGCTGGACATTTCGAGGACGCGGGCATGGGTGTCCTGCAATCGGCTGCCGACCGTCTGCAGGGCACCGGCGGCCAGCGCGGGAAACTGCGCGATGAGCTGCGGCCACGCCTTCGAAGGCCAACACAGCGCGACACTGTCGACGACCGCAATGGCGGTCGCCGGATATTCCTTCAATCCCATTGCCTGCGCCACGCCGAACAGTTCGCCCGCCGACACGTAGCGCACCACGATCTGCTGTCCCTGCGGCGTCATCTTCTCGACCCTCAGATGTCCATGCAGCAGCACGAAGAAAGAATGCGCCTGCGTGCCCTGATCGAACACGCTGCTGTCCTTCGGATATCGGACCGATCGCGCTTCGGCGAGGATGATGTCGAGATCGCCGGGGCTCAGTCCGGCGAAGACGGGAACGTTGGCGACAAGGGAGCGGTCGAGGGAAGCCATTGAGCATTTTCCGGGTGCCGCCCGCGAAATGGCGGGACGAGGTAATGGCAGTCATGACATCAAATGTCGCAAAAATCGACTGTGGGCTTGTGCCGGAACAAACTCGGTCCGGCGGTCGGGCATTAGATCTCCGCGCATGGGGTCCGCCTGGCGACCCAACAGATCAACGGGAGACGGAAATGCGCGGATATTTGGTGGCGGCAGCGGTTGGCCTGGCCGTGGCTATGGCCGGTGGCGCGACGGCGGCCGAAGTCGAGGTCAAAATGCTCAACAGGGGGGCCGAGGGCCCGATGGTGTTCGAGCCGGCCCTGATCAAGGTCGCGCCGGGCGATACCGTCAAGTTCGTGTCGACCGACAAGGGCCATAATGCCGAGACCATCAAGGGTATGGTCCCGGACGGAGGAACGACCTTCGTCGGCAAGATGGGCGAGAATGTCGCCGCGAAGTTCGACCAGGCCGGAATCTATGGCATCAAATGCGCGCCGCACTACGGCATGGGCATGGTGGCGATGGTCGTGGTGGGGGCTCCCGCCAACGAGGAGCAGGCGAGGGCGATACCCCAGGTCGGCAAGGCCAAGCAGGTCTTCGCTACCTTGTTCGAAAGGCTTGCCGCGAACAAGACGGCTGCAAAGTAGATCGTCTGACCAAGGAAGAGAGAGAGCGGCCCGCCGGGCCGCTCTCCCTGTTTTCAGTGTGCGGTGGGCAATTCTGCAATGTGCTCTTCCGCCTTGCCCGAGCAATGCCCGCAACACATCCCGTCGGCAGCGGCGGGCGCATAGGCCGTTGCGGCGGCCACATCGGCCTGTTCGCGCGCTCTCCTGGCCTCCTTCTGAAGTTCGGCTGGCAGGAACCCGAGGTTTTGCCGTATCCGTTCAAATATCCGCATCGCCATCTCCTTTTGCTGGATTTTTCCTGCATACAGTCCGCGATGGCGACGGTCTTTGTGCCTGGACAAAGAGGCCACGGCTGGCGCAGCTAGGATAGAATTTGGAGCAGGGTCCAATGCAAGAGTAACGTCATGTCGATCGCGCGTTTGAGAGATTACCGGGGCCCGGCGCTGTTCTCGTACGGCTTCCGGCCGTTCTTCTTCTTCGGGGCAGTCTATGCGGGCGCCGCCATGCTGGTGTGGTTGCCGGCCTTTTACGGGATGCTCCAACTCGGAACGGCGTTCGCGCCACGGGACTGGCACGTCCACGAGATGCTGTTTGGATATATCGCCGCTGTCGTCGCCGGGTTCCTGCTGACGGCGGTGCCCAACTGGACAGGAAGGTTGCCGCTGCAGGGCAGGCCGCTGGTGCTGCTGTTCTCCGCCTGGGTTGCGGGACGCGTTGCCGTCAGCGTTTCCGCGTGGATCGGCTGGGGGCCGGCGGCAGCGATCGATTCGCTGTTCCTGATCCTGCTTGCGGCCGCCGCCGCGCGCGAGATCATTGCCGGCAGGAAGTGGGGCAACCTCAAGATCGTCGTCATTGTCGGCCTGCTGGCAGCCGGTAACCTCGCGTTTCACCTGGAGGCGCATTTCACGGGGGTGGCGGAATACGCAACCCGTGGCGGCGTCGCCATGGTGATCGTGCTGATCGCGCTGATCGGCGGGCGCATCATTCCGAGCTTCACACGCAACTGGCTGGCGCGGCAGGGACCGGGAAGAATGCCATCGCCGTTCGGCCGCTTCGATGCCGCAACGATGGCCGTTACCGTGTTCGTGCTTGCGCTATGGGTGGCACGACCGCTGGACCGGATCAGCGGCGTGCTGCTGCTGGCATGCGGCCTCATGCACATCGTTCGCCTGGTGCGCTGGACCGGCTACCGCACGTTCGCGGACCGCCTGGTGCTGATCCTGCACGTCGCCTATGCCTTCATCCCTGCGGGCTTCATCCTCACCGCGCTCTCTGCGTTCGATCTGATTGCGCCAGGCGCCGGGATCCACGCATGGACGGGTGGCGCCATCGGCACGATGACGCTCGCGGTGATGAGCCGGGCCACGCTTGGGCACACCGGGCGGCAGCTGGAGGCCTCCGCGGCGACGCATCTGATCTATGCGTCGGTCATCGTCGCTGCTCTGGCGAGGGTCTGCGCTGCGCTGGAAGTCGATCACACCCAGGCGCTGCTGGTTGTTTCCGGCATTGCCTGGGCGGCGGCATTTCTCGGATTTGCCGCCGCCTATTCGGTGGCGTTCTGGTCGCCGCGGCGGTTCTGATAACTTCGAACCGGCGCCAAGCCAAAGAGCCGATGTTGCCGTTAGCCTGTCAGGTAACGTGGCTCCGGCTGCGCTTTCATGGCGGGGCTGGACGGCTTGACGGGTTTGCGAACCCGCGATGGTCGTCCGCCAGGTGCATCACCTCGACACAGTCGGCGTTCAGTCGTTCGTTGTCGACCAACTGTTCCGCCAGCACCAGCGCCTGCGACGGGCCGTCCGACCGGACGTCGACCTGGTGCTGGAGGCACTTGAAACCGTGGCCATCCGAACTCAGGAGATCCTTGTAGAAGGAGACGCGGTAAGTGTTCATCCTGTTACCCTCCGGCATCCGGTCGCAGTTTGCGCTCAGACGTCCATGTCGGCCAGCCGCTGGCGATTGCGCAGCACGATCTGGCGGGCGCTCGAAAACACCAGGACGCCCTGGTCGCTAAGCTGCGAAAGTGTCCGCGACACCGTTTCCAGCGTCAGCCCGAGATAATCGCCGATGTCGCGGCGGCACATCGGTAGCGCCAACATGCCGGCCCTGGTAAGCCTGCGATCCATCTCCAGCAGGAACGTGGCAACCTTTTCCATCGCGGTCTTGCGGCCGAGCAGCAGCATGTGATCTTCGGCGTGCCGGAGCTCGCTGGCCGTCATGATCCAGAGATGATGGGCAACCTTTACATTCGTTCCTGCGGCGGCTTCGAGATTGGGTCGCTTGACCAGCCGGACGGTGGTGTCGACGATGGCTTCGGCTGTCAGGCGATGGGCCGGACCGGAATCGAGGCCGAACACGTCACCCGGCAGCAGGAACGCGCCGATCTGGCGCCGCCCGTCATTCAGAAGCTTGTAGGTGCGAACGGCACCACGGATCACCTGATAGACGTATTCGGCAGGCTCGCTTTCGCCGTAGATTTCCTCGTCCTTCCGGTAGGAATACTCGGTGGCGATCACGCCCGTACAGCTGGCGATCAGGCCGAACTGGTCGACGGTGGGGGCCATCGGTGGGCGGGAGGCGTTAAAGCCCTTGGCTGCCGGGACTGACGGGGTGGTGATCGTCTGGGTGCGCATTGCCATCTCCTCGAAGCGGGATGGCTTTGTTTACGGAGGATTGCTGCGGCCTGATATTTCGGTCGATATCCTAAGGACCCCCCCTTACGGGATCCTACGGAGTTGACCGGACCTCTTTCTCAGGGCCGGCCGCCGGCGTCGCGCGCATCGATGGCGCTTCGGACGCATTCGACCAGATTTTCCTCGAGGTTGGGCTTCAACAGCACCCGACGCACCCCGGCCGAACTGGCCCTGGCCGAGATGCTTTCATCCGGATACCCCGTGATCATGACGATTGGCGTCGAGACGTTGAGGCGCCGCAGCCGCAGGGTCAATTCCAGACCATCCATCTCGGCCATCTTGTAGTCCACGACAAGGCAATCCGCCCGATGCCGGGTGGAGGACCCAAGCAAAGCCGCCCCGCTGCGGAAGGTTCGGACGTCGAACCCTTCGGTTTCCAGGAGAAATCGCAGGGATGTACGGACGTCGTAGTCGTCATCCACGACATAGATCATCGTTTTTCCGGGCGGAGAGCCTGTCCCGCTTTCACCGTCGGGGTTGTCTTGGGCACCAATCATCCGGACAAGTTAGCCGGTTTGCCTGTTGCCGGATTGACTTGGCTCAATCTTCGACGATTCCAGCCCGGATCGCGAACCGGACCAGTTCGGAAAGGTTGCCGGCCTGCATCTTGGTCATGACGTTCGCCCGGTAGACCTCAACCGTGCGGGGACTGATATCGTATTCCCTGGCGATCGTCTTGTTCGATTGCCCCGTCACCAGCCCCTGCATCACCTGGCGCTCGCGCTGGGTAAGGCTCGCCACCCGCGCCGCCATATCGGCCGAAGCCGCATCGCTTTTCGAGCCGCTCTGCTGCTCCAAAAGCGCGGTCTCGATCATTCCGATCAGCCGCTCATCCTCGAACGGCTTTTCCAGAAAATCGATCGCGCCCAGTTTCATCGCTTCGACGGCCAGCGGCACGTCGCCGTGGCCGGTCATCACGATCACGGGAAGCTTTCGGGCACCCGAATTTAGCCGGCGCAGCAACTCCATCCCGTCGATGCCGGGCATGCGCACGTCCGTCACCAGGCAGCCGGGCTCCAGTCTTGCAAGTTCGTCCAGAAACACCTGAGCGGAATTGAAAACGCGCACAGTGAAGCCGGCCGAGCCCAGGAGAAAATCCAGTGAGTCGCGCATCGCCGGATCGTCGTCGACGACATAGACGTTCTTATCCTGCGACATCGATCATATCCTTGGCAGGCGCAGCGGGCAGGGTGAAGCGGAACGTGGCGCCGCCGGACGAGTTCGTCTCAGCCCACATCCGGCCGCCATGGGTTTCGATGATCGTCCGGCTGATCGAGAGACCAACACCCATGCCGGCTTCCTTGGTGGTGAAAAATGGCTGGAACAGATTTGCAGGGGCACCGTCGGCGAAACCGGATCCGGTGTCCGAAACGGCCAGTTCGATCATGTCATCTGCGGCCCTGGTGTTTGAGGCTATCAGTTCGCGATGCGTCGAATGCTCCATCGCCTCCAGCGCGTTGCGGAACAGGTTGACCAGCACCTGCTGAATCTGGACCCTGTCGGCAAGCACCAGATCGCACGACGGATCCAGGTTGAAGCGCAGGAACACGCCCTGCTCCCGGGCGCCCGTGAGCCCGAGGGCGCCGGCCTCTTCGACCATCTTCGAAAGGCGCTCCACGCGCTTCTCGGACGCGTCGCGCGCGACGAAGTTGCGCAATCGCCTGATGATGTCGCCGGCGCGCATCGCCTGCTCCGCGGCGCGATCGAGTGCTGCTTCGATCTTCGGCGCGTTCGCATCGGTGCTGCCGGCCAGCAGGCGGCGCGATCCCTTCATGTAGTTGCTGATCGCCGACAGCGGCTGATTGAGTTCGTGGGCGAGGGCGGATGCCATCTCGCCCATCGCAGTGAGGCGGGAGACGTGGACCAGTTCGGATTGCAGTTCCTGCAACCTTGCCTGGGTTTGCTGCTGCTCGGTGAGGTCGCGGACGAAGCCGGTGAAGTACGGCTTTCCACCCGACTGCATCTCGCCGATGGTGAGGTGCATCGGAAACGTGGTGCCGTCCCTGCGCATGCCGGTCACGATACGGCCGATGCCGATGATGTGCCGTTCTCCGGTCTTCAGGTAGCGGGCGAGGTAGCCGTCATGGCGGCTGCGATCCGGCTCCGGCATCAACTCGCTGATGTTTTTTCCGATCGCTTCGGGCTCGGTGTAGCCGAACTGCCGCTCGGCGGCGCTGGAGAAGAACTGCATGATGCCATGCTCGTCGATCACGATCATCGCATCCGGGACCGTATCCAGGATCGAGCGGAAATGCTTCTCGCGGACCCTGACGGCGTCCTCCAGGCGCTTCTCATGGTCAATATCGATCACGACGCCGATGAGTCGCGCTGGCGCGCCATCGGAGCCGTTGACGACGGTGCCGAGTGCTCGCACCCAATGGCCTTCCTCCGATCGGGGCAGCCGGTACCGAATGTCGAAATTGCACCCGGTGGCGATCGACTGCTGCAGTGCTGCTTCGGTGCGACCGCGATCCTGCGGTTCCAGCAGGGAGAGGAAAAACTCGTAGTCGACGGGCGCATCGGTCGCTACGCCGAAGAGCGTTCGGGTGGTGTTGGACCAGTCCAGCTTCCGGATCGAAAGATCCAGGTCCCAGGTGCCGACACCCGACCTCTCGGCAGCGCTGCGTACATTCTCGTCGAGCGGATCCTGGTTCAGGAACGATCGGTCGGCGTCAATCATGTTTCGCTTTCGAGAGCCTTCCCAGTTGCCGGAAATCGCGTCCAATCGGGCCGGCGATGGAACCGCGACGAAATTTGTTACTAGCACCTACCGCATTGAAATAGAACGAAATTCTCAACGATTGCGGCGACGTGGCGCGCCGGCGGATGCCGCATCCGCGCGAATCGAAGCCCTTGATCTAGGTCAGTTTCCATCGGCCACGGGGCGTTAGGATGCCTCCCGTAGACCGGGCGCTCGCAAGACATTTCGCGCCGGCAGGTGGAGCAGGCGATGAATTACAGAACTGTCATGGTAGGACTGGCGTTGGACCGACCAAACGACGCTTGCCTCACGGTAGCCGGCGATCTTGCGGAGCGATTCGGGGCTCGCGTCATCGGGGTAGCCGCTTCGGACCTCAGGCCGCCAATGTATTTCGCGAGCGGCAAGTTTGCGCAAAAGCTGTTCGATGAGGAGGCGGCCGCGGTCCAGAAGGAATTGTCGGAACTCGAACAGGAGTTTCGCGCCGCGGTCGAAAAGCGCGCGCCGTCGGTGGAGTGGCGCTCCGCACGCGCGCTGCCGGTACGGTACATGCTGCAGCAGGCGAGGGCCGCCGATATCATCGTGGTCGGCGCACGAACGGAAACCATGGTCGATCCCTACGCGGCTCCGGATCCGAGCGATCTGGTGATGCAGGCAGGCCGTCCGCTCGTCGTCGTGCCTCCAGCCGTGCAGTGGCTGGATCTGAGGAGCGTTCTGGTGGCCTGGAAGGACGTGCGCGAAGCGCGCCGGGCTGTGTTCGACGCGTTGCCGATCCTGGCGGCGGCAAAAGAAGTCACGATCGCTGAAATTCCCGAGCAGGACACCGATCGCGCCGATGCATTGTCGCGGGTCGCCGACGTGGCAGCGTGGCTGCGCGGTCACGGCATCGTGGCAAACACCAACGTTCCCGAAAAGCCCGTCGGGGTCAGCGAACAACTCGACAAGATCGCTACCAACATAGGCGCCGGCGCCGTAATTGCCGGCGCCTACGGCCACTCACGTCTGCGCGAATGGGTGCTCGGTGGCGTAACGCGCCACCTTGCAACCGAATCGCGCCGCTGCGCGTTTCTGTCCCGCTGAAGGACTGGACGATCATGAGGACTTGCCGTGCATAGATTTCTCGAAGCCAGCGCCGGCCAATTCATGACGCGCACGGTGAAGACGGTCACCCGCGACACCTCCATGCGCGATCTGCAGCGAATGTTCGACGAGGACGGCTTCAACTACTATCCGGTCCGCGAGGGCGAGGACATCGTCGGGGTCGTGAGCAATTTCGACTTTCTCAAATGCTTCGCGTTCAATCCGGGCCGCATGGTTCCCGCGTATGACGACCTGTTGTCCCGGACTGTGGCGGACGTCATGACGCCGGAATTCATCTATGTCGATCCAGCGACCAAGCTGACACGGGTGTTGCAGCTGATGGTGGACCACCGGATGAAGAGCATTCCCGTGCTGGATGCCAACCAACGGTTGGCAGGGATCATATCGCGCGAAGACATCATGCGCGCGGTGACCGAGAGCACGCGCGCGTAAGCCGACCGGTGGCGCTGCGCTTAGAGCCTTGCCGGTTCTGATTGAATCAGAACCGGGCTCTAGTCTTTTGTTTTGACGCGTTTTCTTTACGCGAACCGGTATCCACTTCGCTCGAAAACGCTCTAACCGCTTTTTGCCATCTCGATATCTTCGGGCGACTGCAGATACATCCCGGACATGACGTCAACCCAGCTCAGATGGTCGTGAACCTTCCTCACGCCCGCAACGTTCTCGGTGGCAACGATGGCGGCCTTCCGGGACTCCTCGTCGGTGATCACGCCGCTGAGATGGACGATGCCGTCGCGCACGATGACACTGAGGCCGAACGGGCTCCAGTCGTGCTTCTCGATCGCCCGGATGATGCGGCTGCGGATATGGTCGTCGTCGGCGGTCGGATCGGGAATTTCGCGAGCAAGGCTCGCCACCGCGTGCAGCAGGTTGGCGCGCGACACGATCCCCACGAGCTTGCCGTCGCGCAGCACCGGCATGCGCTTGATGCCGTTGGCTTCCATCGCGTTGACGATTTCCTCCAGTGTCGCATCCTCGGCGATGGTGAGCGGTTCGTGGGTCATGACCTCGGAGACCTTGCGGCCGTGCTCCCGCACGTATTGGGTTGCGTCGGCACCCATCAGAAAGGTGAGCCAGCGGCTGCGCTTCTTCTGCGTGCCGATCTCGCCGCGGCGAATGAAATCGCCTTCGGAGACGATGCCGACGAGCTTGCCGGTTGCATCGACCACCGGAAGCCCGCTGACATGGTGCTTCAACATGGTGTTGGCAGCTTCGAGGATGGTGGCGTCCGGCGCGACAGTGACAACGGAGCGGGTCATGATCTGATGGGCGCGCATATAACGATCTCCTGTTCGACATCATCGCGAAGCGGCGGAGTACTGCCCGCGGCAGCGCCCCGCCGGTTTCGTTCAGGCCGCGGCTGACTTGATCTCGATCTGCTTGGTCTGCTTCGGAGCCGGCTTCTGCACGGTGACCTTCAGTACACCATTGGCGATCTCAGCCGAGATGTCCTCGACCTTGACGCCGGCGGGGAGTTCGACCGACCGCGAGAACGAGCCGTAGCTGCGCTCGACCAGATGATAATCCTTGTTCTTCTCTTCGCGCTCGTTCTTTTTCTCGCCCCGGATGGTCAGTAGGTTGTCGGCCACGTTGAGCTCGACGTCCTTCTTCTCCAGCCCCGGAAGTTCGGCCGTAATCTCGATCGCCTTGTCGGTTTCGCTGATGTCCATGCTCGGCATCGTCGTCGTGGCGAAGCCGGGGATGTTGCGCGTAACGCCCTCGAACAGGCGATCGATTTCCTGCTGCAGAAACGAGAATGGGTTGGTGTCGCGGCGGGTGACGGCGCGCTGGGTTCCAACCGGGACCACTGATTTCGTATCCATGGAGTGCCTCCTGGTTAAAGCCGTACTGGCGACTGCATGCTAGGAGATGGCGACCCCCGCCTGTTTGACGAGGATCAAACTTCCGCCATCACGTCTCGGTTAGGTTGCATACGCCTGCTTGAGGACATTAGCCGAATGCACGCCATGATCCTGCCAGCGCCCGGAGCGCCGCTCCGGTTTGAACGGCGCGAGGATCCGATACCGGGGCCGGGCGACGTGCGCGTCAGGGTCAGCGCCTGCGGGGTGTGCCGCACCGATCTGCATGTCGTCGACGGTGAGCTGCCCGAAATCGTCTATCCGATCGTTCCCGGCCACGAGGTGGTCGGCCGGGTGGAGGCGCTTGGCGCAGGCGTAACGAACCTGAAGATCGGCGAACGGGTCGGCGTTCCCTGGCTGGGCTACACCTGCGGCGAATGTTTTTATTGCCGTGGCGGCCAGGAGAATTTGTGCGACCGCCCGCGCTTCACCGGCTACACGCGCGACGGCGGCTTTGCGACGCATCTCGTCGCGGATGCGCGCTATTGCTTTCCGCTCGGCGAAGCCGGCGACGACGTCGCGATCGCGCCTCTGCTGTGCGCGGGCCTGATTGGTTGGCGCTCGCTTGTGATGGCCGGGGATGGGAAACATCTCGGCATTTTCGGCTTCGGCGCGGCGGGGCATATCGTGGCTCAGGTGGCCAGCTGGCAGGGCCGCGCGGTCTATGCATTCACACGCGCGGGCGATGCCGAGGCGCAGGAACTCGCGAAATCGCTGGGTGCCGAATGGGCCGGGACTGCGGAAGAGCAGCCGCCGGTTCCGCTCGATGCGGCGATCATCTATGCGCCGGTCGGCGCCCTCGTTCCATCGGCGCTGCGCGCCGTGCGGAAGGGCGGACGGGTGGTCTGCGCCGGCATTCACATGTCGGATATTCCATCGTTCCCCTACCAGATCCTCTGGGGCGAGCGGCAGTTGCTGTCGGTCGCCAACCTGACCCGCGGCGACGGGATCGAGTTCCTCGAGGTCGCGGCGAAGGCCGGCATCAAGACGCATACCAGCGTGTTTCCACTGCGTGAGGCGAACGAAGTCCTCTCAAAGTTGCGCGCCGGCCGGATCACCGGCGCCGCCGTGCTGCAGCCATGACCGAACCTCCGCCGAACGCCGGAAACGTGGAGGCCGAGCCCGGCCAGCAAGCCGTGCTCGATTTTCTCGATGGCTCGAGCTTCGGAGAGTCAAAGGGCGGCAAGCGCATCGATACCCATGCCTCCATGGTGTTTCTCGGCGTCGATCGGGCACTGAAGATCAAGCGTGCCGTCCGGTTGCCATTCCTCGATTATTCGACGCTTGAGAAACGGAAGCGCGCCTGCGAGGAGGAACTGAAAGTCAACGCCGGCAATGCGCCGGAACTTTACCGGCGCGTCGTTGCCATCACGCGCAAATCCGATGGATCTCATGAAATCGACGGCACCGGCACACCGGTCGAATGGGCGGTCGAAATGGCGCGGTTCGACGAGGAGAAATCGCTCGACCGCCTCGCTGCCTCGGGGACGGTCGATGCATCGCTGGCAATCGCCATTGCGGACGCGATTTCCCGATCCCATGAAATTGCGCCACGCGCACATGGTGACTCCTGGCTGGCTTCGATTCCAACGCTGATCGGCCGCAATACCGCAAGGTTTCGCGCCGTGCGCGGCGTTGACGCTGCCGCCATCGATCGACTGGATGCCGCAAGCCGCGACTTTCTGACGAGACATCGGGATCGGCTCAGCCGGCGGGCAGCGCAAGGGTTCGTGCGGCGTTGCCACGGCGATTTGCATCTTGCCAACATCGCGCTGGTAGAGGGCCGGCCGCTATTGTTCGACGCCATCGAATTCGATCCCGTGATTGCCACCACTGATATCCTCTACGATCTGGCGTTTACGCTGATGGATCTGATCCACTTCAATCAGGCAGCGGCGGCAAATGCGGTGTTCAACCGCTACCTGGCGGAAGCAAAGGATGATGATATCGATGGCCTTGGCCTGTTGCCGCTGTTCCTGTCGTTGCGGGCAGCGATCCGGGCGCATGTGCTGTTCACCAGGAGCGAGCAGGCAGAGGATGGCGAAGCGGTCTGGCTGGAAGCCAGGCGCTATTTCGATCTGGCCGGACACCTCATCGTACCAAAGCCGCCGGTGCTCGTTGCGATCGGCGGCCTGTCGGGGACGGGAAAGTCGCTTCTCGCGCGCGGGCTGGCGGGTCTGATCGAGCCCCCGCCCGGTGCGCTGATCGTGCGGTCCGATGTGGTTCGCAAGCGGCTTTTTGGCGTGGGTGAAACCACCGCGCTGCCCGAGGCGGCATATCAGCCCGATGTCACTGCAATGGTGTATGATACGCTTTCGAATATCGCAGAGCGTGCTCTCCTCCAGGGCTGCCCGGTCGTGCTCGATGCGGCCTTCCTGCGGGAGGCGGAGCGGACAGGGCTGGCCAGCCTGGCGAGCAAGCACGGCGCGCGCTTCGTCGGCCTGTTCCTGACGGCCGACTTGACCACCCGGCTGGCCCGGATCGGGCAGCGCAGGGATGATGCCTCGGATGCGACCCGGGAAGTTGCCTTGATGCAGGAGACCCTGGCCATCGGCGCAGTGGATTGGCACATGGTCGATGCATCGGGTACACCCGACCAGTCGTTGTCTGCCGCTCGCGCACTGTTGCTTGAGCCAGGCACGGGCAAAGGACGGTGATGGCTCCAGCGCGAGGGGTGAGTGCCGTCATGCCGCCGTTTTGATGCATCTCCGTTTTGATGCATCTCAATGTTCGATCAATGCCAGTCGGTATCGTTTCCCGAGCGTCTCGAAATCGAAGGGAAATTCTCATGACGGAGCGATCTGAACGAGCCGTAGCCTATTCTTCCCAGCCGGCGGCCAATGGGGAGGCCGAGGCCAACAGGTTGAACCAGAGCGCACTGGAGTTCCTGTTCGGCGCACAAAAGATGCTGTTTGAGGAATTCATCTTCTTCACCGAGGAGATGCTGGAACGAACTCGCACCGAAACCCAGTTGTTGACCGAGTTCGTGACCAAGATGGCAGGCGCGCATTCCGTCAAGGACGTCAAGACGATGTGTGAGGAATGCGGACAGCATCAGCTCGATTTCCTTCGCCGCGATTCCGAACGGCTGTTCAGGCATGGCGAGCGGATGATCGCCACGACATCGAACCTCATCCACGGCCGTCACTGAACCGATCGGCCAGATGCCATGCAACCGAAATCGACACTGCGGCCAGCGGAAGTGACTGTCCTGCCGCTTGCTACCCGTGCGGCGGACCAGGCCGACCGGCAATCCGTTGTGTCAACCGATCTGCCGGATCCTTTGCGTACACAGGGCGCGCCCGGTGAGACTTATCAGGCCGACCGCGCCTTTCATGCGATGCTGGCGCGTTTTACGGGCGGCATTTCCCCGGCGGCGTTGCTGATGGCCTATGCGGATTGGTTGTCGCATCTCGCCGCAGCGCCGCAGCGACAGATCGAGATTGCGCAGGACGCGCTGATCGAAGCCAAGCGACTGTCGGACGCCGCGCAGAACGTCCATTCGACCGGGCAGGCACCGTGGTCCCTGATCAGGCCACAGCCGCAGGACAGGCGTTTCGACCGGCCGGAATGGCAACAGCAACCGTTCAATCTGATGGCGCAGGCGTTTCTCCTGGGTCAGCATTGGTGGCACAATGCCACCACGGGCGTGCGCGGCGTGGCGAAGCAGCACGAAGCGATCGTCGAATTCTCGGTCCGGCAGATGCTGGACGTACTGTCGCCCTCCAACTTTGCCGCGACCAATCCGGAGGTGCTGCGCAAATCGCTCGAGACCGGTGGCAGGAATTTCGTAAGAGGCTGGCAGAATTTCTGCAGCGACTGGGTCCAACTGCTGTCGGCGGGGCTTGCCCCGGTCAAGACCGGCGATTTCGTGGTCGGCGAAAACGTCGCGACGTCACGCGGCAAGGTCGTTTTCCGCAACGAGCTGATCGAACTGATCCAATACTATCCGACGACCGCAAAGGTTCACCCGGAACCGATCCTGGTCGTGCCGGCCTGGATCATGAAGTATTACATCCTCGACCTGTCGCCGGAGAATTCGCTGGTGAAATATCTCACGGGCGAAGGCTTCACCGTCTTCATGATCTCGTGGCGAAATCCGGATGCGGCCGACCGTGAGGTCGGCTTCGATGACTATCGAAAGCTGGGCATCTCGACCGCACTCGACGCGATCGGTGAGATCGCGCCCGATCGCAAGGTTCATGCGCTGGGCTACTGCCTGGGCGGAACGCTGCTGTCGATAGCTGCCGCTACCATGGCGCGCGACGGCGACAACCGCCTGAAGTCGATCAGCCTGCTTGCCGCGCAAACCGATTTCACCGAGGCCGGCGAACTGACGCTGTTCATCAACGAGAGCCAGGTCGCATTTCTCGAGGACATGATGTGGGAACGCGGCGTGCTCGACACCACGCAGATGGCGGGCGCATTTCAGCTATTGCGATCCAACGATCTGATCTGGTCGCGGCTCACCCACGACTACCTGATGGGAGAACGGACAGCGCGCAACGACCTGATGGCCTGGAATGCGGATGCCACCCGCCTGCCATACCGGATGCACTCGGAATATCTCCGCAAGCTGTTTCTCAACAACGACCTTGCCGGGGGCCGATACCTGGTCGAAGGCAAACCGGTCTCGCTGTCGGATATCCGCACGCCGATGTTCGTGGTCGGAACCGTTCGCGATCACGTCGCACCATGGAAATCCGTCTACAAGATTCACTATCAGGTCGATGCCGACGTGACCTTCCTGCTCACCAGCGGTGGACACAATGCAGGAATCGTGGCGCCTCCCGGAGAGCCGGGCCACTCCTATCGGGTAAGAACAGAGGTCGCGGACGCGACCTATACCGGCCCTGACGAATGGCTCAGGACGGTTCCATCGGTCGAGGGATCGTGGTGGCGGGAGTGGACCAGGTGGCTGGCCGCGCGGTCCGGCGAGCCATCAGATCCGCCACGCATGGGCAAGAAGTCCGACGACGGCAACCTGCCCGACGCGCCCGGCGACTACGTTCGCCACTGACTTCGTGCCGTTGAAATCCAGGTTCTGTCATCGGTCCGAGACGATGCCCGGCTATCATGCCGCGCCAAAAACACATTGCGTGGGATAGCTTCGCCGGGGGGAACCGCGAACTACAGGGTGTCGCTCACCGATGTCGACCTATCGCCTGAAGAACCTGCTTTCGCCGCGTTCCGTCGCGCTGATCGGCGCCAGCCCGCGCCATGGCTCGGTCGGCCGTGCCATTCTGGACAATATTCGCAAGGCCCAGTTCAAGGGCGAGTTCGGCCTCGTCAATCCGCGCTATCCCGAGATCGACGGTGTCGCAACCGTCGGCTGCCTTGGGGAACTGGCCTTTGCGCCCGAACTGGTTGTTGTCACCGCTCCGGCCCGGTCGATCGCTGAGATCATCGATGAGGCAGGCCGCCGCGGCGCTGCGGGTGCGGTCATCGTCAGTGCCGGGCTCGGCCATGGTCCGGGTTCTCTGGCGGACGCGGCGGAACAGGCTGCACAGAAATACGGCATGCGGCTGATCGGCCCCAATTGCCTCGGCATCATGATGCCGGGCGTCAGCCTCAATGCGAGCTTTTCCGCGCATATGCCGGCGGCAGGAAATCTGGCGCTGATCTCGCAATCCGGCGCCATCGCTGCGGGCATGGTCGATTGGGCCGCGCAACGATCGGTCGGCTTTTCAGGAATCGTTTCGATCGGCGACCAGCTCGATGTCGACATCGCCGATCTGCTCGACTACTTCGCGCTCGACGAAAAGACCCAGGCCATCCTTCTCTATATCGAAGCCATCAAGGACGCGCGAAAATTCATGTCGGCGGCGCGCGCGGCTGCCAGAGTGAAGCCGGTCGTCGTCGTCAAATCGGGGCGTTTGGCGCAGGGCGCCAGGGCCGCGGCGACCCACACCGGGGCATTGGCAGGTGCGGACGCTGTCTACGATGCCGCTTTCCGGCGCGCCGGGATGTTACGGGTATCCGATCTTCGCGAGTTGTTCGACTGCGCGGAGACGCTGGGGCGGGTCAAATCGCTGCCGGGAAAACGGCTGGCGATCCTGACCAATGGCGGCGGCATCGGCGTCCTGGCCGTCGACCGGCTGGTTGAACTGGGTGGCATTCCCGCGGATATCTCCCCGGCGATCCGCGAAAAGCTGGATGCGGTATTGCCTGCTACCTGGTCGAAATCGAACCCGGTCGATATCATCGGCGACGCCGATCCCGCGCGCTATGCCGCGGCGCTCGAAGTGCTGCTGGCCGACCCGGACAATGACGCCGTGCTGGTCATGAATGTCCAGACAGCAATCGCGCGTGCGGATGAGATCGCAGCCGCCGTGACCGGCGTGGTCCGGAAACATCGCGCCGAACGTCGCATGCGGCCGAAGCCCGTACTCGCGGTCTGGGTCGGAGCGGAGCAGTCGATCGGCGACCTGTTGAGCGGCGCCGGCATTCCCAACTACCAGACCGGAGGCGATGCCGTCCTGGGCTTCATGCATCTCGTCCGGCACCGTGAGGTGGTGGAGATACTGGCGCAGGTCCCGCCGGCGATGCCGGCGGATTTTGCGCCCGAGACGGACGCGGCGCGGCAAATCGTTGCTGCGGCACTGGCCGATGGTCGCTCCTGGCTCGATCCGATCGAGGTCAAGCGGCTGCTCGACGCCTATGATATCGCCTTCGTGCCGACCTTCGCCGCTGCCGATGCCGAGCAGGCGGTCGCCCACGCGACCGGGCTGTTTGCTCAGGGCTCCACGGTCGTTTTGAAGATCATGTCGCGCGACATCGTGCACAAGTCCGATGTCGGCGGCGTCGTACTCAATCTCACCAGCCCCGATGCCGTGCGCAAGGCGGCGACGGATATTCTGGCGCGGGCGAAGTCGTTGCGGCCGGACGCCCGGATTTCGGGCGTGATGGTGCAGGCGATGGTGGTGCGGGCCAAGTCGCGTGAGCTCATTCTCGGACTTGCCGACGACCCGACCTTCGGAACCGTGGTCGTATTCGGCCGCGGCGGAACGGCGGTGGAGATCATCAACGACAAGGCGCTGGCGCTGCCGCCGCTGGACCTGCATCTGGCACGGAGCCTGATCGAGCGCACCCGCGTCTCACGGCTGCTGCGCAGCTATCGCGACGTCCCGGCGGTGAAGCATGACGCCGTTGCGATGGTTCTGGTCAAGCTGGCGCAAATGGCTACCGACATCCCCGAAATCCGCGAACTCGATATCAATCCACTGCTCGCCGACGAAACCGGCGTACTCGCGGTCGACGCGCGCGTCGCTATCGGGCGCGTGGAGCGGAAGTTTCGCGGCCCAGGTCAGGCGAATTTCGCGGTACGGCCTTACCCCTCGCAATGGCAGCGCCACATCACGGTCAAGGACGGCTGGCGGGTGTTCGTCCGGCCGATCCGCCCCGAAGACGAGCCGCTGATCCATGAGATGCTGAAGCACGTCACCATGCATGATCTGCGGTTGCGGTTCTTCGCGCCGATGAAGGAATTCTCTCATGAGTTTATCGCCCGCCTGACCCAGCTCGACTACGCGCGCGCCATGGCCTTTGCTGCGTTCGACGAGGCGAGTGACGAACTGGTGGGCGTGGTCAGGATCCACTCGGATTCGATCTACGAGAGCGGCGAATACGCCATCCTCCTGCGATCGGATCTCAAGGGGAGGGGACTGGGCTGGACGCTGATGCAGTTGATCATCGAATATGCCAGGTCTGAGGGCCTGAAAACCATCTCGGGCGACGTGCTTTCCGAAAACACCGTCATGCTCGCCATGTGCCGAAGCTTGGGATTCGAGGTCAAGCAGGATCCGGTCGAGCACGAAATCTGCAATGTCAGGCTGGCGCTCTAATTTTCCTCCAGCGCGCGTCGCAATCGCCGGATGATGACACCGCGTGCACGATCGTCGGCGGCCGCCTCGATGCGGTCGTTGATGTCGAGCACGAGCTTCGACATGTCGTTATGCCAGTCGAGCTCAACGACGGCCTCGGGCGCCAGCCGCCTGCGGCGGCCGGTCTCGAGCGACTTCGGCACACCGGCTGACAATTCGTAGATGTCGTCCAGCAGCGGCTGGAACACCCGGGATGCAGGGATGATGCGTTCGGAAACACGGCCAGCGAGGCCTGCGATGGCGGGTTCCTCGCCATGCACCAGAAACAGGCCGCGCCTGATCGGGCGGCGTTCCGCAATCCATCGCGCCAGCTCCGATCCGTCGGCGTGCCCGGAATAGTCGTCGATGGTACGGATCGTCGCCGCAACCTTGATCTCGTTGCCCTGGATACGCACGGCCTTGGCCCCGTCGACGAGGAATCGGCCGAGCGTCCCCTGCGCCTGGAAGCCCACCAGCAGCACGGTGGCCCTCGCGTTCCACAGCCAGTTCCTGAGATGATGCCGGATGCGCCCCGCGTCGCACATGCCGCTTGCGGCGATGACGATATGGAAGCCCGTCAACTTGGCAATCGCCTTGCTCTCGTCGACGGTCTCGGTGAAGCGGAGCAGGGGTGAGTTCAACAACCGTTGGACATCCACCTCGGGATCGAGACTTTCGGCGTGATTGCGGAATACTTCGGTGGCGCGGATCGCCAATGGCGAATCCAGAAAAATCGGGGCGCTGGGAATGTGGCCATGCTCCATCAGGTCGACGAGGTCGACGATGAGTTCCTGGGTGCGCTCGACGGCGAAGGCTGGAATCAGCAGCGCGCCCTTGCGGGTTGCAGCGTCACGGACCTCGCCGGCGAGACGGTCGCGACGCTCAACGGGTGTCGTAGCCGGCCGCTCCCGGTCGCCGTAGGTTGATTCGGAGATGACGTAGTCGAAACCCGAAGGAGCGTGGGGATCCGGCTGCAGCAGTTTCGCGTCCGGTCCGATATCGCCGGAAGCGAGAATGCGAATTGACTTCCTGGACGAAGTTCCATCGGCGCACTCAATCTCGATCGAGGCGGAACCGAGCAGATGACCGGCGTTCCAGTAGCGCGCACGAACGCCCGGTATCACGTCGATCCATTTTTCGTATTCGACGGGAGTGAACGATTGCATCGCGGCGATGGCGTCGGACTGCGTGTAGATCGGGACGATCGCCTTGCGTCCGCGCGCGACGTTGCGCCGGTTGAGCGCCAGCACCTCGGATTCCTGGATACTTCCGGCGTCCGGCAGCATGTAGGAGCATAGATCGATGGTCCCGCGCGTCGCGTGGATTCGGCCGGCAAAGCCATGGCGCACGAGCTTCGGCAGTAATCCGCTGTGATCGATATGGGCGTGCGTAAGCAGCACGGCATCGATATCCGCCGGGTGAAACGGAAAAGCCCCGTAGTTCAGTTCCTTCAGCGTTTTCTGGCCCTGAAATAGTCCGCAATCGACAAGGAAACGCCCGGTGCGCGTTTCAAAGAGGTAGCAGGAGCCCGTGACGGTGCGGGAGGCGCCGCAGAACCTGACGGTCACGCTCATCGAGAACTCTCCAAAGTGTCGGCACGCATCAATTCATTCTCAAGGGCATCAACGAAAAGTTCGTCAAGTGTGATGGCGTTTGTGGAATGGGGCACGCTGTGGGTCGAACGGATCGAGCGGATGCCAGCCGAGATCATCTCGCGGCAAACGTGTTCCGGAAACAACGCATGTGTGACAACAGCATCGATCGCCGTCGCGCCGGCTGTGGCGAGCGCTCTGGTGCATGCGATCATCGTGCCTCCGGAGGAAGCGATATCGTCCACGATCAGGGCAGGGCGGCCGGCAAGGTCCGCCCGGTTCTGAAAATCGACAACCACGGAGCGGTCTCCGCGTCGGGTCTTCTGCGCAACGGTAAACGACAGCGCGAGCCGGCCGGCCAATTGGCTGACCCAGGGCAGCGATTCCGCATCCGGCCCCACCACGACCGTTTTCGGATCGATGCCGGCGTTCCGGAGCGCGTCCGCTATGGCCGGCATGGCCGGGAGATTGTCGGACTCGATGCCAGGAAATACGAGCCCGATGTCGGGGGTGCGATGCAGATGGGCATCAACGGTAATGACGCGATCCACGCATCGCGCAAGGAAGGAGCCGACGACCTTCTGGCTGATCGCTTCGCCGTCATGGAAGGCTACATCCTGGCGCATGTAGCAGAGATAGGGCGCCAGCAGCACCAGGCGCGTGGCGCCTCCGCGCCGCAGCGCATCAGCCGCAAACATCAGCGCAATGAGCTTGTCGTTGGGGTGGTCGAGCGAGGCATAGACGATCGTCGTGGACGTAGTTGGTCCCACCGTCACCCGCGTTTCGCCGTCCGGGAATGTGTGGATGGCGATCTGGTGAAACGGCACGCCGAGCCGGGCGGCCAGCCTGCCGGCGTCGCGCGAGGACGACGGCAGGCTCTGGATGGCCACACTCATACTCCAGCCTCGGCCGAGACTGCGTGCTGTCCGCCAACGGCGTAGCCGCTGTTGCGCCTGGCGGCAGCGACGGCCAGATCCAGTTCCGCCTGGTCGTAGGCATGGATTCGATAGATCGGCTGGCCCTGTTCGACGCGTTCGCCGACCTTGCGGATCAGCTTGATACCAGCGCCCTTATCGATCGGGGCGCCCGCGGTTCGCGCCAAGCGGTTCAGTTGCAGGCAGTCGATCTCGGAAATGACGCCGTCACCGGTAGCGCGGATGTCGAAAGCGAGTTTGCCAATGTCGTTGCGGCAGGTCGAGGGACCCTGCGCGTCGATGATTTCCTGCATTTTCTTCAGGGCTGCGCCGCTGTCCAGCAACTGACGCGCGCGTGCGTATCCGGCGCCGCCACGGAGTTGCGGATCATACTCCAGCAGATGCGCGGCGAGCCGCAGCGACTTTTCGCGCAGATCGGCCGGGGCATGCGTGTCGTTGGTCAGAACGGCCATGACGTCCTCGGCCTCCAGGACTGGACCGATGCCGTTGCCGATCGGCTGGCGGCCGTCGGTCGTGATCACTTCAACGGCGATGCCGAACTGATCGCCCACGAACTCGAACAACTTGCGCAGGCGCATCGCTTCGCCGGCATTGGTGAGCTTTGCGGTCGGACCGACCGGCAGGTCGATCAGCAGATGGGTAGAGCCGGCGGCGAGTTTCTTCGACATGATCGAAGCCACCATCTGCTCGGGGGTATCGAGGCACAAGGGGCGCTCGACGGAAATGAGAATATCGTCCGCGGGCGACAGGTTGACGTGACCGCCCCAGACCAGGCAACCGCGGCACGCCGCGACGATCTCCTTCATCTCCTCGACCGACACATCGACACGGGCCAGCACTTCCATCGTATCGGCGGTGCCGGCCGGGGAGGTGATCGCCCTTGACGATGTTTTGGGAATAGTGAGGCCATGGGCCGCGACGATCGGGACCACGATCATGGAGGTGCGGTTTCCGGGAATGCCCCCGATGCAATGCTTGTCGACCACGACGGGGCTTGGCCACTTCAACTGTGTCCCGGCCACGGCCATGGCGTGAACCAAAGCGAGCATCTCGCGGCTCGTCACGAAGCTGGCCGAACCGATGAGGAATGCGGCTATTTCCATGTCGGAATAGCGGTAGTGTGTGATGTCGCTGATGATGGCGTCGATTTCCGCCGGCTCGAAGGTTCGGCCCTGGATCTTGCTCCGAACCGCGTCGAGGCTTTCGGGCGGGGCGGCAGGGCTGACGGTCACGAGACTGCCCACCGGCTCGGCAAAGCGGCGGAATGCCGGCTCGGAAAGCCCGATTTCGTCGGACCCGACCAGCGCGTCGTCGTCCGTGATCAGGAGCGTGGCAAGCAGCACTTTCGTGCCGCGCTGCAGTTCGACCCGGCTGAAGCCACGGAAGATCTCCGGCCGCAGCGCGCTCGAATGACGCGAAATCACCACGACATTTTCGCGTCCGGTGTCCAGGCTCACCTGGCGGACTTTCAGCGGCGGGCGGGAATGATTCCCGTTGGGGTTTTCGGCCATCTGGTCTCCCACGGCGCGCCGAGAACCGACACCGCCGTTAATGCGAGAACATGATCGGGAGCGGCGGCTTTGACAGCATGCTCTTGGTGGCGCCGCCGAGGATGAACTGGCGCCAACGCGCATTCCCATAGGCCCCCATCACGAGAACGTCGACCTGATGCGAAGCCGTATAGGCCTCTAGAACCTCGCCGATCCCCCGGCCCTTGGCGTCGACCTTGTCCAGCACCACGTCGATGCCGTTTCGCGCCAGGTTTTTCGCCAGCTCTTCGGCGGAACGCTTGGTATCCAGCGTTTTCTCGTTGGTGACGGTTACGACGCGCACCTTCCTGGCCTTTTCGAGCAGCGGCATCGCATCGGAAACTGCACGCGCAGCCGCGCGGCTGAAATCCCAGGCGACCGCAACGGTTCCGAGCTTGAACGGACGCGGGCGAGGGGTCTCGGGCAGTACCAGGATCGGCCGGCCGGAGCCGAATATCAGCGCCTCCGCGTACCACTGATCGTAGCTTTCCGGCACGGGCACGATGGTGAAGTCGCGAAGCCGGGCATAATCCACCAGCAGGTCCGGAACGGCGAAGGTCGCGCATTTTTCGAGATAGATTTCGTGCCGAACGCCGGCCTTCTCGGCGGCTGAATCGAATGCGGCCAGCATGTCCCTGGCGCTCTTTCGGCTCTTTTCGGTTTCGCCTGCGATGATGCCGGGGACATTGGCGATCGAGCCGGAAAGGAAATGCCCGGGCACCTCCACGTGCACCTCGCAGGCAACGGCGGCAAGATGAGCGCCAAGGCTTGCGGCGATCGAGACCGCCTCCTCGGCTACCGAGACCGGCGTCGGGTCGGGGTAGCTCGTCAGCGTCAGTAGAATATCCTTGAATGCCATCGGGCTCTCCTTTTCGAGGCGCAATCTAGCTTTATACCGGCCCGCGCGTTTGATCCATCGCAAGGAGGCTCGATTTGGCCGGTCTGCGATTGCAGCCGCTAGGATTGCAACCGCGAACGCAACACCGGTTTCAGAAACTCCAGGGCGAGCGACGATTCCCGCGCCCGAGCGTCCGCCTCACCAAGGCCGGTAAACGGTCTCATTGCTCAAAGATACGACACCGACGTCACCCGGTAGGTGTGCATTTTGCCACGCTCGTTGATCGAGACATATTCGCCGACAATAAAGCGCTCGTCTGCAAAGTGATAGCCGACGTCGTCAGGCTGATTGGCTTCGCCGTCGTAATGAAAAACCCAGCCGCCGCCTGGCCGGTGCACGAGATGACCATGCAAGTCCTGTTCATCGGGACGCTGGCGCACGACCCGGCAGGCTTCGCGATGTTCTCGCCAGACCTTGGCATCGATGCGGTCCTCCGGGTCGAGCGGGGCCACAATGATGTAAGCCACCTCGGCATCGCCTTCGGGATGACCGGGCTCGCGGGCCAGCGCCAGACGAAAATGCCGGAACTGCGGCGGCAGGGAAGTATTCAGGATCGGCTTCGGTCGGGTCTTGGACATTCGCTATGGCTCCTTGGATTTGTAGGACATCAAGCCGATGGCTCCGCCCTGATCAGTTCGGTTCAGCCGCCGTGTTGGCCGCGGGAGTCCTCGACTTCTTCAGGCTCCGGACGATCATCGTGATCAAGGGCACCAGTACCGTCGGCAGCACGCTGTTCAGGGGATGATGGACCATGCCGGTGAACTGCATTTGCAGCGCGCGCGCCTCGCCCTGCAGGGCGTCGACAGCCGAGCCATGAATCTCGGTCGCGAGTTCGAGATCGCGGCCCGACGGGGGCCTGCCGGCGACGACAAACAGGACCGCAGCGATGACGAAATTGACGATGCCCAGGATCGCAGCCGCCGGAATCGCGCCCCAGACCTGCACCAGCGCGAAGTAGGCCGACAATTCCAGCATCAGCAGGCCGAAGGCCGCGATCAACGCAGCAAATGCCCGCAGGCCGAGCCCGACCAGCATATGCCGCATCCGGATCTCGGCGATGATGCGGTCGGTGCGCCAGAGCATGCGCAGTTGCTTGACGATATTCTCGCTATTCACCTCAGAACCTCCTCAACATGAAACCGACCGCGATCCCGAGCACGAAGGCGGATGCCAGCGCCGCGATCGGCCGCTCCGCGATCAGTCTTTCGACATGCTCTTCTTCCGAGCTCAAGGTCGCACCGAGTTCGTTGAGGGTGTCCTTGATCTGCCCCGCCAGCGCCTCGCCATGGCTCTTCGCGGCATCCAACATCTCGTCGGCAGGGGTACCCAGAAGGCGCGACATCTCGCGCTTGAGCGCCTGCAGTTCGTCGCCCAGCTCGCTTGATCGGATCATGGCGTTCGTTCTTGTTGCCTCTATCGGTTGAACTCTAGGGGAGGCGGGGCCACTAGCATTTGATTTGCCTCAACCTTCGATGGCTCATTGCTGCCTTGAGGCAGGTCAACATGGTAACCTCGCATGCCCCATACAGAGGGCGCCATGCAACTGCGGGAACAGCGCCTTGACGACCACACCTCTGCTCACAGCCACACCGTCGGGCGACACGCTCGAACTCCATCCGAGCGGATCCTGGACCGCCGCCAACGCCGCCACACTCGAACGGCTCTCCAACGACGTCGCGCCGCAGCTGGATCGGGCCGGCACTGTCAAGCTCGACATGGCTGGCTTGCGCGAGCTCGACACGCTCGGCGCCTGGTTGCTGGAAAAAATGTCGCGGCGTGCGGCCTCCGTTGGCCACCGTGCCGAAGTCGTCGGCATCGCCGACAATTACACCGGCCTGATCGAGGAAGTCCGCCAGGTCAACCGTCGGACGCCGGCACCGGCGCCGGCGCGCAACCCGATCGTCGCAAAGCTCGGTGACATCGGTCGGGCCGCGATCGGCTCCAGCGAGGACATAACGGCATTCCTGCAGATGCTGGGCTCGCTGTGCGTCGCCATCCTGGACGTGCTCCGCCGCCCACGTTCGCTGCGACTGACGTCGTTGACCTACCAGCTATACCGCGTCGGCTGGCAGGCGATACCGATCGTGGTACTGATCACGTTCCTGATCGGCGCCATCATCGCGCAGCAGGGGATATTTCATTTCCGCAAGTTCGGCGCGGATTCCTACGTTGTCGACATGGTCGGGATTCTCGTGCTGCGCGAACTCGGCGTGTTGATTGTCGCCATCATGGTCGCCGGCCGCTCGGGGAGCGCCTACACCGCCGAACTCGGTTCGATGAAGATGCGCGAGGAAATCGACGCGCTTTCCACCATGGGGCTGGATCCGATCGAAGTCCTGATGCTGCCGCGGATCCTCGCGCTTGTTTGCGCGCTGCCGATCCTGAGTTTCATCGGGTCGATGGCGGCGCTCTACGGCGGCGGCCTCGTCGCCTGGTTCTACGGCGGCATGGCGCCGGCGATCTTCATTGCGCGGCTGCATGAGGCCGTCTCCGTGACCCACTTCCAGGTCGGCATCATCAAGGCGCCGTTCATGGCGCTGGTGATCGGCATCGTCGCCTGCAGCGAAGGCCTGCGCGTGAAGGGAAGCGCGGAGTCGCTCGGCAAGCAGACCACCACGTCGGTAGTCAAGTCCATCTTCCTGGTGATCGTGCTAGACGGGCTGTTCGCCGTGTTCTTTGCATCGATTGGAATGTAGCGATGCAGGAAACCGAGAGCGAAACCGTGAACTCGGAACGATTTGCCATTCAGGTGCGCGATCTCGTGGTCGGCTTTCGCCGCCACGTCGTGATCGACCATCTTGCGCTTGATGTGATCAAGGGCGAGATCCTCGGCCTGGTCGGCGCATCCGGCGGCGGCAAGTCGGTACTGATGCGGACCATCATCGGGCTGATCCCGCGGCAGGGCGGCGAGATCGAGGTGATGGGCTCGCCGATCAACCACAATCGCGCGACGCGGAGCGCGGCCGGCCGATGGGGCATTCTGTTCCAGCAGGGCGCGCTGTTTTCATCGCTCACGGTGCGGCAGAACATCCAGTTCCCCCTTCGCGAAAATCTCGTGCTTTCGGACGCGCTGATGGACGAGATCGCCACCGCCAAGCTCGAAATGGTCGGGCTCAAGGCAGAAGACGGCGACAAGTTTCCTTCCGAATTGTCCGGCGGCATGACCAAGCGCGTGGCGCTGGCGCGTGCACTGGCGCTCGATCCCGCCATTGTGTTCCTCGACGAGCCGACCTCCGGGCTCGATCCGATCGCCGCCGGCGATTTCGATGCGTTGATCAAGACATTGCAGAAGACGTTGGGGCTGACCGTGTTCATGGTGACCCATGATCTCGCCAGCCTCAATACCGTCTGCGACCGCGTCGCAGCGTTGGCCGATGGCAAGATCGTGGCCATCGGTCCGATGCGCGAACTGCTTCAATCCGAGCATCCCTGGGTGCGGGCCTATTTCCATGGCAAGCGCTCCCAGATGCTGCAACCCAAAGCGAGTTGAGACATGGAAACCCGCGCCCCCTTCGTCATCGTCGGCGCCTTCGTGCTGGCTGCCATCGCCGCCGTGTTCGGCTTCGTCTACTGGCTGCAGAACACCGGAGGGCTCGGCCCGCGCACGAGCTATCAAGTCCAGTTCGAGGGCTCGGTGCCGGGACTATTGGTCGGTGCCGCCGTACTGTTCAACGGAATCCGGGTCGGCGAGGTGACGGCCCTCGGGTTGGCCCCCGATAACCCCCGCGGCGTCAACGCAACCGTCTCTGTCGCATCAGTGACGCCGGTGCGCGCCGACACCAAGGTCGGCCTGGAGTTTCAGGGATTGACCGGCGTTCCGGTGATCGCCCTCGAGGGTGGCTCGCCGGCGGCCAAAACGGAAAAGGTAACGACGCTGGTCGCCGAACCCGGCGCAGGGCAGGGGATGACCCAGGCCGCCCGCGATGCACTGCGCAAGGTTGATTCGGTGCTGACCGAAAACTCCGGGGCCTTGAAGGACACCATCGCCAATTTCAAGGTGTTCTCGGAAGGCCTGGCGCGCAACACCGGCAAGCTCGACGGCATCGTCGCCGGCCTCGAGCGAATGACCGGCGTTACCAGCCCGCCGCCGAAGATCACCTACGATTTGAGCGCGCTGCAAAGTCCGGGGCCGGTGGGCAAGGTCATCAGCGTACAATGGGCCATCCCGGAACCGACGGCGGTGGCGATGCTGGAGACCCAGCGCTTCCTGTTCTCGCCGCCACAGGAATATCCGGGATTCGCGGAGGCGATGTGGGCCGATGCGCTGCCAAAGCTGATACAGGCGCGCCTGGTCGAAAGCTTCGAGAATTACGATATCGCGCATGCGCCGCTGCGGGCGGCGGATATTGGACAGACCGAATTCCAGCTATTGATTGATCTCAGGCGCTTTCGTATCGCCGTCGATTCAGCACCTGCCGCCGAGATCGGCCTATCGGCCAGGATCGTCGACAAGAACGGCAAGGTCGTCGCCTCGCGGCTGTTCGAGGAGAGCGAGAATTTTGCTTCGGTCGTCCCGGCTGAAGCCGTTGCTGCGTTCAGCACGGCGTTTGGCCGGCTCGCAAAAGACGTCATCGCCTGGACGGCTCAGTCGTATCAGGCGAAGTAGGCGTGACGGGTTTCGCTATTCAAGTGTCTTCAGATACGCGAGCAGGTCGCCAATCTGGTCGGGGTCCAGTTGAAACTCGGGCATGGTCGGATGCCCGGTCTGAATGCCTTCAGCCAGCGCTTCCGCCAGTGATTCAACCGGGTAGCGCTTGTGCAGCGTTCGGAACGGCGGCGCGATCTTCAGCGGGCTCGGCGAGACCTTGTCGATCGCATGACACTTCGCGCAATTGTTCATCGCAAAGGTTTTGCCGCGCTGTTCCTGGGGTGACGCCGCCGCCGCTGGCGTCAAGGTGACGAGTACGAGTGCCAGCGGCAGGAATGTTCGTTCGATCATCGCAGCACGGACTCCATGAATGCGGCCCTCCAGCCTGGAGCCGTACAATGCCGGGTTAATCGTCAGCGAATTTGATATGCATCAATCAGGCGGCCCCGAATTCGCTAGAATGAACTATATCTCCGACGGCCCCTTGAGCAGGCCGTCGCCGGGAGAAGAAGCGGATGACTCGGCGCTCGAACGGGCAGAGGCAATGATACGAACCATCTCTCCGAATCCCAATCGTGCCAGTTTCGGCCGTTGCTCTGCCTGTGCCGTCCGCTCGCTGAGCATCTGCGGCGCGCTCGACCAGGGCGATCTGGCCGAATTCGAGCGGATCAGCCGTCATGTTCAACTCAACCCCAATGAGTCGCTCTTTACCGCAGGCCAGATCGCGCGTTCCGTTCACAATGTAACCGCGGGCATCGTGCGTCTGTACAAGTTGCTGCCGGACGGGCGTCGCCAGATCGTCGGCTTTGCGCTGCCGGGCGATTTCCTCGGCACGGCCCCGTCCGAGCGCTACAGCTATTCGGCCGATGCGATTGATTCCGTATCGGTGTGCCGTCTCTCCAGGGAATCGTTCACGCAGTTCATTGAACAGCGGCCGCACTTTCTGATTCGGATCAACGAGATAGCGTCCCGCGAGCTCATGCTGGCCCAGGAACAGATGCTGCTGCTGGGCCGACGCACGGCGGAGGAGAAGGTGGCGTCGTTCCTCGTCGGCTGGCGGGAGCGCCTCGCCCATATCGGCGACAACAGGCAAACCATCGCACTGCCCATGAGCCGACAGGATATCGCGGATTACCTGGGACTGACGATCGAAACCGTCAGCCGGACGCTGACGCGGTTCGAACGCGAGAAGATGCTCGTCATCGTCACCGGCGGCGTGCGTCTCCTGGATCCGACCCGGGCCGCGGCGATGGCGGCAGCGTAGAATTCCAGCGCATCCGCGATCAAAATTGACTCAGGTCAAAGCGCGAACGAGGGCGCATGGGCATGCTTCCTCCATCAGAGGAGATCATTCCCATGCCGACAGAGTCGTTGCTTGTTACCGTCTGCGTCGTCGCGATGTTCGTGGTTTTCGGCGCGGTGCTGGCCTGGGGTCAAACGCGAACGCGCACGGAGCAGTTGGCCCGGTCGGAGGATGGCAAGCGACGGGCGTTCTGACGCCAGGCGCTCCCGCGGAGCGCGGGCATCCTCTGCAGGGAAGAGATCCATTGTCGTTGAGATCATTTGACGCCCGTGCGGTTGCCCGCCGGGCGCGCGCCTTCGTCGCCGGGTTGAAGCGCCCGGCGGCGTTGAGCGGCAAGCGTAGCGACACGGAGCGAGTGGAAGTATCCGCGCCAACGCAGGTCGTTTTGCCGGTTGGTCCCATGTGTTGCTGAGTGTTGCTGAGTGTTGCTGAGTGTTGCTGAGCACTCGTCGTCTATCCAGCCCGGCCGTTGTCTTCCCAAACAATCGAATTTGACTTCGATCAAATCGCCCGCGGCGGAGCTGTGGTCATTGAGACCGGCATTTGCAGAAGAGAATCGCACGCATGACCCACACCCAAACCGCAAAATCGATGTCACACGGCGAAGCCGGTCTAACGCTGGTGTTTGCGCTATCCGCGCTGCTGTGCCTGTTTGCGGCAGCCAAGGCGCAGGATACCGCCTTCGCCTTTCACGCGTCGCTGGCATCCGCCGGCAGCCTGTGGGCGGTCTTTGCGATCGTAAACCGGTATTTCGACCGCCCGGCATCGCTGCCTGCGCGGGAAATCAATGGCCGGCCCAACTACAATATGGGCCCGATCAAGTTCGCCGCCGGGATATCGGTATTCTGGGGTATCGCCGGATTTGCGGTCGGGCTGCTGATCGCCGCGCAGCTTGCGTGGCCGGCGCTCAACTTCGATCTGCCCTGGACCAGCTTTGGCCGGCTGCGGCCGCTGCATACGTCAGCGGTCATCTTTGCCTTCGGCGGCAACGTCCTGATCGCGACCTCGTTCTACGTCGTTCAGAAGACCTGTCGCGCCCGCCTGGCCGGCGACCTCGCACCGTGGTTCGTCGTCATCGGCTACAACTTCTTCATCCTGGTCGCCGGCACCGGCTATCTGCTCGGCGTGACGCAATCCAAGGAATATGCCGAACCGGAGTGGTACGCCGACCTGTGGCTGACCATCGTCTGGGTGGTCTATCTGCTGGTCTTCCTGGTGACCATCATCAAGCGCAAAGAGCCGCACATCTTCGTCGCCAACTGGTTCTATCTCGCCTTCATCGTCACGATCGCCGTCCTTCATCTGGGCAACAATCCCTCGATGCCGGTTTCGGTGTTCGGTTCGAAGTCCTACATCGCCTGGGCCGGCGTCCAGGATGCGATGTTCCAATGGTGGTACGGACACAATGCGGTCGGCTTCTTCCTCACCGCCGGCTTCCTCGCCATCATGTACTACTTCATTCCGAAGCGGGCCGAGCGGCCGATCTATTCCTACCGGCTCTCGATCATCCATTTCTGGGCGATCATCTTTCTCTACATCTGGGCCGGTCCGCATCATCTCCACTACACCGCGCTGCCGGACTGGGCGCAGACGCTCGGCATGACGTTTTCCATCATGCTGTGGATGCCTTCCTGGGGCGGCATGATCAACGGCCTGATGACGCTGTCGGGCGCCTGGGACAAGCTGCGGACCGATCCGGTTCTGCGGATGCTGGTCGTGTCGGTGGCCTTCTACGGCATGGCGACCTTCGTAGGTCCGCTGATGTCGGTCAAGGTGGTGAATTCGCTCAGCCACTACACCGACTGGACCATCGGGCACGTTCATGCCGGCGCGCTCGGCTGGGTCGGATTCGTTTCGTTCGGTGCGCTGTATTGCCTGGTTCCTTGGCTGTGGGACCGCAAGGGCCTCTACAGCCTGAAACTGGTCAACTGGCACTTCTGGATCGCGACCATCGGCATCGTCCTCTACATCTCGGCGATGTGGGTGTCCGGAATCCTGCAGGGCCTGATGTGGCGGGCCTACACTTCGCTCGGCTTCCTCGAATATTCCTTCATCGAAAGCGTGGAAGCGATGCATCCCTTCTACATCATTCGCGCCGCAGGCGGCGCGCTGTTCCTGATCGGGGCGTTGATCATGGCCTACAATCTCTGGATGACGGTGCGCGTCGGTGAGGCGGAAGTGCAGTCGCCCGTGGCTCTTCAGCCGGCGGAATGAGGAGCGCGCCAATGTCTTTCTGGTCACGGCATCAAATCTTCGAAAAGAACTCGATGGTGCTCGTCGCGGGGATCCTCGTGGTGATCGCCATCGGCGGCCTCGTCGAGATCACCCCGCTGTTCTATCTCAAGAGCACCATCGAGAAGGTCGATGGTATCAGGCCGTATACCCCGCTCGAGCTTGCCGGCCGCAACATCTACGTTCGCGAGGGCTGCTATCTCTGCCATTCGCAGATGGTGCGGCCGCTCCGCGATGAAGTCGAGCGGTACGGCCATTACTCGCTC
Organism: Pseudomonadota bacterium; assembly: GCA_023422775.1. GTDB lineage: Bacteria > Pseudomonadota > Alphaproteobacteria > Rhizobiales > Xanthobacteraceae > Bradyrhizobium. The sequence continues at coordinate 85,007 of JAFAGM010000093.1, forward strand.
GCGGCCGAGAGCATGTATGACCATCCCTTCCAGTGGGGATCCAAGCGCACCGGTCCCGATCTCGCCCGCGTCGGCGGCAAGTATTCGGATGAATGGCACGTGACGCATCTGGCCAACCCGCGCGCGATCGTGCCGCAATCGGTCATGCCCGGTTATGCTTTCCTGTCGCGGACTGAAGTCGATGAGGCAACCGTCGCGGCGCACCTGCGCACCAACCGCAGCGTGGGCGTGCCCTATACCGACGACCAGGTCGCCAATGCCGTCGCCGATCTCAAGGCGCAGGCCGATCCCGACAACGCCGGCGTGGATGCCTTCACCAAACGCTATCCGAAGGCGGTTTCCCGGAACTTCGATAGCAAGCCGGGAGCGCCGACGGAAATGGATGCGCTGGTTGCGTATCTGCAGATGCTCGGCACGCTGGTCGACTTCAAGCTCTACAACGAAAAAGCCAATCTTCGCTGAGAAGGCAGAACGATGAAAGCAATTCTCACCGCTCACAATATCGCTTCGGACTTCGTCACGTCGTTCTGGACGCCGGTCTTTGTCGGGCTTTTCCTCGCCATCGTGGCCTACGCCCTTTGGCCGCGCAACAAGGCTGCCTTTGACGAAGCGGCGAAGATGCCGCTGCGCGAGGAGTGAGGCGATCATGGCCGAACACAGCGATATAGATCACGTTTCCGGACGAGCCACCACCGGCCACGAATGGGACGGAATCAAGGAACTCAACACGCCGCTGCCGCGCTGGTGGGTGATCACCTTCTATGCGACCATTGTCTGGGCGATCGGCTACTGGATCGTGTATCCGGCGTGGCCGCTGCTCTGGAGCCACACGACCGGAATATGGAACTACTCCACCCGCGCGGAGGTCGTCACAGAACTCGCCAACCTGGAGAAGATCCGCGGCACGAAGATGGCGGCGCTCGGCTCGGCGCCGCTGGCCGAGATCGCCAGGGATCCCGCCTTGCTTGCGCTCGCGCGCGCCAGCGGCAAGACGGTGTTCGGTGACAATTGCGCGCCGTGCCACGGCACCGGCGGCGCCGGCGCCAAGGGCTTTCCTAATCTGAACGACGACGAATGGCTGTGGGGCGGCAGCCTCGAGCAGATCATGCAGACGATCCAGTTCGGCGCCCGTTCCGGGCATCCAGAGGCTCACGAGAGCGCCATGCTCGCCTTCGGCAAGGACGGTGTCCTCAAGAACGACGAGATCGTCACCGTCGCCAACCATGTCCGGTCGCTGTCGGGCCTGCCGACGAGCCCCGGCTATGACGCGACTGCCGGTGCGAAAATCTTCGCCGACAACTGCACCTCGTGCCATGGCGACAAGGGCACGGGGAATCAGGAACTCGGCGCGCCCGATCTCACCGACAAGATCTGGCTCTACGGTTCGGACGAGGCGACCCTGGTCGAGACCATCAGCAACGGCCGCGCAGGTGTCATGCCTGCCTGGGTCGGTCGCCTCGATCCCTCCACGATCAAGGCGCTGACGGTCTACGTTCATTCGCTCGGTGGAGGAAAATAGCCGCCGGGGAGGGCCAGTCGCGGCCCTGTTTGAGGTGCATCAAACGTGTTCGCGCTGGCGGGCCTACAGTGAACTCCCGATGCGAGATCAACGCCTGCGATGAACAAGCCCGTGAAGCCGACCGAACTGCAGCTTGACGACGACGGGCCGCTTTATGCGGCCCAGAAGAAGGTTTATCCGCAGAGCGTCTCCGGCACCTTCCGCCGCACCAAATGGGGCCTGATGGCGTTCTGCCTCGGGGTCTACTACCTGCTGCCGTTCGTCCGCTGGAATCGCGGACTGGGCGCGCCCGACCAGGCGGTGCTGGTCGACCTGCCGAACCGTCGCTTTTATTTCTTCTTCATCGAGTTGTGGCCGCAGGAAGTCTATTACTTCACGGGGTTGTTGATCGTCGCGGCGCTCACGCTGTTCCTGATGAATGCGGTCGGCGGCCGCATCTGGTGCGGCTATCTCTGCCCGCAGACGGTCTGGACCGACCTGTTCTATGCGGTCGAACGCTGGATCGAGGGCGACCGGCGCGAGCGTATGCGCAAGGATGCCGCCAAGGGCACCATGAAGCTCGAGCGTCTCGCCGAGCTGCTGCTGAAGCATTCGATCTGGCTGATGATCGCCTGGTGGACCGGCGGCGCCTGGGTGCTCTACTTCAACGACGCGCCGACGCTGGTGATGCAACTCATCACGTTCCAGGCGCCTGCCATCGCCTATATCTGGATCGGCATCCTGACCGCCACGACCTACGTTTTCGCCGGCTGGATGCGCGAACAGGTCTGCGTCTACATGTGCCCGTGGCCGCGCATCCAGGCCGCACTTACCGACGAATGGGCGCTCAACGTCACCTATAAATACGACCGCGGCGAGGCGCGGACGTCGCTGAAGAAGGCGAACGAACTGCGGGCGCTCGGCCAGCCCGTCGGCGACTGCATCGATTGCTATCAATGCGTCGCCGTGTGCCCGACAGGTATCGACATCCGCGACGGCTCGCAGCTCGACTGCATCCAGTGCGGGCTATGCATCGACGCGTGCGATGCCGTGATGACGAGGATCGGCCGGGAAACCCGCCTGATCGGCTACGACAACGATATCAACATTGTCAGGCGCGAGGCCGGCAAGCCGCCGATCTATCGGATCGTGCGGCCGCGCACCATCATCTATGCCGCCATGATCGCAGCCGTCGGCGCGATCATGCTCTATGCGCTGCTGACCCGTTCATTGCTCGACGTCAACGTGCTGCACGACCGCAACCCGATCGCGGTGAAGCTGAGCGATGGTTCGATCCGCAACGCCTATACCGTCCGCCTTTTGAACAAGCGCGGGTTCGACCGCGTCATCGCGATCGACATCGATGGCCCGGTCAACGCCACGCTTCATGTCGTCGGCGCCGATTCGGTGACGCAGGACCGGCCGATGATCGTCCTGGCACGCGACACGACCACCGAGTTGCGGATCCTGGTGACGGCGCCGGCGGAAAACAATCCCGAGAAATCCGTTCCCGTGCATTTTCGCGTCACCGACATCGGACTGGGCGAGGTCGCCTCTGCGACCGATCACTTCGTGTCGCCATGACGTCCGAGAGGAGTTTTCATATGAGCCAGACCCGCGCGCCAAAGCCCCTGACGGGGGGCAAGGTGCTTCTCATCCTGGTGGCGTTCTTCGGCGTTGTGATCGGTGTCAACATGGTCATGATGCGCTTCGCGATCCAGACCCTGCCGGGCACCGAGGTCGACAGCGCCTACAGCGCCAGCCTTGCCTACGAGAAGGAAATTGCGACCGCGCGCGAACAGAGTGCACGGAACTGGAAGGTCGATGCGCATGTCGAGCGTAGCGGGCAGGGCGGCGCGACGCTGCAGGTCGAAGCACGCGACAATTTTGGCCGTCCGATGTCCGGCCTGAAGTTTCACGGCCGGTTCGAGCGGCCGACCGATAGGCGGGGTGATCTTCCGGTCGATCTCGCCGAAGTCGGGATCGGCATTTACCGCGGAAGCGCCGATGCCATCGCGCCCGGCCAATGGGACCTCGTGCTCGAAGGCGCAGCCGCAGGGCAGCGACTGTTCCTGTCCAGGAACCGCGTGTTGCTGAATTAGGAAGATTGCACCATGCAGGCGACGCGGGATTTCTCACATTATGTCCGGCATCTCGGCTCGGGCGTGTCGCACATCGATCTGGCGGTAGAGGGCGTCAGTTGCGCCGGCTGCATGTCGAAGATCGAGCGCGGCCTTTCCGCGTTCCCGGACGTGACGCTGGCGCGGGTCAATCTGACTGACCGCCGCGTTGCGTTGGAGTGGAAGGAAGGGACGCTCGATCCCGCCCGCTTCATCGACCGCCTGGCGGAACTCGGCTACAAGGCTTACCCGTACGAACCGGTTCGCGCCGAAGCCATCGAGACGGAGCAGGCGGGCTTCCTGTTGCGTTGCCTCGGCGTCGCCGCCTTCGCCGCGATGAACGTGATGATGCTGTCGATCCCGGTCTGGTCCGGCAACGTCACTGACATGCTCCCCGAACAGCGCGATTTCTTCCACTGGCTGTCGGCGCTGATCGCGCTGCCCGCCGTGGCCTATTCGGGCCGGCCGTTCTTCGGATCGGCCTGGCGCGCGCTGCGGGCGCGCCGCACCAACATGGACGTTCCGATCAGCATCGGCATCGTGCTGGCGCTCGCCATGTCGGTGGTGGAAACCATCCACCATGCCGAGCACGCCTATTTCGACGCAGCCCTGATGCTGCTTGCCTTCCTGCTGGCCGGCCGCTACCTCGATCAGAGCATGCGGCGGAAGACGCGCGCGGTGGCCGGAAACCTCGCCGCGCTCAGGAGTGAAACCGCGACGAAATTCGTCGGCGCCGACGAAATCAGCGTCGTGCCGATTGCCGCCGTTCTACCCGGCGACATCGTGCTGTTGCGTCCCGGCGAGCGATCGGCCGTCGATGGCGCCGTGACCGAGGGGCAGTCCAAGATCGACCAGAGCCTGATTACCGGCGAAACCCTGCCGGTGAAGGCGGGACCGGGCACCGCCGTCTATGCGGGAACGCTCAATCTCTCCGGCGCGCTGCGGGTGCGGGTGGCGGCGGCGTCGGAAGGCACGCTCTTGGCGGAGATCAGCCGGCTGCTTGAAAACGCCGTGCAGGCGCGCTCCCGGTATGTGCAACTCGCCGACCGGGCGTCGCGGCTCTATGCCCCCGTCGTGCATGCGGCGGCGCTCTTGACCATGCTGGGCTGGGTTGCTTACGGCGCGACCTGGCACGATGCCATCGTCATTGCGATATCGGTCCTCATCATCACCTGTCCCTGCGCGTTGGGCCTGGCCATACCGGCGGTACAGACCGTGGTATCCGGCGCGATGTTCCGGACCGGCGTGCTGCTCAATTCCGGCGACGCCATCGAGCGAATGGCCGTCACTGACCGCGTGGTGTTCGACAAGACGGGGACGCTCACCCTACCGGAACTCGATGTCACGAACGCCTCCGATATTCCGCACGGCGTATTTGAACTCGCCGGACGGCTGGCGCTGGCGAGCCACCACCCCGTGGCCGCTGCGGTGGCGCGGGCGGCCGGAGCAAGGACGCCCCTGTCCGGAATCGAAGAGGTGGCAGGCCAGGGCGTGCGCGGTTTCGTCAAGGGACGGGAAGTCAGACTGGGCAGGCCTTCTTTCTGCGGCGCGGACAGGGTCGCCAACGAGATTCTCGCGCGGGATCCCGAAGCTTCCGTCGTCGCCTTCCGTCACGGCGAGATGCGGCATGTGTTCGCGGTGCGGCAGCGTCTGCGCCGCGACGCGGCCAGCGCGATTGCCCTCCTCCTGAAGGCCGGAATCGACGTCGAAATATTGTCGGGGGATCGCGAGCCCGCCGTGCGCCACGCGGCGCAATCGCTCGGGATTCACGAGTGGCGCGCGGGCGTGACACCGGCCGACAAGATTGCGCGCATCGAGGAACTGAAGCGGCAAGGCGCCAAGGTCCTGATGGTGGGCGATGGCATGAACGACGCGCCGGCGCTGGCCGCTGCGCACGTCTCGATGTCGCCCGTCAGCGCCACCCATCTGAGCCAGGCGACCGCAGACCTGGTTTTCCTCGGCGACCGCCTTGCGCCCGTGGTCACCGCGATCGGCTTTTCCCGCAAGGCGCTGGGTCTGATGCGGCAGAACCTTTGGCTGGCGGCGGGTTACAACCTCTTTGCCGTGCCGCTTGCGGTTGCGGGCATGGCAACGCCGCTGGTCGCGGCCGTGGCGATGTCGGGCTCGTCCTTGCTGGTGATATTGAATGCGCTGCGTGCGCATCGCGGGGCGAGGGGATTCGACTGATGGAAGTCCTGGTGTTCCTCGTGCCTATGGCGCTCGCGCTCGGTGCCCTCGGCCTGATGGGATTTCTCTGGTCGCTCAGGAACGGCCAGTACGATGACCTCGAGGGCGCCGGATGGCGCGCGATTGCCGATGACGAGCCAAAGCGCGATCAATCGTCCGTCTGAGTTGGTGCGACGAACGGCCGGACAGCGCGGGTAGCGAATTCCTGCCTTGCAGCGCCTTGCCGGCAGCCGCCCGTTTGCGCTTCGACAAAGAAGCCGATCGGACACCGGTGCAGTTTTCCTGCATGCGCACCAATGACGGCATCCCCGTGCAGCGCGAATCCGGCGGAACGAGGGGAGGAGCAATTGAACGGAACGGCACTCTCCCGCTGGACGATGTCGTACTTTGCTGCCGCGCTGCTGTCGTTACTTGCTGCGGAAGCCATGATGTCGGCGGGGCTTGGCTTCCCGGCGGAAGCCTTGAGGGCTCCCCCAACCCTGATCGTGGTCCATCTCGTCACGATCGGTTGGCTCAGCCTCACGATGTGCGGCGCATTGGGCCAGTTCATTCCGGTGCTGACCGAACGGCCGCTCCACAGCGACCGGTTGCCGCTGCCGGCACTGGCCTTGCTGGTGAGCGGGCTGGTGGCGCTGATACTGGGCTTTCTTCGGCTGGATGGACGGGTTCCGATGGAACTGCCGTTCCTGTCCGTCGCCGCGCTGTTGCTCTGCGCCGGTTTTGCGCTCGTCATCTTCAATCTCGCGTGCACGCTGTGGAGCGCTCGCCCACTGGCGCTGCCGGCTCGGTTCGTGGCTACGGGACTTGCCGCGGTCGGCGTTGCCGTAACGCTTGGAGCGATCTTCGCGCTGGTTCTTGACCAGGCGGTGACCGGAAGCGTGCTTGTTCGGATACATTCGGGGGCGTTGCCGATCCACATCGTTGCCGGGCTCGGCGGATGGCTGACGATCACGACAATGGGCGTCAGCTATCGCTTGCTGGCGATGTTCATGCTCGCACCCGACATTGATGACGCGAGCGGCCGGAGAACCCTTTGGTCCGCCTCAGCGGCGCTAGGCATTGCGCTAGCAGGCGGGTTCGCGGCCGTCCTCCTGGAAAAGTCGCTTGCCGTCGTGCTGGCGGCGGCCCTGGTGCTGGCCACCGCGGCGCTCGCACTGTACGGGCGCGATGTCCTGAAACTCTACCGTGCAAGGCGGCGTCGCAGCCTCGAACTGAACAGCCGCGTGGGGGCAGTTGCTCTCGCAAACCTCGCGCTTTCGGCGCTGCTCGGTGTCATCCTGACGGCGATGGGACGGTTTTCAGAGCATGTCGGCGCGGTGGTTTTCCTGTCTGCCTTCGGCTGGCTTTCGGGCTTCATGCTGGCCCAGATGTACAAGATCGTCGCATTCCTGACCTGGCTCGAAGTGTATGGCCCGGTGCTCGGCAAGGCTCCGACGCCGCGCGTCCAGGATCTGGTGGCGGAACGTCCGGCAATGCGCTGGTTCATACTCTTCTTTGCCGCCGTATGGGGCGCAACCGCGGCGCTGCTGGCAGGCAGTCCCGTCATATTCCGGATCGCGGCGCTTGCAATGACCGCCGCGACCTGCGGCATCGTCCGGGAAATGATAAAAAGCCGCCGGCTTTCGCATGTGCCGATGTCCCTGCGGCTTCCTGGCAACGCTCTGCGGCCGATGCTCTTGGTCGCGGCAACCAGGCAACCCTAAGAGAGCGCAAGCCCAGGCATGGTCCCGGATTGCCGCCTGCCGTTGAACTAAAATGCCCCGCAGCGCCGAGAACCGGCGATGGCGGGGCAGTCTAGGAGAAAACGGCGAGATCGCCGAATGATGCTGGACAGCATTGTCGGGCATCATGTGGAGCAACGATTTACCCACTTTGCCGCGCCTGCATTGACGTGCATCAAATCCGCGCCCGTGAGGTGGAACGCCAGGGAGACTGACTGTCACCGAGTTGGCAGGGAAGTGTTGGCAGGGAAGTGTTGGCAGGGAAGTGTTGGCAGAGGGACGCGTTGGCAGGGAAGTATTGCGGGGAGAGGCGCCCCCAAAACCGGCCCCGGGGGGGGGGGGACGGCAATGCTCCCGGTGTCGGGATCGCCTGCGACGATCGATCTAGCCGAATGCAAAGGCCAGCAGACCCGAACACAGAAGCGCGAGGCTGACCGTCGTCAGGACCAGGAATCCGTTGGAGACAGTGTCGTGGTTGCGCATGGTACACCTACCACTCCGATGCTCGTCCGAATTTATTAAAAGTTTCTGAATCCTTCGACCGGAACCACGGATCCAACTTTCAGCCAGGGAATCGGGTGAGCCACCCGAACCCTCGGTCGGTCAAGGCTCACGCCCTGTAACGATAACCTTCAAATGCGTGGGCAAGAAAAATCCCGGCGCTTACCAGAGCCATCACCGCTGTAACCGTCTCAATCATCGCACCAATCCTTTGTGCCCCCGTACGCCCAACAGAACGACTGCAGCGCTGCACAGTCAAAAAGATTCGGGGGTTGCAGTCGAAGATCGGGGGTGAGTGATGATTTGATGCAACAGATTGTCCGAGGAGCCACAATGCCTTGTCAAACAGCGCACCGCTTGCCGACCAACCGGCGGCTGCACTCCCGTATTTCGCCGGATATGTCAGGCTACGATTGATTTACCAAGTCGATGCCGAGTTGGATCGCACCAACGCTGACCCCATTTCCGCCGCGTTCGGGTTGCGATATCTTCTTGTCGTGATGCGGAGGTGGGCCGCATCACAAGGTAGCGCGCACAAGCCTCAACGTAGGCATGCGGCCGTTGGAATGGTAATTGGGGCGAATGGGGATTCGACGGTCACAATCGATTGTCCTGGCGGCGCGCAGCGCTGCTGCGGTGGCGGCGTGTTTCTTCCTCGCCAACTGCGCCTCGTCGGGGAAGTTCGCCAGCCGCGTCGATCCCAAGTACGGTGTTTCCTCCAGCCCCCGCGTGGTGGCTTTCGGCGAGCCGGTGCCAAAGGGCGGAGGTACCTATCGCATCGGCAAGCCCTACACGGTCGCGGGTCGGGTCTACGTGCCGGAGGAGGATCCCAACTATCGCGCCGAGGGAATCGCCTCCTGGTATGGCGATGATTTCCATGGCCGGCTCACCGCCAATGGCGAGGTCTTCGACATGACCGCGCTGACGGCGGCCCATCCGACCCTGCCGATCCCAAGCTACGCCCGCGTCACCAACGTCCGAAACGGCAAGTCGCTCATCGTCCGGGTCAACGACCGCGGCCCGTACCACGGCAACCGTCTCATCGACGTCTCCAACAGGGCGGCGGAACTCCTTGAATTCAAAGCGAATGGCGTCGCAAAGGTCCGCGTGGAGTATGTCGGCCGGGCGCCGCTCGAGGGCTCCGATGATCGTCAGTTGCTGGCCACCTTGAGGACCGGCGAGCCTGCACCGTCGCCATCGACGGTCCGGATCGCCTCTGCCCGGCCGTTCGTTCCCGGGATGACCTCGTCCGCAGGCCGAATCCGCGGCGAGGTCCCGATGCCGGAAGGCCGCCCCTACAGCCTCGGCAACACGTCGGCCGACCACGCCTCGATCAACGCGACCTCGGAAATGTCGGCATCGAGCCGTTCGCGCGGCCGTCCGGTCCAAAATGCGCGAGCGGTGTCCTACGAAGGCGACGCGAGCTATTTGGCGCCAGGCGCTGCCTATCGGCCCGTGGACCCGCGGGGCCCGAGCGAAGTGCTCAGCGGGCGAGGGTTGTATTAGATAGCGTTTTCGAGCGAAGTGGGCCCCGGTTCGCTTCAAGAAAACGCGTCAAAAGTAAAGTCATCCCTTGAGGAAGGCGATCAGGGCGGCGTTGACTTCGTCCGGCCGCTCCTGCTGAATCCAGTGGCCGGCGCCGTCGACAATGAGCTTCTGCCTCAGATCGGGCAGCACGCGCTCCATCTCGTTGACCTGTTTGGCGCCGATCGGGCCGGTAATCACGCCATCCCTGGACCCCGCGATGAACAGCGACGGCTGGTGGATTTGCGCGCCCTGCCACGGAGCCGTCAGTTCCCAGTTCCGGTCGAGATTGCGGTACCAGTTCAACCCTCCGCGAAAGCCGGATTTCCGGTAGATATCCGCAAAGGTGGCGATGTCGGCTTCGGTCAGCCAGCCGGGCAGCGGCCGATGCGGGTCGGCATCGGCAAGGAAGCCCTTGCCCTCCTGGACAAACTGGTGCGCTGAGGGATCCGAGAACCCGCGTCCGCCGAGGATGATTCGCATCGTCGCGGCGACGTCGCGCTCGAACTCGGCTTCCGCCGCCCCGGGTGTCTGGAAATACTGCCAGTAGAAGTTGGTGATGCCGTTCTTCTTCAGGGTCTCGAGCGGCAGGCCGCGTCCGCGGGACGGCGGCGGGACGCTCAGGCCGGCAACCCGGGTGAAAATATCGGGGCGGAACATCGCCGCGTGCCAGGCGACCGGCGCCCCCCAATCATGGCCGACGATGACTGCCTGCTTTTCGCCGAGCGCGGCCACCAGTGCGACCATGTCGCCGACATTGTGGAAAAGCGTGTAGGCGCCGATATCGGCCGGCGCGCTGGTTCGGCCGAATCCACGCATGTCCGGAGCGACGACGCGGAAGCCGGCCTCTGCGATCGCGGGAATCTGGTGCCGCCACGAGTAGGATAGTTCGGGCCAGCCGTGGCAGAGCAGGACGAGCGGACCCTGGCCCTGTTCGAGGAGGAAGAACTCCAGCCCGTTGGCGGAGATGGTGCGTGAAGCCGGCATCGCGTTTCCGCCCTGTTTTTCGTGTTTGTGTGAGAGACCGTCGTCGCGCTGCACGATACGTTCGTAGGTCCGGCGCCGCAATCGGATCGACACGGCGACAGGTCCAAAAACCTGTGTTGTTTGCGATACTTCCAACTGTTACAACACACGGATTCAGGACATCGCCGATGGCAGCCGAGATCTCTGTTTCCCGCAAACCCGACGCCGCGGCTGTCATCCCGTGGCGAAGCCTCATCGCGGCTACGCTGGCCTTCGCCGTCGCCTGGGGCGGGGTCGTCTATGCCGCCAACAACAGCGTGCAGGGGGCCAAAAAGGAGGACGGCGGCTTTGACGGGGATGCGCCGACCGCGATCCTGATCGAGGCGACCAGCGGCAGCGTGCTGTTCGAGAAGAGCGCCGACGAACTGCGCGCGCCTTCCAGCATGATGAAGCTGATGACGGTCGAGGTGGTCTTCAACGCCCTCAAGGAGGGTACGCTCAAGCTGACCGACGAATACCGCATCAGCGAGAACGCCTGGCGCAAGGGCGGCGCGCCGGCCGGCGGCTCGACCATGTTTGCGGCCCTCAACAGCAAGGTCTCGGTGGAGGACCTGCTGCGCGGCGCCATCATCCAGAGCGGCAATGATTCCTGCATTGCGCTCGCCGAAGGCATGGCCGGCAACGAGCGCATCTTTGCCGCCGACTTCCTGACCAAACGCGCCCGCGAACTCGGCATGACGAAGTCGACCTTCGGCAATTCCAACGGACTGCCGGATCCAGCCAACAAGATGACGGTGCGGGAGCTGTCCAAACTCGCCCGCCACCTGATTTTGACCTATCCCGACATGTACAAATTGTTCGGCGAGAAGGAATTCACCTGGAACAAGATCCGCCAGCAGAACCGCAATCCGCTGCTGAATTCGCTCAATGGCGCCGACGGGCTGAAGACGGGATTCACGAAGGAGGGCGGCTACGGCATGGTCGGCTCCGCCGTGCAGAACGACACTCGGCTGATCGTCGTGGTCAACGGCCTCGATGATCCAGACGATCGGGCTTCCGAAGCGAAGAAGATGCTGGAATGGGGTTTTCGCAATTTCGAAACCCGGACGCTGTTCGCGGCCAACCAGTTGGTCGGCTACGCCAGGGTATTTGGCGGCGAGAGCCGTTCGGTGAAGCTTGCCAGCCCCGAACCGATCAAGGTGATGGTGCCGAAGAACGGCAACGAGAGGCTGATCGCGCGCATCATCTACAAGGGGCCCGTGGCGGCGCCGGTGAAGTCCGGCCAGCCGGTTGGCGTCGTCAGGGTATGGCGCGGCGCCAATGTCGCGATGGAAGCGCCGGTCTACGCGGCCGAAGCGGTCGGCACCGGTTCGACGGTGCGCCGCGCGATCGACGGGGCGAGCGAACTCGTCATCGGCATGTTCCGCGCGGGCGCCGAGAAACTCTGACCATGGCCGATACAGCGCCGATCCGGACTTCCGGGCGCGGGAAGTTCATCTCATTCGAGGGGGGCGAGGGCTCTGGAAAGTCCACGCAGATCAAGACGCTCGCGGAACGTCTTGCCACGGCGAAGCTGCGGACGATCGTCACGCGTGAGCCGGGTGGCTCGCCGGGAGCTGAAATCATCAGGCATCTCGTGCTGTCGGGCATGGGCAAGCTGCTCGGGCCCGAGGCCGAGACGCTGCTGTTTGCCGCGGCACGCGACGACCATGTGCGTACCGTGATCCAGCCCGCGCTCAACCAGGGTACGTGGGTGCTGTGCGACCGCTTCTCGGATTCGACCCGCGCCTATCAGGGCAGGCTGGGGCAGGTATCGCCTGACGTCCTCAACGCCATGCAGCGGGTCACCATCGGCGATCTCAAGCCTGACCTGACCATCATTCTGGATATTCCCGTCGAGGTCGGCCTGAAGCGCGCCGCCGCCCGCCGCGGCAGCGGCGTGCCCGATCGTTTCGAGGCGGAAGATGTCCAGTTCCATCAGGATCTGCGCGACGCCTACAAGAAGATCGCCGCCGAGGATCCACAGCGCTGCGTCCTCGTCGACGCCGATGCCGATGCCGACACGGTCGCGGCCCAGATCTGGACCGCCGTGCGCGATCATCTGTTCGCCGTTCCGACGAAGGCGAGTTCCGCATGAGCGCCCGCAAGACCGAGCCGGAGATGGCGGTCAGGCATCCCCGCGAAACGGCCGACCTGTTCGGCCATGGAGAGGCGGAAGCGGCGTTGCTGAATGCCTACCGCAGCGGGCGGATTCCGCACGCCTGGCTGATCGGCGGCCCACAGGGCATAGGCAAGGCGACGCTGGCCTATCGCATGGCGCGGTTCGTGCTCGCCAACGCGGATCCCATGAAGCCTTCGGTGCAGCGTGCCGAGGCGCTGGCGCTCGACCCCAACGATCCCGTCGCCCGCCAGGTCGGGGCCAACGCCCATGGCGGCCTGTTGGTGCTCGAGCGCGGCCTCAACGATCGCGGTGTGCTGCGCACGGTCATCACCGTGGACGAAACGCGCGAGACGATTTCGTTTTTCGGCTCGACCGCGGCGGTGGACGGCTGGCGGGTCTGCATCGTCGACACCGTCGACGAACTCAATCCGAACGCGGCGAATGCGCTGCTCAAGATTCTCGAAGAGCCGCCGCAACGATCGCTGTTCCTGCTCGTCAGTCACTCGCCGGCCCGGGCGTTGCCGACGATCCTGTCCCGTTGCCGCAAACTGCCACTGCGGCCGCTCGCGACCGACGACGTGATCCGCGCGGCCGCGCAGGCCGCCGACATCGCACCCGATGATCCCGCTTTGGCGGAAGCTGCCGATGCGTCGGAGGGGAGTGTATCGCGCGCGCTGACCTTGATGGGCGGCGACGCGCTCAAGCTGCAGCAGCGGACCGCCGCGCTGCTGGCGAGCCTGCCGCGGGTCGATCCGCGCGAACTGCATGCGCTGGGCGATGCGCTCGGCACCAGCGACCGTGTGGCGCTGGCCGCCTTCATCGACGGCATCGATCGCTGGATCGGCGAAAAGCTGCGCGCCGACGACGCCAACGCGAACCTTCCCCGCCTTGCACGGCTGGCGGAGGTATGGGAAAAGATCGTCCGCGCCGCGCGCGACACAGAATCGTACAATCTGGAGCGAAAACCGCTGGTTTTCTCGGTGTTCGGGATGCTCGCGGAAGCAACGCGGTAACGCTCCGCCGGACATCAATCCCGACAATCGCTTAAGTCAAAAGGAATTCATCGTGGCGACGGCTGCAAAGAAAGCTTCGAAAAAGCGCAAGGCGAAGAAGGCGCGCAAGCCGGCCACCGGCGCCAGCAAAAAGGTCGCAGCCAAAAAGCGGGTGGCCGAGAGCAGGCGCGGCGTGAAGGTTTCGAAGAAGGTTGCAAAGAAGGTCGCGAAGAAGCCGGCGAAAAAAGCTGCAAAAAAGATTGCAGGGAAGTCTGCCAGAAAGGCAGCAAAGAAAGCGACCAGGAAGCCGGCGAGGAAAACCACCCCGAAGAAGCGCGCGCTAGCGCCGCAAATTGAGACTACAGTAGAGGTAGCGCCCGTGGCGGTTTCCGACCGCAAAACCTACTTCATCACGACGCCCATCTTCTATCCGAACGGAATACCGCACATCGGCCATGCCTACACGGCCATGGTTACCGACGCGATCGCCCGCTTTCAGCGGCTCGACGGGTTCGATGTCCTGTTTCTGACGGGCACCGATGAGCACGGCCTGAAAATGCAGCAAACCGCTGTCGCCGAAGGCCTCACGCCGCTCGCGCTTGCCGATCGCAACTCCGCACGCTTCCGCGAGATGATGACCGCGCTCAACATCTCCTATGACGATTACATCCGCACCACCGAGCCGCGCCACGAGCGAGCGTGCCAGGCGCTCTGGCGCGCGATCGAGAAGAACGGCGATATCTATCTCGGCAAGTATGCGGGCTGGTATTCGGTTCGTCAGGAGGCTTACTTTGACGAAGCGGAAACCACCATCGGGCCCGACGGTGTCCGCCGCGAACCGCTGGGCTCGCCGGTCGAGTGGGCCGAGGAAGAAACCTATTTCTTCCGCCTGTCGGCTTATCAGGACAAGTTGCTCGCGCTCTATGCGGACGTTCCCGATTTCGTGCTGCCGCGCGAGCGGCTGAATGAAGTTGCGAGTTTCGTCAAAAGTGGACTGAAGGATCTCTCGGTTTCGCGGACGACGTTCGACTGGGGCATCAAGGTGCCGGACGCTCCGTCTCACGTGATGTATGTGTGGATGGATGCGCTCACCAACTACATCACGGCCGCCGGCTATCCCGACGTCGAGAGCGACGGATTCCGGCGCTACTGGCCGGCCAGCCTGCACGTCACCGGCAAGGATATCGTGCGGTTCCACGCCGTTTACTGGCCCGCATTCCTGATGTCGGCCGGCGTTGCCGTTCCACAACGGGTGTTCAGTCACGGCTTCCTGCTCAACCGCGGCGAGAAGATGTCGAAATCGGTCGGCAACGTCGTCGATCCCTTCACCATGGCGGCGCATTACGGCGTCGACCAGATACGCTATTTCTTCATGCGGGAAGTGTCGTTCGGCCAGGACGGCAGCTACAACCACGAGGCCATCGTCGCGCGCATCAATGCCGACCTCGCCAACGATCTCGGCAATCTGGCGCAGCGCTCGCTGTCGATGATCGCCAAGCAACTCGGCGGCGTGCTGCCTGAGCCCGGCGAATTCACCGACAACGACAAGGCGATCCTGGCGGAAGCCGATGCCATGCTGGAAGCCTCGCGCAGGGCAATGGCGACGCAACAGATCCATCAGTGGCTGAACGTGGTGTGGTCCGTGGTGGCGGAAGCCAACCGCTACTTCGCAGGCGAGGCGCCGTGGGCGCTGGCCAAGACCGATCCGGCGCGGCAGAAGACCGTGCTGTACGTGACCGCCGAAGTGGTGCGCCAGATCGCGATCCTGACGCAGCCGGTCATGCCCGATGCCTCGAAGAAGCTGCTCGACAGCCTCGGCATTCCCGACGAAATGCAGGCGCGCGACTTTGCGGCGCTCGGCACGCGGATCAGGCCGGCCACGCCGTTGCCGCCGCCGGTCGGCGTATTTCCGCGCTATATCGAACCAAAGGTGGATTGAACAGTTTGCAGGCCATGCTCGTCGACAGCCACTGCCATCTCGACTTTCCGGATTTCGCCGAGGATCTCGACGGCATCGTTGCGCGTGCCGAGGCGGCCGGTGTCGGCCGGATCGTCACGATCTCGACCCGCGTCAGGCGGCTCGGCGGGCTGCTTGCGATCGCCGAACGGTTTCCCAACGTCTATTGCTCGGCCGGTACCCATCCGCATCATGCCGATGAGGAAGACGGCATTCCTGCCGGCGAACTGATCGAGCTGACGAAGCACCCGAAGGTCGTTGCGCTGGGCGAGGCGGGGCTAGATTATTTCTATGAGCACGGCTCCCCCGAGGCGCAGGAGCGCGGTTTTCGCGCCCATATCGCAGCCGCGCGCGCGACCGGATTGCCGCTGGTGATCCACACCCGCGAGGCGGATGAAGACTGCAGCCGGATACTTGAAGACGAAGCAGGGAAGGGGCCGTTCAAGGCCGTGCTGCATTGCTATACCGGCGGGCGCGAACTGGCGATGAAGGCGATTGCGCTCGGCCTGTCGATCTCGTTCACGGGCATCGTGACGTTCAAGAAGTCCGAGGCGTTGCGCGAACTCGCAGCCGAACTGCCGGCCGATCGCATCATGGTCGAAACCGATGCGCCCTATCTGGCGCCCGGAAAATTTCGCGGCAAGCGCAACGAGCCGGCCTACGTCGTCGAAGTCGCCAGGGTACTTGCGGAGGCCCGCGGCGCCTCGCTGGAAGAGATTTCGCGGCAGACGACGGAGAATTTCTTTCGCCTGTTCTCGAAAGTGCCGACAGCAAAGGCCACGGCATGACGTTGACGCTGACGATCCTCGGCTGCGGCTCTTCCGCCGGCGTGCCGCGTCCGGCGCTCGGCTGGGGCGCCTGCGATCCCAACAATCCAAAAAACCGGCGACGACGCTGCTCGCTGCTGGTCGAGCGCACAGGTGCCCACGGCACCACGCGGATCGTGATCGACACCTCGCCCGACCTGCGCGAGCAATTGATCGACGCCGAAGTCGATCACATCGACGCGGTGTACCTGACGCATGAACATGCCGATCAGACCCACGGCATCGACGATCTGCGGTCGGTCGTGCTGCACCAGCGCCGCCGCATTCCGGTCTACTTCAACCAGTCGACCGCCAAAGACATCATGGCGCGGTTCTCCTATTGTTTCATCTCGCCCGAGGGCAGCGACTATCCGCCGATCCTGACGCGTCATTCGATCGAGGCCGGCGAGAGTCATACCACGGAAGGCAAGGGCGGCCCGGTAAAGCTCACCGCCTTCCTGGTTCACCACGGCAGGATACCCGCGCTGGGATTCCGCGTTGGCAATGCCGCCTATACGCCCGACCTGCACGACATTCCCCAGGAGAGTTGGCCTGCACTGGAGAACCTCGACCTCTGGATCGTCGACGGGTTGCGGTATGCGGGCCATCCCAGCCACTTCAGCGTCAATGACGCGCTGTCCTGGATCGAGCGCTTCAAGCCGAAACAAGCCGTCGTCACCAACATGCACTCCGACCTCGATTACGAGGTGTTGCGGCAGAGCCTGCCTGCCGGTGTGATCCCGGCCTATGACGGGATGAAGCTGACGCTGGAGCAGGAGCGCCAGAAGGGGTAGTCTGTGCTGAGCCCAAGTTGGGAACTGCGATGATTGGCCTGTTCTTCGAAGTCCAAACGCGGCCCGGGCACCGGGATCAATATCTCGGTCTCGCCGCAGCGCTGAAGCCCGAGCTCGAGGCGATCGGCGGCTGCCTCTTCATCGATCGCTTCAGGAGTTTGACGCGGGAAGACCTGCTTCTATCGCACCAGATATGGCAAGACGAGGGAGCCCTGACCGCCTGGCGCGCCCACGGCCACCATCATGAGGTCCAGACCATCGGCCGCGAGAAGGTGTTTTCGGACTACCGCATTCGCGTAGCCCAGGTGATCCACGAAGCAAGGCCCGGACAGCCGGTCTGGCATCCCGAGCGGCGCACGCCCTACAACGATCCCGCGAGGCGCCCGCCAACCTACATCCTCACGACGGAATCGAAGAGCGCGACGCTCCCCGTGCAGACCGAATGGCGCCGCGACGCCTTCGCCAGCGTCTATCGTGACGGTCAGTTCGCGCATCTGATCGATCTGCCGGACCATGCAGCCGGCGTCGAATTCGGCGCCCGGCTGTTTGCCGACCCAACCACGGAATACTTCCGCATTTTCGAAATCATGCGCGACTACGGCATGTACGAGCGAACCGAGGCGCCGCAGTATTACCCGCCGGTCAGGCGGGAGCAGGTGTAACAGTTGCGAAATCAAAATCTATCCCGTCATTGCGAGCGTAGCGAAGCAAT
Source organism: Pseudomonadota bacterium (assembly GCA_023422775.1). Lineage (GTDB taxonomy): Bacteria > Pseudomonadota > Alphaproteobacteria > Rhizobiales > Xanthobacteraceae > Bradyrhizobium. The sequence goes on from JAFAGM010000093.1 coordinate 102,946, forward strand.
CCATCGCGCCGTTAGCGCAAGAGGAAGAATGGATTGCTTCGCGGAGCCTGTCATCGGGCGCGCATTCGCGCGACCCGCTGGCTCGCAATGACAGCGGCGGGTGCTACGCCGAAATCGCCTTTGCCGAGTCCACCTGCTCGCGCAGCATGAATTTCTGGATCTTGCCGGTAGACGTCTTCGGGATCGGCCCGAACACGACAGACTTCGGCGTCTTGAAGCCGGACATGTGGCCGCGGCAGAAGGTGATGATCTCGGCCTCCGTCGCCTTGGCGCCGTCCTTCAGTTCGACGAAGGCGCAGGGCACTTCGCCCCATTTGGAATCGGGCTTTGCGACCACGGCCGCGAACAGCACCGCGGGGTGCTTGTAGAGGATGTCCTCCACCTCCACCGATGAGATGTTCTCGCCGCCTGATATGATGATGTCCTTGGAGCGGTCCTTGATGATGACGTAGCCATGCTCATCGAGCACGCCGAGATCGCCGGTATGAAACCAGCCGCCGGCGAAGGCTTCCTGCGTTGCCTTCTCGTTCTTCAGATAGCCCTTCATGACGATGTTGCCGCGGAACATCACCTCGCCGATGGTCTCGCCGTCGCGCGGCACTTCCCGCATGGTCTCGGGATCGAGCACGGTGACGGCCTCCTCGAGCGGGTAGGGGACACCCTGCCGGCGTTTCAGCTGGGCACGCTGATCGGCGGGCAGTTCATCCCAGCCCGGCTGTTCGGCGCAGACGGAGGCGGGGCCGTAGACTTCAGTCAGCCCGTAGACATGCGTCAGCTTGATGCCGATGCTTTCGGCGCCTTCGAGCACGGCGACCGGAGGCGCGGCACCCGCGATCAGTCCGACCACCGGGCGGGCGGCCTTTCCCTTGGGCGCGCCCGGTGCGTTGATCAGCGTGTTGTAGACGATCGGTGCGCCGCACATGTGGGTAACGCCGTGCTGCGGGATCAGTTCGAAAATCTTGGCCGGATCGACCTTGCGCAGGCAGACATTGATGCCGGCGGAGGCCGCTATCGTCCACGGAAAGCACCAGCCGTTGCAGTGGAACATCGGCAGCGTCCAGAGGTAAACCGGATGCTGCCCGAGGTTGCCGGCCAGGATGTTGCTGACGGCGTTGAGATAGGCGCCGCGGTGATGCGTCACCACGCCCTTCGGATTGCCGGTCGTGCCGGAGGTATAGCTCAGCGCGATCGCGTCCCATTCGTCGGCGGGCAGCCTTGCGACGAAGCTGGGATCGCCGGCTGCGACCGCCGCCTCGTATTCGATTTCGCCGATGCGCTTGCCGCCCGCAAACGCCGCGTCGTCGACGTCGACCACGAAAGGCTTGGGCGCTTTCATCAGCGTCAGCGCTTCCGCGATCACGCCCGAAAACTCCGGATCGACCAGAATGATTTTGGCACCGCCATGGTCGAGCTGGAAGGCGATGGACGGCGCATCGAGCCGGATGTTCAGCGCGTTCAGCACGGCGCCCGCCATCGGCACGGCAAAATGCACCTCGTTCATGGCAGGGATATTCGGCAGCATCGCCGCCACCGTGTCGCCGATGCCGATGCCACGGCCGGCAAGCCAGGATGCAAAGCGCCGGCAGCGCTCATAGGTCTGCGCCCAGGTGAAGCTGCGGCCCTCATAGACCGCGCTGACATGATCGGGATAGACGGCGGCACTGCGGGCGAGAAAACTCAGCGGCGTCAGCGGCACGTAGTTCGCCGGCGTCTTGTCCAATCCGATTGCGTACTGGTTCCGGGCTGCGCTCATCGGCTTTGTCCCATCTGCAAAATTTGACTTACAAGAACGACCTACAAGAACCCGATGGAGATCCACGGGAAGATCGCCACGATGATCAAACCGACCATCAGCGCCAGCAGGTAGCCCCAGATCGGCCGGATCCCCTCGGCCGGATCGACGCGTCCGATGGCGCAGGCGGCATAATAGCCCACTCCGAACGGCGGCGCGAATAATCCGATGCCCATCGCGAGGATCACGATCATCGCATAGTGGACCTCGTGCACGCCCACGGCGCGGGCGATCGGAAACAGCAGCGGCCCGAACAGCACGATAGCCGGAATGCCCTCGAGCACACTGCCAAGGATCACGAACGCCATGATCGACACGGCGATAAAGGACGCCGAACCGCCGGGCAGGCCGGTCATGGCGGCCGCCAGCGTCCGCGAAAAGCCCGACTGCGTAAGGCCCCAGGCCATGCCGGTGGCGCAGCCGATGATCAGCAGGATCGCCCCCGACAGGCACGCGGTCTCGACCAGCATCGGCATGATCCGCCGCCAGTCGAAATTGCGGTAGATCAGGAGCCCGTAAATCAGGTAGCCGACGACGAAGGCATAGACGATGCCGATGGTGGAGACTTCCGTGGCGGTCGCGATGCCCTCGACCACGGCATAACGGATCACGAACGGCAGCGCGATGGCGGGCAGGGCGATGGCGAAGGCGCGGGCAATCTCGCCGCCGCCGGCGCGCGTGACATGCCGCAGGTCCTCGTGCCGGTAGCGCCACCACACCAGCGCCGACAGCGTGATCGCCAGCACGAAACCGGGCAGCAACCCGCCGGTGAACAGCGCGGCGATCGAGACGCCGGTGACCGAGCCGATCGTAATCAGCACGAGGCTCGGCGGAATGGTTTCGGTCTGCGCGCCGGTGGCGGAGAGCAGGGCGACCAGATCGCCCGGCTTGGCGCCGCGGGCCTTCATTTCCGGAAACAGCACCGGCGCCACGGCGGCCATGTCGGCCGCCTTGGAGCCCGAAATGCCCGAGACCAGATACATCGCCCCGACCAGCACGTAATGCAGGCCGCCGCGGACGTGCCCCAGCAGGCTCGCCAGGAACGCCACCATGGCGCGCGCCATGCCGGTCATCTCGATCAGGAGGCCGAGGAACACGAACAGCGGCACCGAAAGCAGGATGAGGTGGCTCATGCCCTCGTCCATGCGGCCGACCAGCACCATCAGCGGCGTGCCTGTCGTGAGCGCCAGATAGCCGTAGGTCGCAAGCCCGAACCCGAACGCAATCGGCACGCCGGCGAACACGCAGAAGCCGGCCACGCCGACAAAGAAGATGATCAGGTTAAGATTGCCGAGCGGCTTCAGCGTTCCCCTGAGCAGCCAGAATACCCCGATCACCAGCACGACCGACAGGATCGCGCCAAGCACGATGCGCGCTTTCCGGGCCTGCAGCAGCCGCAGGAACGCAAACAGCGCCATCAGGGCGATCCCGACCGGCAGCGCTGCGGCACGCCAGACGTTGGCGATCTGCAGCGCCGGCGTCGTGATATAGCTTTCCTCGTAGGCGTATTCCCAGGCCGGCCAGGCGATCAGAATGAGGAACGCCAGCGCCGACGAGGTTGCGATCAGGTCGAGATAGGCGCGCATGGCGGGCCGGGCGTTGGCGACCACGGCCGTCATCCGCATGTGCTCGGCGCGGTGGAACGCGACCGCGGCGCCGAGCATGGCGAGCCACAGGAACAGGATCGAGGCCAGCTCATCCGACCAGATCAGCGGCTGGTGCAACGCGTAGCGCGCCACCACGCCGGCAAACAGGATCGCGATCTCGGCGACGACCAACAGCGCCGCCGGAAACTCGACCAGGACCCCGAGCCCGCGCTCGATGGACGCCAGCCGCGAACGCCGGCGAGGAGGGGGCTGAGTTACCACCTCCTCCTCGTCAATCACTTCAGTCATGTCGGCCTGAGCCATGACGGACTTCAGATTTCAGACGATCAGGACAGCTTGCCGACCGACTTTTCGAGCAGCTCCCAGGCCTGGTCGCCATATTTGCCTTTCCATTCCGCGTAGAAGCCTGCGGAACGGAGCTTGTCGCGGAACGGCGTCACGTTGGGCTGGTTGAATGTCAGGCCCTTGCCCGCCAGTTCCTGCTGCAGGCCGGCATTCAGCTTGGCCACGTCCTCGCGCTCCTTGATGCCGGCCGCATTGATATTCTTGGCCACGATCGTCCGCACGTCTTCAGGCAGTTTCTCCCAGGCGCGGCGATTGGCCAGGAACCAGAAGCCGTCCCACATATGGTTGGTCAGCGAGCAGTATTTCTGCACCTCGTACAGCTTCGCGGTCGAGATGATGGCCAGCGGATTTTCCTGGCCCTCGACGATCTTCGTCTGCAGTGCGGAGTAAACCTCGCTGAAATTGATCGAGGCGGGCGCCGCATCGAACGCCTTGAACATGGAGGTCCAGAGCGGCGAAACCGGCACGCGGATCTTGAAGCCCTTGAAGTCCTCCGGCCCGTTGATCGGCTTGGTCGAGGAGGTGGTCTGGCGGAAGCCGTTGTCCCAGATCTTGTCCATCACCACGAGGTTGGCCTTGGTGATCTCGCCGCGGATATAGGCGCCCAGGCCCCCGTCCATGGCCTTCCAGACCGTGTCGTAGTCCGGGAATGCAAAGCCGATGCCGCTGATCGACGCCGCCGGCACCAGCGTAGCCAGGATAAGCCCCGACAGCGTGAAGAATTCGACGCCGCCGGACCTGATCTGGCTCAGCATGTCGGTGTCGGAACCGAGCTGGTTGTTCGGGAAAATCTGCAGGTCGAACCGGCCATTGGTCTCGGTCCTGATCGCCGCCGCCATCTCCTTGGCCCGGGCGTTCATGGGATGTCCGTCCGGGAGATTATTGGCGTACTTGTAGGTAAATTCGGCAGCCTGGGCCCGCGCCACGAACGGCGCGCCGATGCCGCCCAAAACCGCTGACGCAGCGGATGCCTTGAGAAGCGTGCGTCGTGAAAAGCTCATTCGATTTCCTCCCTTGAGGGTTGTTGTTCTTGAGACGGCCCGTCACGAGTCGTCAGCGATCTACTCGCGGCTTATTACAGCGTCCGCAAGCGGCGGCAACACAGCCTTTGGCGTAGCAGGATTGCTTGTATTCAAACGAACGCCTGGAGAGCCGTCCAATTGCCCTGTACGGCAGGATTTTCGCCTAAATATCTGATCCAATTAGAGATAAATATATTCCATAATATACCTTATGCGAATCATGGATGGGTGGCGGCTGGGGCTGGCCGTTCTACTGTGCATGGGGTTGTTTTCGAGTTTTTGTAACGGGCCTCAGCGCCCCCTGAACCGCGGCTTCCGACGCTCCAGGAACGCCTCGACGCCTTCCTTGTGGTCCTCGCTCATGCTGGCCAGCGCGAACTGGTCGACGTCCATGTGACTGGCCAGATCGTCGAGCGCGTGCGCCAGGCGGTTGACCGTCAGCTTGGTCATGGCGACCGACAGCGGCGGCTGGGCGGCGACCTTGGCGGCGAGCGCCATCGCGGCCTCGAACGCCTTGCCGGGCTCAGCCACCTCTTCCACCAGCCGCCATTCGTAGGCCTCGGCGGCGGAGATGCGCTGGTCGGCCAGGATGACGGCCTGCTTGGTGCGCGCCGGTCCCATCAGGTGCAGCATCCGCGGCACGCTTTGCCAGCTCATGTTCATGCCGAGTGCAATCTCGGGCACGCGCATGTGGGCGTCGCGCGCCATCACGCGGAAATCCAGCGCCACCGCCAGCGCGACGCCGCCGCCGATACAGAAGCCTTCGATGGCGCCGATCGTGATCTGTTCCATCTCCTGCCAGGCGCGCGTCAGCCGCGGTCCCAGCTTCAAATGCCGGCGCAACGTGCCGAGATCCATGGACTTTCGCGACCGGCCTTCGGGGTCCTTGAGGTCGAAGCCGGCGCTGAACGTCCTGGCGCCGGTCAGCACCACGACCGAGGTGGTGTCGTCATCCTCGAAGCTGCGAGCGGCATCGGTGAGTTGGCGCAGCGCCTCCGGCGACAGCGCATTGATGCCGTCGCCGCGGTCGAACCGTACCACCGCGATGCGGCCGTCCGGCCCCAGGCCCTTCTCGATTTTTACAAACTCTGCCAACGCATTGCCTCCCTTCCCTCAGGTTTTCCCGAAACCTTAGCGCAGAATGCTGGCTCCGTCCCCGTCTCGACATGGCCCGGATTTTGCGACTATCCTGACCGCATGAGCGACCACGATCACGACGACCACCATCATCACCACCACGATCACGACCATTCGGAGCTCTCCGAGACCGAGCTACGCGTGCGCGCGCTGGAGACGATCCTGACCGAGAAAGGCTACGTCGATCCGGCGGCGCTGGACGCGATCATCCAGGCGTACGAGACCCGGATCGGCCCGCATAACGGCGCGCAGGTCGTCGCCAGGGCCTGGACCGATCCCGCTTTCAGGCAGGCCCTGCTGGACGACGCCAGCGCCGCCGTGAGCACGCTCGGCCATGTCAGCCGGGTCGGCGACCACCTCGTCGCCGTCGAGAACACGCCGCAGCGCCACAACATGGTCGTCTGCACGCTGTGCTCCTGTTACCCTTGGGAAATGCTCGGGCTCCCGCCGGTCTGGTACAAGGCCGCGCCCTATCGGTCGCGCGCGGTGAAAGATCCGCGCGGCGTGCTCGCCGACTTCGGCGTCAGCCTGCCGAAGGAAACCGAGATCAGGGTCTGGGATTCCACCGCCGAGACGCGCTTCCTGGTGCTGCCGATGCGTCCCGAGGGCACCGAGGGATGGAGTGAGCAGCAACTCGCCGAACTCGTGACTCGCGATTCCATGATCGGCACCGGATTCCCGAAAACGCCGGGAGCGCCATCGTGAACGGCGTGCACGACATGGGCGGCATGGACGGCTTCGGCAAGGTCGAGCCCGAGCCGAACGAGCCGATGTTCCACACCGAGTGGGAGGCGCGCGTGCTGGCGATGGTGCGGGCGATGGGCGCCGCCGGCGCCTTCAACATCGATACGTCGCGCTTCTACCGGGAGATGCTGCCGCCGCACGTCTATCTCGCGAGTTCCTACTACAAGAAGTGGTTTCTCGGCCTTGAGGATATGCTGGTCGACAAGGGTTTCATCGGCGCCGAAGAAGTTGCGGCAGGCCATGCCGTGCAGCCGCCGAAGCCGCTCAAGCACGGCAAGTTCGCATTGAATGACGTCGAGCGCGTCATGGTGCGCGGAAGGTTTGGCCGCTCTGCTCCTGCGGCCGCAAAATTCAAGCCGGGCGATCGTGTGCGCGCCAGGAACATTCACCCGGCGACCCACACGAGGCTGCCGCGCTATGTGCGTGCCCATGTCGGCGTGGTGGAGCGCGATCACGGCTGTCATGTGTTTCCGGATACGGCGGCGATGGAAGCCGGCGAGAACCCGCAGTGGCTCTACACCGTGGTGTTCGACGGCGCCGAATTGTGGGGCTCGGACGCCGATCCGACCGTGAAGATATCCATCGACGCGTTCGAGCCATATCTGGAGGCGGCGTGATGGACTCCGCTGCCGCCGCGCGCGCGACCGACGCCATACCGGGCATTCCGCGCGACGATTCCGGCCCGGTGTTTCGCGAGCCCTGGGAGGCGCAGGCATTCGCGATGGCGCTGGCCCTGCACGAGCGCGGCCTGTTCAGTTGGACCGAATGGGCTGCCGCCCTCGCCGACCAGATCAAGCGCGCCCAGGCCGCGGGCGATCCGGACACCGGCGAGACCTATTACCGGCACTGGCTGGCGACGCTGGAGCATCTGGTCGCCGCCAAGGGCGTCGCCAGCACCGAGACGCTGCACCGCTACCGCGACGCCTGGGACCACGCCGCCGACCGCACGCCGCACGGCATGCCGATCGAACTCACCCCTGCCGATTTCGGCCATTAGGCCGACGCCGCGTATTCCCGCCAGCCTTTTGCCCGCAACGCGCAGGCCGGGCATTCGCCGCAGCCATAACCCCAATCATGCTGCGCGCCGCGCTCGCCGAGATAACAGGTGTGAGAGTGCTCGCGGATCAGGTCGACCAGCCCTGCCCCGCCGAGGTCATGCGCGAGCTTCCAGGTCGAGGCCTTGTCCAGCCACATCAACGGCGTGTGGAGTTCAAAGTTCTTCGCCATGCCGAGATTGAGTGCCGTCTGCAGCGCCTTGATGGTCTCGTCGCGGCAATCCGGATAGCCGGAGTAATCGGTCTCGCACATGCCGCCGACGATGTGGCGGATACCGCGCCGGTACGCCAGCGCCGCCGCAAAGGTGAGAAACACCAGGTTGCGGCCGGGCACGAACGTATTGGGCAGACCGTCCTCGCCCATGGCAATCGCGACATCGCGCGTCAGCGCCGTATCGGAAATCTCCGCCAGCGTCGGGATCTCCAGCGTATGGCTCTCGCCAAGCTTCGCCCCCCAATCCGGCCGCACGGATTTCATCCCCGCCAGCAGGCGGTCACGGCAGGACAATTCGATCGCGTGACGCTGGCCGTAGCCGAAGCCGATCATTTCGACACGCGCAAAGCGTCGCAAGGCCCAGGCCAGGCAGGTGGTTGAATCCTGACCGCCGGAGAACAGCACCAGCGCGGTTTCTGACGATGATTGGTCGCTCATAGGCGGCCAATAGCACATTCCCCGGCCGCGAGGCCAATCGGTGGAAATTAGCCTGATCCCGGCTCGTTCCGCTGGGATCGGTGCGCCGCTTGCGGCATAAGGTTCGTGTCCTCCTCCCGCAGCGGAAATCCCATGACCCCTTCCCGCGACATTTCACGGCTGATCGAAATCATGGCGGCGCTGCGCACCCCGGTGACCGGCTGTCCGTGGGACCTCGAGCAGAATTTTGCGACGATCGTGCCCTACACCATCGAGGAAGCCTATGAAGTAGCGGACGCAATCACGCGCGGCGATTTCGACGACCTCCGCGATGAACTCGGCGACCTCCTGCTGCAGGTGGTCTATCACGCCCGCATGGCGGAGGAGCAAAACGCCTTTGCATTCGGCGACGTGGTCGAGGCGATCACGCGCAAGATGATCCGCCGCCATCCGCATGTGTTTGCCGACAAGGACGGCAACATCGCCCCCGCCGGCGTCAAGAGCGCCTGGGAGCGCATCAAGGCCGAGGAAAAGGCCGAGCGCGCGGCGCGGCGACCGCCGGAAGAGACGGCGCACAAGTCGCTGCTATCCACCGTCAAGGCGGGTCAGCCGGCGCTGACACGGGCGATGGAGCTGCAGCGCAAGGCGTCCACCGTCGGCTTCGACTGGAACGATCCCCGCGCCGTGCTCGCCAAGATCCGCGAAGAGGCCGACGAAATCGAGGCCGCGCTAGATAGCGGCGACGCCGATGAACTTGCCGAAGAGACCGGAGACCTCCTGTTCGCACTGGTCAATCTGGCGCGCCACGTCGGCGCCGATCCGGAAAGCGCGCTGCGCGGCACCAATGCCAAATTCGAGCGCCGCTTCGCCTATATCGAACGGACGCTGGCCGCCAGGGGCCGCTCGCTCGAAGACGCCACGCTCGAAGAGATGGACACGCTGTGGAACGAGGCGAAAGGTAGAAGCCCTGTCGTCCCTGCGAACGCACGGACCCATACCGCGTGATCTCTCAATAAGGCTCTGTGGCTGATAC
>JAFAGM010000006.1 GCA_023422775.1 Pseudomonadota bacterium
TCGTGATGCCACGCTCCTGCTCCTGCTCCATCCAGTCCATCGTCGCGGCACCTTCGTGCACTTCGCCGATCTTGTGGCTCTTGCCGGTGTAATAGAGGATGCGCTCGGTGGTCGTGGTCTTGCCGGCGTCGATATGCGCCATGATACCGAAGTTGCGGTAGTTCTCGATGGCATGTTGGCGGGGCATGGGCTGTTCCTTAAATCCGTTCTTCGCCGTTACCAGCGATAGTGCGAGAAGGCACGGTTGGCTTCCGCCATCCGGTGCACGTCTTCACGCTTCTTGACAGCATTTCCCCTGTTGTTCGACGCGTCGAGCAGTTCGGCCGAGAGCCGCTCCGTCATCGTCTTTTCGTTGCGGTCGCGCGCAGCCGTAATGATCCAGCGAATGCCCAGCGCCTGACGGCGCACCGAGCGAACCTCGACCGGCACCTGGTAGGTGGCGCCGCCGACGCGGCGCGAGCGCACTTCAATGGTCGGCATGACGTTTTCCAGCGCCTGTTCGAACACCGGCAGCGGACCCTGCTTGGTCTTGGCTTCGATCATGGCGAGCGCGCCGTATACGATGCTCTCGGCGGCGGACTTCTTGCCGTCGTACATGATCGAGTTCATGAACTTCGTGATGATGACGTTCCCGAACTTCGGATCCGGGTTCACTTCACGCTTTTCAGCAGAATGGCGACGAGACATCGATTCCGTTCCTGATTACTTCGGACGCTTCGCGCCGTATTTCGAACGGCGCTGCTTGCGGTTCTTGACGCCCTGGGTATCGAGGACGCCGCGGAGGATGTGGTAGCGAACGCCGGGCAAATCCTTGACGCGGCCGCCGCGGATCATGACCACCGAGTGCTCCTGAAGGTTATGGCCTTCACCCGGGATGTAGCCGATCACCTCGAAGCCGTTGGTCAGACGCACCTTGGCGACCTTGCGAAGCGCCGAGTTCGGCTTCTTCGGGGTCGTGGTGTAGACGCGCGTGCAAACACCGCGCTTCTGCGGCGACTGCTGCAGCGCCGGCACCTTCTTGCGTGACTTCTGCACCGCACGCGGATTTGCGATCAGCTGGTTGATCGTCGGCATGTCAGCCTTCACCCTTTAGTTCGCGCGGGGCCTTGAATGGCTCCGCAAATTCTTCTCGGAACTAGCCGTTCCGTTCGGCCCGCCCTGCCCGGAAAAAACTTCCACGCAAAACGAAATCGCGCCAACCACCCATCGCTGAGCGGAAGGCGCTTCGACGCCACAGAGGACCGCGAATTAGGACCGATCAGCGTTCGCTGTCCGGCCTGCCTCCGAGGTCATGCATCCGAGTTCACTCTCAAGAGGACGTGCTCAAGAGAACTAAAATCGTCCTGGCATTGCCTAGCAATATGATCGACAGCGTTTGAGCGGCATTCGTCGAGGTTGGTGCCCGTCTCAGTCCAAACCGGATTTGAAAGGGTGTTCCGTTCCGACGCTGGCGTTGCTCACCGCCTGTCGTTAAGTGGCCGTCTTCTATAAGCGCTAGATAATGAAGTCAAGCGAAAGAACAAGTCTGGAAATGCCTATGGCGGCAGTGGATTCGGCGCTTGCCGCGAATCCGGAAACGGCATCCGCGACCTCCTCCGCAGGCATTCCACCCCCGACTCGCAGCCCCGAGTCGGGAATTCCGGCATCTATTATACCCGGGTAAATTTATCAGAGAGGGTCATTTACTCTAATTGACAACCCAGGCGAGTGCTCAACCAGACATTCATTTGCCCTTCCGGACGCAAAATTGGCTTTTCGGAACCGGCGCGGCATCCAGCCGCCCCTACTCCTCGTCGTCATCATCATCGTCGTCGTCGTCGTCCTCGTTGTCGTCATCGGCCTGGCCGACCGCGGCGTGCTGCCTGTGGCCCTGGTCGTCCCAGAGCTTGCGATAGACGCCGTTGGCGGCGAGCAACTGCGCGTGCGAGCCGCGCTCGATCGCCCTGCCGTTCGAGATCACGATAATCTCGTCCATTTCGACCACCGACGTCAGGCGGTGGGTTGACCAGATCATGGTCCGCCCCGCCGCCACGTTCAGAAGCGTCCGGTTGATCGCGGCTTCCGTGGTCTGGTCGAGCGCCGAGGTCGCTTCATCGAGCAGTAGCAGCGCGGGATTGCGGATGATGGCGCGCGCGATCGCGATGCGCTGACGCTGGCCGCCCGACAGCGTATCGCCGCGCTCGCCGACCGACGTGTCGTATTTCTGCGGCAGGCTCATGATGTAGCTGTGGATCTCGGCCTTTCGCGCGGCCGCCACGACCTCCGCGTCGCTGGCGCCCTCCTTGCCGAGCCGGATGTTTTCCCGGATCGACATGTTGAACAGCATGTTCTCCTGGAACACGATCGCCATGCCCTTGCGCAACGACTCGCGGGTCACCCGGCGGATGTCGACGCCGTCGATGGTCACGCGGCCTTCATCCGGCGTGTAGAGGCGCAGGATCAGGTTGAGCAGCGTGCTCTTGCCCGAACCGCTCGGACCGACGATTGCGATGCGCTTGCCGACGTCGAGCTTGAGGCTGAAATTGTCGAGCACCGGCACTTCGCTGCCTTCGTACTTGAAGGTGACGCGCTCGAAGCTGATGTCGTTGGTGAGCGGCGGCAGGTCCGGCGCGCCGGGACGATCGGCGCCGCGCGTCGGCTCATCCAGCAGTTCCTGCATATGCCGCACCGCTGCCGCCGACTGGATCGACACCGGAATGAAATGCATCAGGTGGGCGATGTTGTATGACACCTCCCAGAACGCGCTCTCGAAGGTGACGAAAGTGCCGATGGTGATCTGACCCTTGGTGGCGAGATAGGCGCCGATCGCCAGCACTACGAGGTGCAGCAGCAGGACCGAAATCGTGACGGTGCGCTCGACCATGGTCGACAGGAACACCGCAGACGCGGTCTTGATCCGCACATCCTGGTTGCGCATCGTGAACCAGCCGAGCGTCCGGCGCTGCAGGCTGAACGCCTTCACCACCGCCTGCGCCGCCACGTTTTCCTGCACCGTGCCGAGCAGCGCCGACTCGTTGAGCTTCTGCTCGTAGTTGGCCTGTACTGCTTTCGGGGTGAGGATCCGCGGCCCGATCAGCGTGATCGGAAACACCAGCAGGGCGATTGCCGCAAGCTGCCAGTTCAGGAACAGCATCAGGATGATGCCGGCGATCAGTTCCAGGAACGGCAGCGCCGCACTGTTGGCGAACGTCTTGATCGAGCTTTCGAAGGCAGCAAGGTCGATCGAGAAGCGCGAGAGAATCTCGCCACGCTTGGTCTTTGCGAAATACGACGAAGGCAGGTTCTGGACGTGTTCGAACAGCCGTGACCGCGTGTCGGCGATCAGCCCTGCCGCCAGCCGCGCATCCCAGCGCTCGTACCAGACCGCGATGATCGAGGTGATGATGCCTGCGACCGCGAGCACGCCGAGGATCTTGTACAGCGCCTGGAAATCCTCCTCGCCGAGCGCGTCGTCGATCAGGAATTTCAGGCTCAACGGCATGATGACGTTGAACAGCGTCTCTACCAGCACGCCGAAGGTGACGAACGCCACCAGTTTCTTGTAGTTGCCCAGATAGGGCTTGACGAAGCCGTAGATCGTGGCCAGCGCACCGGCGGCCTCCTTGGCGGTGAAGACGACGAGATCCTCGTCATCATCATCGTCGTCGAGGTCCAGTTCGTCATCATTTCCGTCGTCGTCGTCATCGTCGGGCGGCGTGCCGGCCGCCCCGGCGCCGGTGGCCGACCCTGCCGGAACAGCGCCCGGCGCGAGCTTCTTCTCGAGCTCGGGATCGTCCGCCGACGCGGGATTCCGATCATCCGGGGAAGGAGGCTTTGGCGCCATTAAACCAACCGATGCTGCACGGCCGGCATGACCGCAAAACGAGCGCGGTAGCCGCAAAAGCTACCGCGGCGATCCTATGCGATCGGGATGAATTCGGCAAAACAATTGGGGCAGCCGCTGCCGGTTCACCGGCGCCGACAGGGCCTTCTAGTCGTCCGTCTCGACCTTGTCGAAGAACGAATAGCGCAGGCTGTCGGCGTCGGCGTACCACTGCCCGGGCCCCTTGTTGGCGGCCAGCGTCGCAGCCCACAACGCGTCGGTGCAGTCGCGGCGATGCATCGAGAGGTCGAAGCCGTTGCCGAAGAACAACTCGGACCATTCCCACCAGGTGCCGAGTTTCTTCACCCCGCGCAGCAGGTCGTAGCGGTCGATCAGCGCCGGCGCCATGTCCGACGTCACCGATCCGAACACCACCCCCGTCTTCACGACACGGTGCAATTCACGCACCGCCCGCGGCACCTGCTTTTCAGTGACGTGACACAGGCTGGTCTCGAACACGAAATCGAACTCGTCGTCCCTGAACGGCATGTCGACGATCGAGCCGAGCTTGTTGAACTTCCGCAATGCCTTCGGCGTCCTGGCGTGGATCACCCGGTTGTTTTCGATGCCCCAGGCATCGATCCCGCGTTCACGCAGCGCACCGACCAGTTCGCCGCTCGCAGAGCCTGCGACCAGCAGCTTGTAGCCCTTGGCCCTGTTCCAGACGATCTTGATCAGGTCGGTCAGATAATCCGGATCGGTAAACCGGCGCCACGCCTCGCCGTAAGGTCCGAGGCCGCGGTAATTGTCGAAATAGTCGCGGTCGATCTTGTCCGAGATAGCCCCTCCCTCCTGCGAACGGGCGCGGCGCAGCCTAATCATCTCGGTCAGAATGATGTCGGTCGCGGCATCGGAGGAGTCGAGCAGACCGTTAAGGGTCGAATCGAACAGGTAGTCGCCGACCACCACGATTCCCGGATGCTGCTTCGGTTCGGGACGATGGTTGGTCATGACGTCGCGCACCGGCAAGCCGCCCGGCAGCGCGTTCACCGACGACAGCCAACGGTGAATCTTGCCTTCCAGAAAATGATCGCAGGCGTTGCCGAACGACGCCGGCAGGGATTTCAGCGCGGCGTCGATCAGCTCCCGGTCGCTCAGGTTGGCGAACGCCAGCGCATCGGAGCCGGCGATCAGCCAGTTCAGCACGCCGTTCCTGCCGACGTCATGGCGCGCGCCTTCGTTGTAGACGCAACAGCCGCCGAACGCTTCCGACATGAACCAGGCACCCGGTATCTGCTCGCCCCAGAACGGCTCGTCGAACAGGATCGAGACCCGCAGGTAATGTGCCGGCCGGTCGAAATAGGCGACGTGCTTGACCATCGACTTGCGCAGTTCTTCGCCATCCCAGCGCATGGTCGCGAGCCAGGAGTGCGGCAGGCACACCAGCACGAGATCGAAGTCGCGCGTCTCCGGCCCCTTTCCGTTCATCATGTCGAGCTGGTAGCGGCCGGATTGGGTCTTGCCGACCTTGAGCACCCGATGATTGAGCTGGATGTCGGCGTCGACCTCGGAGCGAAGACACTCGATCAGTTGTTCGTTGCCGTTCTGGATCGAATACAGGCCGATATAGCCGTCGATATCCATCACGAAGTTCTTCAGCGCGTTCAGTCCGTTGGTGTTGTGGCTTTCGGTCGCGATATCCGATCGCGCCATCACCTTGAGGAAGCGCTTCGCCGTGGGATCGGCAACTTCCCTGTCGAGCACTTCCTCGCAGGTCATGTAGGCCCAGGGATGCTCGTTGTCGTGGGCGCCCACGCCTTCGTAATATTCGACCGGCGACACCAGGTCGCTGCAACGCTTGCGGAACGCCTCGATCGCGTCGGCGGTCCTGGCGCCGTATTTGCGGCGCATGCCCGGCACGTCGTCGAGCAGTTCGCCGTCCAGTTGCACCTGCTCGGCGTCCATCGGAATCGTCTGCAGGCCGAAATGCTGGATCAGTTCGCGCAGCGGATCGGGGCCGGTCATCGAATAATCGTAGATCTCGGCCACGCCGGCCTCGTACATCGCGGGCGCGGAATCGAACTTGCGCGACAGGATCTTGCCGCCGACCCGGTCGGAGGCCTCGTAGATCGTCACGCGGCAGAGATCGCCGAGCTTTTTCTTCAGATACCAGGCGCTCATCAGCCCGCCGGGGCCGCCGCCAACGATTGCAAGGTCCAGCATGTCCGTTCCGTCGCCCCTCCGCCGCACCCTGCCTCAGGAACGGCCGATACAATCCAAACTAGCAAAAGCGCTTTTCACCATGAAAGAAAGATGAACAAAGCGAGCCCTCGCACCGCAGCAAGGAAAGAAAGCAGCAAAAAGGCCGGCTTGCGCCGGCCTTTTGTCTTCGTACCGTATTTCTGCGGAGGCCCTACTCCGCAGGCGGCAACGCCAGCGGCTCCGCTTCCGGGGCCGTCGGCACGATGGCCGTCTGCTTCTCGCGCTCGTCGAGGATCAGCTTGTCCCGCTTCACTGCGACTTCGCGGATCTTGGCCATCGAAGCGCCGGTGCCCGCCGGGATCAGCCGGCCGACAATGACGTTCTCCTTGAGGCCTTCCAGCGGATCCACCTTGCCGTTGACGGCGGCTTCGGTGAGCACGCGGGTAGTCTCCTGGAACGAGGCCGCCGAGAAGAACGAGCGGGTCTGCAGGCTCGCCTTGGTGATGCCGAGCAGAACCGGCGTTCCCGTGGCGGGCTTCTTGCCCTCTTCCCTGGCTTTCAGGTTGAGCGCGTCGAACTCGATCTTGTCGACCTGCTCGCCCGAGATCATGTCGGTGTCGCCCTGGTCGGTGATCTCGACCTTCTGCAGCATCTGACGGACAATCACCTCGATGTGCTTGTCGTTGATGAGCACACCCTGCAGCCGGTAGACCTCCTGGATTTCATTGACCAGGTAGGCAGCGAGTTCCTCGATGCCCTTGATCGCCAGGATGTCGTGCGGCGCCGGATTGCCTTCGACGATGAAATCGCCCTTTTCGACGATGTCGCCGTCCTGCAGATGGATGTGCTTGCCCTTCGGGATCAGGTACTCCCTGGTCTCCTCGGTCTTGTCCATCGGCTCGATCGAGATGCGGCGCTTGTTCTTGTAGTCGCGGCCGAAGCGGATGGTGCCCGCGATTTCCGCGATGATCGCCGCGTCCTTTGGCTTGCGGGCCTCGAACAGTTCGGCCACCCGCGGCAGACCGCCGGTGATGTCGCGGGTCTTGGCGCTCTCCGTGGAGATACGCGCCAGGATGTCGCCGGCCTTCACCTTTGCGCCGGTATCGACCGACAGAATGGCGTCGACCGACAGCATGTAGCGGGCATCGCCGCCGCGGGCGAGCTTGAGCACCTTGCCGTCCTTGCCCTTGACGACGATCGCCGGACGAAGGTCCGCACCGCCCCGCGACGCACGCCAGTCGATGACGACGCGCTTGGCGATACCGGTGGATTCGTCGAGCGTTTCCGAGATCG
>JAFAGM010000050.1 GCA_023422775.1 Pseudomonadota bacterium
CGGCGCTCGACCTCGGCGACGACCGCGATGCGGACGCCGACGATGATGAGAACCAGGACGAGAATCAGGACGGCGAGAACGATCAGTCGGGCGCCGAGGGTTCACCCGATTCCGACGCCGCGCAGGAGATGAGCGCCGACCAGGCTGAAGCCTCTACCGACGAAATGTCGGATAGCGCCATGGAGAGCGCGCAGGCGTCCACGTCGGACACGTTCGACGACGGCGAACTCGGCGACGACGAGACGCCGGGCGAGGCGACGCGGCCGAATACGCGCGGCGCCAATGAGCCGCGCGGGCCGGAATATCACGCCTTCGCGCCGAAGTTCGACGAAGTCATCGCGGCCGAGGATCTCTGCGACCATGACGAGCTCGAACGGTTGCGCTCTTATCTCGACAAGCAGCTCGCGCATCTGCAGGGCATCGTCGCGCGGCTGGCCAACCGGCTGCAGCGCCGCCTGATGGCGCAGCAGAACCGCGCCTGGGAATTCGACCTCGAGGAAGGCATCCTCGATCCGGCGCGGCTGTCGCGCGTGGTCACCGATCCCTATCATCCGCTGTCCTTCATGCACGAGAAGGAGGCGACCTTCCGCGATACCGTGGTGACGCTGCTGCTGGACAATTCCGGTTCGATGCGCGGCCGTCCCATTACGGTGGCGGCGACCTGCGCCGATATTCTGGCGCGCACGCTGGAGCGCTGCGGCGTCAAGGTCGAGATTTTGGGCTTCACCACGCGGGCCTGGAAGGGCGGGCAGTCGCGTGAGGCGTGGCTCGCCGCCGGCAAGCCGGCCAATCCCGGCCGGCTCAACGATCTGCGCCACATCATCTACAAGTCTGCCGACGCGCCCTGGCGGCGCGCGCGCAAGAATCTCGGCCTGATGATGCGCGAGGGCCTGCTGAAGGAAAACATCGACGGCGAGGCGCTGGACTGGGCGCACAAGCGGCTGCTCGGCCGGCCCGAGCAGCGCAAGATCCTGATGATGATTTCGGACGGCGCGCCGGTCGACGATTCCACTTTGTCGGTCAATCCCGGCAACTACCTCGAGCGGCACCTGCGGCACATCATCGAGGAGATCGAGACCCGCTCGCCGGTCGAACTGATCGCGATCGGCATCGGCCACGACGTCACGCGCTACTACCGCCGCGCGGTCACCATCGTCGATGCCGAGGAACTCGGTGGCGCCATCACCGAAAAGCTCGCTGAATTGTTCAGCGAGACGCACGGCGCCGCGCCAGCGACGACCCGCCGGCCACGCCGCCTGCATTCGTAACCGGGACGAGATGGCTGGTCGCGAAAACGGTAACCCTCATCCTGAGGAGCGGCGTCTTCGCCGCGTCTCGAAGGATGAGGTCCGTGCAGCGGCCTCATGGTTCGCCCGGCGATGTGAGCATCGTTCGAAGACGCGCAAGGTGCGCTCCTCACCATGAGGGTAAGCGAATATTCCCGCCGCCGCCTTCTCGGATATGCAGCGGCGGGGCTCTCAGCGGCGGCGACGTCCAGTGTCGCGGGGGCGCAGACCGCCGTCCAGCCGCGACCCAGGCAGGCGTCCCCGGACGAGTACGCGGTCAACTCGGCGGTTTCGATCGACGTCAATGCACGGCCGATAGCCTCGTTTGACACCCGCGACCGCTCACGCGTGCGGTTTGGCTCCCTGGAATTTCGCAGCGGGCTCATCCTGACCTCGCGGTTTCGCGGCTTCGGCGGATTGTCCGGCCTGCGGCTGGACGCAAAGGGCGAGCGCTTCATCGCCATCAGCGACAAGGGCGGCTGGTTCACCGGCCGTATCGTCTACAAGGGCCGCGAGATGACCGGGCTCGACGATGTCGAGGCCGCGCCGATGCTTGGATCCGACGGCAAGCCGATCACCTCCCGCGGCTGGTTCGATACCGAGGCGCTCGCGCTCGACGGCTCGCTGGTCTATGTCGGCATCGAACGCGTCAATCGGATCCTGCGCTTCGACTTCGCCAGGGGATTTACGCGGGCCCTCGGCGAGCCCCTCCAATTGCCGATCGGCGTGCGCAAACTGCCCTACAACAAGGGGATCGAGGCGCTTGTCACGGTGCCGAAGGGCTTGCCGATGGCGGGAACGCTGATCGCGATCTCGGAACGCGGACTGGACGCGCAGGGAAATATTACCGCCTACCTGATCGGCGGCAAGACGGCGGGGCTGTTCAGCATTCAACGCTCTGAAAACTTTGATGTCAGCGACGCGGTGCTGTTGCCGTCAGGCGATCTGCTGCTGCTGGAGCGGAAATTTTCCTGGCTCGGCGGCATCGGCATCCGGATTCGCCGCATTCCGCTGGCCTCCGTCGGGTCGGGGGCGGTCATCGACGGGCCCGCGATTTTCAGCGCCGATCTCGGCAATGAGGTCGACAATCTGGAAGGCATCGACGCCCACGTCACGCCGGAGGGCGACACGGTGCTGACGCTGGTCTCGGACGACAATTTTTCGCTGATCCAGCGCAATCTGCTGCTGCAGTTCACGCTGGTGGAGTGAGGCGTTGGGCCGCAAGGCGGCGAACCGTAGGGGAGGGTTGCGGCCGGAACGGCTTGAGGCGCCGGGGACTGCTCGCTAGACATTAGGGATCGCTTTCCCTCCGGTCCGGATCCTTTCCCATGAGCGCTCTCTTTACCCCGATCAAGCTGCGTGGCCTTACGCTTCCCAACCGCATCATGGTGGCGCCGATGTGCCAGTACTCGTCCGTCGATGGCGAGGCCAATGACTGGCACTTCACCCACATCAATTCGCTGGCGCTGTCGGGGGCGGGGATCTTCTGCATCGAGGCGACCGCGGTGGAGCCAGGCGGCCGGATCACGCCGGGCTGTCTCGGCCTCTACAACGATGCCACGGAAGCGGCGCTGAAGCCGATCCTGGCGTCGGTACGCAAGCGCTCGAAGACCGCCGTGATGATTCAACTCGCCCATGCCGGCCGCAAGGCGTCGAGCCACACGCCCTGGGACGGCGGGCAGTTGATCCCGGTGGCCGAAGGCGGCTGGCGGGTGGAAGGCCCCTCGGCGATTCCCCACAAGGAAAGCGAGACGCCGCCGCTGGCATTCGACGCCACCGGACTGAAGCGTGTCCGCGAGGCGTTCGTTGCCGCAGCAAAGCGCGCCGAGCGGCTGGGCATCGACGCCATCGAGGTGCATTCCGCCCACGGCTATCTGCTGCATCAGTTCCTGTCGCCGATCGCCAACCAGCGCACAGACGAATACGGCGGCTCGCTGGCGAACCGCATGCGTTTTCCGCTCGAGGTGTTCGACGCGGTGCGCGCGGCGTTTCCGGCAGACAAGCCGGTCGGCATCCGCGTGTCCTCCACCGACTGGGTCGAGAACGGCTGGGACCTGGCGCAGACCATCGAATTCGCGCAGGAGCTGAAAAAACACGGCGTCGACTGGATCGATGCGTCCTCGGGCGGCGTCTCGCCGCTGCAAAAGATTCCCCTCGGACCCGGCTACCAGGTGCCGTTCGCGCAGGCGATCAAGGAGGCAACCGGGCTCACGACAATCGCCGTCGGCCTGATCACGGAGCCGAAGCGGGCCGAGGAGATCGTAGCCTCCGGCAAGGCCGACATGGTCGCGCTGGCGCGCGGCATGCTCTACGACCCGCGATGGGGCTGGCACGCTGCCGCCGAACTCGGCGGCCAGGTCGAAGCCCCGCCGCAATACTGGCGCTCGCAACCCTCGACGCAGAAGGCGCTGTTCGGCGCCACGACGTTCGGGACGCGGTAGCGGCATACGCCGCGCCTCTTCCTTCGCGCGCGTCACTCCGCCGCGCGAACTTCTGCCCGTCCGATTTGTCATATCTCGGCCACACGCCGGGGGTGCTATGGTTTGGCTGGCGCGCGATAGACGCGCTTTCAAATAAGACACATAGCGAGGATGCCCCATGGAGATCGGATATTTCACGATGCCGTCCCATCCGCCGGAATGCGGATTGAAGGAGGGCCACGACTGGGACCTGCAGACGCTGCGCTGGCTCGACGAACTCGGCTACCAGGAGGCCTGGATCGGCGAGCACCACACCGCTCCCTGGGAGCCGCATCCTTCGCCCGACCTGATCCTTGCGCAGGCATTCCTGCAGACCAAGAACATCCGCCTCGGCCCCGGCGGCTTCCTGCTGCCCTATCACCACCCCGCGGAACTCGCCAACCGCGTGGCGATGCTCGACCATCTTTCCGGTGGCCGGCTGAACTTCGGCGTCGCCGCGAGCGGCCTGCCGAGCGACTGGGCGATGTTCAACGTCGACGGCATGTCGGGCCAGAACCGCGACATGACCCGTGAGGCGCTGGAGATCATCCTGAAAATGTGGACCGAGGACGCGCCGTGGTCCTACAAGGGCAAGTACTGGACGGTGAACAAGCCGGACGTCATGTTCGACTTCCTCAAGCCCCACATCAAGCCGGTGCAGGCGCCGCATCCGCCGATCGGCGTCGCCGGTCTCTCCAAGGGCTCGGACACGCTCAAGCTCGCGGGCGAGCGCGGCTACATTCCGATGAGCCTCAACCTCAACCCGGCCTATGTCGGCAGCCACTGGGAGTCGGTCGAGATCGGCGCGGCCAAGACCGGACGCAAGCCGAAGCGCAGCGACTGGCGCATGGTGCGCGAGGTGTTCGTCGCCGATACCGACGAGGAGGCGTGGCGGCTTTCGGTCGGCGACATGATGGGCCGCATGATGACCGAGTACTTCCTGCCGCTGCTCGGCCATTTCGGCTTCAAGGACTACCTCAAGGCTTCGCCCGACGTGCCGGATTCCGACGTGACAGCCGAGTATTGCGCGCGGAACAACTGGATCGTGGGGTCGCCGGCGACGGTCACCGAGAAGATCGAAAAGATCTATCACGAGGTCGGCGGCTTCGGCACGCTGCTCGTGTTCGGCTTCGACTACAAGCACAAGCCGGAAGCCTGGCATAACTCGCTGCGTCTCCTGAAGCAGGAAGTGATGCCGCGGCTGAAGCATCTCGACGCCGGTCTGATCAAGGCGGCGTGATTCGCGTTCGTCATTGCGAGCGAAGCGAAGCAGTCCATTTTTCGGCATAACGGATAGATGGATTGCTTCGTCGCTGCGCTCCTCGCAATGACGTTTACCCTTTAATCTCAATTCACCTTCGCTGCCGTCTGCGCCACCGGCCGCACCTGCCAGAAGCGGATCAGGCGGCGGGCGTTTTCCAGCGTCAATTTCGAGTATTGATCGCGCGCCTTCGACAGTTCGTGGCGGCCCATGGTGCCGGAGGCGAAGCGGCTGTCGAGGATGGCGGCCACCGTTTCCCATTTCAATCCGGCGACGCGGCACGGAATCAGCACGCCGTCGTCGCGCAGGCTCTGCATGACCGGACGGATCACCTCGATGCTGGAAGCGGACAGCTCGGCAAGGGCTGCGATCGTCTCGGGATATTTCCGCTCCTTCGCAAAGCCAAGCAGCTCCGCCTCGGTGAGCTTGCCGTGCCTGGCGAGCGAGGCGACGTAGCGGGCGGCGGCGGTGAAATCGCGGACGCGCGACATTTCGCGGTGGGCGCCGGAGGCGGCCGCGGCGATCACATCGCGGATCTGCTCGAACATGTGCGGCGGCGCACGCGACAGCAGCCGCTCACGAACGGCCGCGGTCGCGCTGCGCAGCAATTGCTGCCTGAGATCGACCGGCAGGTCGACGCGGATTCCGGTTTCGACGGCGAGCGCCGGATCGGTCTCGGCCTGCTTCAGCACGATGGCGAAACCGGCCGCCGACATCTTCGCGCCGGGATTTCCGACCAGCCGCAGGCTGACGGAGGGATAATACCGCTTCAGCAGCGCGTCGGTGACGACCTCGTTCAGCCACCAGCGCCCGGAAATCGCCAGCAGATGCTGCTCGCCTTTGGTTTCCGCGAGTTCGACCAGGTCTTCCGGTGTCAGCCGCGCGGACTCCGTCAGCACCGGACGCGCGATCGTGATCTCGTCATGCCGCGCCAGCCTGCGGATCACGCCGGGCGGCGCCTGCTTCACGGAAGCGAGCTGCGTGCTCATTTCGGCGAGCGCGATGCGGGCGGAGACGTCGGCGAGCGCGCGGATCTCGATGGTCTTGATCAGCCGCTCCAGCACGTCGCCGAACAGCTCGATCTGCTCGCCGGTGTAACCGTCGGCCTGCGCCAGGAACAGGTCCGTAACCCGCCTGACGGTTTCGAGGTGTTTGTCGGCGGAGGCAGCCTTGATGGCAGCCTCGACCTCTTCGGAGATCGATCGTTCAAGCATCGCTCGTCCTGAGCGTTGGAGCCGGTTCTGGCAGGTGAATGAGGATAGGAAGCAGAGTTGAACGATGGGTAAACCATTGGGGTCGCGAGGGCGGTAATGGGACCGTAGGAATGCGGAGTGCAGGCTCTCGATCTCCCTCTCCGGCCTTGCGGGCCCCCAAGCGGGAGAGGGTTAGGGAGGGGGCGGCATCAGCGGTGCCCGTGGCTTACCCCTCTCCCCAGCCCTCCCCCACAAGGGGGAGGGAGCCGACCTCCCGTGTCGAGAGGGCGCGTGTTCATCCGCAAACCAGTCACACACCTCGCTCTCTCCGTCACTCCTACGCCTCGTCCTCCGCCCCGTCGTCCGCACTCGCGCCATGCCCCGGCGGCATCGGCATCGGGAACGCCTCGTACTTCGCCGGCATGTTCACCGGGCGGTAGCCCGGCATCGCGTTCATGCGGTCGATCGCGGATTGGTGGATAACAGCGCCTTCCGGAATCAGCCGCGGCTCGGCGTCCGGGATGTAGTAGCCGAAGCGCGCTTTTCGCGCCGGCCATTCCTTGTACTTCGCGCGCTTCGGCAGATATTCGAGCAGCCACCACGCGCCGGACAGCGAAGTGTGCAACTCGCCCTCGACATCAGGCTCGACATAGGAGAACGGGCTGCCCTTGCGCTGGATGCCCCAGGCGAGCTGGTTGATGTTGGCGGTGGTGAAATTCAGCCCCGACTTCGAGGCTTCGTCGATCATCCAGAGCAGCGGATATTTGGAAAGCCCGCTTTCCTTCTCGGGATAGCCGCCGCCGATATCGGCATGCACGCCGGCGAACCATACCTGCAGAATATCCTGAGGGCCGGCGTGGACCTCGTTGAAGCGGACGGGCTTGTACGTCTGCGGGTCGTACCACTTCTTCAGGCGGAACATGGCCCGCCGCTCGTCGATCGAGATCGCCTGGCGGAAGGTCTGCACGCTCGGATTCTGCAGCGTCCAGGCGAGTTCCTCCAGGCTCGGCCAGTAGAACCGATCGGCCCGCGGCACGATCACGCTCGCGACCGTATCCCAGACGCCGACGAAGCGGATGGTCGGCCAGCGGGATGACGTGATGCGCGCGAACTGGGCGGCGTTGTCGTACGGGGAGGGCGGCAGCTCGTCTTCGGCTCTCGCCGCATCCGTGACCGTCTTCAGCTTCTCGCGCAGTTTCGGCGCCTCGTCGGAGGAGAACTGCTTGTAGGCGATCAGGCCACTTCCGGCGAGATTGACCTGCTCGGGCGTGATGAGCCCGATCTTGTGGATCAGCCCCGCCAGCACCCGCACGGTATAGGCGCCGCGGGAGAAGCCGAACAGATAGATCTGGTCGTCCTTCTGCCAGTGGTGGACCAGGAAGGAATAGGCCGCGAGCACGTTGTCATCGAGCCCGTAGCCGGTGGCAAGCCCGAGGATGGCATTGAAATCCTGCCGCAGCCTGTGCCACGGATCCGGCCGCGCCAGCGTGCCGACCCCCGGATCGTAATAGACGAGCTGCCGCGGAGACGTCTTCTCCGTCTTGCGCAGGCAGCGATAAAGCTTCAGCACATTGGAGATGTTCTCGGAGATCTCGTTTCCGGTGCCGTCGCAGCAGATGATGATGTTGCGCATGGTGATGCTCCCCCCGGTGCTACCGGAGCGAGTATAGCGAACCTATTGGCAGGCTTCGATGATGCTGCAAGGATCTGCTATGCAGTTCCACAGACTTTGTGGGAAAAGCTTCCATCACGCGGTCGATATGACCGCAGCATGTCCAATTTTTCCTCTGGAGTGTTTTGCGTCGCTTAAGCCCTCACGCCATCAGACCATAGTGAGTTACGACGTTAGTAGCCCTTCACCGCTGAAAAACCTCAACAGTGCGGCCATCCGGGTCCTTACACATAAACGAAGGTCTGTTCGATTTTCTCTCTATGGAAGAAACCTGAGCATATTTGATGGAACGCAGATTGCGCCAACATAGGTCGATATTATCGACATCGACGTATACGATTGAGCCCTCACCGACGCTGCGAACCGAACTGTTCTGTCGAAGTACCAAATGTTCTCCCAGAGCTACCAATCTTTCGGTTCCCCGCCTAATGGGCAAGCCAAGTAGGTCGCAGTAGAAATGGCGAGATTCTTCCAAGTCGCGAGCAAAGAGGCTTATCCCTGCGAACTTGGCGTGCGGTCCGCCAGGCAAACTGAGGTCAAGATTCGGTTGGTCAGATAGCATTCTTTGTGCTGGTTGTTTCCTCATCTTCTTGACAAAGAATGTTTGTCCCTTCTCGTCTCTCAGCTTCCAAGAAGTCGCTCGTAATTTGTCAGACTTAGAGATCACGCCTCCATCGCCAACAACATGCGCAGTTAAGCCGATTGGCAGACTCACAGGATGCGAACCCGGGCTCTCGGTTAGTTCGGATAGGAAACTCTTTACGTCCGCAGTGGCCGCAGGAACGGAGACGGCGCTTCCTTCCGAGGTAGAATGAAGATCATCGGCCAAGCCGGCGAGAAACACGTGATCTTGTAGTTCGTTCACGACAGGGATTAACCAGCTGACTCCGTTTATAGCTCCGGCCAGAGCACCCGTCATAGACGCGATTGTGTCGGTATCGGCTCCTTTAGCGTAAGCCGCGCGAGCAACTCCTTCCATCGGTGATACTGCGTATTTTGAACATAAGAATATTGAGGCGGCGGCTGCTACAGTTCCGGCCCCATTGATTTTCTTGTCGAAGCATCCGATTCTCTGGAGAACCTCTTCGTCGAAATCAAGCGCGCCTTTCACCAACCCGTCGGATGCAAAATCGAGCATACTCTTGAAGTCTTCCACCGCTCGGTGCCAGGAGCTCATGTACTTTGCGCTGTGGGCCGTTGCTAGCCAAGTTGGCCATTGCTCCGTCAGTGATGGGAGTGGAGCCCAATCTGGGATTCCCACTCGCACCTCTTCTAGGAGTTGTCCAAACTCTAATGTCTCTGTTCGTCGAAGTGCAACCCAAAGCGCATAGGAGTATGCAAGTGCACCGACTAAGGCTGTCGGATGGCCATGCGTAAGCACGCCATCCGTTAGGACATTGGTCGCAGTAGCAGTGAAGTCCTTATCCAAACTTCCGAGTAGTGAATGCGGCGCGACCCTCATCGCCACGCCGTTACCTCCCGCTTCGAAGTATCTCGGCTTGTCTTGCTCACTTTCCCAAGGGAGCATTCTCCTGAGCAGGACATTGGCGGCCCGCAACGATGCGCCCCCAGCTCCACGATGATACGTGGTCCAAAACGGAAATTCTACGAAGGCGAGATACTTCCACCATGAATGTCCTCGAAGACGCGATCTCGCCACAGCAACAACCAGCTGCGTATCGTCGCTATAGCTCCCAGCCTCAATTCTTTCTTCATGTGGTTGAAAGCGCCCACCTGAGCGTTTCGTCCACGACTCAAAGAAATTTTGCCGGTCGCTAGGCATGGAAGCGCGACGCGCTCTATCCTCGTTTGGCCAGCCCAAGGCGTCTCCCAAGGCGGCGCCGAGAATGACACCTTCGAACTTCCCGACTTCTATATGCCGGCTGGATCTAACCATGTGTTCCCGCTGCTCGGTTCTTTGGAACGAAAAGTGACTCGTCGGGACGCAAGCCTTTCTTGATCGCGTCCGAAAGTTCGTACTTCTTGAACATATGCGGGGCTACGTAAAAGCGAAACATATCTGGCTCGGCTCCAGTAACCCTTAGTCTGGCGCGCTCCGTCATGGCTTGGTTTTCATCCCTTACGCCTACGCCTAGTATATCCTTGAGAGCTATTCTATCCGGGACCAGAACTTCCGCTTGCTGATCTGTTGGACAAGCCGGCGACTGCTGACGCGTCCGGCTGTAGACAGTTCGCCCTGTCCCGACCACATTGTCAGCAAACATGGCCTCGAAGGCGGTCGCACCCTGGGCGATATATCTTCCGTATTCGGCAGCAGCATTTCGGGGGCAGAATAGGGTTCCTTCTTGCCAAAGGTACTTAGGGTCCACGAACAGCACGACCCAATCGGGAAACAACTCGTTCTCTGCGCGTGCGCGATCAAAATACCACGCGTTCGGGTATTCAATGGAGCAGCAAATGTGAGACTTCTGTCCGTCGAGTCTCCTCAGGTCAGTGGGATTGAAAGTTGATCGCTCCGCATTTTCCAACGCAGAGGTGGAGAGAATCCCATATTTTCCAGCTGCAATGTGCATCAGATTGCGAGACGGCGTAAAATGGCAAATCCGCTGAATACCCCGCGTCTGAACGGAATTCTTGATAGCTTCGTTCATAGGTCGACCGGGGTGAACAGATGTTTGTCGGTGGGCAAAAGTGTAGAAAGCGTGCCCGAATAGGTCAAAATCAGAGCCGCTCTTGCGCGGGTAACGCCGACATACAGTAGCCGGCCATCGTTGGCCTCCGCTTCCTGCATCCCGAAATCGTGAACTGTTTGGGGGTCAGGAAACAAGTCATTGGCCAGGTAAGGCAGGATGACCGCGTCGAATTCTAGCCCTTTAGCTGAGTGGTAAGTGCCTACGAAAAGCCGGGGGCCGGCGACCCAGCGTCCTGATTCGCTTCGCAAGTTGATCGCGGTGCGAGGGAGCTGTGCTCGAATCTTGTCGAGTTGGCGTACCGTTCTTACTAAGATTGCAACGGATTGCGCTCGTGACAGTCGGATAGCCTGATCAACAACAAATTTCGTTTCCGATCCGCTATCGCTTAAACTGACCAGCGTAGGCTTGGGGCCAGCGGCCGCCGGAGACGTGGGGGCAACCATGTCCGGAACGTCAGCGTAGTACGGCATTCTAGAGATTGCCAAACCGAGAGAGGCGATCTCACGACTATTACGATAGTTCTCCGCAAACTGCCAAACCTTGACTGGGCTTAGCCCTGCTGATCTCCACGACATACGGTGGCCGTAGATCTGCTGTGCAACGTCTCCGAAAAAAGTGATTGATCCATCGATTGGAAGCACGCGTGCCAAGGACCGGATCATTTCAGGCGAGAGATCTTGGCCCTCGTCGATAACTATGTGGCGATATCTGCGGGGATCTTTATCTAGGTCGAGTTCTCGCATCATTGCCGAGGCAAGATCGTCGAAATCGTACTTAAAACCAGCCTTTGCGCGTCCCGCCAAATACGCCTCGTAGACTTGCCACATAGTCCTCCGGAGACGTCGCTCAAGACGGGCTTCTGCACGACCAGTACGATTCTGTGCTTCGTAGTCGTCGAGCGACACGATCCCATGCTTCTCTAGCCAGCCAATCTCGGACAAAAAGAAATTAAGAGGGCGACGAAAAAAAGTAGCGCCCCTGTGGGCTCCGCCTACTTCAGCGATGGCAGTGGCGATAATCCGTTCTCGAATAGCACCTTGGATAATGGAGTTGCTGCGCATCTTGCCCCGGGATGCCAAATAGCCTCGAGCGAATTTATGATAGTGCTCAACCGTAACATTCTTGAGTTCTGGCGCTGCTATCGCGCGAATATATGCGCAGAGAGCTTTGTTGTACGTGAGCAGTAGCGTTGCGCCATTTTGCGGCAGGTCTGGATCGGACAGGAACGCGGCCCGAAGTATAGCCATTGTGGTCTTGCCGCTCCCGGCAGTACCGAGAACGACTTGATGGCCTCTGGCGGGAAGGCACACAACTTCGCGCTGGCGTTGAACGGGCCTGGGGAGTGCCACTGCGCCTCTTCCAAATGAAAAAGTCTAAACAATCATAAGTTACTTTGTCTATATCATGCCTATTCAGAAGGGTAGGACATCTTCCCGCGCCGGTCCCAATATAAAAACGGCCGGGTCTTTCGACCCGGCCGCTTCAAACTTCGATCCGCCTATTTCAGCTTAAGCTCAGCTCGCCTTCTTCACGAACACCGGCTTGCCGACCTTCTTCTCGATCGCGCGCTTGAGATCCAGTGCGCGGGGCGAGAGCACGTCGGCCTTGGCCTTGAGGAGGTACGCGTCGAGGCCGCCATTGTGATCGACGCTCTTGAGTGCGTTGGTCGAGACGCGCAGGCGCACGTTGCGGCCGAGCGCGTCCGAGATGAAGGTGACGTTGGTGAGGTTCGGCAGGAAGCGCCGCTTGGTCTTGATGTTCGAGTGGCTCACCTTGTGGCCCACCTGGGGGCCCTTGGCCGTCAGTTCGCAGCGCCGGGACATCTTGCAAATCCTCTTTCATCCCGACAAAAGCAAGGGCACAGCGTGCCTCGCGCGGGGGTCCAAAATCGCGTCCATTTCCAGGAACCGCGGACGTATAGGGGGAGACGGCCGGCCGGTCAAGGTTTTTGGGCCTGACTTGCCACATCGAGGCCCCTTCCGCGGATTTGAACGGCGGAAGTTTCACAAAGAGTTCCAGTGACTTGGGTGAACCATATAAACGGCGCAATCCCCGCCGACACCATGACGTTGCATATATAAAGATCAGGACTTTGCGGGCCGAATGCGGGACCGCCATGCGGTCCGAAGGTGTGTTTGATCTGCGATAACCCCCGTTGTTTGCAGGATATTTCTGCCTAAATGACCATTTGTTCGCGCCGATTCCGGGACTTTCATTTCGTGACCAAGACGCCCGTTGTGACCAAGACACGCGCCAATTTGGCCCAGTTCACCCTGGCGCTCGGCCTCTGCGCCGGGGTGTGGTTTTGGCTTGGTTCCGTGGCGGCTCTGGCGCAGGGGCGGCTGGATGCACAGTACGAGGCGACGCTGGCGGGCATCCCGGTCGGCAAGGGGACCTGGACCATCGAAATCGGCGACGACACGTTTTCGGCAGCAGCCCAGGGCGGCACCGCCGGGCTGCTGAAGGCGTTTTCCGGCGGCACGGGTTCCGGCGCCAGCCAGGGTCGGATCGTCAATGGCGCACTGGCGGCGAACGCCTATACCGCCACGACCACCACGCAGAAGAAATCCGAAACCATCCGCATCGTGCTGGCCAATGGCGGGGTGAAGGATTTTTCGATCGATCCCACGCCGCCGGTCGATCCCGGCCGCGTCGTCGTCACCGACGCGCACCGGAAAAACGTGCTCGATCCCATGACCGGCTCGATGGTGCGCGTGCCCGGCAACGGCGAGGTGCTGACGCCCGACGCCTGCCGCACCGGCGCCGGCATTTTCGACGGCCGGATGCGCTACGACCTGAAACTCGATTTCAAGCGCATGGAAACGGTGAAGGCGGAACGCGGCTATCACGGCCCGGCGCTGGTCTGCGCGGTCTATTTCACGCCGGTCGCGGGCTATATCCCCGACCGCCCGGTCATCAAATACCTCGCCACCGAGCGGCGGATGGAGATCACGCTGGTGCCGATCGCCGGCACCCGCGTCCTGGTTCCCTTCCGCATGACCATCCCGACGCCGTTCGGACCTGCGATGCTGGAAGCGACGTCGTTCGTGACGACCGCGATGCCGCCACGGGTGGCGAAGACGCAGTAGCTGGTTACGTCATTCCGGGGCGATGCGAAGCAGCGAACCTCAGGTGCGCAATTGCGCACCGGGGAATCTCGAGATTCCGGGTTCGCTTCGCGCCCCGGAATGACGGGACCTTTCGTGCCGGACTCATCGCTTGACTCTTGCACACTTCTGATTCGACTCGGTCGCTTAAGAATTTCCGCCCAAAACGCAGCCTTGTGGAGCCCACACAAACTTGATCTAGTGCCGCCTCGATCGCATCCACGCGAGATGTTGCGGTGAACGAAGGAGGTTTAGGTAGGAGTCAGCGATTCGGGCGCGTTTCGTTCCAGACTCGTTCCAGACCTTAAGCCGCGACCGCATCGCCGTCGCATAATGAAACAGAATCGGCGCGTATCGTGCCGAGACAGCAGAAAGGTTTCGCTCCTCGCGATGACAGGACCCTCATGGTGAGGAGGCGCGTTAGCGCCATCTCCGGACGATGCTTTTGCATCGCCGGGCGAACCATGTGGCCCCACTGGTGCCATTCATCCTTCGAGACGCCGCTTCGCGGCTCCTCAGGATGAGGTCGGGCACTTTCGATTTGAGCGACGGCACTTAGAAGAAACACCTGCAAAGTATGGCTTTCTCACCTTCCACGTTCGCGCACGACCGGGCTCCCGGCGCCGGCGTCACTGCCGTGCTCGGGCCGACCAACACCGGCAAGACGCATCTGGCGATCGAGCGGATGCTGGCGCATTCGTCAGGGATTATCGGCCTGCCGCTGCGGCTGCTCGCGCGCGAGGTCTACAACAAGATCGCGGCGCGCGCGGGCGTCTCGAGCGTCGCGCTGATCACCGGCGAAGAGAAGATCAAGCCGAAGAACCCGCGCTACTGGATCTCCACCGTCGAGGCGATGCCGCGGGATATCGACGTCTCGTTTCTCGCCGTCGATGAAATCCAGATCGCGGCCGACCTCGAGCGCGGGCATGTCTTCACCGATCGAATCCTGCATCGGCGCGGCCGCGACGAGACGCTGCTGCTCGGCGCTGCGACAATGCGTCCGATCATCGAGCGGCTGCTGCCGGGCGCGTCGATCGTCACACGGCCGCGATTGTCGCAGCTCGAATTTGCCGGCGACCGCAAGATCACGCGGCAGCCGCGACGCACCGCCATCGTCGCGTTCTCGGCCGATGAAGTCTACGCCATCGCCGAACTGATCCGCAGGCAGCATGGCGGCGCTGCCGTCGTATTGGGCTCGCTGTCGCCGCGCACACGCAATGCGCAGGTCGAGATGTTCCAGAACGGCGACGTCGATTATCTCGTCGCCACCGACGCCGTCGGCATGGGGCTGAACCTCGACGTCGATCACGTCGCCTTTGCCTCCGACCGCAAATATGACGGCTACCAGTTCCGTCGCCTCACCCCGTCGGAGTTCGCGCAGATCGCGGGCCGCGCCGGGCGCGCCACGCGCAACGGCACTTTCGGCACCACCGGCCGCTGCGCGCCGTTCGAGCCGGAACTGGTGAATGCGCTGCAGAACCACACCTTCGACAGCGTCAAAATGCTGCAGTGGCGCAACTCGAAACTCGATTTCTCCTCGCTCGGGAGCTTGCAGGTCTCGCTGGCGCTCTCGCCCGGTCACGAGGCCTTGACCCGCGCGCCGATTGCCGAGGATCTGCGCGTGCTCGATCATGCGGCACGCGACGGCGAGGTGCGGGACATGGCCCATGGCGCGGCCGCCGTCGAGCGGCTGTGGGACGCCTGCCAGATCCCGGATTACCGCCGGCTGGCGCCTGCCGCCCATGCCGAACTCGTGACCACGATTTACGCATTCCTGATGAAAAAGGGCCGGATTCCGGATGCCTGGTTTGCGGCCCAGGTCGACCAGGCCGACCGCATTACCGGCGATATCGACACCCTGTCGGGCCGGATCGCGCAGATCCGCACCTGGACCTTCGTCGCCAACCGGCCGGACTGGCTTTCCGACCCGGATCACTGGCAGGAGGCTACGCGGGAGATCGAAAATAAATTATCCGATGCGCTGCATGAACGGCTAACGGAGCGTTTCGTTGACCGCCGTACCAGTGTATTGATGCGCCGCCTGCGGGAGAACAGTGTTTTGAATACGGAAATCGGCAAGACCGGCGAAGTGATCGTTGAAGGCCATGCGATCGGCCGCCTCGACGGATTCACCTTCGCGCCAGATGCGGCGGAAGCGGGATCGGATGCGAAAGCGTTGCAGGCGGCGGCGCAGCAGGTGCTGGCCGGCGAGATCGACGCGCGCGCCGCAAAGCTCGGCAGTGCCCCCGACGACCAGTTCGTGCTGACCTCCGACGGCACCATCCGCTGGACCGGCGACGCCGTCGCCAAGCTTGCGGCGGCCGACGACGTGCTGCATCCGCGCATCCGCATCATCGCCGACGATCGGCTCTCCGGCGCGGCGCGCGAGGCCGTGCAGGCGCGGCTCGATCTGTGGCTGAAGACGCATATCGAAAAACTGCTGGGACCGCTGTTCGGACTTTCCAAGGCCGAGGACATCACCGGCATCGGGCGCGGCATCGCGTTCCAGTTGGTCGAGGCCCTCGGCGTGCTCGAGCGTGCGAAGATCGCCAGCGAGATGAAGGATCTCGACCAGACCTCGCGCGCGACCTTGCGCAAGTATGGTGTGCGCTTCGGCGCCTATCACATCTATTTCCCCGCGCTCCTGAAGCCTGCGGCGCGGGCGCTGGCCTCGCTGCTGTGGGCCGAGAAGCAGGACAACGTCGACATGTCGGCGCTGTCGGGCGCGCAGCATCTGGCCTCCAGCGGACGCACTTCATTCGCGATCGACAAGGCGTTGCCGCGCGACGCCTATCGCGTGCTCGGTTATCGCCAGTGTGGCGAGCGCGCGGTGCGGGTCGATATCCTGGAGCGTCTCGCCGATCTGATCCGGCCCGCTTTGGCGTGGCGCGAAAATTCGCCCGGCGAAAAGCCCAACGGCGCGTTTGACGGCCGCGGTTTCGTGGTGACGCAGGCGATGACCTCGCTGACGGGATCCGCAGGCGAGGACTTCGCCTCGATCCTGCGCGCGCTCGGCTATCGCATGGATCGCCGCCCGCCGCTGCCGCCGAAGCCCGCGCCGGTGGAAGTGACCGAGACGGTCTCCGCTGACACGCCACCGGCGGAAGCATCGACGCCGGTCGAACACGTTGCCGCCGAGCTGCCGGTCTCCAGCCATTCGATGTCCGGTGATCCGTCGCCGTCGGCAGCGTTGCTGCCCAGCGTTACGCCGATGCAGGAAGCGCCGGCGGCTGAAGCGGTGCCGGTCGAAGCCGCACCGGTTGAAACACCCGTCGAGGCCGCAGCGGAGCCCGCCCCTGCAGAAGCGCCGGTCGCTGAAGAATCGCCCGCGGAACAGGCCGCGGCTGAACCCGCGAGCACGCCAGAGGCTGCGGCAGAGCCTGCTGCTGCAGGCGAAACTGCACCGGCCGAAAGGGCTGCAGCGGAAGCCGCGTCCGAGACGCCTGCCGAGCCCGTGCTCGTCGAAGTCTGGCGGCCCGGAGGCCGTTCCGATGAGCGCCGCCCGCACCACGACCGCAACCGCCAGCGTCATCACGGCGCCCGCGAGGGAGCGCCGGCAGCCGCAGCAGGCGAGGGTGGCGGCGATGGGGCGCCGCGCGAACAGCGCCACCGTCGCGGCCGCCGTAACAACAACGAGTTCCGCAAACCCCGCGACGGCGCAGCCAATGCCGACGCAACTCCGGCAGCAGAAGGTGCGGCACCTGCCGAGGCGCGCCAGGAGACCCGTCAGGACCGTCCACCGCGCGAGCGTTTCGAGGGCAAGGGCCGCGATCGCGACAACGACAATCGCCGCGACAAATTCGATCGCAACAAGGGTGACCGCAACAAGGGCGATCGCGACCGCGGTCCGCGCGACAAGGGCCGCGATTTCGGCGGCCGCGACAAGGGTGGACGCGACAAGGGCGGCCGTGACAAGCGCGACTCCGGCCCGTCGCATCGCCAGTGGGCGACCAGCGCAAGTCCGCGCGATCGCGATCGTCCGGCCGATCCGAATTCGCCGTTCGCCAAACTGGCGGCGCTGAAGGAACAACTCGCCGGCCGCAAGGAATAGCGCATCAAGGCGTTTCGAGAGAGATTGTTTGGAGCGGCAGCGTCTCGATAAATGGCTGTGGCACGCGCGGGTGGTGAAGGCCCGCACCTCGGCTGCAGCGCTCGTCGAAGCCGGTCACGTCCGCATCAACGGTGTGCGCGAAAAGTCGCCGGGACACGCGGTGAAGATCGGCGACGTGCTCACCATCGCGCTCGATCGCAACGTGCGCATTCTCAAGGTTGCTGGATTTTCCGAGCGGCGCGGCGACGCTACGGCGGCGCGCGTGCTCTACGAAGATTTGCAGAATGGCAAGGAGTGACTATCTGCATGGAGCCGGCGGGGCCGTCTGAAAACGGCGTCTCGGAGCGGCCTGCTTCCCTTGCGGCAGCGTACCGCATGCGCTACGCAAACCCCGGACAATCGATCGTTTCGGAGCGTTGGATGACTTACGTCGTCACTGAAGCCTGCATCAAATGCAAATATACCGACTGCGTTGAGGTCTGCCCTGTCGACTGCTTCTACGAGGGCGAGAACATGCTGGTGATCCATCCGGACGAATGCATCGATTGCGGCGTTTGCGAACCTGAATGTCCCGCCGACGCCATCAAGCCCGATACCGAACCGGGGCTGGAGAAGTGGCTCGAGGTCAACACCGAATACGCCAGGAGCTGGCCCAACATCACCCAGAAGAAGGAAGCGCCGGCCGACGCGAAAGAATTCGATGGTGTGGAAGGCAAATTCGAGAAATATTTTTCCAAGGAACCCGGCAGTGGCGACTGATCCGCCGCCCATCCTGTGGATAAATTGAGCCCGTTTCGGGCTTAATCGGGCCAGAATTGAGCCTGCTGATTTACCCTGTTGGCCGACTTGTGGCCGAAAAGATCCCGTAAAGGTACGGAACCGGGCGTAAATCATTGATTTTTGCGGAAAATGTGCTATATTGGGCACATAATAAGCCGATCCTGGCCATGCGTACCTTTGGCCCCGGTGGGTTCCCGTAAAACATCGAACAGGGGCGTGGCAGTATCCGCGCGCAGGCTGTGTCACAGAAAACGCGTAAAAAGAGTGCTTCCAAGACCACCAAAAAAGCCGCTTCGGCCAGCCGCAGCGCAACCAAGGGCCGTGCCAAGGCGACCGTAAAGGTCGCCAGGAAGGTTGCGGCCACAAAGTCCTCAAAGAACAAAAGAAGCGCAATGCCAGAAAAGACTGCCAAAACTGCCGCGAAAGCGACGGGCTTGAAAGCCACTGCTTCGAAGGCGGCCGCCAAGCCTCCTGTGAAGGCCGCTCCGCCGAAGGTTGCTCCCAAGGCTCCTGTGAAGGCTGCCGCTGTTGCGCCGAAGCCTGCCGCCAAGCCGGTGGCCGCCGCTCCGCGTGTCGAGGAGCCGAAGAAGGTCGTGACCCAGCGCCAGGGCTTCAAGGCCAATGAATTCGTGGTCTATCCCGCTCACGGCGTCGGCCAGATCCTGGCCATCGAGGAGCAGGAGATTGCGGGCGCCAAGCTCGAACTGTTCGTGATCAATTTCATGAAGGACAAGATGACGCTCCGCGTGCCGACCGCCAAGGTCGCCAATGTCGGCATGCGCAAGCTGTCCGAGCCGGCGCTGGTCAAGAAGGCCTTGGAAACCCTCAAGGGCCGTGCGCGCGTAAAACGCACGATGTGGTCGCGCCGGGCGCAGGAATACGAGGCAAAGATCAATTCGGGCGACATCGTCGCGATCGCCGAAGTGGTCCGCGATCTCTACCGTTCGGAATCGCAGCCCGAGCAGTCCTACTCTGAACGCCAGCTCTATGAAGCCGCGCTCGATCGCCTGTCGCGCGAAATCGCCGTCGTCCAGCATTCGACGGAGACCGAAGCGGTCAAGGAAATCGAAAGCCAGCTCGCCAAGAGCCCGCGCCGCGGCGCCAAGGCGGAAACCGCCGAGGCCGACGGTGAAGCCGACGAGGCCGATGTCGAGGCCGATGGCGACGAATCCACGGTGGCGGACGAAGCCGCCTGAAAGGGTTCGACGGATTGAAAAACGAAAGCCCGGTCGCGAGACCGGGCTTTTTGTTTTGGGCGGCGCGAGCTATCGCCGTCGCCTGCGAAAGCAGGGGCCCATGACCACAGGGCGATGTTGTCGAGCGCAGGCATTCGCCCGATTGCCTTACAATGACTGCCGCGGAGTACGGGTCCCCGCGTTCGCTGGACGACGGGAGCGGGATGCCCGCCTCAATCCACCACGATCTTCACGCGGTCCCTTGGCTTGACCTGGGCGTGCTGGTCGAGGCCGTTGAGGATGCGAAAGCGCTCGGCGGGGCGGTCGATGCCGGCCATGCGGTGGGAGAGGGATTCCACGGTATCGCCGGGCTGCACGGTGATGACCTTGATGCGCAGCGGCCGCGCGGCCTGGATTTCTTCCAGCGTCAGGCGGCGGAACGAGTTGACGGTCTCGCGCGCGTTGCGCTCGCTTTCCGTGGTGCGTTGCTTTGACGCGAAGATGAAGCGGTAGACGTCGGTGCCGAAGCGCAGCGCGTAAACCTTGAACTGCCACTGATCGCCGTTCGCAGATGCCGCCGCCACCGGGAAGCCGTTGATGGTGAGGTCTTCGGTCGAAGCCTTGTCGACGCCTTCCATCCAGCCGGAGTTGAGATAATCCGACAGCGACTGTTCGGCCGGCACGCGCACCACGTCGAAGCGCATCGCCTGGGTGCCGCCCTCGCGCACGCCGATCACGGCCTGCGCGGTATTGTCGAGCGTGAACGTCTCAGGCGCGGCAAAGGTGAAGCCGAGCTTGGGATGCAGGAAGCGCCGCCCGCGCACGAAGCCTTCGCTGGGGTCCTCGCCATAGACGATGTTGTCGATGGCGGCCAGATAGGTTTCGCGATCGCGCTCGGCAGCTTGCGGGGAAGTGTACCGGCGCGCGCTGGCTTGCGCATTCTGCACCCGCTCGGGCGTTGCCGGGTGGGAGGACAGGAAGTCCTGCGCGCGCGGATCAAGCGAGGTCTTGCCGGCCCTGAGCGCCGCGTTGCGCTCCATCGCCGCGAGGAAGCGCGCCGCGCCATAGGGATCGAAATGCGCGCGCGCCGAGATTCCGACGCCGATGCCGTCGGCCTCGAACTCCTGCGCGCGCGAGAAGTTCGCCA
>JAFAGM010000059.1 GCA_023422775.1 Pseudomonadota bacterium
GTTCAGGATGGTGACGGGGCCGGTGAGCATCGCCTTCATCGGCCTCTTCGTCAGCGACTGCGCGTATCGCCACCACTCGACCGTCATCGGGCTCGGCCGCGACACGTCGCCGAACAGCACCGGCGGGCGGACGTAGCGCGACCCGTAGGATTGCACCCAGCCGTTGGCAGTGAATGCGAAGCCGGCAAGCTGCTCGCCGAAATACTGCACCATGTCGTTGCGTTCGAACTCGCCATGCACGAGCACGTCGAGGCCGATCTCTTCCTGCCAGCGCACCGTGCGGGCCGTCTGTTCCTGCAGGTAGGATTTGTAGGCGTCGTCGGTGAGGGCGCCCCTGGCGTGCGCAGCGCGCGCTTTGCGGACGTCCGCGGTTTGCGGGAACGAGCCGATCGTCGTGGTCGGGAAGGCGGGCAGGTCGAAACGCGCGTGCTGAACGCCGACGCGATCCGCGAATACGCTGGCGCGGCGACGCATTGCATCGTCGATGCCGCCCGTGCGCGCTGCTACCTTCGCGTTGTGAATCCGGGGCGAAGCCTTGCGGGAGGTGGCTGCCTCGTCCGAGGCCTTCAGGCTGGCCGCCGCAGCTTTACGGCCACCGGCCAGCGCCGTTGCGAGGGCCGTCAGTTCCTCGATTTTCTGCACCGAGAACGCCAGCCAGCTCTTGATCTCGGTATCGAGGCCGTCCTCCAGCCCCAGATCGATCGGGACATGCAGCAGCGAGCATGACGGCGCGATCTGCACGCGATCCTTGCCGAGCTTTGTCACGACGGGCTCGATCCGATCGAGCGTGCGGCTCAGATCGGTGCGCCAGATGTTGCGGCCGTCGATGACGCCGAGCGACAGCACGCGGTCCTTCGGAATGTCTTCCAGGGTGTCGATCTGGTCCGGCGCACGCACGAGATCGAGATGCAGCCCTGAGACGGGAAGCGATAGCACGGTGTCGCGATTGCTGCCCAGCCCGCCAAAATAGGTCGCCAGCATGATCTTGAGCTGCGGCACCGCCTTGGCGATCTCCGAGTAGGCATAGTGCAATGCCTGCTTCCCGACGATATCAAGGTCGAGCACCAGGCAGGGCTCGTCGACCTGCACCCATTCCGCGCCGCGATAGACCAGTTCGCGAAGGACCTCGATGTAGACAGGCAGCAGCCGGTCGAGCAGCGACAGCGGATTGAATCCGGCGTCCTTGCTCTTGGCGAGCTTGAGGAACGTGACCGGCCCGACCAGCACAGGCCGGGTCTGGTAACCCAGCGCCAGCGCTTCCTCGTATTCCTCGATCGGCTTGCGCGATGCGAGGACGAACTTCTGGTCTTTTTCCAGTTCAGGCACCATGTAGTGGTAATTGGTGTCGAACCACTTCGTCATTTCCTGCGCCGGTACGCCGTGCGCGGCATCGTGGCCGTTGTGGGCATGGCCGCAGTTCGCCTCGTGCGTTTCGCCCTGCGCGCCGCGGGCCATCGCGAAATAGGTCGCAAGCGATACCGGGCCGCCGTCCCAGCGATAGACCTTTGGAATGGCGCCCACCATCACCGACGTGTCGAGCACCTGGTCGTAGAACGAGAAGTCGTTCGAAGGGATCACGCTGACACCGAGCTTTTTCTGGCGGGCCCAGTTGGCCGCGCGGAGGCCTGCGCCGGCTTCGATCAGCGCGGTTTCACTGGTCGCGCCGGACCAGAAGCTTTCCAGTGCGAATTTCAGCTCGCGGCGCGGGCCGATGCGCGGCGTGCCGAGCGAGGCCACGGGAAGTGCTGAAGTGGAGATGGTGGAAGCAGACATTGGCTTAACCCCAAAAGTTGGGGGCAAAGGCTGAAGTGACACGTCTGGATCCCGAACGGCGGGAAGCGCGCGCGGAATCGCAACCGCACCACCGGGACACCCCGCCCGAGGACGTGTATGTTGTCGAGGCAGGTCTCCTGGCTCGCGGGTCAGCGCTACTGTCCGGCCTTCCCGAGACCTTGCGGGCCTCAGTGACTTTGTTGGACAGCGGCTCGCCGCTTACAGTTGCGGGGGCAGCTCCGGCTTTGGCCCATACGGCCGCACCGGCTTCCCTCTTAGCTTCGGAAAAATGCTTTCCGAAGAACCACGACGGCTCCGGTTTATCGACAAGTGTGCGCTGCAGTCAACGGATCATTTTCGTTGCGGCATCTCCTGCGGAAGGACGGTCTGAATGATGGAATGATCAAGCGCCTCGTAGTCGTGCAGCTTGATCGTGTCGTAGAGCTCGGCGCGGGTCTGCATCCGTTCGATCATGTTGTGGGTGCCGCCGTCGCGCGCGATTGCCGCATAGAGCTGCTGCTGCGCCTTGTTGGCGACCCGCAGCGAGGAAACCGGCCAGATCACCATCGCGTAACCCATCTGCTCGAACTCGGACGCGGTGAAGAACGGGGTCTTGCCGAACTCGGTCATGTTGGCGAGCAACGGCACGCCGGGCATTCGCTCGGCGAAGGCGCGGAACATGTCAGCCGTATTGAGCGCTTCGGGGAAGATCGCATCGGCACCGGCTTCCATGTACAGTTTCGCACGGGCGACCGCGCCGTCGAGGCCCTCGCTGGCGGCCGCATCCGTGCGTGCAATGACAACGATATCGCGACGCGCTTTCGCGGCGGCGGCGACCTTGGCCGCCATGTCGCGCGCATCTGCCAGCTTCTTGTCGTTGAGATGGCCGCATTTCTTGGGCAGGAGCTGATCCTCGAGATGAACGGCGCCGGCGCCGGCTTCCTCGAAGACGCGAACCATATGCATGACGTTGAGCGCTTCGCCATAGCCGGTGTCGCCGTCGACCAGCAGCGGCAGGCTTGCAGCGCGGACGATCTGGCGGGTGAAGAATGCGACCTCGTCGACGGTGATGACACCGAGGTCCGGCAGCCCCATCGATGCGGTCATGGCGGCGCCGGACAGGTACAGGCCCTCGAAGCCCGCTGCCCTGGCCTGCAGCGCCGACATCCCGTTATGGGCACCCGGCAGGCGCAGGATGCCGGGCCGCTGCAGCAGCGCGCGAAAGCGGCGGCCGGCGCTCTCCCGCGGAAGATCCGATGCGACGAGGTACGGCATGACGCTCTCCCTATGCCGCGCACATCGGGGAGGGAGCCTGCTCGCGCGCTTCGAGCGGGATGAAGGCGCGGTTCTCCGGGCCGACATAATTCGCGGCCGGGCGGATGATCTTGCTGTCGATCCGCTGCTCGATGACGTGGGCGGCCCAGCCGGAGGTGCGTGAGATGACGAACAGCGGCGTGAACATCGCCGTCGGCACGCCCATCGCGTGGTAGGAGACGGCGCTGAACCAGTCCAGATTGGCGAACATGCGCTTGGCTTCGGCCATGACAGCTTCGATCCGGCCGGCGATCTCGTACATGCGCATGCTGCCGCTCTCGGCGCTGAGCTGATGCGCGACCTGCTTGATCACCTTGTTACGTGGATCGGCGATCGTATAGACAGGATGACCGAAGCCGATCACGACCTCCTTTGCCGCGATCCTGCGGCGGATGTCAGCCTCCGCTTCGTCAGGATTGGAATAGCGCTTCTGCACTTCGAACGCGACTTCGTTGGCGCCGCCATGCTTGGGCCCGCGCAGCGCGCCGATCGCGCCCGTGACCGCGGAATACATGTCGGCGCCGGTGCCGGCGATCGAGCGGGCGGTGAATGTCGAGGCGTTGAATTCGTGCTCGGCATAGAGGTTGAGCGAAGTATGCATCGCGCGTTCATGGGACGCCGACGGCGGTTTGCCATGCAGCAGGTGCAGGAAGTGTCCGCCGATCGAGCCGTCGTCGGTCTCCACCTCGATGCGGCGGCCGTTATGCGCGTAATGATGCCAGTAAAGCAGCATCGAGCCGAGCGAAGCCATCAGGCGGTCGGCGATGTCGCGGGCGCCGGGCGTATTGTGGTCGTGGCTCTCCGGCAGCACGCAGCCGAGCGCCGAGACGCCGGATCGCATCACGTCCATCGGATGCGCCGCCGCCGGCAATTGTTCGAGCGTGTTCAGCACCGCGCGCGGCAGGCCGCGCAGCGATTTCAGCCTGGCCTTGTAGTTGGCGAGCTCAGTCCGGGTCGGCAGGCTGCCGTGCACGAGCAGATGCGCGATCTCCTCGAACTCGCAGACGCCTGCGACATCGAGGATGTCATAGCCCCGGTAGTGCAGGTCGTTGCCGCTGCGGCCGACGCTGCAGAGCGCGGTGTTGCCGGCGACGACGCCCGAAAGCGCCACGGATTTCTTGGGTGCTGGTTTCACGTCAGTCATCTGTTCCTCCCTAAGCACGTACCGCGCGTTGCTGCGAGTTTGGCGTTTCAGCCGGCCAATCGAAAATGCCGTGCGGGGCAGCGGCGCCGAGCCGCGACGGATCGACGGAAAATGTC
Source organism: Pseudomonadota bacterium (assembly GCA_023422775.1). Classification (GTDB taxonomy): domain Bacteria; phylum Pseudomonadota; class Alphaproteobacteria; order Rhizobiales; family Xanthobacteraceae; genus Bradyrhizobium. The sequence continues at coordinate 4,348 of JAFAGM010000059.1, forward strand.
AGCTCGGAAAGCTGGCCGGCCCGAAGTGACGGCAGCCGCTCGACGGCGGCGATGAAGCGGTCCTGCTCGGCAGGCGCAATCACGCCTTCAGCCAGCGTCCGGAATTTCCCGACGTAGTCCGGCCGTCTGAAGGGGCGGGCGCCGAGCGGGTGCGCGTCGGCGACCGCGATCTCGTCGCTGATGGTCGATCCGCCCTTGAGCGTGACGACGACGCGGCCGCCAAAGGCCTTCTCGCGCGGATCGTGGCTGTGATAGCGCCGCGTCCATTCGGGGTCTTCGACCGTCGAAATCTTGCGCCAGAGCGCGATCGTCCCGGGGCGGCCCGCGCGTTCGGGCGCGTAGGATTTCTCGTGGTGCCAGCCGCTGTCCTCGAGCGCGACGGCGAAGATGTACATGATGGAGTGATCCAGCGTCTCGCGGCTCGCTTTCGGGTCCATCTTCTGCGGATCGTTGGCGCCGGTGCCGATCACGAAATGGGTGTGATGGCTGGTGTGGATGACGATGCTTTCGACGCTCGCAAGGTTGCCGATCTTCGGCCCCAGCCGGCGGGCGAGGTCGATCAGCGCCTGGCTCTGATATTCGGCCGAATGTTCCTTGGTATATGTATCGAGGATCGCGCGCTTGGGTTCGCCCTTCTCGGGCAGCGGTACGACATATTCCGCCTTGGGGCCGCCGAGCAGCCAGGCGATGAAGCCGTCCTCGCCCTCATAGGCCGGTGACGGCGCGCCTTCGCCGCGCATGACGCGGTCCACCGCCTCGATCGCCATCTTGCTCGCGAATGCCGGCGCATAAGCCTTCCAGCTCGAAATCTCGCCCTTGCGCGATTGCCGCGTGGTGGTAGTGACATGAAGCGCCTGCTGCACCGCCTGATAGATTGTCTCGGTGGATAGCCCAAGCAGCGCGCCGATGCCGGCCGCAGCCGAGGGACCGAGATGGGCGATGTGATCGATCTTGTGCTCATGCAGGCAGATGCCCTTCACCAGATCGACCTGGATCTCATAGGCCGCCGCCAGCCCGCGCAGCAGATCCTCGCCTGAGGATCCGCAATGCTGCGCTACCGCCAGCACCGGCGGGATGTTGTCGCCGGGATGGGAATAGTCCGCGGCCAGGAACGTATCGTGGAAATCGAGTTCGCGGACCGCGACGCCGTTGGCCCATGCCGCCCATTCCGGCTGAAAACGCTGGCTGCCGGGCAAGCCGAAGATCGTTGCACCTTGAGCCTGCGGATGCGCTGCCGCCTGTGCTCGCGCCGAGACGACCGGATGCCGTGCGACCGAAGCGGCAGCGACGGCGGCGTTGTCGATGATGCGGTTGCCGATCATCTCGGCCACCTCGTCCTCGATGCGTACCCGATCTGCGGCCACGGCCGCGATCTTCCAGGCGAGCTGATCGGCGCGATCGAGCCGTTGGGCGGATTTGTAGGTGCGGACCTTGTGATGCTTCACGTAACGGCTTCCTCTTGAACGTCGTTGCTGTGTCGGGAAACGCAGATCGGGGTCGGGCGGCCGTTGGCGTCGACGGCGACCATTTCAAACGTGCCGCGCACGGCTGCGCGGCGTTGTCCACTGAGGGCGTCTTCATGCACGAGGTCGACGGCCACCGTCATTGATGAGCGGCCGACGCGTGCGATGCTGGCGACGCATTCGATCAGGTCGCCGACGCGGACCGGCTCGTTGAACGCAATGCTGCCCGTGGATGCCATCACCATATGCTGGCGTGCGTGGCGCGTGGCCGCGATGAACGCCGCCTTGCCCATCAGGTGCAGCGCATGGCCGCCGAACAGCGTGCCGTAATGATTGGCGCGGTCGGGAAACACCACGTCGGTAAGACTGATCTTTGTGGCGTCTGGACGCATTGCGAACTCCGGACGGCTTGAATTTCCGTCATGGGTTCGCAAATATCCGCAACTGAAATCGCTTTAAAACGACTGATAAAGCGTAATCTTGCGAAGATTTTTCGCGCATTTGCAAAGTCTGCAAAGTCGAGGGCGAGATGAAAAAGGCGTTCATGGGACTGCGGCTGAAGCGCCTGCGCGAAGAACAGCACCTGACCCAGGCTGCGCTGGCGCAACGGCTCGGGATTTCGCTGAGCTATCTCAACCAGCTCGAAAACAACCAGCGGCCACTGACAGTGCAAGTGCTGCTGGCGCTCAACACCGCGTTCGGGCTCGACCTGCAGGTTTTCTCCGACGATGACGAGGCGCGGCTGATCTCGGATTTGCGCGAAGCGCTGTCGGACGCGGCCTTCGGTGAAACCATCGCCGCCGTCGAGCTTCGCGAACTGGCCATCAACATGCCGGCGGTAGGGCGGGCGCTGGTGACGATCCATCGAAGATATCGCCAGTCGATCGAGCAGGCCGGATTGCTGGCGGCGAGGTTGGGCGAGGACCGGCAATCGGATGTGCCGGCGCTGCCGTCGACGCCGTTCGAGGAAGTGCGCGACTTCTTCTATCTCCGTCACAACTACATCGCCGAACTCGACGAAGCCGCCGAAGCCCTCGCGCAGGCGATGGACTTTCCCATCGGACGGATGGACACCGCGCTCGCGGCCTATCTGGCAGACCGTCACGGCGTCAAGCTGGTTCTCGATACGATCGATGACCTGCCGTCGGGCAATGAACGGAAATTCGATTCGCGAACCAATACGCTCTATCTGGTACCCGGCCTGCGGCCGGGCCAGCGCGCCTTCCAGTTGGGAACGCAGATCGCGATGCTGGCGTTCGATCGGGAATTGAGTAGCTTGGTCGATGGCGCCGGATTTACCAGCCCCGAAGCGCGCGGGCTTGCGCGCATCGGGCTTGCGAATTATTTCGCCGGCGCGCTGATCATGCCATATGGACGTCTGCTGGCGGCAGCCGAAACGCACGGCTACGACATCGAACTGCTGGGATACGAGTTCGGTGTCGGCTTCGAGACGGTCTGTCACCGGCTCAGCACACTGCAGCGCCAGGGCGCGCGCGGCGTGCCGTTCTTCTTCATCCGGGTCGACCGCGCCGGAAATATCTCGAAGCGGCAATCGGCGACCGATTTTCACTTCTCGCGGGTCGGCGGCACCTGTCCGCTGTGGAACGTCTACGAAGCGTTTGCGAGCCCCGGACGTATCCTGACGCAGCTTGCGCGCATGCCGGACGAGCGAACCTATCTCTGGATCGCCCGGACGGTGTCGCATGCGCGGGGCAAATACGGCGCGCCGACCAAGACGTTCGCGATCGCGCTTGGCTGCGACGTGCGGCATGCCGAGCGCGTGGTGTATTCGCAAGGCATCAACCTCAAGACCTCGAATGCGACGCCGATCGGGATGGGTTGCAAGGTCTGCGAGCGTCCGGATTGCGCCCAGCGCGCCTTTCCCCCGATCGGCCGGGCGCTGCGAATCGACGAGACGCGATCCCGCTTTGCGCCCTACGCCACGACGTGACCGGCTGTGGTCGCCCGGGATAGCGGGGAAAACCACTTTCAGGCGGCGCCCGAATCTGGTCCTGCTGCGCCCGCGCCGGCCGGCTTTGCAAAAATCTTTTGAAATTGCGCGCAAAGGTCTCACAGACCCCATTGACACCTTCCCGCGAATAGCACCACATATGGACGTCACGGTCCATCAAATCACAATATTTGGTGGCTAAGAGGGAAGTCGGTGTATCGCGACTGTTGTCGCGAGATTCCGGCGCTGCCCCCGCAACTGTAAGCAGTGAGTTGCTCCCGATTGTTTAAGTCACTGATGCGGTCACGCATTGGGAAGGCCGGGTGCGACGACGACCTGCAAGCCAGGAGACCTGCCGCGACACCAAAAAACGTCCACGGGCGGGGTGTCCGGCGGTCGCTTGCAGATCCATGCGTGGTGCTTGCCGCCCGCGCATTCGATGCAGCGTCCCTCCTGACATCCAGCTCCAACAACATTTCGGGGTCTGTCGATGTCGCAACCTTCTCAACTCGTCTCGCTCGAAGCCAAAGCTGCTCCCTTTATCCAGTTGCGTATGGAATCGCCGACCTCGCCGGAGGGCGCGCTGCCGATGCAGGTGATTCGCCGCAACGGCACGGTGTCGAAATTCGACGCCAGCAAGATTTCGGTCGCGATGACCAAGGCGTTCCTCGCGGTCGAGGGCCACACCGCGGCGGCCTCGCGCCGGGTCCACGAGATCGTGGAGCAATTGACGGCTGAAGTCGTCGGTGCGCTGTCGCGCCGGATCAGCGAAGGCCGCACCTTTCACATCGAAGACGTGCAGGACCAGGTCGAACTGGCGCTGATGCGCAGCGAGCACCACAAGGTGGCGCGCGCCTACGTGCTCTATCGCGAGGAACGGACCCGGCAGCGTGCCGAGCAGGAGGCCGCCAAATCGGCCAGACCGTCGTCGGGACCGATGCTGCATGTGACGCTGGCGAACGGCACGAAGGTTCTGCTCGATACCGCGCGGCTCGTATCCATCGTCAATGAAGCCTGCGCCGGCCTCGAGGGCGTCGAGGCGGCGCCGGTGCTCGCGGAAACCCAGCGCAATCTATATGACGGCATCAGCGAGGACGAACTGGCGCTGGCGTCGGTGATGGCCGCGCGCACGCTGGTGGAGCTGGAGCCGAATTACGCCTATGTCAGCGCGCGGCTCCTGCTCGACAAGCTGCGTACCGAGGTGCTGTCGTTCGTGTTGGCGTCGCCGACCAGGGCCTCGCAGGCCGACATGGCCGTGCGGTACGCCGAATATTTTCCGGCCTATGTCAAGACCGGCATCAAGGCCGAACTGCTCGATCCCGATCTGGCGCGCTTCGACCTGAAGAAACTCGCTGCGGCGCTGAAGCCGGAGCGCGATCTGGCGTTTCAATTCCTGGGCCTGCAAACGCTGTACGACCGCTACTTCCTGCATCAGGGCGGCAACCGCATCGAACTACCGCAGGCGTTCTTCATGCGGGTCGCGATGGGCCTTGCCTTGCGCGAGATCGACCGCGAGGCCCGGACGATCGAGTTCTACGATCTGCTGTCCTCGTTCGATTTCATGGCGTCGACGCCGACGCTGTTCAATTCGGGAACGCTGCGGCCGCAACTGTCATCATGCTTCCTCACCACGATTGCCGACGATCTCGATGGCATCTTCAAGTCGGTCAAGGACAACGCGCTGCTGGCGAAATATTCCGGCGGGCTTGGCAACGACTGGACCCGCGTGCGCGGGCTCGGTGCCCACATCAAGGGCACCAACGGCGAAAGCCAGGGCGTGGTGCCGTTCCTGAAAGTTGCCAACGACACGGCGATTGCCGTCAACCAGGGCGGCAAGCGCAAGGGCGCGGTATGCGCCTATCTGGAGACCTGGCATATCGACATCGAGGAATTCCTCGATCTGCGCAAGAATACCGGCGACGACCGCCGCCGCACCCACGACATGAACACCGCGAACTGGGTGCCTGATCTGTTCATGCAGCGCGTCGAGGCCGACGGCGAATGGACCTTGTTCTCGCCGGACGAAACGCCCGATCTGCACGACCTCTACGGCCAGCCGTTCGCCGAGCGTTACGCGGCCTACGAAGCCAAGGCGGCGCGCGGCGAGATCCGCGTGTTCAAGCAGGTTCGCGCCACGGATCTTTGGCGCAGGATGCTCACCATGCTGTTCGAGACCAGGCATCCCTGGATCACGTTCAAGGATCCCTGCAATCTTCGCTCGCCGCAGCGCCACGCCGGCGTCATTCATTCCTCGAATCTGTGCACCGAGATCACGCTCAACACGTCCGACGACGAGACCGCCGTCTGCAATCTCGGCTCGATCAACCTGCTCAATCATATTCACGACGGCCGGCTGAACGATGCGCGGCTGAAACGCACCGTGACCATTGCGATGCGCATGCTCGACAACGTCATCGACATCAATTTCTACACGATCCCGGAAGCGCGCCGCTCGAACCTGCGGCACCGGCCGGTCGGCCTTGGCCTGATGGGATTCCAGGATGCGTTGCAGGCGATGCGGATCGCGATGGCTTCCGATGCGGCGGTTGCTTTCGCCGACACCAGCATGGAGGCAATCTCGTATTACGCGATTTCGGCGTCGGTGGATCTTGCGGCCGAGCGTGGGCGCTATCCCTCGTTCGACGGCTCGCTGTGGAGCCGTGGCATCCTGCCGATCGATTCGATCGAACTTCTGGCGGATGCGCGCGGCGGCGTCACGATGGATCGCAGCACGACGCTCGATTGGGACGGGCTTCGCGAGCGCGTCAAGTCGGGTGGCATGCGCAACTCGAACGTGATGGCGATCGCGCCGACGGCGACGATATCGAACATCTGCGGCGTCGCGCAGTCGATCGAACCCGCCTACCAGAACCTCTACGTCAAATCCAACATGTCCGGCGACTTCACCGTCGTGAACGAGTTCCTGGTGCGTGACCTCAAGGCGCGTGGGCTGTGGGACGAGGTGATGGTCAACGACCTCAAATATTTCGACGGCAGCCTCGGTTCGATCGACCGCATTCCCGACGATCTCAAGGCCATCTATGCGACCGCCTTCGAGATCGACAGCGCCTGGCTGATCGAGGCGGCCTCGCGGCGGCAAAAGTGGATCGACCAGTCGCAGTCGCTCAATCTCTATATCGCCAACCCCTCCGGCAAGAAGCTCGATTCGCTCTATCGCCTGGCATGGGCGCGGGGCCTCAAGACGACCTATTACCTGCGCTCGCGCAGCGCCACGCACGTCGAGAAGTCCACGCTGCGGGGCACCGACGGCAAGCTCAACAGTGTCGCGTCAGTGACGATGATGTCGCCAGCCCCCATCATCGTCGGGCCGGATGCCACCGCGCCGGATCTGTCCGGCGCGGTGGCCTGCTCGATCGATAATCCCGAATGCGAAGCCTGCCAGTGAGCAGCAGTAAGAAAAGGAAACGACAATGCTCGACTGGTCTGAACCGACGACTTCCCGACATCAGGCAGTTCCGCCACTCCCGACGCGACCAGTTGCCCGGGCTGATCAAACCGGCCTCGGCACCATCGATCGCCACGGCGGCCGGGTGTCGGTCGACGACAAGCGGATGATCAATTGCCGTGCTGACGTCAATCAATTGCTACCGCTGAAATACAAATGGGCGTGGGAGAAGTACCTCGCCGGCTGCAACAATCACTGGATGCCGACGGAAGTCTCGATGCAGGCGGACATCGCCTTGTGGAAGTCGCGTGACGGCCTCACCGAGGACGAGCGCCGCGCCGTCAAGCGCAATCTCGGCTTCTTCGCGGCTTCCGAAAGCCTCGTCGCCAACAACATCGTGCTGGCGATCTACCGCCATCTCACCAACCCGGAATGCCGGCAATATCTGCTGCGACAGTCCTTCGAGGAGGCGGTTCACACCCACACCTTCCAGTACATCGTCGAAAGCCTGGGGCTCGACGAGGGGGAACTGTTCAACATGTACCGCGAGGTGCCGTCCATCACCGACAAGGCGGCGTGGGCGCTGAAGCACACCCAGCATCTCGACGATCCCGACTTCAGGACCGGCACGCCGGAGGCCGACCAGGCGTTCCTGCGCGATCTCGTCGCGTTCTATGTCATCTTCGAGGGCATGTGGTTCTATACGGGATTCGCGCAGATCCTCTCGCTCGGCCGCCGCAACAAGATGGTCGGCATTGCCGAGCAGTATCAGTACATCCTGCGCGACGAATCGATTCACCTGAATTTCGGCATCGACGTCATCAACCAGATCAAGATCGAGAACTCGCATCTGTGGACCAAAGCATTCCAGGAGGAAGTCCGCGACATGGTCCGCGCCGCGGCCGATCTCGAAGCGGCCTATGGCCGGGACACCATGCCGCGCGGCTTTCTCGGGTTGAACGCGGCGCTATGCGAGACCTACATGCACTTCATCGCCAACCGCCGCTGCGCGCAACTCGGGCTGGCGCGGGTGTTCGACGAAACTGAGAACCCGTTCCCCTGGATGTCGGAGGCGATGGACCTCAAGAAGGAGAAGAATTTTTTCGAAACGCGGGTGATCGAATATCAGAACGGCGGCGCGCTGAACTGGGAGTAGGGGTGTTCATGCAGCCACGGAAGCGTCGTCTCCGCCGCCGAGCGTATTCGTGCACGAGGCGTGGACGACGCAAATTCCGTGCGGCCCCGCGCAAAAACTTAAGATTTCTGCAAGGCTGGCCGGCCTATTGCTTTGGGGCGTGCGCCTTCGGACAGATGGCGCTCCGAGCAAGGAATCTCGCATGGCCGCTTCGCCCTCCACCCTCGCAATTGCGCCGGCGCAGCCCGCGATTCCCGCGTGGCTGCTCCGGGTATGCTTTGCGCTTTGCGTGGTGAACCTGACGCTTGGCGTGGTCGCGTATTCCTCGCACTGGTGGGTCTACGATTCAAACGGCCGCGGCATCCCCACCGATTTTATCAACGTCTGGGCTGCCGGGCGGCTGGTGTTGGATGGTCTGCCGGCACAGGCCTATGACTGGGACATCCAGAAGCAGGTCGAGGTCGCCAAGCTCGGTCAGGATTTCGTCGGCTACTTTGCCTGGCACTATCCCCCGCCGTTCCTGTTCGTGGCAGCCGTGCTGGCGCAGTTGCCCTATTCGGTCGGCTATCTCGGCTGGGTATTCGTCAGCCTCGTGCCCTATCTTGTCGTCATGCGCGCGATCGTCGGCCACAATCTCGGCTTTCTGCTCGCGCTCGCAGCGCCGATGGCATTCATCAATGCGCTGGTCGGACAGAACGGCTTTCTCACCGCGGCGCTGATCGGCGGCGTGCTTTACCTGATACCGGTTCGCCCGGTGCTCGCCGGCATCTGCCTTGGGCTGCTGACGTACAAGCCGCAATACGGGCTGCTGTTTCCGATCGCGCTGATCGCAGCGGGACATTGGCGCGTGTTCATCAGCGCTGCCGTAACGGCGATCGCGATGTTCTTCGTTTCCTGGCTCGCCTTCGGCACCGAGAGCTGGCTGGCGTTCTTTCACTGGATGCCGAGATTCTCGCAAGCCTTCCTGACCGAGGGCAAGGCGACATGGTGGAAGCTGCAGAGCATCTTCTCGCTGGTGCGTTATTTCGGCGGCACCGAACAACTGGCCTGGGCGTTCCAGTGGGTGCTCACCGCCTCCGTGGCGGTGGTGCTGGCGCTGATGTGGCGAAGCCGCATGCCCTACACGTTGAAGGCTGCAGCGCTCGCCGCGGGGACATTGCTGACGACGCCGTATCTCTTCATGTACGACATGATGGTGCTCGTCATTGCCGTCGCTTTCCTGGTCCGAATCGGATTGAAGACCGGCTTTCGCGGCTACGAACTCCCGGCGCTTGGCGCCGCGCTCGTTCTCATCGGTTTCTACATATTCACGGCTACGCCGACGGGGCTCGGCGCCACGCTGATCGTCTCGGTCCTCATCCTCGCACGGGCCGGTTCATGGTGGCGGCGCGAGCCGGTGCCCGCCTTGGTTGCGGCCGGCGCTTAGGAAGCCCTCGGAACAGCCTGCTCACGCGGCCGCTTTATTCATCAAGCCTTCCCTTCATAAAACCATCTTGTCTTTCGGCGTGAATAGGTGTTCACTTCTTCAAAGCGAGAAGTGTTCTTTTCGCTCAATACGTTGAAGTCGTGTGCGTTCTGCAGCCCTGTGAGGCCTGAGGGGCGCGCCAGGGGACGGAATACGCGCCATGGTTTATCGGCGAACCCATCAGGTAGTAAAGCGGCTGGCGGCACGGCGCAGCGCCATTCTGGCGGCGGCGCGCGATGCTGCGGCCGATGGCGGCATGGCCGCGGTGCAGATTGCGCCGGTTTCGGTCCGCGCCAATGTCGCGGCCGGCACCGTCTATCGCTACTTTCCCTCCAAGGCCGACCTGATTTCCGAACTGATCGCCGATGTCTCGCGCGACGAACTGGCCGCGATCCGCCGCGCTGCGGATGCCGCACCCGGACCGTCCTCGGCGCTGGCCGCCGCAGTCACCACCGTTGCCGTGCACGTGCTGTCGCAGCGCAGGCTGGCCTGGGGCATCCTGGCCGAACCGGTCGATGTCGACGTCTCGGCTTCGCGACTCGCCAGCCGTCGCGAAATCTCCGGCGAGATCGCAGCCAGGATCGAAGCCGCGGTCCGCGCCGGGCATCTGCCGGCGCAGGATACCGCGCTCGCCGCCACCGCGCTGCTCGGTGCGCTCCACGAATCGCTGGTCGGCCCATTGGCGCCGGAGAATTTGGACGACCCCGCCCGGCTGCGTGACGCCGTGCAGACCGTCACGCTGCTGGCGCTGCGCGCTGTCGGCGTCATGGACGCTCGCGCCCGCGGCCTCGTGGTGCAGGCGGTGCTGCCGGCCGTGTTACCGGCGAAAGCGCTGGTAGGGGCGTAGGAAACGCGACACGTCTTCGCCGCAACCAAATGTCATGCTGCCGCTTTATCAACGGTCCAACCCGTGAGGAGGAGCATGCGATGACGACGACATCAGGATCCGCCAAGTGGCAGGGCGGCATCAAGGACGGCAAGGGCGCGATCTCGACCAGGAGCGGCGCGCTCAACGATTACCCCTATGGCTTCTCCAGCCGCTTCGAAGGCAAGCCCGGCTCCAATCCGGAGGAACTGATCGGCGCGGCGCACGCCGCCTGTTTCACCATGGCATTGTCGCTGATTCTCGGCGAAGCCAAGCTCACCGCCGAACACATGGAGACCAGGGCCGACGTCACGCTGGAAAAGCAGGGTGACGGCTTTGCCATCACGTCGGTGCATCTGACGTTGAATGCGAAAATCCCCGGCGCTGATGATGCGAAATTCCAGGAATTGGCAGGCAAGGCCAAGGCCGGCTGCCCGGTGTCGAAGCTTCTGAATACGAAGATCACGCTCGACGCGACGCTACAGTAGTTGCTGTTGTCATTCCGGGGCGCGCTTGAGCGCGAACCCGGAATCTCGAGATTCCGGGTTCGATGCTTTGCATCGCCCCGGAATGACTGCACCGCGTCACATCTCCGCGTCGCTGCTGGAGCCGACGGAAGCGATGCGCACCATGTTGGTGGTGCCGGGGATGCCGAGCGGCACGCCGGCGACGATGATCACGCGCTGGCCCGCCTTGGCAAAGCCGTCGCGGAACGCGATCGAGCCGGCACGATCGACCATGTCGTCTTGGTCGTGGGCATCTTCCGCGACCACGCAATGTACGCCCCACACGACAGACAATTTGCGTCCCGTGGCCATGTTCGGCGTGATCGCGACCACCGGCAGCTTCGGCCGCTCGCGCGCGACGCGGATGGCGGTGGAGCCAGACGATGTCCAGCAGATGATGGCCGCCAATTCCAGCGTCTCGGCGATCTGCCGCGCAGCGTCCGCGATCGCGTCGCCGACCGTGTTCTCCGGTTCGGGCCGCTGCGCCGTCAGCACCGAGCGGTAGGTCGGATCGCGCTCCACTTCCTCGCCGATGCGATTCATGGTGGATACCGCCTCGACCGGGAATTTGCCGGCGGCGGACTCCACCGACAGCATGATGGCATCGGCGCCTTCATAGACGGCGGTGGCGACGTCGGAGACTTCGGCACGGGTCGGCACCGGTGCCTGGATCATCGATTCCAGCATCTGCGTTGCGACCACCACGGGCTTGCCGGCGCGACGCGCCATGCGCGTCATCTGCTTCTGCAGGCTCGGCACCCGCTCCAGCGGCAGTTCGACGCCGAGATCGCCGCGCGCAACCATCAGGGCGTCGGAAGCGTCGATGATTTCGGCAAGGCGATCGATTGCCTGCGGCTTTTCGATCTTGGCCATCACGGCAGCGCGGCCACGGATCATCCGCTTGGCTTCGATGACGTCCTCGGCGCGTAGCACGAAGGAAAGCGCGACCCAGTCGACCCCCGTGACGAGGGCCGCTTCGAGGTCGGCGCGGTCCTTGGGCGTCATCGCCGACACCGGCAAATCGGTATCGGGCAGGCTGACGCCCTTGCGGTCCGACATCCTGCCGCCGATCACCACCCGCGTCACCGCGCGTTCCGGCGAGGTTTCCTCGGCGATCAGGCGCACCTTGCCGTCGTCGAGCAGCAGCGCATGGCCGGGGCGAAGGGCGGCGAGGATTTCCGGATGCGGAAGCTGCACGCGGCTGTTGTCGCCCGGCGCCTTGTCGGAATCGAGCACGAAACTCTGGCCGTTCTTGAGCTGGGTCGAGCCCTCGGCGAAGGCGCCGAGTCGCAGCTTCGGTCCCTGCAGGTCGACCAGGATGCCGATCGGCCGGCCGTAACTCGACTCGACATTGCGGATGGTCTGCACCAGCTCGCGCATCTTGTCGTGCGGGGTGTGGCTCATGTTGATACGGAACACGTCCGCACCGGCCTCGAACAGCTTCCGGATCATCGCGCTGTCTGACGATGCCGGTCCGAGCGTTGCGAGAATCTTGATACGACGAAGCCGCCTCATTGCTTGGGCGCCGGGGCTGGCGGCGGCGGCAGACCCGGTGCGCCCAGGCCGGGCACGCCGCCCGGACCGCCCGGTCCCACCGTTCCCGGAATTCCCGGCACGCGCTGTGCGGGCTGCTCGTTGGCTTCGGTCAGTTGCACGGTCCATGCTCGCTGTTCGCCGGTGTCGACCTCGAAAAAGCCGGTGCGGTCGTAACCGCGTGCCAGGCAATTCTCGGTGCCCTTGATGGTGAATTCCTTGTCGCGCGAACACATGAAGGCCTGTCCGGACCATTCGCCGCCGCGGTCATAGTCAAGCGCATAGATGTAATAGAAGCGGGCGATCAGGGTTCCGCGCAGCAGCGTCTCGCAACTGCGCGAGGATACGTTCCACCAGCCCTCGGTGGTCCAGCCCTCGGCGTCCTTGTAGCCAAGCGCGATGCCGACCCGGCTGGAAGTGTTGTTGCAAAGCCGGAAGTCAGCCGCCGCCGGACTGCTCCATGCGCAGGTCACCGCCAGCGCGAACATCGCCATCAGGCCGGCCGTCCTGCGAGCGGTCAGGAAGCGGAAAGAATCTTTTGCAGTCATGCAGGCAAGCTACATCAAATGATTGACGATTTCGCGTGGCCCGGCCGGACCTGTCAACGGCAGCAAGCGCCTTTCCCGCGCCATGGGAAGCCAGAATACCGTCCGGGATGCCGTCTTTTGCGCGCAGATATGGCAAAATCTGTGACAATTCCCATCTGTTGTCGGTAAACTCGGATTCATGTTTTGAGCACGATCTTTCGGAAAATCGGTGTCTGCTTCACCGGATCGTGCTCGCCAACGCGGGACCCTCGGCCATGACGATCGACGACAAGACCAGAACGGAACTGGAAGCCGCCGTTTTCCGGCGCCTGGTGAGCCATTTGCAGGCCCGTACCGACGTCCAGAACATCGATCTGATGAATCTGGCCGGCTTCTGCCGCAACTGCCTGTCGAACTGGATGAAGGAAGAGGCCGACGCCAAGGGCGTCGCCGTCAGCAAGGACGAGAGCCGCGAGGCGGTCTACGGCATGCCCTACGAGGAGTGGAAGGCGAAACACCAGGGCACGGCTACGCCCGAGCAACTGGCGGCGATGAAGAAGGTTCATCCCGGGCATTGATGTTCTGTCAATTTCAAGCCCGTCATTCCGGGTTCGATGCTGCGCATCGCCCCGGAATGACGGAGCGCCTCATCTCCTGTGGGCGCGCTGTGGATGAGCGTGATGTTGCCTTGACGCAAGGCCCCCCGATCTTCGAGGGTCATCTTCGGAAAGCGCCGTGCGGTAACGCGTGCGGCGCTTGATCTTTAAGCCTCACTCGCAGTTCCATTCAGGAGTAACCGATGGCCACCCCCGCAGCCGCCTCCGTTCAGGACGAGCCCGCGACAAGATTCGCCAAAGACCAGCTCAAGGCCATCATCGAACGCATCGAGCGTCTGGAAGAAGAGAAGAAGACGATTTCCGACGACATCCGCGACGTCTATGCGGAAGCCAAGGGCAACGGCTTCGACACCAAGGCGCTCCGCACCATCGTGCGCATGCGCAAACAGGACGCCAACGAGCGCGCCGAACAGGAAACCATCCTGGAAACCTACATGCAGGCGCTGGGAATGCTGTGAGGCGTCGTACGGGGGCCTGACCCGCGTCTACATCAAACTGCAGGAACACCCATCGGCGGGGATGATAGATCGCCGGCGTGAGCCCGGCCAGGAGGGCGCGCGGTCAGCGCAGTGCGGCGGTGCGCAGCACGTGGGTCGAAAGCCTTGCCGTCGCCGATCCCGTGAAGCGGTCGCAGGTCATGCCCATCATCGGATCTTCCGAGAAGGTCATGGCGATGGCGGTCTGCGGCTTGACGAAGTAGCTGCGCATCTGGGTCATCTCGGTATCGCCGAGGACCGTCGTCGACATCGCGCTGCTTGCGCTGGGCGCCAGCATCATGACCCGCATCCAGATCGCGTTACCCTGGGCGGCGGCGAGACGGGCCGAGGTTGCGACCGCGCTGTCCTGGCCCTGTGCGCCCTTGGCGATCACGGTGTTGACCTCGGTCGCCGCGGTATCGGCATTGCGCGCCGAACGGGTGGGGCGCGGCATGGCGATGGAGGCCGTGACGACGTTCGAGCGGTCGACCGGCGAGGTCGCGGCCGGCGCATAGGCCAGCGCCTTCTTGAACGCCTCGGATACGCTGGCGGTCGGCTGCGGATCGGTGGCGGCCGCAAGCGCCTCGCGTGCGCGGAGCGCTGCGACCTGCGCCGGGGTCGGCTGACTGGCGTTAGCCGGTGGATCGTCCCAGAAGCCACGTGAATTGATGATATCGGCCGGCGTCTGCGGCTTCGGCTCGGTGCCGTCGGCGGAAGCCTGCGCGAACTGTTGTGCTTCAGCCTTGGCCTTGGCCGCGGGCACGATCTGGGCGTCGGCCGAGGCCAGCTGGAGGGTCGCTGCAATTGGCGGCTTCGCACGTGGGGTCGGAACCGGATCGGCTGACCTGGCATCGGCAGACCTGGCAGTGGCTGCCGCGGCCACGCTGGCCGGGGTTGGCTTCTCGTTCCTGGCGGGAGCGCTCGCGCCCTCGTCATCCTCTTCCGTGGCCGGCTTGCTGCTCTTGAAGAGCGAAGCGAACAGGTTCGGCATCCTGACCCCGGTGGAGGCGCTGTCGCCATTGCCGCGGCGTTCGATGTCGGCGCGGGCCAGTTCATAGCCCTTCATCGGACCGCCATTGGAGGGCAAATGCACCGTGCGTCCGTTCGGGAACACCTTGGCCAGTTGCTCCTGGGTCATGCGCGGCCAGTGACGGACGCTGCCGGTGTCGAGATGGACGAACGGCGATCCCGAGGTCGGATAGAAGCCGACCCCGCCGCGCTGCAGCCGCAGACCGGCGGCGCGGATATTCTCCAGCGGCACGTCCGGAATGTAGAAGTCCATGGCATGGCCGAGCATGTGCTGGCTGAAGCGCGCCACGCCCGATGAGCGGCGGCGGAGCATGGAATTGGTGGCTGGGGAACGGTAGGCGGAGATGATCTGGATCGGCTTCCTGCCGTCGACGTCGCGGTAGACTTCCCAGAGGATGTCGAACAGGTGACGATCCATCGTGGTCTGGTCCTGGCTGCGCCAGTCACGGAGGAAATGATTGAGCTTCTTGAGCGACTCTTCGTCGTAGCGGCCGTCGCGCTTGAAGGTGACGGTGAGGTCTTCGCCGGAATGCGTGTGGTGGAAGGAGAGGGTGCGGGTCTCGTTCAGCGCCGTCGCGTCATGCACCGAGCCTGCGCCTGCGAGCAGCAATAGCGACCCCAGACCGAACCTGTATCCGGTCTTTGGCAAAGCAAGCAGATTGAATTGGCGCGCGAGACCAATCAGCACGAAGATAGCCCACCCGATCGACGAGCGTTCACGGAGTTCTCTTGCAGACCCCGGCAAAGAGAGGGTGAACGCTTTCTTAAAGCGGGAAGGTTAACCGAGGTTTACCGTCCCGCCCCCAAGTATGCTTAACTAACGCGCCGACTGTGGCGAAAAAGTGCCCAGTGCCGATTCACGGATGGATAATGGTTAACGAAAACGATCTCCCCCAAGAGGAGAGATCGTTGATTTTGCTCGGAAATTCTGGAGGAAACGATGTTTCCGACTAGCGGGTAAACCGCTGTTGCGGCCGCCGTCCGACCGGGGCGGGCGGGGTCATTTGCGACGGGCCGCCGAACAGACGCTCGAAGAAGTTGGGTCCGGAAGAGAAGGTGTTGTCGCTGGCGAAGTTGACGCCGGGCGGCAACGTGCCCCTCGGGCGCGTGTAGTTCGGCTGGGCATGGGAGACCATGACCTCGAGGTCCTTGTTGCGGTTGTTCTTCAGCAGGTTGAGCATCACGGCGTCGCGGCCATAGATGTCCTTTCGGGTCTGCAGCTTTCCGGCGTCATCGACGAACGCGGTCTGGTAGGTGATGTTGACCGGGATCGGCGTCGGGAATTTCAGATCAATCTCGCTGCGGCCGTACATGCTGCGAATCCGTTCCGGCGTATAGCGCTCGTTCGGCAGCGTGATGTTGAGCAGCGTCGCGGCGTATTGATCGGGATTCTGCACCCGCATGCAGCCATGGCTGAACGCGCGCTCTTCCTTGGCGAACAGGTACTTGTCCGGGGTGTCGTGCTGATAGACCAGGAACTTGTTCGGGAAGTTGAAGCGGATGCGGCCGAGCGCGTTGGCCTCGCCCGGCGGCTGCGAAATATGGATGCTGCCGTCGCGTCTCCGTTCCAGCCGCAGGCCCATCCGTTGCAGCACGGTCGGGTCCTGCTGCAGCGCAGGCAGGTACTCGTTGTAGATGATCGACGGCGGCACGTTCCAGGTCGGGTTGACGGTGATGAACTTCATCGTCTCCGTCAGCATCGGCGTCGCATGTTTTCCGGGCTTTCCGGTCACCACGCGCGTGGTCCAGACCTGACGGCCGTTCTGCATCACCTTCAGCGTGAAGTCGGGGACGTTGAGGATGACGTAGGCGTTGCCCAGCGAGGCTGCGCCGAGCTGCCGCGGCAGCCAGCGCAGGCGTTCCATGTTGACCAGCACCAAGTCGATCTGCCGGTCGCGCTTCGGGCTGTTGAGGGCCTTGACCGTGCGATCGTCGAGTACGCCGTTCGCTTTGATATCGACGCTATGCTGGAATTTGCGTACCGCAGCGGCGACCTGGGCGTCGTATTTGGTGTCGTCGGCGTTATCGTGAATGCCAAGCTTGGCGCGCAGTTGGGGCACACGCGGATCTTCCGGCACTACCGCGGCCTGCTTCCTGGTGGCCGCCTTGTAGGCGAGCGCGGGACCTTCCGGAATCAGGCTCACCGGTCCATCGCCCTGACCGCGCAACTCGGCGAGCTTCGCCTTGAGGTCCTTGAAGAGCTTGTGCGGCGGATTGTAGCCGTCGAGCGCCGCAGAAGCGTCCTTCGCGGTCGAGATGTTGGCCAGCACTTCAGAAGGATCGGTCGGGTGCTCGGGATAGAGGATATCGCCGGAAACCTGCGACCAGTGCATCCGGCCGCTCTGAGCCTGGCGCGCATAGTCGAGCATGCTGGAGGTCAGTTTCAGCTCGGCCTCGGCAAGCTCATCCGGCGAAGTGGCGGAAGCGAAATTCGGCGTCGGATATTCAGCCGGGTCGAGGCCGTCGGCGGCGGCGTCCTTCAGGCGGGCGATCACGCCCTTGCCGGCGTCGGTCAATTGTCCGGCCTGGGTCCACTGCGGCGCATACTCGCGCCCCGAATAGAATTTTTCGACGGACGCGCGCTCGTTCTTGCGATCGAAATAGCGCAGCGATTTGGCGGCCAGCATCTCGCGAATTTTGTCGGCAACAGGCTGGTCTGCCGGGGCGACGCTGCTCGCAGCTTTCACAGGTTCGCTGGCGGGCTCGGCCGCCGGCGCCGTGGCGGTCGCTGGTGTCGGGCTTGCAGCCGGTGGCGGCGCGGTTGCGGTGTCGTTGGTGCTCGCAGGCGCGGTGACGATCGCGGCCGGCCTGGTTTCGGGTTCGGTGGTCCTTGCGGTCGAGGCAGGCGCGCTCAGGGCAGGCTCGCTCGGCTTCGCAGTCGTCTTCGCCGGATCGGACACCGTCGCGGTGGAGTCGATCTTGAAGTCGCCGATGGTGGGAGGCGGAACGTTCGCCGGCTCGGGGCGGGGAATGGCGGCGTCGATCGCGAGTTCAGCGGCGCTGGCGCGCGGCGCATCCGACGGGCCTGCCTGGGCCGAGGTGGCGGAAACCGCGAGGAACGTTGCCGCGACAGCCATCAGCACGCGGTCAAAGCCAGCACGGTTCGTCGAACATTCTCGCATCGTCACACCCCCTTGGGCGAAACTGCCCCGGCATGGAACAGTCGTTAGGTATTGTTCGTCACAGCTTGCGCATAAAGCGCCGGCCTCGAGCGGTTCAGTCGGTACGCCTGCACAACATGATTCAAACGCAGACGATACATGTGCCCCCTTCATGCAGCCAGCGCCATGGGGGACTACTCACGACAAACTGACCTCAAACAACCCAATTGCAGCGGGTCGTGCGGTTTTGCCACGCTCCCCGCCTTTTGTCTGTCACCTGCAAGCCACGGTTCAAAGGTTCTGAACGAGCAACTCGTTGGCCCGCCAGCAACTTTGCCACCTCAGTGCCACAATCGGCGGCTGGTTCAGTCAGTGCCGTGTTCGCGGCCTTCTGCAGGGTCCGCGGCCGCGGCTTCGTCGAGTTTGCGGTACAGAGTCGAGCGGCCGATCTTGAGCCGGCGCGCGACCTCCGACATCTGGCCGCGATAATGCGAGATCGCGAAGCGGATGATCTCGTTTTCCATGTCCTCGAGCGGGCGCACCTCGCCGGTCGCCGTCAGCATGGCAAGGCTGCCGGCATGACCGAGCGGCGCAATGGGTATTTCGCTACCCGATACCATCGCCGGCGCCGTCGAGGGCGCGATGATCAGCGGTTCGCTGTGCGCGACGTCGGCTTCCGTGACCACCTGGCCTATGGCCGGCGGGAAGTCCGACAGGCCAAGCTGATCGCCTTCGCTCATGACCACGGCGCGATACACCGTGTTCTCAAGCTGGCGGATGTTGCCGGGCCAGTCGAGTTGCACGAGATGCGCCACGGCCTCGCCGCTGATGCCGGTGATGGTGCGGTTTTCCTCGGCGGCAAAGCGCGCCAGGAAGTGTCGCAACAGATGCGGGATGTCTTCGCGCCGCGTCCGCAGCGGCGGGATCGTCAACGGCAGAACATGCAGCCGGTAGAACAGGTCTTCGCGGAATGCGCCGCTCTTCACGAGATCGAGCAGTTTGCGGTTGGTCGCCGAAATGATGCGCACGTCGACCTTCACCGGCCTGCGGCCGCCGACCGCCTCGACCGTGCCTTCCTGCAGCGCGCGCAGCAGTTTCACCTGCGCGGCCAGCGGCAACTCGCCGACCTCATCGAGAAACAGCGTGCCGCCGTTGGCTTCGACGAACTTGCCCATATGGCGTTCGGTGGCGCCGGTGAAGGCGCCCTTCTCGTGACCGAACAGGATCGATTCCACGAGATTGTCGGGGATGGCGCCGCAATTGACCGCAACGAAGGGGCGGGACTTGCGCTCGCTGGTGCCATGGATGGCGCGGGCGAACAGTTCCTTGCCGACGCCGGATTCGCCTTCGACCAGCACCGGAATGCTGGAGGCGGCCGCCTTCTGCGCGGTGCGCAGCACGGCCGCCATGGCCTCGCTGCGGGTGATGATATCGGTGAAGGTGAGGCGGCCTTCGCGGCTGTGGCGGATGCGCTGCAGTTCGCCCTTGAGCGCGGAAGCGTTGAGCGCATTGCGCAGCGATACCTGCAGCCGTTCGAAGCCGACCGGCTTGACGACGAAATCCTGCGCGCCGGCGCGCATCGCCGAAACCACATTGTCGATGCCGCCATGCGCGGTCTGCACGATAACCGGGATGCTCAGGCCTGCTTCACGAATTTTGGCGAGCACGCCGAGCCCGTCGAGGCCGGGCATCACGAGGTCGAGCACGATCGCGTCGATCGTCTGCCCGTCCGCAGCGGTCAGCAGGGCCACGGCCTCGTCGCCGCTTTCGGCGACGAGCGGCTCGTAACCGCACTTCTGCACCATGTTTTCAACCAGGCGGCGCTGCACCGCGTCGTCATCGGCAATCAGGATGGTCGCAGCCATGGTGTGTACCCCGCGCGTTACGCAAACTGTATCGAATCGGGGCACTCTCGCCTATGCGGATTAACGCACACTTAATCGTTCGGCAGCAGTGAGGTCGCAGCTAGACGTTCAGGTGCGGCCACACCTCCATCCCGCCGCGATAGATCATGTCGAGCGCCACATAGAGGATGATCGCGAGGCCGACATAGGCGATCCAGCGATGCTTCTCCAGGATGCGGGCGATGAAGTTGGCGGCGAGCCCCATCAACGCGATGGAAAGCGCCAGGCCGAATATCAGGATCATCGGATGCTCGCGCGCCGCCCCAGCGACGGCAAGCACGTTGTCGAGCGACATCGAGACGTCGGCGAGCGTGATCTGCCAGACGGCCTGACCGAGCGTCTTTTGAGAGCCCGTTGTGGCCGACGCTTCGGCCGTACTTGCAGACGACAGACTCTGGGCGGTCGGTTGATGATGCGAGTTGCGCAACTCGCGCCACATCTTCCAGCACACCCAAAGCAGCAGAATGCCGCCTGCGAGAAGCAGTCCGATGATCTGCAGCAGTTGAACCGTGATGGAAGCGAAGCCGATGCGCAGCAGCGTTGCGGCCAATATGCCGATCAGGATCGCCTTTTTGCGCTGGCCCTCGGGCAGCCCGGCGGCCGCGAGCCCGATGACGATGGCATTGTCGCCAGCGAGCACCAGGTCGATCATGATGACCTGGAAAAGCGCTGTCAGGTGTTCTGAGGTGATTAGATCCAGCATGTGGGCCACTCCGGTTGATGGTCCAATCCGACATCGCAGTTCGCTTGAACTGCCAGAGGGGCCCGGGCTTGGACGCACAGATAGAAGAATGACGCAGTCAGACTGCGAAAATACTGTTCCCGTTACTCAGGTTGATCCGAGAGGGTGAAAAGCCTGACCATCTGGTCCGGCTCGATCAGGACCGAGAGGACGATCCCGATGAACGTCAGGCTTCCGGCGAGGTCGAACCACATGATGCGGAAGCGGTCGCGCCTGCACAGCAGCGCAAGCCCGGCAGCCACCGCGGCAACCGCAAACAGCAGGGTGACGATCGCGGGTGCCAGAAGGTCGGTCGGCACAACATTGCGGATACCCACGGTCGCGATCAGCGCTACCAGCAGAATGCCGGCAAACAGCTCCTTGCCGCGAGCAGGCGCAGCTCCGTTGTTGCTCGTTCCGACAATCTGACTGCGGGCCAGGAAAGCCATCGGACCCTTATTCGCGAGCTGAGATTGTGGTAGGGAACATTACCTACTCTGTCTTTCATTTTGGATAGTTTAGTAATCATGAAACGAGTGAAACATCAAGACGTTTCCACTGAATGTGCCTCCGGCAATACCGTGCCGGAAGCCAGGCAATTGCGGAAACTTGCTGGGGATTGGCTCAAGCTGCGAAGGGCGGATGCCGAATTGTCGCAGGCAGATCTCGCTGCACGCCTCGGCCTGAAGTACTACACTTTCATCTCACAGGTTGAGAACGGGTTCAGCCGTGTTCCAACCGAAATCATGGGAGCATGGGCCAGCGAGCTGGGTCTTGAACAGGCGGCGTTCGCAAGGCATCTGTTAATGTACTACGAGCCGGAACTGTACCGGCTGCTGTTCGGAGCTGAGAGCAAATGAGCGTAGTTGCGTTCGAGCGCAAACCGGTCACCGGGGTGTGGAGCGAAAGCGAACTCAACACCATTGTTGCGGCATTGAGCACCGCGCTGGCACCGGCGACCGGCCGCCAATGGGAAACCGGCACGACGGAGAACGGTGACGTCCAGTTCTATCTGCTGGGTTCGCTGCCGGATCAGGCTTGCGAGCTGTGCCTGTCGCGGGTCGGGCGGCAATATATCCTCGAAGACGGATCGGGCCGGATGCTGTTCGAGCATTGGAACCTCGATCTCGTCGTTCTGCACGCCAGGGCCGCGGTTCCATCCACGTCGTGGCTCATGGTTCGCATGATAATGTTGTGGTGTGCGGCGCGGAGCTTCTTTCACGAGAGGCTTGAGCCGGTGCTCAACGAGACCGAGGAACTGCTGGTCCAACTGGCGCCGCAACTCGCGGCCCTCGCCTGATCGGCGAGACAGTTTGATGGACAAGTCAATTTGATTGGTCAATTTGATCGCCTCGTTTGTTTGATCGCCTAGCCGATCGGATCGTCCGATCCGATTTTCCCAGTTGATCGCCACGCCAATTTGAAAGTGTCCATGCCTTCGAAATCCGCGACATCCCGAGTCAGCAAGACGTCCCGCAAAGCCGCGATCGGCAAGGGAGCCGCCGCCGGCAAGGCGGCCGCGGCCAGGTCGAAGACCGGCAAGCTGCCGGAATGGAATCTGGCCGATCTCTACAGCGGCATCGACGCGCCCGAAATCGCGCGCGACCTGCAGCAGATGGATGCACACTGCGTCGCGTTCGAGGCCGACTACAAGGGCAAGCTGGCGGAGGGCGTCGCCAGGGAAGACGGCGGCCACTGGCTCGCCGAAGCGGTCAGGCGTTACGAGGCGATCGACGATCTTGCCGGCCGGCTCGGCTCCTATGCCGGGCTCGTCCATGCCGGCGACAGCGTCGATCCCGCCATCTCCAAGTTCTATGGCGATGTTTCGGAGCGGCTGACAGCGGCCTCGGTGCATCTGCTGTTCTTCGGACTTGAACTCAACCGTGTCGACGACGCCGTGATCGAGCGTGCGATGGAGACACCGGAACTCGGGCATTACCGTCCGTGGATCGAGGATCTGCGCAAGGACAAGCCGTATCAGCTCGAAGATCGTGTCGAGCAGCTGTTTCACGAAAAATCCCAGAGCGGCTATGCCGCCTGGAATCGACTGTTCGACCAGACCATCTCCGGCCTGCGCTTCAAGGTCGGGGCCAAGGAACTGGCGATCGAGCCGACGCTCAATATGTTGCAGGACCGCGCGCCGGAAAAGCGCAAGGCCGCCGGGCAGGCGCTGGCGAAGACCTTCAAGGACAACGAGCGGACCTTTGCGCTGATCACCAACACGCTGGCCAAGGACAAGGAAATCTCCGATCGCTGGCGTGGCTTTCAGGACGTGGCCGATTCGCGCCACCTCAACAACCGCGTCGAACGCGAAGTCGTCGATGCCCTGGTCGGTTCGGTCCGCGCGGCCTATCCGCGGCTCTCGCACCGCTACTACAATCTGAAAGCCGGCTGGTTCAAAAAGAAGAAGCTCGCGCATTGGGACCGCAACGCGCCGCTGCCGTTTGCGGCGACCGGCACCATCGGTTGGCCCGACGCGCAGAACATGGTGCTGACCGCCTATCGCGGCTTCTCCACCGAGATGGCTGCGATCGCCGAACGCTTCTTCACCGATCGCTGGATCGATGCGCCGGTGCGGCCGGGCAAGGCGCCCGGCGCGTTCTCGCACCCCACCACGCCGTCGGCGCATCCCTATGTGCTGATGAACTACCAGGGCAAGCCGCGCGACGTGATGACGCTGGCGCATGAACTCGGCCATGGCGTGCATCAGGTGCTGGCTGCCAAAAATGGAGCGCTAATGGCGCCGACGCCGCTGACGCTCGCCGAGACCGCCAGCGTGTTCGGCGAGATGCTGACGTTCAAGCGGTTGCTGTCGCAGACCAGAAACGCCAGGCAGCGGCAGGCGCTGCTCGCCGGCAAGGTCGAGGACATGATCAACACCGTGGTGCGGCAGATCGCGTTCTACTCGTTCGAGCGCGCCGTGCACACCGAGCGCAAAAATGGCGAACTGACCGCGGAGCGTATCGGCGAGATCTGGCTCGGCGTGCAGAGCGAAAGCCTTGGGCCGGCCATCGACATCCGCCCGGGATACGAGAATTTCTGGATGTACATTCCGCATTTCATCCATTCGCCGTTCTACGTTTACGCCTATGCGTTCGGCGATTGCCTCGTTAACTCGCTCTATGCGGTCTACGAGAACGCATCCGAGGGTTTTGCCGAGCGCTATCTTGCGATGCTCGCGGCCGGCGGCACCAAGCATTATTCGGAACTGCTCAGGCCGTTCGGGCTCGATGCCAAGGATCCCAAATTCTGGGATGGCGGGCTTTCGGTCATCGCCGGCATGATCGACGAGCTGGAATCGATGGGCTGACGTGGCCGCATAAGGGCCGCGCGGGAAAGCCAGGCAACGGATTGTGATTTGCGCCGACACAATTTCGGCCGTCGTCTCGCGCCATGGTGCCGGTGGCGACGGGAGCAGAGCCCATGATCGACACACCGACGCGGCGCGCCGTCATTGGAGCGGGGGTGTTTGCGGCCGGCTCGCTGCTTGCGACCGATCGCAGCATCGCCGAGGCTCCGCTCGGTGTGACGCCCGCGTGCCACGACGGCGACGAGGCGACGCCGGCGCAGACCGAAGGGCCATACTTCAAGCCGTCATCGCCCGAGCGGATCGAATTGCTCGAAACAGGCATGGCGGGCCGGCCGATCGAACTGGTCGGCTTCGTCCTCACCCGCGACTGCAAACCAGTGGCCGGCGCCCTGCTGGATTTCTGGCAGGCTGACGACAAGG
The DNA here is from genome assembly GCA_023422775.1 of Pseudomonadota bacterium. Taxonomy (GTDB): domain Bacteria; phylum Pseudomonadota; class Alphaproteobacteria; order Rhizobiales; family Xanthobacteraceae; genus Bradyrhizobium. The sequence continues at coordinate 28,777 of JAFAGM010000059.1, forward strand.
GCCGGTATGACAATTCCGGCTTCCGCCTGCGCGGTCATCAGTTCACGGATGCGGAAGGACGTTATCGGTTACGCAGCGTCGTGCCCGGCCTCTATCCCGGCCGGACCCGCCATATCCACGTGAAGGTCCAGCCCAGCCGTGGCCGGATACTGACCACCCAGCTCTATTTCCCCGGTGAGGCGCAAAACCGGTCCGACGGCCTGTTTCGCAAGGAACTGCTGGTGCGGACGGCCAGGAACGAGGGATGGCTGGCCGGGCGGTTCGACTTCGTGCTCGGATAGGAGTTTCCCGGTCGTAAAACATTTGTTGAACAGTCGGTTCGGTTGTGTTATACATTCTGTATAACGGAGCGCGTGCCATGACCAAGACGCCTCGCGGCCTGAGTGAAGCCCCTACCGAATACAAGTTTGAGGACACTGCCCTTCAGATTCGAAAAATTGGCAATTCGGTCGGCGTGATCCTGCCGAAGGAGCTTCTTGCCCGGCTCAATCTCAAGGAAGGCGACAAGTTTTATCCGGTCGAGCAACCGGATGGCAGCCTGCGGCTTTCGCCGTTCAACCCAAAGCATGCGCGGACGATGGAAATCGCCCGCAACGTCATGCACGAATATCGCGATACCTTTGCCGCGCTTGCAAAATGAGTGAGCCGATCTGGCTCGATGTCGATGAAGTCATCGACATGCACGCGGAGCAACTGGCGATATTCGGCGGACCGGAAGGCATCAGGGATCACGGCCTTCTCGAGTCGGCGATGTCGCGGCCAGTCAACCAATGGAATTACGGACAGAAGGACATGGCTGCGCTCGCCGCAGCCTATGCCTTCGGTCTTGCGCGCAACCATGCCTTTGTGGACGGCAACAAGCGCATCGCGTTCCACGCCATGATGGTCTTTTTGCGCGTCAACGACATACCCTTTGCACCGGATCCGGCACATGCCACGGCGATCATGCTCTCGCTCGCCGCGGGCGAGGTGAGCGAGGAAAGCCTGACCCGGTGGATCCGGGACAATTGGCCGTCCGAATGAGCCGATTAGCAGGGGGCGGGCGCTGCGTTGGCCGTTGCCCTGCCAAACGCTTTGCGGTAATTGCACGCGAGATACCGGATTTGACTGGGGATACCGATGGCAGACCATAACGAAGTGGCCTACACGACCGCTGACGGCAACGACTACGTGGCCCATGAGCAGACCTATGAAGGGTTCATCATGCTGGTCAAATACGGCACTGCCGCCGTCGTCATCGTCCTTGCCTTGATGGGCTTCTTCCTGACCTGATGCGCCTCGGCCTGTACCGCCGACTCCGGCGGCGCCAAAAATTGCACGCACTCCGGTCGCGAAACCGGTATCCAACTAAGCGAAAAAGACGCTAGTTTGCTTGCGCGCGCCTGCCGCGCAGCGGGGGAGGCCCTATGAAGATTGCCGTTGCCAAGGAAATCGATCCGTCCGAGCCGCGGGTTGCCGCTTCCCCCGATACCGTGAAGAAATTCAAGGCACTCGGCGCCGATGTCGCGATCGAACCGGGCGCAGGCGTCAAGTCGGGCCTGCCGGATTCTGAATTCACCGCGGTCGGCGCCACCATCAGCGCCGATGCGCTGAAGGATGCCGACATCATCATCAAGGTGAAGCGGCCCGAAGCCGGCGAACTCGCGCAATACAAGCGCGGCGCGCTCGTCATTGCGATCATGGATCCCTACGGCAACGAGGCGGCGCTGAAGACGATTGCAGATGCCGGCGTCGCGGCATTTGCGATGGAACTGATGCCGCGCATCACCCGCGCGCAGGTCATGGACGTGCTGTCGAGCCAGGCCAACCTCGCCGGCTACCGCGCGGTGATCGAGGCCGCCGAATCCTTTGGCCGCGCTTTCCCGATGATGATGACTGCGGCCGGCACCGTTCCGGCGGCGAAGGTGTTCGTGATGGGCGTCGGCGTCGCAGGCCTGCAGGCGATCGCGACCGCGCGCCGGCTCGGCGCCGTGGTCACCGCGACCGACGTGCGCCCGGCCACGAAAGAACAGGTCGAATCGCTCGGCGCAAAATTCCTCGCGGTCGAGGACGAGGAATTCAAGAACGCCCAGACCGCCGGCGGCTACGCCAAGGAAATGTCGAAAGAGTACCAGGCCAAGCAGGCTGCGCTCACCGCCGAGCACGTCAAGAAGCAGGACATCGTCATCACCACGGCCCTGATCCCGGGCCGGCCGGCGCCGAAACTTGTCAGCGCCGAGATGGTCAGGTCGATGAAGCCGGGCTCGGTGCTGGTCGATCTCGCCGTCGAGCGCGGCGGCAATGTCGAGGGCGCGAAGGCGGGTGAAGTCGTCGATATCGATGGCATCAAGGTCGTCGGCTACACCAACGTCGCCGGCCGCGTTGCCCAGTCTGCCTCGAGCCTTTATGCCCGCAACCTGTTTTCGTTCATCGAGACGATGGTCGACAAGGCCAACAAGGCGCTCGCGGTCAATTGGGACGACGAACTGGTGAAGGCGACCGCGCTGACCAAAGACGGCGCCGTCATCCACCCGAATTTCCAGCCGAAAGCTTAGGGAGAGAAGTCATGGAGCATGTCGTCCAAGCCGTCGATCCCTTCGTATTCCGGCTCTCCATTTTCGTCCTCGCCGTCTTCGTCGGGTACTTCGTGGTGTGGTCGGTGACGCCGGCGCTGCATACGCCGCTGATGTCGGTGACCAACGCGATCTCCTCGGTGATCGTCGTCGGCGCGCTGCTTGCGGTCGGCGTCCCGATGATCTCGAGCGGCAGCGGCTGGGCGCGCGGCTTCGGCTTCATCGCGCTGATCTTCGCCTGCATCAACATCTTCGGCGGCTTCCTTGTCACCCAGCGCATGCTGGCGATGTACAAGAAGAAGGCCAAGTGAAAAGGTCAAAGTGAAATGACCGGGCGTGGCGTGCACCTCGTGGTGACGAAGACAGTGGGGACGTGAGATGAACGCCAATCTGGCTGCAATTCTGTATCTCGTTGCGGGCGTGCTGTTCATCCTGTCGCTGCGCGGGTTGTCCAGTCCCGCCACGTCTCGCCAGGGCAATCTGTTCGGCATGATCGGCATGGCGATCGCGGTTGCGACCACGCTCGCGATGCATCCGCCGGCGGACGGCATCGCCTGGGTGCTGGTGATCCTCGGCATCGCCATCGGCGGCGGTATCGGCGCGGTGATTGCCCGCCGCGTGCCGATGACCTCGATGCCGGAACTGGTCGCTGCCTTCCACTCGCTGGTCGGCATGGCCGCGGTGCTGGTCGCCGCCGGCGCGTTCTATGCGCCCGAGGCGTTCGATATCGGCAAGCCCGGCGCGATCCACGCCTCCAGTCTCGTCGAAATGTCGCTCGGCGTCGCCATCGGCGCGCTGACCTTCACCGGCTCGGTGATCGCGTTCCTCAAGCTGTCGGCGCGGATGAGCGGCGCGCCGATCATCCTGCCGTTCCGGCACGTCATCAACATCGTGCTCGCGCTCGCGCTGGTGTTCTTCATCGTCGGCCTGGTGATGTCGGGCAGCGCGCTCGACTTCTGGCTGATCACCATCATCGCGCTGGTGCTCGGCGTACTCATGATCATCCCGATCGGCGGCGCCGACATGCCGGTCGTGATCTCGATGCTGAACTCCTATTCCGGCTGGGCCGCCGCCGGCATCGGCTTCACGCTCGGCAATTCGGCGCTGATCGTCACCGGCGCGCTGGTGGGATCTTCCGGCGCGATCCTGTCCTACATCATGTGCCACGCGATGAACCGTTCCTTCATCTCGGTCATCCTCGGCGGCTTCGGCGGTGAGACCGCGGTGGCCGGTGGTGGTACAGGCGAGCAGAAGCCGGCCAAGCTGGGTTCGGCCGACGATGCCGCTTTCATCATGAAGAACGCCTCCAAGGTCATCATCGTGCCGGGCTACGGCATGGCGGTGGCTCAGGCCCAGCACGCGCTGCGTGAAATGGCCGATCTCCTGAAGAAGGAAGGCGTCGAGGTGAAGTACGCCATTCACCCGGTAGCGGGCCGCATGCCCGGCCACATGAACGTGCTGCTTGCGGAAGCCAATGTGCCCTATGACGAGGTGTTCGAACTCGAGGACATCAACTCCGAATTCGCGCAGGCCGACATCGCCTTCGTGATCGGCGCCAACGACGTCACCAATCCGGCGGCCGAGGAAGACAAGACCTCGCCGATCTACGGCATGCCGGTGCTGCAGGTGTGGAAGGCCGGCACCGTGATGTTCATCAAGCGCTCGCTGGCATCGGGTTATGCCGGGATCGACAATCCTCTGTTCTACCGCGACAACACCATGATGCTGCTCGGCGACGCCAAGAAGGTCACCGAGAACATCGTCAAGGGGATGTAGTCCATCAGCAGGACGTTATGACTGCGCTGAAATGGCTCCTGATTGTCGTCTCGGTCGGTTATGTCTGCGGTCTCGTTGTGCTGTTTTTCGCGCAACGTTCGATCCTGTTTCCGATTCCCACTGCCGAACGCACGCCCCCGCAGGCGGCCGGCTTTTCGGAAGCGCAGGAGCATGTCCTGACCACGGCGGACGGCGAGAAAGTCGTCGTCTGGCACGTTCCGGCGAGGCCGGGTCGCCCCGTCATTCTTTACTTCCACGGCAATGGCGATTTCCTCGCCGGCTTCTTTGGCCGCTTCCGCGACGTCATCGCTGACGGGACCGGGATCGTCGCGCTATCCTACCGAGGCTATGCGGGTTCGAGCGGGCAGCCGAGCGAGCGCGGATTGCTGCAGGATGCCGCCGCGGCCTATGCCTTCGCGACGGCGCGATACAGTGCGGACAGCATCGTCGCCTGGGGCTTTTCGCTGGGTACCGGCGTAGCGGTGGCGCTGGCGGCCGACCAGCCTGTCGGGAAGCTTGTTCTGGAAGCTCCCTACACGTCTCTTGCCGATGTTGCCGCGTCGGCGTTCTGGTTCGCGCCCGTCCGCCTGCTGATGCGGGACCAGTTCCGTTCCGACGAGCGCATCGCGCGGGTCAGGGCTCCGCTGCTCATGATCCATGGTGCGCTCGATCCCACGATACCGGTTGCCTTTGGCGAACGATTATATGCGCTGGCGAACGAGCCGAAACGGTTTGTCCGCCTTGCCCGCGGCGGGCATAACGATCTGGACAATTTCGGCGCGATCGAAATCGCGCGAAAATTTATCAACCTTGCGAAGGAGTGATGGCTGCAATAGCGGGCAACCCATCCATCCCCCAACCTTTTGAAGGCTTGATCGCCTTCGGTACCGGCCGCACCGGTTCTCAGGTGAAGCGGAACGCGCTATGCAGGAGCCTTCAGTCTGCGTTCCGATCGGAGAACAACCATGCTCAGCGCCAAATCCGACGTCCAGGTCGATACTCCCGAGGTCCGCGTTACCGAATGGCGGCTGGCGCCGGGCAGCGCTACCGGCCATCACACCCACGGGATGGACTATGTGATCGTGCCGGTGACATCGGGCGAGATGACCATCGTTGCGCCGGGCGGCGAGCGCTCCAAGACGCAACTCGCGGTCGGCAAATCCTATTTCCGCAAAGCCGGCGTGGAGCATGATGTGCTCAACGAGACGGCCAGCGAGATCGTGTTTCTGGAGGTCGAACTGAAGCCCTGATGGTCCCCGGCGACCCCAAACCGACCCCGGTCGGGCGGTCTCCGTTCCAGGCGGTCCGGGCCGGCCCGGCGGCGAGCCCGGGACGCGAGCCTGGGACGCGAGCCTGGGACCCTGCGGCGGAACAGGCGATTGCCACCGATCCGTCGCAGTTGATCCCTGAATGTGCCTCAAAGTTCCAGCATCAAATAGGCTTCGGGGAGAGGCCTGAATGCTGAATTACCTGAAGAAATTCGTGGTCGACATTTTTCCCTCGGTGGCTGCGACCGTCATCGGGGCCTACATCGTCAACCACTACATCGTGAGCAGGCCCGGTGCCGAAACGCCTGCCGCAGCGGTATCGACTGCCGACTCGAAGGGTAAGGCCAAGGCCGCGACCGACGCCAATGCGTCAGAGGGCGCGGCCACCGCCAGTAATCTGCCGGCCGCGGGGGTCAAGGCGAGGGGCATCTCCGAGAAGGCCATCATGGAAAGGAACGCCGCCGAACGGCCGGCGGTGGCCGAGAAGGCGCAGGAAAAGACTGACGCGAAGGCCGAGGCCAAGACTGACGTTGCCAAGGCTGATACTGCCAAGGTCGAGACGGCCAAGGCAGAAGCGGCGAAGGCTGACACCAAGGCCGATGCCAGGCATGAGGCGAAGTCCGTCGAAACGCCTGCTGAGACGGCCGGCGCGCCCGGCGAGCCCCGCCGCCAGCAGGCTGCGCCCCGCGAGCAGGCCAAGGACAAGATCAGGGTCGTGTTGCCGTCGCCGATCCAGCCCGCGGTATCGGTCCAAACGCCTGCGGCGTCAGCCCAGGCGCCCGCGGCACCAGCCCATGCGCCGGTCGCGGCTGCGCCTGGTCCGGTAGCCCCTGTCGAGACAGCGGTGGCGCCTGCGCACGAGGAGCGCCGCGATGCCAACGACATGGCGCGTGCTGCAATCGAGCGCCTGCGCCTCAATGGCGAGGGATCTGCACGTGCGCCTGAGGTGGCGCGTATCCCGGACGCACACAAGGAATCACCGAAGGCGGAAGCACCCAAGACAGAAGCACCGAAGGCAGAAGCGCCGAAGGTCGCGGCTGCGCCAGCGCTGCGGCCGCTGCCGCCGCCGGTCCTGGTCTCGGCTCCTCCGACTGCCGTCGAGCCCTATGGTCAGGCTGCGCCGCAACGACCGCCTTACGCGGTCAATGCCGAAGACCCGCGTCGTCCGACGCCGCCCGCCGAGATCCCGCTCTCGCGCCCGCTCGATCTGCGTGCCGAAGCGGCGGAGCCTTCAGTGCGTGACCGCACGACGGCGGCTGCTGAAGATGTGCTGTCGACGGCGAAGTCGCTCTTCCACGCCGTGCTGCCGAAATAGATTCTTGCTGGAATCTACCCGCCGGTCCGCGCGAGGCCGTTTCGCGCGGCTTCGTCGCTGGGACGAAGCGCGAGCGCGCGGCTGTAGGAAGCGGACGCACTGGCCTTGTCGCCGAGCCGCTCATAGGTGACGCCGCGGGCCGACCATGCCGGTGCGCTGTTGGGATCAGCCTGGACGGCCTCGTCGAGGTCGGCCGCGGCTTCCTTGGTCTTGTCGAGCGCAAGGTAACTGTCGGCACGCGCCAGCAGCGGCTCTATCTGTTGCGGCTTGAGGCCGTTGGCGGCGCTGAAATCCTCGATCGCCTGCCGGTGCTTCTTTTCACCTTGATAGATCAGGCCGCGGCCATACAGGGCCTGCACGTTGTAGGGATCGAGCGCGAGCGCGCGTTCGAACTCCACCAGCGCCTCATCGGTCCTTCCGGATCTGGCGAGGGCCTGGCCGGTCGTGGCGTAGCGCTGCGCGTCGCTGACGCCTTGTGCGCTGATGGCGCCGGTCGGCTTCTGCTCGATCGGCGGGGGCTTGTCATTGCCGGGTCCCCATGACCCCAGATCGAACGAGCAGCCGGCAAGGGGAAAAGCGATCGCGAGCAACGTAACGGAGACGGCAATGCGCCACGCGCGGTAGGAGACAGTGCAAACCGTGGTGGCCATCTGGCGAATACCCGCGCGTCCGATGCCGCCATAGCTAGCTTGCCCGGCAAAAAAATGCATCGGTCAAAATAGCCGCAACAAGGAGATGCGGCCGATGCGGGTGATCGAACGGGTGTTGCGAAACACGCGGGATCAGCCACGTTGGCCAAATCACCGATGCCGCAAACAAAAACGCGGGCTCAACGGCCCGCGCTTTCAAATCAATCTCTCGAAGGCTCAGCGCGGTCCGCGTGGACCTGCGCCCGGGCCGCTACGACCGCCAGCGCCACCACGGTCGCCGCCGGCACCTGCGCCGAACACCGGCTTCGGCTTCATCGGCAGCAGGCCTTCGCGCTGCAGCTTCTTGCGGGCCAGCTTGCGCGCGCGGCGCACAGCTTCGGCCTTCTCGCGGGCTTTCTTCTCGGAGGGCTTTTCGTAATGGCCGCGGAGCTTCATCTCGCGGAAAATTCCCTCGCGCTGCATCTTCTTCTTCAGCGCCTTGAGGGCTTGATCGACGTTGTTATCGCGGACGAGAACCTGCACGCGGCATCCTCTTTCAATTGATCGGATAGGAATTCTGGTAAAGCGAAGGGCCGGCAAATGGCCTGGCTCTTAACCCTGAGCGCGGGCATTTAGCAGACAAACCCGCGGATGTCCACCGCAGATGGTGGCTTTTGCTCCGGGAAAGCCAAAGAAACTCGCCTAAAATGACGTGATTCGGACCCCATGGTCCGGATACGCGAACTGACGAGGCTATCACGGGATATTCCTAGCGTTCCCGTACGTTCCAGCGACCTAAAACCGACAGGGAGGCGAGATAATGAATACCAAGAAGTATGCCGCCGAGGCGATCGGCACGTTCTGGCTCACTTTTGCGGGATGCGGCAGCGCGGTCATCGCGGCCGGGTTTCCGCAGGTGGGCATCGGGCTCGTGGGTGTTTCGCTGGCCTTCGGCCTGAGCGTCGTGACCATGGCCTATGCGATCGGCCACATCTCCGGCTGCCACCTCAATCCGGCGGTCACCGTCGGGCTTGCCGCGGGCGGGCGGTTTCCGGCCGGTCAGATCCTGCCCTACATTATTGCGCAGGTGATCGGCGCGATCGTGGCGGCGGCGGTACTCTACGTGATCGCAAGCGGCGCGGCCGGCTTCGACGTCAGCAAGGGCTTCGCCTCCAACGGTTTTGATGCGCATTCGCCCGGCAAGTACAGCCTGATGGCCTGTTTCATCACCGAAGTGGTGATGACGATGATGTTCCTGTTCACCATCATGGGCTCGACCCACGGCAAGGCGCCGGCCGGCTTTGCACCGCTGGCGATCGGCCTCGCGTTGGTGATGATCCATCTCGTCAGCATTCCCGTCACCAACACCTCGGTCAATCCGGCGCGCAGCACCGGGCCGGCGCTGTTCGTCGGCGGCTGGGCGCTGGCGCAGCTCTGGCTGTTCTGGGTGGCGCCCCTGATCGGCGGCGCGATCGGCGGCGTGCTCTATCGCTGGCTCAGCGAGGAACCGGCCGGCATTGTGGAAGGCGTAAGGCGGGGCTGACCGCCGGTGGCGGGATCGCACGCGTGGCGATCCCGCTTCGATCCTTGCAGCAACGACAGCGGCAGGCGGTTACTTCTTGCCTGCCGGGGTCACTTCGGTGACGTGCCCCATCTTGCGGCCCGGCCGCGGCGGGCCCTTGCCATAGAGGTGCACGGTCGCGCCCGGAACGGTCAGCCATTGTTCGTAGGTCAGGATGTCGTCGCCGATCAGGTTGGTCATGGTGACCTGCCCATGACGGATCGGCTTGCCGAGCGGCCAGCCGGCAATGGCCCTGATGTGCTGCTCGAACTGTGAGATCGAGGCGCCGTCCAGCGTCCAGTGTCCGGAATTATGCACCCGTGGCGCGACCTCGTTGACCAGCACCTTCGGTCCGCCATTTCCGGCCACCACGAACATCTCGACTGCCAGCACGCCGACATAGTCCAGCGCGGTTGCGATCCTTCCGGCGACCGCGCGCGCTTCCGCAGCCAGCGCATCCGATATCGCGGCCGGCGCGCGCGAGATCTTCAGGATGTGATCGCGATGTTCGTTCTCGGTAACGTCGTAGCATTCGACCTCGCCGTCCGCTGAACGCGCGGCGATCACGGAGACCTCGCGCTCGAACGGAATGAACGCTTCCAGGATCGCGGACTTGGTGCCGAGGTCTTCCCAGACCTGGTCGAGATCGTCGCCTTCGCGGATGATCGCCTGGCCCTTGCCGTCGTAGCCGAAGCGGCGGGTCTTGATCACGGCGGGAAGGCCGATGCGCGCGATGGCGGCGCGCAACGCTTCCAACGACGGCACGTCGGCGTAGTCGGCAGTGCCGATGCCGAGCCGCTTGATGAAATCCTTCTCGACCAGCCGGTCCTGGGTGGTTTCGAGAATCTTCTGCGCCGGCAGCACCGGACGCCGCGCGGCCAGCACCATGGCGGTGGCGGCCGGAACGTTCTCGAATTCATAGGTAATGACATCGACGTCGTTGGCGAACAGCTCCAGCGCCTCGACGTCGGCATATTCGGCACAGGTCGCGTTCAGCACCACGTCGAAGGCGGGCGAGTCCGGATCCGGCGAGAACACCTGGCACCTGAGGCCAAGCCGCGCCGCCGCCATGGCCAGCATCCGCCCCAACTGTCCGCCGCCGAGAATTCCGATGGTGTCGCCCGGCTTCAGCTTCACCTTGCCTGAAGCGGTCACGCCGATCCCTCCGGGCGTTCCTTGACTGCGTCGGTCTGTTGCTTGCGCCAGGCGGCAAGCCTTGTCGCCAGCGCCGCATCGACCAACGCCAGCACGCTTGCCGCCAGCAGCGCGGCGTTGATCGCGCCGGCCTTTCCGATCGCGAGCGTGCCGACCGGAACGCCCGCCGGCATCTGCACGATCGAGTAAAGCGAATCGATGCCCGACAGCGCCTTCGATTCGACGGGAACACCAAGCACCGGAAGTTCCGTCAGCGCCGCCGCCATGCCCGGCAGATGCGCCGCCCCGCCGGCGCCGGCGATGATGACCTTATGGCCTGCGGCCTTGGCGCCCTTGGCGAAGGCGAACAGCCGGTCCGGGGTCCGGTGGGCGGAGACGATGCGTTTTTCGCTGTCGATCCCGAGCGCGGTCAGCGTCTCGGCGGCGTGGCGCATGGTCTCCCAGTCCGACTGGCTGCCCATGATGATGGCGACGGGTGCGGTCATCTTGTCAATTCTGTTCAGGAATCCAGAAACATAGGCCGATTATAGGATCGACCCGGGGCTCATCCAAGGCGTGGCAAGGGATCAGGAATGGACTATCCTGTCTTGGTGAATCCCGGCAAGCCTTCATAAGCAAGCCTGCACAGGGAAGGTCATGAAGAAAAAAACCAGGGCGACCGCCTCAAGGGCTGCAAAACGCCCCAAAAGCGGGGCTCCCGGGCGAAAGGCTGCGTCTCATCGGGCGTCGGCGGCGGAACCGCGGTCGCAGGCCGCATCCAGTGATGCCAAGGCAACGATTCGTCGTCTCAAGGCGCAATTGGCCAGGACCCAGGCCCGGATCGAGGAGCTGCAGGCCTCGGCCGACACCGACTTCCTGCTCGATATTCCGAACCGGCGTGGCTTCGAGCGCGAGCTGCAGCGCGCGATCGCCTACATCAAGCGCTATCGCGCCGGCGGCGCCCTGATCGTTCTGGATGTCGATCGCCTGAAGCCGATCAACGATACCTTCGGGCACGCCGCGGGCGATCACGTGCTCAAGGCCATCGTCGCGACCTTGTCGGGCCAGGTGCGCTCATCCGACGTGATCGGCCGGCTCGGCGGTGACGAGTTCGCGCTCCTGCTGTGGAATCTCAGCGAGACCGATGCGAGGGCCAAGGCGGCCTCGCTCGAGGAGGCGATCGATCGCCTGACTTTTGTCTTCGACGGCCACACCATCAACGCCGGCGCATCCGCCGGTGTCGCGATCCTCGACATCCACTCGGAAGCCGGCCGCGCGCTGGAAGCGGCCGATAGCGCCATGTATGTGCGCAAGGCGCTAAGGCGGCACGAGCTTTCGTAAACCACGCGTGTGTCGGCGCGGTCTCTAGAATGCGCTGAGATCAGAGTGCGCCGAGATCGTCCGGCACGTTGCCGAACTTTCGCAGCAGCTGCGCGTCGCCGAACTCGCCGATCATGGGATCGCCGCTGCGGCTGAAGGCAATCGCGCCGATGCTGCCGGCCATTCGCGACATCATTTCGGCGCGCCGCACCGCGGTGTTCGGGCTCTGGCATTCCTCCGCTGCGCCCGCTACCAGCGCACCGCTATCGTCCTGCAGGAAGGGCATTGCAACGTAGTAGGTGACATCGGCCATGGTATCGCTCCGGTGTGATCGCTCCAGTTCAGGCCGCGTTGCTGCTTGAGCGTTTGCCCGGCACGGAGCCGGCTGATACCGCGGTCTGCAATTCCTCCAGCTCGGTCTCCAGATATTCGTTGACCATGATCAGCGCCTTGATGGTCGAGCGCAGGTTGCCGCCGCACATCGCGATGGCCTGGTCGCAGGCCTGCTCGTAGTGACTGTTGTCGGACAGGGACGGCGGGGCGGACATGGCGGAACTCCCTTGCTGACGGCAGATCGATATGTTCTCTTTTTGTTCTATTGAAGTCAAGCCGTGTTTTGCAGGGAACGTGCGTTTTCCGGTTATCGGACCAGGCACCGGCATGAACTGCTTGCGTCGAGTGTATTGCGCAGTGCTGTCGGAGGCCTTGTGGATGTCGGGGAAAAAGGATTTGCCGCGAAGGCGGCTGGCTCTCGGGAATTTCTGTTTGCTGAACCGGCTCGCCGATGTGCGTGTGACGCGGCGATAATGCTGGATCGAGTTGCTGCTGCGAAAAAAATCCCGGCCACGTAACGATGAAGCAGTGCTGCTTCAGAATCAGGCGATGATGTCGGGCGTGATCTGGTCTTCGATGAAGGCGATGCGGTCGCGCAGTTGCAGCTTGCGCTTCTTCAGCCGCTGCAGCCGCAGCAGGTCCGGCGCCGGCGACTGATGCAGCGCGTCGATCGCTGCGTCGAGATCGCGATGCTCCTGTTGCAGGCGAGCGAGCTCGTTTTCGAGCTCGCGCTCATCTTCGTTGGCCATGGTGTACGTTGACTAAAGAGCAAGATGAGGTTGAGAGCGGATTCTCGCAAACTAACGAGAATATCGTCCCTGTGAGGCCGGTCCGCAAGCCGACCCGGTTCCATAGTCACGATTGGTTACAGATAAATCCGAAAATTTTGAGAAGCCCGATTCTGGATTGCCATCGACAGACGAGGCCGCTGGTGTACACTCTCTTGTCCGGATCGAATCTGAGGTTTCAACCACCGAGGAGGTTTCGTATGGCACTAGAGGCGCATCTTGTTGAACTTGAACGTAAACACAAGAGCCTAGAGAATGAATTGCACGAAGCGCTCGTGCACCTTTCCACAGATGACCTCCACATTGTCGAGCTGAAGCGCCGCAAGTTGATGGTCAAGGATGAGATCCAGCGGTTGAAGCAGGTCGCCAGCGAAACTCTCCACTAATCAGTATCAGCACAGTACCGAAAACATCATGCAGCCGGGATGGGCGCAGTGCGCTCATCCGCAGGTTGCGGGCTGTTGCGGCGTCCGGTCACAGCTCGGCCAGCCTGCCGACATGATCGGCGATTGCAAGCGATGACGTCAGTCCCGGCGACTCGATACCGAACAAATTGATTAGCCCGGCGACACCGTGGTCCCGCGGACCCTGGATCAGGAAATCCTGGGTGGCGACCGCCGGTGGCACGATTTTCGGCCGGATTCCGGAATAGCTCGGCATCAGCGCGCCGTCCGGCAGCGTCGGCCAGTAGCGCCGGATCGCGGGATAGAACCGTTCCGCGCGCGCCGGATCCACCGCGTAATCGATGCTCTCGACCCATTCCACGTCGGGGCCGAACCGCGCCTGTCCCGCCATGTCGAGCGTCAGGTGCACTCCGAGCCCGCCGGGTTCCGGCACCGGATAGATCAGGCGTGAAAACGGCGACCGCGCGTTGCAGCTGAAATAATTGCCCTTGGCCAGATAGGCGGACGGAATCTGCCCGACCGGCATGCCGTCGATGCTGCGCGCCACCGCAGGCGCGCCGAGGCCCGCCGAATTTACCAGCAGATCGCACGCCAGCGTCATCGGCGCGTCGCCGCCGGTTTCGAGTTCGATGTGGCCGGCGCTGACCCTGGCGTGGAGCAGCGGCGTATGAAACGCAAAGGCCGCGCCGGCGTCTTCCGCATCGCCTCGCAGCGCCAGCATGTAGGCGTGGCTGTCGATGATGCCGGTGGACGGCGACAACAGCGCCGCATCGCAATTCAGCGCCGGCTCCAGCGCGCGGGCGGCTTCGCCCGGCAGCAACTGCAGATCATCGACGCCGTTGGCTTCGGCATGCGCGCGGATCGATTGCAGCTTTTCGGTTTCCTGCGGTGTCGTCGCGACGATCAGCTTGCCGCAGTTGCGATGCGGGATGCCGTGGTCGCGGCAGTATCGGTACAACGCATGCTTGCCGCTGACGCACATCTGCGCCATCAGGCTGTTGGCGCGGTAGTAGATGCCGGCATGGATCACCTCGCTGTTGCGCGAGGAGGTGACGGTGCCGATGCCCTCGGCGGCCTCCAGCACGATCACCTCGCGGCCGGCCTGGGCCAGCCGCCGTGCAATCGCGAGGCCGACGACCCCCGCTCCGATGACGACGCAATCAACCTTATCCATGACGGTTTCGGGTCCGGGAATCCGGCACGGAAATCGGCGGTTGCCGTGCCTTTTCATGATCGTTTCGCTTGCCCAGGCGCCCCAACAACCCGTTGGTTTGCCTCGAAATACGGTTCGAACGCGGTCCCGTTAGTGAAGCATTAATCATGTCAGGGCAATTGCCGTAATTCAGGTCGCATTTTGCGGTTGCGGGGGTAGTCGTTTACCCGATCCAAACCCGTCAAGCCAGACACTCCGGCCGCAAATCCTCGGGTGGGTAATGGCTGACGCGAACAGGCAGGGAGGCGGGAGGAATTTTATTCCGGCGCTGGCGTTCGCATGCCTGGCCGCCGTCGCCGTGCCGTGTGGACCGGCGTGGGGCGCACCGCAGTCCGAAGGCTTTGCGCCCGCGAGCTATCTCGAGGCGCTCGACTCCAGCCGGCTCTGGGAGATGCTGCTTGGCGGCATCGCCGTGGCCGCCTTCCTGACGGCGCTGGGGCTCTGGGCCTTGTCGGCGCTGCGCGGCGCCAGGCAGGCTAGATTGCGGCGCAATGCGTTTATCAGCTCCGCCCTGAACAATCTCAACCAGGGTGTGATGATCACCAACGCGCAGAACCGCATCGTCTTCTGCAACGATCGCTTCATCGAAATGTACGGGCTCACCCGCGCCGATATTTCACGCGCCGTGACCGGCACCGAACTGGTCGAGTTGCGCCGCGCGCGAGGCCTGATGACGCTTTCCACCAAGGAATTCGGCGCGCTGGCCCGCCGTCCGGAAGGCGTCGTCATCGAACTGCCGGACGGGCGATCGGTGCTTACGAAGATGTTCCGCCTGCCCAATGGCGGGACGATCGGAACCCACGAAGATTGCACCGAGCAGCGCAGGCTGTCGCGCCAACTGGCGTCGACCACGCAGTTCCTGGAATCGGTGCTCGACAACGTCCCGGTCTGCGTCGCCGCCAAGAACATCGAGGACGGCCGCTATATCTTCGTCAACCGCGCGTTCGAGCGCTTCTCCCGCTTCTCCCGCGACCGCATCGTCGGCAAGCGCGCCGACGAGATCTTCCGGCCGGAAACCGCGGGGAATATCGAGGTTGCGGACGAGGCGGCGCTGAACGCGCCGGAAGGCCATGGCCACAGCGAATATCTCGTCGAACGGGGCGACGAAAAACGCGTGATCTCCTCCAACCGCGTGGTCGTCCGCAACGAGAATAACGAGCCGGAGTTCCTGATCAACCTGTTCGACGACGTCACCGAACGGAGGTCGCTGTCGCGCGAACTGGAAAGCACCAAGAGGTTCCTCGAACTCGTGGTCGACAACATTCCGGTCTCGCTGATCGTCGAACGCGTCAGCGACGGCCGCTACCTGCTCGCCAACCGCAGCGCCGAGACCATCCTCAATCGCCGCCGCGAGGATGCCACCGGTCTGACCGCCTCCGATATCTTCAATCCGCGCGAAGCCAAGCTGATCATCGCGCGCGACGAGGCGGCGATCAAAAAGCGCGGCCTGCTCACCGAAGAGCACCCGATCTCCACCAAGGACGGGCTGCGGCTGTTCCTGACCCGCCGAATGACCGTGCTCGACGAGGCCGGCGAGCCGCAATACCTGATCAAGACCCATGAGGACGTCACCGATCGGCGCCAGACCGAATCGCGAATGGCGCACATGGCCTATCACGACGGCCTGACCGATCTGCCGAACCGCGCCTCCTTCCTGCAGGCGCTGGCCCAGATGATCGAGGCCTGCGCCGGCACCGACGAGGAATTCGCAGTGCTCTGCGTCGACCTCGACGGGTTGAAGGAAATCAACGACGTCTTCGGCCATGCGACAGGCGACAAGCTCCTGATCGAGGTGGCCGGCCGCATCCAGGCATCGGCCCGCGGCGGCGTGGTGGCCCGGCTCTCCGGCGACGAGTTCGGCCTGATCATCGACGGCAAGCAGCCGGAGGCCGGAAAGGCTCTGGCCGAACAGCTCGCGCAAACGATGTCGGAAGAATTCCGGATCGATGGCAAGTCGGTGCGCACCGGCATCACCACCGGCATCTCGGTGTTTCCGCATCACGGCGCGGATGCGGCTTCGCTGCTCGCCAATTCCGGCGCGGCGCTGTTCCGCGCCAAGCAGGGGTCGCGCGGCTCGATCGGCATTTTCGCGCCCGAGATGGACCAGCAGATCCGCGATCGCCGCGTGCTGCACCAGGACCTCTCGATGGCGATCAGGAACGGCGAATTGTCGTTGTACTACCAGCCGCAGGCCGCGGCGGGTTCGACGGTCGCCGCCAGCAGGATCATCGGCTTCGAGGCGCTGGCGCGCTGGATGCATCCGGTGCGCGGCTTCGTATCGCCGGGCGATTTCATTCCGCTGGCGGAGGAAAGCGGCCTGATCGTCGAAATGGGCGTCTGGATCCTGCGCGAAGCCTGCCGCGAGGCCGCCTCGTGGCCGGTGCCGCTGCAAATCGCCGTCAACCTGTCGCCGGCGCAGTTCATGCACGGCGACGTCGTCAGCCTGGTGCATTCGATCCTGCTCGAAACGGGACTTGCGCCCGACCGGCTCGAACTCGAAATCACCGAGGGCGTGCTGATCGAGGATTTCGATCGCGGCCTGGCGCTGCTGCGGCGGCTGAAGGCGCTCGGCGTGCGCATCTCGATGGACGATTTCGGTTCCGGCTATTCCTCGCTCAGCTATCTGCAGGCGTTCCCGTTCGACAAGATCAAGATCGACCGCGCCTTTGTCATGAATCTCGGCCGCAACCCGCAATCGGCGGCGATCGTGCGCGCCGTCATCGACCTCGGCCACGGCCTCGAAATGTCGATCGTCGCCGAAGGCGTCGAGACCCAGGAGCAACTCAGCTTCCTGTCGGAGGAGGGCTGCGACGCGGTGCAGGGCTATTTCCTCGGCAAGCCCTTGCCGATCGGCCAGTACGCTGCGCTCGTCGGCCGCAGCGCTGCCAGCGAACCGGAAGCCGCGCGCCAACGGGCGCGCGCCTGATCTCATCCCCGCCGTATCGGACGGGCGCATTCATCGACACGATCTCGTCCCGAAACCGGTATCTTGTTGTCGCGATCATGTCCTAGTGTGGAGAACTTCGATTCTCTTCAGTAGCGCTCGTGTATGGCGGACTACGATCTTGCGATCATCGGCGGCGGGTTGAACGGCGTCAGCATCGCGCGCGACGCCGCCGGGCGCGGCCTGCGCGTGATCCTGCTGGAGCAGGGCGATCTCGGCGCGGGCGCTTCCTCGACCTCGCCACGGCTGATCCATGGCGATCTGGCGAGGCTGGAGCGCCGGCACTTTCTCCGTGTCCGTGCTGCGCTTGCTGAGCGCGACGTCTGGCTTGGGATTGCGCCGCATCTGGTGCGCCCGATGCGTTTCGCCATCCCCTCCCATTCGGAGGAGCGCGCGCCCTGGCAGTTGCGCGCATGGCTGTTGCTCTACGACCGGCTGGCCTCGCGCAATCCGTTGCCGCCTTCCGCCACCCTGGATGTCACCCACCATCCGGTCGGCAACGCGCTGAAGCGGCCGTTCGGCACCGCCTTCGAATATTCCGACTGTGTCGTGGATGATTCCCGCCTGGTGGTGCTGACCGCCGTCGACGCCGCGTCGCGTGGCGCCGTGATCCGCACCGGCGCGCGCTGCACCCGGGCCGAACGCGGCAGGGAATGGCGGCTGGTGACAAAGGATCGCGGCTTCCGCAAGGTGGTCACGGCGCGGGCGGTGGTCAACGCGGCCGGCGCCTGGACGGCGTCCGTCGCCGAGACCGTACTGCGCGTGCCGCCGCCCAAGGCCGCCGCCGTCCAGATGAGCCAGATCGTCGTCCGCCGGCTGTTCGACTGCGACAATGTCTATGTGTTCCGGAACGGCGACGGCCGGCTGATCTTCGCAAGCCCCTACGAGCGCGATTTCACCCTGATCGGCACCGCGAGCCATGCCTTCAAGGGCGATCCCGCCATCGTGGCGATGGCGGCCGGCGACGTCGCCTATCTCTGCGATGCGGCGAACCGCTATTTCCGCGAACGGATCGAGGCGGTTGATGTGGTGCGCACGCTCTCCGGCGCCAACATGGCGACGAACCCCGCGAGCCGGCGATCGCAGCGGGATGGCGCGATGTCGTTGCACTACCGGCGTGACAAGGCGCCGCTGATCACGATCTTCGGCGGCGATGTCACCAGCTCGCGGCTGCGTGCGGAGAAGGCGGTCACGAAGCTTGCGACGTTCTATCCGATGTCGGCGCGCTGGACCGCGACGTCGCCGCTGCCCGGCGGCGATTTCCGCTGGGATCGCTTCGACCATCAGGTCGATGAGGTGCGCGAGCACTGGCGGTTCCTCGGCGAGGATCAGGCGCGGCGGCTCGTCGCCGCCTACGGCTCGAAGGTCAAGGCAATCCTCGGCGACGCCAGGTCGCGCAGCGATCTCGGCCCGGCCTTCGGACCGGAACTGACCGGCGCGGAAGTATGCTACCTCATGCAGCACGAATGGGCGCGGTTTCCGGACGACATTTTGTGGCGGCGCTCGAAGCTCGGGCTTACGATGCCGCCGGCGGATCGCGAGGCGCTGGCGGCGTTCATGGCAAATGACGGATGTCGTTAGTTCTGCGGTGCGCGCCTGTTTTGGCTTTCAGCAAGCTCCTCGAGCCTGTCGCGGACGGCTTCGATTCCTGCCTGGCGCAGGCTTCATCCGCGTCGCCGCCTGGGACTTCGGCGACTCCATAATACTGTGGCTCGCGGGTTGCGAGGCGTTGAGCGGAAGCCGATCCGCCGCTAGCGTGCGGCCACGATCGTACTGGCAGGTGGCATGACCGAGGAATCGCCGGAAAACTACGCACCGAAAGCAAATTTGTCGGCAACGCCGGCGAAGCCCGCTCCACCGGCCGATGCCGCAGCCGACGCGCCGCTGCTCCGCATCGAGAGCGTCTGCAAGATGTTCGGCAATTTCCGCGCCGTGGACAGGGTCTCGCTCGACATCAGGGCCGGCGAGTTCTTCGCGCTGCTGGGCCCGAGCGGCTGCGGCAAGACCACGCTGCTGCGGATGCTCGCGGGTTTCGAGACGCCGGATGAGGGCCGCATCCTGCTCGGTGGCCGGGATATCGCGCCGGTGCTGCCGCATGAGCGGCCCGTCAACATGATGTTCCAGAACTACGCGCTGTTTCCGCATCTCAATGTGCGCGACAACATCGCGTTCGGGCTGAAACGCGCGAGCCTCGCGCGCGCCGACATCGACGCCCGCGTGGCCGAAATGGTGGCGCTGGTCAAGCTCGAAGGCATGGAGAAGCGCAAGCCGGATCAGCTTTCCGGCGGCCAAAAGCAGCGGGTGGCGCTGGCGCGTTCGCTGGCGCGGCGGCCCAAGCTCCTGCTGCTCGACGAGCCGCTGGCCGCGCTCGACAAGAAGCTGCGCGAGAGCACGCAAGCCGAATTGATGGAACTCCAGCGCCGCCTCGGCATGACCTTCATCATCGTCACCCACGACCAGGAAGAGGCGATGACGATGGCGAACCGGATCGGCGTGATGAACGCCGGCCGGCTCGAACAGGTCGCGAGCCCGCGCGACCTCTACGAGGCGCCGCAGTCGCGCTGGGTCGCCGGGTTCGTCGGCGACGTCAACCTGTTCGACGGCGAGGTCGCTTCGCGCGAGCATAATCGCGTGACGGTATCGACGGGCGACGGTGCAACGCTGGTGGTGGCGGAGCCGCGCAATGTTGCTGTCCGGACCGCGATCTCGGTCGCCATTCGCCCCGAAAAGGTGAAGCTGTCGCGCCGCGGACCGGGGGCGGACGCGGTCAGCTCGCAGTTGATCAACCGTCTCGAAGGCGAGGTCACCGACGTCAGCTATCTCGGCGGTCTGACCGTCTACAAGGTCAAGCTCGATTCCGGCGCGGTGGTGCGTTCGTCGATCGCCAACACCGCGCGGCTCGACAGGGATACCTACAGCGCGGGTCAGCGCGTGGTGGCGTGGTTCACGCCCGACGATTGCGTGGTGCTGGAACGATGAGCGCGCGTCGCATCTTCACGCGGCCGGCGCGTTACGCCGCGATCGCGCCGTATCTGTGGATGGTGCTGTTCTTCTTGCTGCCGTTCGGCTTCGTGCTGAAGATCAGCCTGTCGCAGACCGCGATCGCCCAGCCGCCCTACGTGCCATTGTTCGACCTCACCGAGGGATGGGAGGCGATCAGGGCGGCGTTTGCGCAATTGTCGCTGGATAATTTCAAGCTGCTGGTTTCCGACAGCCTTTACATCAGTTCCTATCTGCGCAGCCTCTTTGTCGCCGTGACGTCGACGCTGATCCTGCTCGTGATCGGCTATCCCATCGCCTACGGCATGGCGCGGCTGCCGCGGCGCTGGCAGCCGATCGCCATGATGCTGGTGATCGTGCCGTTCTGGACCTCGTTCCTGATCCGCATCTATGCCTGGATCAACATCCTGCAGCATGACGGCCTGCTCAACAAGATTCTGCTCGCATTGCGCCTGGTCTCGGCGCCGGTAGTGTGGCTCTCGACCGACAGCGCGATGTATATCGGCATCGTCTATTCCTATCTGCCGTTCATGATCCTGCCGCTTTATGCGACGCTCGTCAGGATGGATGCCTCGCTGCTGGAGGCGGCGGCCGATCTGGGCGCGTCGCCCCGGCAGGCATTCTGGCTGGTGACGTTTCCGCTTTCCCTGCCGGGCGTCGGCGCCGGCGCGCTGCTGTGTTTTATCCCCGTAGTCGGCGAGTTCGTGATCCCCGATCTGCTGGCCGGCTCCGGGTCGATGATGATCGGGCAGACGCTGTGGCTGGAATTCTTCACCAACAAGGACTGGCCGGTGGCGTCCGCCGCTGCGGTGGCGCTGCTGGTGCTGCTGGTGCCGCCCTTGCTGCTGTACGACCGGCTGCAGCGCCGCACGCTGGGAGGCGCCGGCTGATGGCGCGCAGAATCAACCGGCTGTCGCCGTTCAACATCACCTCGCTGGCGCTCGGGTTCGCGTTCCTCTATTTGCCGATCGTGATCCTCGTCATCTATTCGTTCAACGACTCGCGTCTGGTCACGGTGTGGGGCGGCTGGTCGCTGCGCTGGTACCGCGAGTTCTTCAACGACCGCGCCATGCTCGATGCCGCCTGGATGAGCCTGCGCGTCGCCGCCGTATCGGCGACGATTGCAACGCTGCTCGGCACGCTGGCGGCGGTGGCGCTGGTGCGCGGCGAGCGCTTCGGCGGACGCTCGCTGTTTTCGGGCATGCTCTATGCGCCGCTGGTGATGCCGGAAGTGATTTCGGGATTGTCGCTGCTATTGCTGTTCGTGGCGCTGAACGCCGAGCGCGGCTTCTGGACCGTGTCCATCGCGCACACCACGCTGACGATGTGCTTTGTTACCGTCGTGGTGCAGTCGCGGCTCGCCTCGCTCGACCGCAGCCTCGAGGAAGTCGCGATGGATCTCGGCTGCGATCCGGTGCGGGCGTTTCTTTCCGTGACGCTGCCGCTGATCGTCCCGGCGATCGCGGCGGGATGGATGCTGGCCTTCACGCTCTCGCTCGACGATGTCGTCATCGCGAGCTTCACGACCGGGCCGGGCTCGGCGACGCTGCCGATCCGGATCTATTCCGAGGTGCGGCTCGGCGTGAAGCCCGAGATCAACGCGATCTGCACCATGGTGATCGCGTTCATTGCGGTCGTGATCGTCATCGCCTCGCTCGCCTCGAAACTGTCGAGCTCGCAAGGCGAAAGCGCCGCGCCGCTGTAGTTCTCCCGTCATTGCGAGCGAAGCGAAGCAATCCATATCGCGGCACGTGGAGAGATGGATTGCTTCGTCGCTTCGCTCCTCGCAATGACGCTAAGACTTCACCGCGCCTGCCGTCAGCCCGCCCACCATGTAGCGCTTGAACGCGTAGTAGATCGCGGCCGGCGGTAGCGCATAGATGAAGCCGGTGGTCATCAGCAGCTCCCATGGCGAGTCGTCCGCGGCGAGGAAATTGCCCAGCGCCACGGGAAGCGTGATCTCGGTGTCCTTGGAAAGCAGCAGGAAGGCGTAGAGATATTCGTTCCAGGCGAGCAGGATCGCATAGGTGCCGATCGCGACCAGCGACGGCATCATCAGGGGCACATAGACCAGGCGGAACAGTTGCATCGTGGTGGCGCCGTCCATGGTGGCGGCTTCGTCGAGCTCGACCGGCAGCTTGTCGGAAGCCTGCTTCAGCACCCAGATCGCGTAGGGCGAAGCGATCGTCACCATGGCGAGGATCAGCGACCAGTGATTGTTGAGCAGGCCGTAATTGCCCATGGTGCGATACATCGGCACGGCGAGAAACGCCGCCGGGATGAAATAGGTGAACAGCGCGAGATTCATCACCCAGCGGCCGCCGGGCACGCGCAGCCTGGAGATCGAGAACGCGGCGGCGGTCGCGATCAGCAGCGTCAGCGCGCCCGCCGCGAGCGCGATCACCACCGAATTCCAGAACTGGATCCAGAAATCGCGCAGGAAGTAATGCTGCTGGTAGAACACGATCTTGAAATTGTGCAGCGTCGGATGATCCGGCCAGAGCTTGCCGGAGAATGCATCCTGCTTCGGCGAGATCGCGAACAGGAACATGTGATAGATCGGCACCAGGGTCCAGATCAGCACGGGAATGCCGATCAGCAGCAGGCGCGCTTCGGTGCTGATTTCGCGGAGTGTTGGCAGCTTCATCGCGACAACCGTTTCATCATGAAATAGACCAGCGGCAGCACGAACGGCAGCGCGCAAACGATGGAGGCCATCGCGAGCGAGAGCTGATCGAGCCGGAGATAGCGGATGCCCAGCGTGGCCAGCACATGGGTGAGATCGGCGGGGCCGCCGCCGGTCAACAGATAGACGCTGTTGAAGTCACCCAGCGTCCAGATCATCGAAAGCAGCGTGCAGGTGATGTAGAGCGTCTGCATCGACGGCCAGGTGATGAAGCGGAATTTCTGCCACCAGGTGGCGCCGTCGACGTCGGCGGCCTCGTACATGTCGTGCGAGATCGCCAGCCGCCCGGTCATCAGGATCAGGGTCCAGAACGGCAGCGATTTCCAGATGTGCACGCCGATCGCCATCGACAGCGCGACCGTGGGATCGTTCAGCCAGTTCGGGCCGTCATCGCCGGTAAGCTTGAAGATGATCTGGTTGACCATGCCCCATTCGGGATTGAGCATGAATCGTACGGATAGAATGGTCGGGATCGACGGCACCGCCCAGGGCAGGATGAACAGCACCGACAGCCATTTGATCCAGGTGCGCTGCTGCGCGAAGAAGCCGGACAGAAACAGCGCGATCGCCATCTTGATGTTGATGCCGACCAGGAGGAAGATCAGCGTGTTGACCGCGGCGCGCGCAAAGATCGGATCGTGCCACAGCGCAACGTAGCTCGCCGGATGCCGCGCCAGCCACAGCCCGTAGCCGACCGGGTAGACCACGAACGCCAGGAACACCAGGATATAGGGCACCAGCAACAGGAGGCCCCAGACCTGCGGTGTGGTCAGCCGGGCCGAGAGCGGTGGACCTGCTACAGCAGCATCGGAGCTCGAAAGCGTGATCGCCATGGTCTGAACTCTACTTCTGCGACTTTCTTGGACCTCGTCCTGCTTGCGGGGAGAGGTCGGAGCCGCCAGCCGCGGCGGGCGCGGCCGGAATTGTTTGAGAGCCGGGCCTCGTGGTTCGAGGCGCGCGGCGTTGCCGCGCTCCTCACCATGAGGATCTGGAAGACCTCATCCTGAGGCGCATCGCGAAGCGATGCGTCTCGAAGGATGGAGCTCCCGTGCCGAAGTGCGACCTTAACCCGCGACCTGCTTGATGCGGGCGATCAGTTCGTCGACGGCCTTTTCGACCGGCACCTTTTCGCTCACGACGCGGTTCATCGCCTTGGCCCAGACGTTCTCGTTGTTGAGAATCGTGAACTTCCAGTTCTTGGTGAAATCGAACGGCGTGGTGCCGCCCATGAACTGGTTGTACACCGCCTTGCGATGCCGGTCAGCCTGCCAGAATGGGCTCTTCTGGCTTTCGGTGGTCACCGGGAACCAGCGGCCGAGCGCGCCCTCGACATAGGGCCGGACGTTCTCTTCCTGCAGCAGGAACTTGATGAACTCCTTGCCTTCCGCCTTGTTCTTGGCGGCGGTGAACATCAGTCCGGTCTTGACGTCCGAGCGGTACTTGATCGGCGTGCCGTCGGGCTTGTTCGGGAACGAGGCGGTGATGATGCTCTCCTCGTAGGCCTTCTTGCCGGCGGCGCGCTGTTCCGGCGTCAGGTTCGGGTTGGTGGAATCCTCGAACCACTTCGCCGCGATCGAGATCGTGAAGTTGTGGGTCATCACGATCGTCTTGTTGTGGAAGGCGACGTTGTTGTCCGGATCCTTCCAGGTGGTGGAGGAGGGCGGCGTGCAGCCCTTGATGTAGGTGTCGGTGTAGTCCTTCAGCGCGCCGATCAGCCCCTGCCGGACCTTGGGGTCGTCGACCAGCAGCTTGCCGTCATCGTCGACCAGCTTGACGTTGTAGGCATCCATGAAGGTGTAGAACGACTGGAACGAGTCGGTGGATTCCACGCCCATCGGCTGGCCCACGCCATAGGCGCGGCTGCCCGAAGCCTTGCGGTAGGCCGGTTGCACCTTGTCGCACCAGAACGACCAGTAATCTTCCCACTTGGTCGGGATGTCGCTCTGCTTGAAGCCGGCCTGCGCGAGCAGGTCGCCCCAGATCTGGACGTGCATGCTCTGCTGTTTCAGCGGAAAGCCGTAATAGGCCTTCTTCTTGGCGACGTCGTTATAGAGCAGCACTGTTTCCAGCGTGTTCGGCGCGAACGCCGACTTCATCGGCGTCATGATGTCGGTGAGGTCCTCGAGCTTGCCTTCATAGGCCCATTTGCCCTGCGCCTGCACGTCGTAGCTGTCGGAATAGGCGACATCGGGTACGGTGCCGGAATCCAGCGCCGCCACCGTCTTCGGAATCATGTCCTGGATGGCATATTGCGACAGTTCGA
Source organism: Pseudomonadota bacterium (assembly GCA_023422775.1). Classification (GTDB taxonomy): domain Bacteria; phylum Pseudomonadota; class Alphaproteobacteria; order Rhizobiales; family Xanthobacteraceae; genus Bradyrhizobium. The sequence continues at coordinate 53,963 of JAFAGM010000059.1, forward strand.
CCTTGATGCCGGTCTTGGCCTCGAACTTCTTGATCGCCTCCAGCAGCGCGTCGTCCTCGGACTTGTAAAAGCCCTTGCCGAACCAGACGGTGATGGTTTTTTGCTGGGCGATCGCGGGCGCAGTGGCGTAAAACAGTCCGACGGCTGCGACCGCGAGCGAAAGCCCACCCATTTTTTTGGATATCACGTTGTTCTCCCTGAAAACGCCGGGTTATTAACCGGTTGGATAAATGATAGCGCAACCACGCAGCATGATCCAGATGGCAAATACCTGACTTGCGTAGGGGGGTGGCCGGTTTGTGGCGTCATTGTGGGCGAAGGATGCTCATCGTCGCTCAACCGAAGGGCAGGAGCGATCCCGGCTGCCGTGTCCCGCAAGGACTGTCGTCCACATGGATTGCTTCGCGCCGCTTGCAATGACGGCAGATACAGTTTCGCCTTCTCCCGGCGCGGATTGCGCCCGGGGTTTGCCTGAATCTTGTCCCTCGAAGCTGGAGGGAGCAGGGAATGCCGGGTGCAGGCTGCACCCGCGGTCGGCTCCGTTGACGTGGTAGAGCCCGGACACGACATATCCTGCACCGCCGAACGACGTCACCGCCCAGGAGAAAGCCATGGACGCGCCATCAAAGATCGATCCCGTTGCCGCGCATCCTGACAGCGATGTCCTGCGCTGGCTGACCAACGAAACGCGCGATGAGCGCTTCATCGACAATATTTTCGCCGAGATGTGCATCCGGCTCCAGCGGGCGGGCATTCCGGTCAAGCGGGCGACGCTTCATATCCTGATCTATCATCCGCAGTGGCTTGGGGCCCGGATGATGTGGGCCGACGGGATGCGCGAGGCCGCAATTGAGGGCGTCGACTACGATGTCAGGCAGCGGTCCGAATATATCGGCAGCCCCGCCAATGAAATGCACGACGGCGCCACCGAGGTGCGGGAGAATCTCGAACGCGATCCCTCGCTGGGCCGCAAGCACGCCGTTTATGACGAGATGCGGGCGAAAGGCCTGACCGACTATGTGGCGTGGCCGCTGTACCATACGCTCGGCAAGCAGCATCTCGTGACCTTTGCGACCGACCGGCCCGGTGGTTTCGACGACACGCATCTCGCCGGCCTGTCGAGACTGTTGCCGGTTCTGGCGCTGGTCAGCGAAATCCGCATCAAAAATCGTCTGGCGCGAACGCTGCTTGAAACCTATGTCGGCTCGCACGCCTCAGAACTCATCCTGGCCGGCGCCACCAGGCGCGGGAGCGGGACGACGGTTCGCGCCGCCATCATGATCTGCGATTTGCGCGATTTCACCCGGATCTCCGACAACTGGCCGCGCGATGACGTGATCGAGCTGCTGAACGGCTATTTCGACGCGATGTCGGAGCCGATTGCGCGACATGGCGGGGAAATACTGAAATTCATCGGCGACGGTCTGCTCGCCATTTTTCCGCTCAGCCGGCCGCAGGCCTGCGCAAATCTGCTGCATGCGGTGGCGGAGGCCCGCCAGGCCATGATTGCCTTGAATGAAAAGAACGGCGAAACCGGTCGCGCACCGCTCAATTACGGAATCGGTGTCCACGTCGGCGACGTCATGTACGGCAACATCGGCTCGCGCAGCCGGCTCGACTTCACCGTCATCGGTCCGGCGGTCAACATGGCGTCACGCCTCGAAGCCCTCACCAAGCAGCTGGGCAAGACCGTGCTGCTGTCCCGCGCGTTCGCCGACTTCGTCGAAAACGATTTCGAGCTCGAACATGTCGGCGAACACCCGGTGCGCGGCTTCAACGACCCCATCGAGCTGTTTGCATATCACGGCTGAGACGTCTTGCGGATATCGCTGCCCGCATCATCGAACCTCCGGCCGCTGTGCGTATCGGGCGGGCGAGCGCCGAAGGGGCACTCGCCCGTGGATCCACGGGAAATGGCGGATTGGTTCCGCTGCCTCTTCACGGCGCGGTCACAAGGTCTTTACCCTCCATTTCCGCGAGCGGGGTGCAAATCGGCTCGGTGGCCCCAATCTTGCTAAATTGAATGGTGTTCGAGAATGATGTTCGACATGGAATGATGTTCGACATCGCATAACCGATACGTCCTCCAATTGGGTGCAGGAATGGGTGAAGTCATACGATTTGTTCCAAAGGCCGAACTCGAGCGGGCCCGCTTGATTCGGGAAGCTCGCGCCATCTACGAGAGCGTATTCCCGCCGGAAGCGCCGATCAGCGAAGAGCGGGAATCCGGAGAGTAGCGTGTCGACCAGGCCCGCACGTCATCCAGCGTTCGAAACCGCGATCGTTTGCCTCAGTACCTGACACGGCTTGTCCGAGGTCAGGAAAGCAATGTCGGTGGCATCGCGGCCGCTGCCGATCCTGACGATGCCTTCGATCGGGGCCAGACGGGTAGGGTCGATCAGCCACCAGTTGTTTTCGAGGAACACCTCGAAGATCGCGTGGAAGTCGGGCGGCTCCAGTTGAAGCGCATAGGCGCTGACGGCACGGGCGGGAATGCCCATCGCCCGGGACAATGTTATGCCCAGGTGCGTGAAATCGCGGCACACGCCGGCGCGATCCACGAACGTCCGCTCCGCCGTCGTCTCGGCGTTGCTGACGCCGGGCACATAGTCGACGTTGCGATGAATCCATTCGAGGATCGCCATCACCCGCGCCACGCCGTCGCCGGCTCCGCCGAACTCGCGCTGCGCAAATCGCATGAACTTGTCCGATGGACAGAAGCGGCTGGGCAGCAGGAATGGAAGCACATCGTGGGGTAGGTCCGACCACAAATGCTGGCGGCCGGACGTCGGCAGAAGTTGACGCAGGTTGTTATCGACCACCGCCCGGTAGAGAATTGTCGCTTCGCCCGAGAACGCGGCGCGTATGCTGCGGTCCCCGTCGGGCGCCTTGTCGGACAGCAACTGGATCGGGGGCCGAACGTCCAGCGATTCCGACAGGACGATCTGATCGTTCGATTGCGACGCCTCGATATTGAGGATGACCTGCGTCTCGGCTGCAAACGTGTAGAGCAATTCGGCTTTGATCGCGAGTTTCATGAAGCCCTCGAACTGAGAGTGCAGGCTTTCCGTGCAAGACTCACGCCGTTGCGTTTGGTTCCCTGGAGAACAACACGGCCCGCAAACCCTGGCGGCGGGGAATCGCTGCGTTCATTTGGCCAGGCTCGCTAACCCTTCGTTGGTGACCAGCCGTAGGCCCTGGCGCAGGCGCCACCCATCAGCATGGCGCGCTCGCTGTCGCTCAGGCGGTCGGTCTTCAGGAAGGGCTCGACGCCCTGTTCGTAATTGAGGACGGCGAAGGTGCGCGTCCAGTCCGTGCCCCACAGGCAGCGCTCGAAGCCCCAGGCATCGAATATGCGCCCCAGCGGGTCCCAGATGTCGGGGTAGGGATACGGCTCGCGCGACAGCGTGCAGGCGCCGCTGACCTTGATCACGGCGTTCGGGCGGCGGGCGAGCTCCAGCACTTTCGGGAGAACGGCCCAGGGCTCGGCCGGCGCCGGCGGCACGCGCGGCTGCAGGATGCCCATATGGTCGATGATGAAACGCGTGTCCGGATGGCGATCGACCAGCGCCATGCCCGCATCCAGATTGTCCCAGCAATGGATGTTGACCGGAAAATCATGGCGAACCGCCGCGCGCGTGATCCGGTCGAGGGCGGGGTCGTCAGGCGCGCGGTTCGCATCCCTGGTCAGCCAGATGCGGATCGCGACCGCACCCGGCGTCTTCTTCCATTCCGCGATGACGTCTTCGACCGCGGGGTCATCGGGATCGACCGGCTTGACGATGGCGAGCCGGCCTGGATGCGCCCGCTGCACTTCTACGGCGTAGCTGGCGTCGTAGCGGTACAGGGAATATGCCGAGATGAAGATCGCGCCATCGACGCCGACCTTGTCCATCGCCGCCACCATCTCGTCCCCCGTGACGTGCGCCGGCCAGTTCGGCACGGTGTGCCAGGGCCGTTTCGGCGTGTTCGCCTCATAGGCGTGGACCTGGGAGTCGATAATCGTCATCGGAGCAGTCCCCTTGTGCCGCGGTCAGGATATGTTCAGGCCACGGTCTCGATCGCCTTGCCGTTGACGCGGGTCTCGCCATTCAAATTATCGACGGTGACGTGGGTGTCGTACCAGGTGAGGCGAGGACGGACGCCAAAACGCTCCGTCAATTGCGCCAAGCGCTCTTCGGTGAACCAGGCTTCCGCCGATTGGCGGCTATCCCAGAGGTAGACGCCGCCAGTACCGCTTTCGCCGTTCAGGTAGTCCTTTCGGATCAGCCCCTTGCCGGCGAGGCCGCGATAGGTCGGCGCGGTCGATGTGCCGCCTTGATCGCCTGCTCCTCGGAGCGCTTCGGCAAATCGAACTGAACGACAACGATGCAATTGGGCATGGATGGCTCCTCCCGCCATTATGATTATGTCGGCGAAGGTATCATGCGGTGAATTCAGGTAGCCGGTCAAAGGCTGAGCGCGCGGCGATGACCGCTTCCGGCGCAACGCTGACATTCGTCATGCGTGAATGGCCTTGCCGGATGTTGCTCCGCTCCTCATCCGGGACATGCGCGCGCACAATTCCATATTCCGCGGGCGCTTGCGTCGATTGGCTGGATCAAGGATGGAAGTGTCGGATGCGGTGGAGCCAGTTATCGGCCGGGCTTTCGTGCTACCAGGCTGCGCTTGCCGTTCGGCGTCGGCAACTTCGCGCGAACTCAAAGGACATTCAGCGTAGCTTTTGCAATCGCAGGAAGAATTGCCGCTAAAGTTCTACATCAGATGCCTGATGGCGAGGGCGCAGATAAATGCAAGCGCTCCGTCTGCAGTGAACCTTATAGGTGTCGGGTTACTGAAATGGAAACTTCGGAATTTGTTTGCCGCAATGCGGTGCGCTACCGCTGATGCAGCAAGCAGCTCGCGCGACCCGGCGGATCGCGCGATTACGAGCCCGATAACCTGCGCGCCGTAATTATACGGGATCAGAACAACGATCACCGGATGTTGCTTCGCTCATCCGGAGCTGCATTCGCCTCAAAACGAATTCGCTAACTCGATCTCCGCCTTCAGCGCCGCGATGCGGCGCCCGGCCTCGCTTGCCGTCAGATTCTTCTCGAACAGTTTGGGCTGGTAGGCCTCGGCGCTGAGGGTGCGCAGGGGCGCCAGCTGACGAGGCGTCATCGGTGCATCAAGCTGGCCGGGCAGACGGGGCATTCGGGAACTCCAAAGATTCTTTGCTTCGGGACGCAGTCTTAACTTGAAATTTGTTCTTTATTTGTTCTTATGAGATTCAACCGCAACGAGGTGGCCAATGGACAATAAATTGAACCAAATCCGAAGGAAAATCAGGATCTTGCGCACGGAGATGCTTGGCGCGGAGGATAACATCCGCAAACGGGTCAACCGGGGCGAGGACTGCGCGGAGGACGCGATGCATGTGATGGCCATGCGGGTGGTCATGCTCGGTCTCATCGCGGAGCGTAACCGGCTCGGCGGGGAGGAGCGGCTGCTCAATGTCGACGAAACGCTGAAGATGGATTGCCGCGCCGGCAGCAGGAAGCGCTCGAACGGAGCGCTTGAACGCGGTGAGCGATGATCCGGTCCCGGCGCTGCGCCGGCAGATTGCCGAACTGGAGGCGGTCGCCCGCCAGCTAAGTCAAGCCGGCCTCGACAGCGCGCGGGCGCAGCTCGTGCTCTCGCGCAAGCGGGCAGAGCTCGAAGACTTCATCAACAGGGGCCAGCGATGTCAGCACCGCTCAAATGGTACGACCGCGACGCGGACAACCCGCCATGGATAAAGGCGCTCGCGGAAGTCCGCATCAGGGCAACGCGGGAAGGGTGGTGCTACCTCCATGTCCAGGCGATCATCGTCGCCATCGACCAATATGCGGAAGCCGCGCTGGGCAACCGGAGCTACTTCCTCAACAAGCCGTATGGCATCGGCGACAACAGGCGCGACAACATTCCCTGAAGGCGCGTCCCGCCCGAACGGGCGTAGTCGATATCATGTCCATCCTCCGAACGTTTGCGCCCCGAATTGACGACTCGGCTTTTTGCCTTGTCGAGGCGACATTCCCTGAAGACGGGAGGCGTCCGTCCAGTCGGCGCGAAGCGGTTTCGGTGGGGCAGCAGCGATGGATTACTGGAGTTTGTTGGGCCCCGTTCCCGGCGTCCACCTCGACCACAAGAATATGTCCGGGCATAACGCGCCAGTCTCGTGGTTGCCTCCCGGAAATTCGTGGCAAGGCTTCGAGGCCGACACCGGCCACAACAGCGCCGGCAATGGCGGCAATGGCCATTTTTCCGGGAGCATGATCCACACCAGCTACGCTTCCTTCGAGCCGACCAACGTGGCGCACGCCGGCTCTCACGGGATCGCCGGCGCCTACCAGACCAACGTCGTGTATGTCGATCAGTCCGCGACGCAGATGGCGGGAATTGGCGGCGATGGCGGCAACGGCAATGCCGCGTCGGGCGGAAGCGTCAGCGCGTTCGGCTCTGCCTCCGGCGGCCTCAGTAGCGGCGACAACAGCGCCGGCAATGGCGGCGACGGCACCTTTTCGGGATCGATGGTGCATGCGCCCGTCGTGGTCTATGCCCCGGTCAACGTCGCGGTCGCCGGCGCCAATTCGACCGCCGACGCCCAGCAGACGAACGTCGTCCATTTCGATCAGTCCGCGACGCAGATGGCGGGAATCGGCGGCGATGGCGGCAGCGGCAATGCCGCATCAGGCGGACACGTCAGCGCGTTCGGACCCGTCCCCGGCGTCTTTCCCGCCGCGACGGGTAGCGGCGACAACAGCGCCGGCAATGGCGGCGACGGACAGGCCTATGGCGGCCTCGTTCACGCGACCTTCGCGTTCTATTATCCGATCAACATCGCGGTGGCCGGATACAATTCCACGGCGCATGCCGGGCAGACCAACGACGTGGTGATCGATCAATCCGCGCACCAGATGGCCGGCGTCGGCGGTGACGGCGGGAACGACAATACCGCGACCGGCGGAGCTGCGGACATATTTTCTTCGATCTTCGACATGATCGGCTCCGACGTCATCTCGACCGGCCACAACAGCGCCGGCAACGGCGGCAGCGGCCATTTCGCAGGCAACCTCGTCGACATCGACGTGGCGATCTACGCCCCGATCAACATCGCAGTGGCCGGCTACAATTCGACGGCCGAGGCTACCCAGAGCAACCACGTCCAGTTCGACCAGAGCGCCGCCCAGATCGCCGGCGTCGGTGGCGACGGCGGCAACGGCAACACCGCGTATGGCGGCGAGCTGGCGATGCAGCTGTTGTCGGACCTTCACCTGCTGGATCACCTTGCCTGACGTCGTTTCCGTTTCGATGGAATCGAAACGGCGCCCAGGTCCCGATCTTGACGCGCCTGCCCGGCGCGCATTTCTCCGCTTGAAAAGGCTCCGAACAGCATTTGCGCTGCCTGCATCGCAGCGGCGAGGCGCCAGCATTTCGGGCGTACACCTTCGCTTCTGATGGCACCAGCTTTGGCGGCTAGACCGATCCGGGGTCCAAATCCAAGATCGTTGCCGTCCACATTGGGACGCACAGTGTGCAAACCAGATCAGGGAGACTCACATGGGCAAGGCATCATTTCCTTCCGATACGATCATGTTCAAGGCATCGACCGGCGGCAACAGCGCGGGTAACGGCGGAGACGGTTACAACACCGGCATGATCGTCAGCAATCCGAGCATCAAGTTCGACCCGACCAACAAGGCCGAGGGCGCCGACGTCAACGTGAAGAACGGCGACTACGTTGCCCAGAAGGCATACTGGGACGCCGGCGGCGCGAATGCGAAGGCGGAGAAGTATTCCAAGGTGGAGGGCGGCAAGGCCTATTCGAACGGTGACCAGAAGTCCGACAGCGGCCACAACAAGTCCGACGTGGACGCCAACACCAAGGCCTATCAGGACAACTGGCTCGCTGCGGACCAGAGCCAGACCGTGATGGCCGGCGTCGGCGGCGACGGCGGAAACCACAACAAGGCGGAAGGTGGCGACATCCACTTCAAGGCGAGCATCGAATCCGCCAACCTGAACGACGTGCTCAACGACTCCAAGTACTTCCATTTCGACGATTCATTGTTCAGCTGATCGATACGCATGAGGGGTGCACCGGCGGCGCAAATGCCGCCGGTTCTCAATTCGCCGGATGGCCGGCGAACATTCGGGCGGAAGGTTTGGACTTCGGAAATCTGGCGGGACCGCAATGCTGATGCTACCGCTCCAGCTGCAGACAGTGTCGCCGCCGCAGACGCCGTTGCAGTCGGCGTTGAGGGCCTGCGCGGGGTCGTTCGGACTGGTTTTCGCGTATAGCTGCAGCTACAATCTCCTGCTCCTCGCGCCTTCGATCTATCTGCTCCAGATCTACGACCGCGTGCTGTCGAGCCGCAGCGGCCATACGCTCCTGATGCTGACCATCATCGTCGCGTTCACCGTCGTGGTCGGCGGCATACTCGATGCGCTGCGCCGCGCCGCCCTGGGACGGATGGGCGAGTGGCTTGAGCAGGAACTCCATCCCTCGACGCTCTCCGCGTGCCTCAAATGCGCCCATGCCGACCGGGCGCGGGCCTCGGATGCGTATCGCGACCTTGCGATGCTGCGTCAGCTTGCGCAGTCCGGCGCGTGCTCGACCTTGTTCGATGCGCTCTGGACGCCGCTCTTCCTCGGCGTTCTGTTCCTCGTGCATCCCCTGCTGGGCGTGATCGGCGTGCTCAGCGTGCTCTTCCTGCTTGGCCTCGGGCTTGTCGAAGACCGGCTTACGGAAGCGCCGATGGCGCGGTCGGCCGGCGCGCTGTCGAGGAGCCAGGGTTGGTTCGGCATGGCGGTCGGAAACCTGCACGTGATCAGGGCGATGGGAATGCTCGACGGTGCTGCGCGGTTGATCCGCCAGGCTGCGCAATATGCGAGGAATGAACAGGAAGTGGTGCAGCGCCGCCACGAAGCCATGATGCTGATCGCAAAGCCCGCGCGTGCGCTGGCGCACGTCCTGGTCATGGGCGCTGCCGCCTGGCTCGTACTGGAGCAGAACAGAAGTCCGGCCATCATATTCGCCACGACGCTGTTGTTCGGACGCGCGCTCGCGCCCGTCGAAGGCGCGGTTGCAGGCTGGAAGGCATTCGTGACGGCGCTCGCCGCCTACCGCCGGCTCAACGGCGTCATGTCGCCTGCCGCCACGGTTGCGAAGGTCAGGGCCCTCCCGGAGGGGAAGGGAGGTCTTACCGTCAGCCATGTCGGCGTCGCCGCGCCGGGATCGGAAAACTGGATGCTGAAGGACGTGTCATTCAGTCTTGCTCCCGGTGAATGCCTGGGCATCATCGGTCCATCGGGCTCCGGCAAATCCACGCTCGGCAGGATCCTCACCGGAATCTTCGTGCCGTCGGCAGGTTCGGTCCTGCTCGACGGCATCGACATCCTGGCGCTGCACGAATCTGGCGGCGGCTCGCGCCTTGGATATCTGCCGCAGGATATCGATCTCGTCGGCGAAACGCTGAAGGACATCATTGCGCGGCTGGACGACGCGGATCCGCGAGAGGTGATGGAAGCCGCGAAACTGGCCGGCCTGCACGAGACAATCATGCGGCTGCCGCAGGCGTATGACACGGTCGTCACCGGTGGCGGGGCGCATCTCCCGCGCGGCTTTCGCCAGCGCCTCGGCCTGGCGCGGGCGTTTTTCGGCAAGCCGCATCTCGTCGTCCTCGACGAGCCGAATTCGAGCCTGGACAGTTTTGGCGAGCGCATGCTGTTCGACGCCATCGAACAGATGAAGGCGGCCAATACCATGGTGATCCTCATCACCCACCGGGTCGGCATCCTCGGCGCGACGAACAAGCTCGCCATCATGGAAGGCGGCGCGGTCAGCGCATTCGGTGACAGCAGGGAAGTTTTCGAAAGGTGTCTGGCAAGGCCACAGGTTGCTTCGCGCGAGCAGGTCTCATGAAGATGTCATTCGCGCGCGTCGATGCTCGGGGGATCGCACGGTGGCTGGCATCGGCGGCGCCGGCGTTTCCTGACCGGCTTCGCCGCGTCACCTCGATCCGCGCCAGGCGCTTCTACCGTCGCCTGGTCCGATCCGGATGGGATCGTCTGGGAACGGCAGTCGTCCACGCCGAGATCTGGCAGGTCCCACGATGGCTGCGATCGGCGCCGCCGGAGCTCCGCGACCGGTTGCGCGGCGTCACCTGGACAGGAAACCTGCTGGTCTGCGGCTTCGTCATCGGCCTCGGTGCCTGGTCGGCCTACGCCCCGCTCGAAAGCGCCGCGGTTGCTGCCGGTACCGTCGAATCCGAATCCAGCCGCAAGACGATCCAGCACCTCGAGGGTGGCATCGTCAGACAAATCCTGGTCGCGGACGGTGACGTCGTCCATGCCGGACAAACCATCATCTCGCTGGAGGATACAAAGGCCCGTGCCGAGGCTCAGAGCCTGCGAGGCCAGTTGTGGGAGGCAACGGCGCGCGAGGCGCGGCTGCGGGCGGAACAGCACGGCGAAGGCCAGGTGTCGTTTCCTGCTGAGCTCGAACTGGCGCAGAAGGACAGCCCACAGGTCTCGGCGGCCCTTGCGGGCCAGCAAGGCATCTTCGAAACGCGCCGACAGGTCTTTCAGTCGCAGGCAGCCGTGAACCGGGAAAAGCGGTCGCAGGTCGAAAAGGAGATCGAAGGCCTCAGGGCGCAGGAAGGCGCCGCGTCACGGCGCATCGAGATCGTCCGCGAGGAAGCGGCGACCGTGGCTACCCTCGTCAGCAAGGGACTTGAGCGCCGCCCGCGTCTCCTCAACCTCGAACGGGAGATCGCCGACATCGAGGGACGGCGGGGCGAGATCGTCGCGCAGATATCGCGCGCGGGACAGGTCATCAACGAGGCCGAGGCGGTTCTCCTCAAGCTGGAGCATGACCGCCAGAACGAGATCGCGCAGTCGCTGCGCGAGGTACAGAACCAGATCTTCCAGATCCGCGAGCGGCTGCAGGCGGCCGACGACCAGCTCTTGCGAACGTCGGTCAGGGCGCCCGAGGACGGCGTGGTGACCGACCTGAGAATCCATACGCCGGGTGGCGTCATCGGCGCCGGCGCGCCTCTCATGGACCTGGTGCCTCGGCAGGACCGGCTCATCGTGGTCGCGCGCGTCAGGCCCGAAGACATCGACGTGGTCCGCCCCGGACTCAATGCCGATGTGAACCTGCTGCCCTACAATCAGCGCCGTGTGCCGAGGCTCCACGGCAGCGTGATGCACGTTTCCGCCGATCGCCTGGTCGACAAGCGCACCGATCAGCCCTACTACGCCGCGAAGATTCGCGTGCAGGATCCGGCAAGCGCTGGAATCGATGATGTCAGGATCATACCGGGAATGCCGGCCCAGGTGTTCATCAAGACCGGCCGCGGCACCGTGGCGCTCTACGCTCTCAAGCCGCTGCTCGACAGCTTCCACGGCGCGTTCCGCGAGGACTAGCGCCTTTTCCGTTCCGATGGAATCGGAACGGGGCTCTGGATTCTTGTTTTGACGCGTTTTCTTGACGCGAACCGGTTTCCACATCGCTGGAAAACGCTTTGGCACCGCAACCGCGAACCCGATCCTCCGTCAGGACGACTACGCGCGCAACGGAGACGCATTTGTTCGCCGGCTCCAGCGAAGCACCGCCTCGGTGCGATTGCGCGCGGAGCATTTTCGCATGATGCGCTGAATATGCATCTTGACGGTGTTTTCGGACAGGTTGAGCCTGACCGCAATCAACTTGTTGGGAAGGCCGAGCTGCAGCGCCTCCAGCACGTGTTGTTCGCGTGGCGTGAGGTCGACCATCGTCCGCTCCGGCAGAAGCGTGGTGACGCCGTTACCTTCGTGGATTGCCGGCAACTCGGGAACGTCAGGGTGGTGGCCCGATATCGTCCTGAGGCTCGGCGATGCATTCTGCCCGACGATCGGCAAGGGCCGGTAGACCGCGCCTGCCAGAACCAGGCGCAGGCCGGCGATGGCGACTTCGACCGGGATGGATTTTGGGAAGAAACCGCGCACCCCGCGCTGCATCGCGGCTGAAATCGTCGCCTCGTCGTCACGGTTCGACAGCAGCGCCACGGATGCCTGCGGCCAGAATTCCGCGAGAAAGGCGAGACTGACCTCGATCGCCGGGTCAGTGATCTCCTTGTCGCCGATATTGAACGTGATCAGGCGAATGTCCCTGCCGGCGAACCAGCTCAGGCCGTTCGTCGTTGCCATTTCGACGATTTCGAATCCGGCGAGCTCTCGCTTCAGGATGTTGAGGATGCAGGTACGCGCCAGGACATGCTGCTCGATGATCACGAGCACCGGCGGCTTCTGTGTTACCTGGGCTAATTCCGCAGCGTTGGTAAAGTCGTCCATGATATCCCCGAATCCAAAGTGATGCTTGAGCACTCCGCCAATTCCGATTTCCACTTTCCATGGAGCGAGTGCGCCCCACGCACGCTCCGGCCTGTCGTTCCAGGCTAGCTGCAAATATTGCGATACGCGCTCGCCGCCGCCGAATTCGCTGCGCCGTTGACGACGTATGCCTCTTCTTCCGTCACGAGATACAGAAACGGCCAGTCGCCGGCATCTTCGCCCGACGCCTTCCTTCCCTTGACACGGCCGCAAATGGTGTCGATGGACTTGCCCAGCATGTTCTTGCGGATGGCCCGCTTCATCTCGCCGAACTCGGCAGACGCCGGCACTTCCAGCTTCGCCGCAATCGTGGCCCTGGCCTTGCTGATGACCGGGTCGGGCGCCTCTGCGGGCCGGCTTGATGCGGGGCTCTCGACCTTTGCTTCGGTCGCGGTGGAAGCCGGCTTTTTTTCAGCGCGCTGTGGCTTCTCGCGTGGAGCGGGTGTCGAACGCTCCTCCGTCTTCGCGGCGATCCCGGACCTGGGTCTTGCTGTCGCGGCAATGGGCCTGGATGGCGACGGAGCCGCTTCCTTCGACCGGGTGGCCGCTATCCGGCTGCCACAGCCGAACCCGTTTGGGTCCGCGCATGCATCCATGCTCGCCTGCTGTGATAATGGGCAGCTACAGCCAACCAGGGTCGCAGCCAGAACACCAATGAGAAGCGTTCTCATGCTAATCCCTTCGTGAGGGGCCTGAGTTCTGCTCGCAGTTCTTGCGACGGTCTGAATGTTCGCGCTGGTTGTCTATCAATTGCGCAAAAGTCTTAAGTGGTTGTTAAACGGCCGGTCTTCGCCACGGCTGGCTGCAGCATCGTTAACGCTTGGGTGTCTGCGTGCTGGTGCCCGATCGCACCGCGCTGCCGATCAGGTTGGTTGTGCTGCTCTTCGATTTGCCCGACGCCGTCGCGGCGATGGCACGCAGCGAAGGCGGTTTGCGGCGCAACAGATCGGGTGAGCAGGCTCGACGCGCCGTTATGATGAGACTGCCCGTGTTGACTTTCCGACGCGTTCTCAAAATACTTGACCCAATAAACAACAGCCGGTCGGACAAACGACGGTTCAGGGGAGGACGCAATGCCGACTTCACGCAGAACGCTGCTGAAGACTTCAGCGGCTGCCGCCGCTGCATTCAGCTTCGATTGGACGCGCGCGAAGGCGCAAGCCGAAACGGTGCGCATCGGCCTGATCTACGACCTGACCGGTCCGTTTGCGGCGGGCGGCTCCGTTGCCTCCTCGATCGGCGCGCAGATCGCAATCGATCTCGTCAACGAGAAGGGCGGCATTGCCGGCAAGTACAAGGTCGCCGCGGTCTCCGCCGATTCCCAAAGTAAGCCCGAGGTGGCGATCAACGAGGCGGTGCGCCTGATCGATCAGGAGAAGATCGACATCATCAACGGCGTCTATGCGAGTTCGCACGCGGTCCCGCTTGCTGCCAAGGTCGAACAGCAGAAGAAGATCCTCTGGATCACGACCGCGGTTTCAACCGCCGTGTTCAAGGACAAGAACCTGCACTACGTCTTCCGTGCCCAGATCCATTCCGATCAGTACGGCCAGGCCTTTGCAGGCTTCATCAGCGAGCACGCCAAGGCCAGGCTCGGCATGGAGCCCAAGGACGTCAAGGTCGCGCTGATCCACGAGGACGGGCCCTATGGCGTCGGGGTCGCCGCCGCCGACGAGGCCTATTCCAGGGAGGCAGGACTGCAGATCGTGCTCAAGGAAGGTTATTCGGCATCTGCGCCCGATCTTTCCGTACTGGTCACAAAGCTCAAGCGCGCCAGACCGGATGTGATATCGCACGCCGGATACAATCCGGATATCACGCTGTTCCTGCGTCAGGCGCGGGAAAGCGGTCTCCGCTTCAAGATGCTGTTCGGCGCCGGCGCGGGCTACAGCCAGCTCGACAAGTTGCGCGCCACTTTCGGCGCTGACATCGACAATTTCTGCAACATCGATCCGGTGCCCGCGCAACTGCTCGATCCCTCGAAGCTCGCGCCCGGGATCGGCGACCTCACCAGGATCATGGTGGAGCGCTACAAGGCCAAGACCTCCGCGACCGACGTTCCGCCGCATTGCTCGATGGGCTTCAACCAGACCTGGATCCTGCTCAACAGCGTCCTGCCTGTCGCCAAGGAGAAGTACGGCGGCTTCGATCCCGAAGCCATTCGCAAGGCGGCGCTCGACGTCGACATCCCGCCGGGCGGCACGATCCAGGGCTACGGCGTAAAATTCTTCCGGCCCGGCACGCCGCTCGCCGGCCAGAACGAGCGCTCGACGCCGGTCGTGATGCAAAATGCCGGCGAGCACATCTCGGTGGTCTGGCCGACCAATATCAGGACGCAGGACCCGGTATTCCCGCTGCCGAAATCCTCGACCTACGGCGCGTAGACGGGCTGCGCCTTGCTGGAACCGTGACGGAGCATTCAATATGCTCCACCAGCAATGGCTTCGCGTACCATGAGCTTTCGCCTCACCCTGACTGCATGCGTCATGGCGATGATCGGCCTTCTGGCCGCGCTGCTGATCTTTGTCCAGATCAGGACGCTCGATCTGGTCACGGAGGATGCCGCGTCTTCGACAATGGATGCGGCAAGCCGGAATACCGTTTCGGTACTGCAGTTGCAGATCGAGATGCTCTCGCGCATGGCCCGCGCTTTGGCGTTCAGTCCAGCCATCATGGAGTCGTCCGATCCCGGCGACTCCAGTCCCGTCGCCGGCCTCATCAAGGGCAATCTCGGACAATGGCCCGCATTGGACAGCATCTATGTCGGGTACGAAAATGGTCATTGGCTGCAGGTCCAGCGTCTGGATGGGCTGAAGGGAAGCCAGCGCGATCGCGTCGGGGGACCGCCCGAGGCGGCCTTTGCGATCACCACGACCCGGTGGCGCGACGGCCGGGAATTACCCACCCGCCGCGTGTTCCAGGACGGGGACGGCCGCGAGATCGGTCAAATCGAGATTCCGCCGCGCGGCTACGATGCGCGTCAGCGCAGCTGGTACCTCGATGCGCGTCAAGCCGGCCAACTGGTGACCTCTGCTCCCTATCTCTCCTTCAACTTGAATGTGCCCATGATCACCTTCAGTGCGCCGGTCAATGGTTCGGCGCGAGGGGTCGTCGGGCTCGACCTCAAGCTGGACAGCTACAGCAGGTCGGCGCCCACCATGAGGGTCGGCGAAGGAGGTTATCTGGTCATATTCGACAGCCAGAACACCCTGATAGCTCATCCAAATTATGGGATCATGTTTGACCGGTCGTCCGCTGACCCCGTGGCTCCCAGGCTTCCAAGCACATACGATCTGCGGGACACGGTTGAAGGAGAGGTCATCGCAGGCTGGGACAAGTCCAGCCCTTACTGGCGCAGGCTGAGCTGGAAGGGCAGGGAATATTTCGCCCGGATCGAGACCATTGCACTCGGTCCCGCGGTTACAGGAAATGTTCTCCTCGTTGCGCCTCAGGACCAGTTCGCCAGGGAGATCCGAGCGCTCAACCGGCAGGCACGGCTGCTGGCGCTGATCGCCTGTCTGTGCTTCTTGCCGGCAGCCTGGATTTTCGGAACGCAAATGTCGAAAACGATCGGAAACATTACGTCCGAAGCCGATCGCCTGCAGTCCATGGCACCGCCACCCAGGCACGCGATCGGATCGTTCATCGCTGAACTCCGCGTTCTTGGCGAGACGATCCACAGGGCACAACGCGCGATCTGGTCTTTTTCCAGGCTGGCGCCGCGCGAGATCGTTCGCGGCGTGCTCGACAATTCCATATCTACCGAGCTTGGCGGGACCAGGCAGGAGATTACGGTCCTGTTCACGGATGTGCGCGGCTTCACCACGATCGCGGAAAATGCCGATCCCGATGTACTGATGCAGCAGACGTCGCGTTATTTCACGAGCCTGACCGACGTCATCCTGTCGCAGGGCGGAACAGTCGACAAGTTCATCGGCGACGCGGTGATGGCGTTCTGGAATGCGCCCAATCCGCAGACGGATCATTGTGAGCGTGCGTGCCGGGCCGCGCTGAACGCAAGGGCGGCGAATGAAGCTATCAATCGCCAGTTTGAGGCAGAAGGGCTGCCACGGTTCTATACGCGCTTTGGAATTCATGTCGGCGAAGCCGTCGTGGGCAATCTGGGATCGTCGGAACGCATGAACTATACGGCGCTGGGGAACGTCGTGAATCTCGCGGCCAGGCTGGAGGGGCTGAACAAGCAGTACGACACTCAAATTCTGGTGAGCGAGTCGGTCTTTGCGCGCATAGGTCGGCGCTTCCATTGCCGGTTCGTGGATTCGGTGATCGCGAAGGGAATGGCTGCCGAAACCCGCATTTACGAGCTGCTGGAAGAAATCGAGGCCGATGCGGCTGCCGGCGGTCTCGCCGATTGAAGGGTAATCGCGCTATCCGCGGCCTTAAGCCGGTTGACATCGAACGGGGCAGGGGCGCAGCCTGCCATGGGTGGAACACGTGGGCTCGTTGATCGGAAAATTTGCGTGACATTGCACAAATCCGAACTGGAGACACACCATGAGGGAGCTACTCGTCGCTACCACCGCCTTGGCGGTGCTTTCCGCCGGCCCGGCACTCGCAGCCAATAGCGCCAGGAATCTGGGCAAGGTTAATCTGGGCAAGGTTCATTTCGAAACATCCTGCAAGCCCGCAGCGCAGAAGCTGTTTGATCAGGGCATGCTCTATCAGCATTCGTTCTGGTACCGTTCCTCGAAGCAAACGTTCGAGGATGTCCTCAAGGCCGATCCGAACTGCGCCATGGCGTATTGGGGCATTGCGTTGAGCCTGCTCTACAATCCGCACGCGCCGCCGCCGCAGGCAAACCTTCCGCTCGGGCTCGAGGCGATACAGAAGGCGAAGGCGCTGAACGCCAAGACGCTGAACGCCAAGACGCAACGCGAACGCGACTACATCGACGCGCTTGCCGCCATGTATGCCGATTACGACAAGGTCGATCACCGCACCCGGATGCAAAACTATCTGAAGGCGCAGGAGCAGGTGGCGCTGCGCTATCCGAAGGACGATGAAGCCCAGATCGGGTACGCGATCACGCTCAACGTGGCGGCATCTCCCACCGACAAGACCTACGCCAATCAGCTCAAGGGTGCGGCGCTGCTCGAGCCGATCTTCAAGCGGCTGCCGCAACATCCCGGCGTCGCGCACTACCTGATTCATTTGTATGACTATCCTGCGATCGCCGAAAAGGGGCTTACCGCCGCCAGGCGCTACGCAAAGATCGCGCCGGCGGCGCCGCACGCGCAGCACATGCCCTCGCATATCTTCACGCGCGTCGGCTACTGGAAGGAGTCGATCGCAGCGAACGCGGAATCCGCGCGGGTCGCAAAGCTTGACGGCGAGCAGCACGATCAGGCCCACGGCATGGACTACCTGGTCTACGCCTATCTCCAGCTCGCGCAGGACAAGAAGGCGAAAGCCGTTATCGATGAGCTGAATGCCATCGACTTCAAGACCGACCGGTTCGCCGGCCCGTTCGGGGTTGCAGCGAGCAACGCGCGCTATGTGGTCGAACGCGGCGACTGGAAGGCCGCCGCCGGGCTTCAGCCGCGACAGACCAAGTACGCCTATGCGGACGCCGTGACGTATTTTGCCCGCGCACTCGGCAAGGCGCGGTCGGGCGATCCGGCCGGCGCGAAGCCTGACGCCGACAAGCTCGGCGAACTCAGTGCGAAACTGAAGGATGCCAAGGACAGCTATTGGTCCGAAATCGTCGGCATCCAGCAGCAGGTCGCCAACGCCTGGGTGCTCTTCGCCGAGGGCAAGCAGGACGAAGCGCTCAAGGCGATGAGTGCGGCGGCCGACGCGGAGGACAAGACCGAGAAGCATCCGGTGACGCCCGGGCCGCTGGCGCCGGCACGCGAACTCTACGGCGCAATGCTGCTGGAACGTGGAATGGCCAGGGAGGCGCTCGCGGCCTACGAGGCCGTCCTCGCGAAGGAGCATAACCGGCTCGCCGCCTATGTGGGAGCCGCCAAGTCTGCCAGCAAGGCCGGAAGCGCTGACAAGGCGAAGCAGTACACGGCCAAGGTGATTTCGCTCACCAAGGATGCCGATTCGCAACGGCCGGAGGTCATGGCGCTGCGCACCACCAAGACCGCCTCCACGGCGCCGGCGCGGTAGTTTTTATCGAAAGGATGGTCGAGTGGCCGGAGCAATCCGGCCGCTCGCTATTTCACCCAGAGCCGCAGCGGCACGTCGCGACGGTCCCGGCAGCTCATGGTGCCGACATAGGCATCGGACTTGGTGGCGCTGTAGGTGCACGGGTTGCCCTCGATGGTGAGGGCAGCCTTGATGCGCGAGGCGCCGATCATCTGCAGCCGGATATCGCCGGTGCGCTTTTCGGGCTCGTCCGTCGTGCAGATGCCGGTGTGCTTCAGCGTGATCGGCCCGGCGAATTGCTGCCTGCCGCCGGCGGCTTCGAGGTTCGCGGTCAGTTCCCATTCACCGAGAATGCCGGCCTGGCCAATGAGTTCGAGCGCAAACGCCGGAGACGGCGAGGCGCAGGCCAGGCCGGAGAGCGCAACCGAGGCAAGCAACTGAAATCGCATCGCGGCCTCCAGGATGCATGTTCCAGCCTGGTGACGAGGTTGCGCCCCCGGCAATTGGATTGCAACTCCCTTCGCGGCCGGCTGGCCGTGCCTTTCCGGCCTCACAGCATCACACGCCGCCCCTCTTCGGCGGCCCAATAGCCGGCGTAGTTGACCTTGATCGTTTCGAAGGCGAGTGCGAGATCCGACAGCGGCTGCCGGCCGGTGGCCGCGCATTCCATGAAGTCCTGGATCTCCTGCAGATAGCCGCGCGTCCATTCCTCCTCGAGGCAGACGTACTGCCAGCCGGTCTTGCGGTCGACTTTCTCGGTAATGTAGACGCCCGCGAGCTTCTCCTCGCTGGTCTGGTAGCTCATCATGTGCGTGTTCGGCGTGATGTTGGCGAACAGGGCGCCGCCGCCGGTGTAGGTTTCGATCAGGTTGCGCACCCCGCCGACGATCATGTCGCCGGAAAATACCGTTGCCTTGGTGCCGTCGGAGAAGGTGATGGTCAGCGTGCCCCAGTCCTCGACGTCGACCGGATTGGCCTTGAGCACGGTGCGCTCGTCGGCGCGCAGGCAGGCGGTCACGTTGCCGACGTCGCAGGTCACGCTGGCAGCGCTGATCGTCTCGCCGCGGGCCTTTGCCTCGACCTGCTTCAGGTAAAGTACCGCGGAAAGCGGATGGCAGCCCATCCGGATCAGCGAACCGCCGCCCGTCATGGCCCACTGCGCCGCGTGCGCGGCGTGCGAGCCGCTGTGGCTCTCCTCGCCCTTCATGAACAGGATCTTGTCTTTGGTGGCTTTCAGGATCTCCGCGGTCTTGGTCACCGCCGGCGCATAGATCCAGTCTTCCGCGTACATGAAGAGCTTGCCGGTCCTGCCGATCGCGGCGCGGATAGCCTCCATCTCCTCCAGCACGCGCTGGTACATCAACGCCTTCGGCACATGCCTGCCGATCGGCGTCTGGTCGCCGTCGCGCCCGAAATAGCCGGCGAACGGCTTTTCGCAGATCACATGCTTGCCCGCCTGCATCGCCTCGACGATCATCGTGCCGTGCAGGTTGGGAGGCGTGCAGATGTCGACGACGTCGATCTCGTCGTCGGCGATCAGGTCGCGAAAGCCGCGGTAGTTGGTTGGAATCCGGTGCCGGCTCGCAAAATCGACCACGTGGTCGCCCCGGGCGGCGACAGCCCTGACCTCGACATCGACACCGTAGACGCGCCGGTAGGCATGCATGTGCAACTCGGCGACGAAGCCGCAGCCGGCCAGGCCGACCCTGATTTTCTTCATTCTCGAATGCCTCCGTTATCGCGGTCAGGACCGCATTATACCGGACAGGTGGCATCCTGCATGAGCCGATGGCGCGGCACATGCCCCCGACCGCAGCGAGCATGTCCGCCGTCGGGGGCTCAGTAGACTTGAGCAGTCAGGAGTGCTGCCGAAGCGTGCGCGCGGTCAAACGAAACACGACCGCGCGGACCTACTCTTCAGTGGGGCCGCCAAGGCTGCGACGCAGCCGCTGCGTTTCGTGCCACGTCTCGCGGACCTCCTTGCCGAAACGGCCAAGCCTGTTCGCCAGTTGCATGATAAGGAGAGTGATCATGGTTGCCGCCATGCGTTGGAAAGCAGGCGGCTGATCTCACGTTCACCGCCGTCCGACAGCTTCTGCAGCCCGTGGGTAGCAACATACTGTTCGACAGCGCGGTCCGCCCGTCGCTGACGAGACTCGATCTGTGCACGCAACAAACGGGAAAAGAACGAGGGCTTCTTGGTCGGGGTAGAAAGCCAGGCCCCAGTGGTCAGTACATTCGCCATGAGATGGCTCCTTTGCGGAGTTGTCCCTGGGCGTATTTCCTTCCTTGGTCACAGATAGGTATCGGCAGGCGCTATTGCGAGGTCAAATACCGCACATCCTGCATTAATTTGCACCCGACGCGGCAGCCGGAGGAAGCAGTCACGTCCCGGTGGTCGTCATCCGCGGCGGCGATCAGACGAGGGTTTGGCGCGCGTGCCCGTATTCCTGACCGCATCGGCCAGCATGGCGTAAAGCTGATGCTTGGTGAATTCCTTCGGCTGACTTGCGGCTTGCTTGCCGGCCGGCTTGCGGGGCGACACCACCCTGTCCACCGTGCGGGCGCAGGCGGCGAGCGTTGCCGATGTTCGCGTTGCCGGAGCGCGCTTTGGCGCCGACACGATCCTGGGGCTGGCGGTTGGCGGCTTGCGTCCGCGCTTCTGGCCCATGCGCTTCAGCTTGGCGCTCACAGCGTTGCGGCTTAAGCCAAGTCGATTGGCGATCTGGCCAGCGCTGTGACCATCGGCCCAGAGTTTCTTGAGCAGTGCTACGTCGTTCGCATCCCAACTCATGGGATGCTTATACACCGGTTGCCTTCGACAGGCTAGTGGGTGCTCGCGTTGCGCGAGTCAGCGCTGGGGAGAAATCGGTTTCCGTCGTCTCATCGCCGCAAGCGCGCACGCTTGATGATCCGGATCAGACCCAGCGCTTGCGGCGACGATACGATTTCATGTCGCGAAAGCTCTTGCGGCCCTCCGACGACATTCCGAGATAGAACTCCTTGACGTCCTTGTTCTCCGCCAGAGCTTTGGCCGGTCCGTCCATCATGATGCGGCCGCTCTCCAGGATGTAGCCGTAGTCGGCGTACTTCAGGGCGACGTTGGTGTTCTGCTCGGCAAGCAGGATGCTGACGCCTTCGTTCTGGTTGAGGTTGCGGACGATCTCGAAGATTTCGGCGACGATCTGTGGCGCCAGTCCCATCGACGGCTCGTCGAGCAGCAGCATGTTCGGCCTCGCCATCATGGCGCGGCCGATGGCGATCATCTGCTGCTCGCCGCCCGAAGTGTACCCGGCAAGGCTCGAGCGCCGTACCTTAAGCCTCGGGAAGTAGGCGTAGATCCGCTCGAGCTCGTCGCGCAGCTGCGACCGGCTGATGGACCGCGCGTAGGCACCGGTAATCAGGTTCTCCTCGGCCGTCAGGTGCCCGAAGCAGCGCCGCCCCTCCATCACCTGCACCATGCCCATGCCCACCAGTTCGCCGGGCGTAAGCTGATCGGTCCGCTGGCCGCGGAATTCGATCGATCCCTTGGTCACCGCCCCTCTCTCGGACGCCAGCAGCGTCGAGATCGACTTGAGCGTCGTGCTCTTGCCGGCGCCGTTGCCGCCGAGAAGGGCGACGATCCCGCCTTGCGGAACCTCCAGCGAAACGCCGCGCAGCACGAGGATCACGTGGTCGTAGATCACCTCGATGTTCTTCACGGCAAGGATCGGGCCGGCGCCAGCGGCGGCGGGACGATCGGCAGCCGATTTCACGGCGACGTTCATGGCGATTTACCTCGGTGATATTTCGCGAAAGTTGAAGGGTGGGAGGACAGCGTCCTCCCACCCGACGTCTTCTTCAGCCGATCAGTTCGGGCAGTCGCGCAAGGTGATGTTGTTTTCCTTGGCGTACTTTTCCGCGGAATCCTCGATCAGCTTGCGGATGAACTTCGGATCGTTCGCTCCCAGCCAGTCCTTGGTTACGATCTGGAACTTGGCGCCGTCCCACTGCATCATGTGGAACGTGCCGGCACCCTCGTGATTGCGGCAGGTCAGCTTGTAGGGCGGAATCATGCCGTCGATGCCGAGTTCCTTGCGCCTCGCCTCGCTTGTGTAATCGAGCGCTTCGTAGCCGTCGCGGAATTCCGCACCGGTGACCGGCTTGCCGACCTTGTTATGGATTTTCTGCGCATTACGCAGCGCCTCCACGTAGTTGACTGCCGCGATGACCCCACGGTTGTAGTAGATCGTGCCGACGCGGGCCGGATTTTGCATGTTACCCTTACCTGCACCTCCGCTGTACAGGACCTTCTCGATGTCGGCGATCAGCGGGAACTGCTTGCCCGGCAGAACCATCGCGACGACATGCGTGTCCTTGGCCTGTGCGCCGCCGGCGATCATGTCTTCTTCGGCGCCGCCGAAGGTGACGAAGATGATCTTGTTGCGCGGGAAGCCGACGCGGGCTGCGCTCGTGATGGCCGTGCCGCTCATGCCGGCGCCGGCGCCCCAGAACGTCACCCAGTCGGCCTTCGCCTGGCGGATCTGCAGCCATTGCGACTGCTGCTCCAGGCCCGGGGGAGCGATCGGGATTTCGATCAGGTTGAAGCCCCAGTCCTTCGCGATCTGGCGCATCGCCGGCAGGGGCTCGCGGCCATAGGCGGTATCGATGTGAAGATGCACGATGGTCTTGCCCTTCATCTTGTCGATGCCGCCCTCCTTCTGCTGGATGAAGTTCAGCTTCATGGCGATCTGCGACCAGTAATTGGCGGTTGCGCCGAACACCCAGGGCCAGACGCGGCCGTCGGCGGCGTCGGTGCGGCCGTAACCGGCCTGCGCCAGCACCACGTTGTCGGCTGCCACGCGGCCGATCACCGCGTAGGCCAGCGGCGTGCCGTAGGGATCCCACAGCAGCATCTTCTGATCGCCTCTGTTCAGGAGGCGCTGGTAACATTCGACGCTGCGGGCTGCGTTGTATTCCGTCTCGCACTCTTCATAGACGAGCTTCACGCCGTTCACGCCGCCGTGCTTGATGTTGACGTAGTTCAGATAGTCGATAACCCCGCCGAAAATGCCGGTACCCATGGCGTTGTAGGGGCCGACGCGCATGCTGGCGACCGGAAAATATTGTTCCGGCTGCTGGGCCATCGTTGGCGTGGACACGATTGCCGCCGCCAGCATGGCGCCCGCAGCCGCGGCACCGGATAACCCCCGGCGAAGTATGTTCTTGCTAAACATCCTAGTTCCTCCCGATGTTGCGATAAGTTGACGTGAGCCGCTTCTTCTTGTTGATCCCTCGAATCGATCTAGTGCCTGAACGGCCACAGGCGCAGCCGCTCCTTTGTGAGCTGCCACAGCCGCGCAAGCCCGAGCGGCTCGTAGATCAGGAACATGATGATCATCATCCCGAAGATGACCTGCTCGATCGCGGAGATCACGCTGGCGTCGATCGCATGGCCGAACGCGCCGTGGAAGAAAACGTTGAGGAAAATCGGCATCAGCAGGATGAAGCCGGCGCCCAGGAAGGATCCCATGATCGTTCCGAGGCCGCCGATGATGACCATGAACAGGATCCGGAACGACAGGTCGATCGTGAACGCAGAGGGCTCGACCGTTTGAAGGTAGGCGAACGCAAACAGCGCGCCGCCGACGCCGCAATAGAACGAGCTGATCGCAAAAGCCTGCAGCTTGGTGCGCAGCAGCGAAAAGCCCATCACTTCGGCTGCGACATCCATGTCGCGCACCGCCATCCAGCCGCGGCCCACGCTGCCCCGCGCCATGTTCTTGGCCAGCAGCGCCAGCACCGCGACGATCGCGAGCACTACCCAGTACTTCTCGCTGGGGCTGGCGAAGTTGTGGCCGAACATGACGATCGGCTGTGCGGTGATCACGCCCGCCGGGTCGTAGTTCTTGAACCAGGGAAACTTGTCGAGCGCCCAGACGATGAAGAATTGCGAGGCGAGGGTGGCGACCGCCAGGTAAAGCCCGCGGATGCGCAGGCTGGGCAGGCCGAAGACGATGCCGACCAGCGCCGCGCATACGCCGGAAAGCGCGACCGCGACCACGAAGGGAATGCCGTCGACGCGCAGGATGAAGTTGTAGCAGGCGAAGGCGCCGACAGCCATGAAGCCGGCCGATCCCAGCGAAAGCTGCCCGGCATAGCCCATCAGGATGTTCTGCCCGAGCGCTACCAGCGACAGCACGAGCCACGGAATGAGGATCGCGCTGAGCCAATAGGCATTGGCCACGAAGGGTATCAGCGCGGCGGCAATCAACAGGACAGCCATGCCGATGCGGTCCTGCCGCAGCGGCAGGATCTGCGAATCCTGCGCGTAGCTGGTGCGGAACTGGCCGGCTTCTCTGTAGAACATGCGGGTATCTCCAGTTTGCCGGATCGTCAGACGCGCCGGATGATTTTTTCGCCGAACAAGCCTTCGGGCCGCACCAGCAGGAACAGAACAGCAAGGACGTAGGGAAACCAGACTTCAACGCCGCCGCCGACCTTCGGGCCCAAATAGACCTCGACGATTTTTTCTGATGCTCCAACCAGAAGCCCGGCGACGATCACGCCGGGGACCGAGGTGAAGCCGCCGATGATCAGGACGGGCAGCGCCTTCAGCGCCACCCACACCAGCGCAAACTGCACGCCGCTGCGCGCGCCCCACAACATGCCCGCAACCAGCGCGACGACGCCGGCCGTCGCCCAAACCAGCATCCAGATGTGCTTGAGCGGAATGCCGATCGAGAGCGCCGCCGTATGGTCGTCCGCCACCGCGCGCAAGCCACGGCCGATCTTGGTGCGCGAAAACAGCAGCGCCAGCGAAACCACCATCACAGTCGCGACGATGCCGGCCGTGATGTCGAGCTGGCTGATGAGCATGCCGGTGGTGTCCATGACCCAGTTGATCGGCTCGTCGCGGATGCCGAGATCGAGGTTTCGGACATCCACGCCCCAGGCGAGTTGCGCGACACCCTCGATCACGAACGAAAGGCCGATGGTGGCCATCAGCAGCGTGTCCTCGCTCTGGCTCACCAGCGGCCGCAGCACGAAACGCTCGGTCGCCATGCCGACGAGGACCATGACGCCGACTGCGACCGGCAGCGCCGCCCAGAACGGCAGGCCGAGCTCCATGAAGCCGACAAAGGACAGCACCGCGAAGAACACCATCGCGCCCTGCGCGAAGTTGAACACCGACGAAGCCTTGTAGATCAGCACGAATCCGAGCGCGACCAGCGAATACATGATTCCCGACAGCAGGCCGCCGACCAGAACCTCAATGAAAAACCAAAAATCCTGCATTGCGATTCCTCAGTGGGCCACGCCGAGATAGGCATCGATGACTTCCTGGTTGGACCGGACTTCGTCCGGCGTGCCGTCGCCGATCTTCTTGCCGTAATCGAGCACGACGACACGGTCGGAGATGTCCATTACCACGCCCATGTCGTGCTCGATCAGCACGATCGTCGTGCCGTAATGGTCGTTGACGTCGAGGATGAAGCGGCACATGTCCTGCTTCTCCTCGATGTTCATGCCCGCCATCGGTTCGTCGAGCAGGAGGATCGACGGCTCGGCCGCGAGCGCGCGGCCGAGTTCGACGCGCTTCTGCAGGCCGTAAGGCAGGCGCGACACCGGCGTCTTGCGGATGTGTTCGATCTCGAGGAACTCGATGATTTCCTCGACTGCCTCGCGGCTTTCGGTTTCCTCGCGGCGGGCGCGGGGCAGTTGGAAGGCGACCTCGAGAAAGCTGGCGTGCATGCGCAGGTTGCGGCCCGCCATGATGTTGTCCAGCACCGACATGCCCTTGAACAAGGCGATGTTCTGGAAGGTCCGGGCGATGCCAAGCTTCGCTGCGTCGGTCGGCTTCATGCCCGTCAGGCGTTCGCCCCGAAGGGTGATGCTGCCTTCCTGGGGGACGTAGACGCCGTTGATGACGTTGAGCATGGAGCTCTTGCCGGCGCCGTTCGGGCCGATGATCGCCCGCACTTCGTGCTCGAGCACGTTGAAGCTGATGTTGGTGAGCGCCTTGACGCCGCCGAACCGCAGCGAGATCGAGTCGAGCTCGAGAATGGGCGCGCCGATGGGGAAGGCACGTTGCGATGACGGCAGGATTGCGGAGATATTCAAGCTGCGCTCCTGATCTGTCCTGATGTGACGATCTTGGCATCGCTGATCTTGATGTCGGCGTGGCCGCCCTCGATCTCGATGCTCACTTGTTTGCCGCCGCCATAAAGGCCGTCGACCAGAGCCCGGTGTCGCTCGGCGATGACGCCGCGGCGCAGTTTGCCGGTGCGTGTCAGCACGCCGTCATCGGCGCTGAGTTCGCCGTGCAGGATGACAAAGCGGTGAATCTGCGATTTCGCCAGCACCGGCTCCTGCGCGAGGTCGGCGTTGACGTCGGCGATGCAGCCGGCGATCAGCCCGTACACCTCGTCCTGCGAGGCCAGATCGGCATGGCCGGTGTAGGAGATGCTGCGCTTGTCGGCCCATCTGCCGACAGCCGCCATGTCGATGTCGATCAGCGCGCAAACCATGTCGCGTCCATCGCCGAAAGCGACGGCTTCCTTGATGTAGGGAATGAACTTGAGTTTGTTTTCGATCAGCTTCGGCGCATAGGGTGTGCTGTCGCTCAAGGCGCCGATATGCTTCATGCGGTCGATGATCCGCAGATGCCCGTCATCGCCCAGATAGCCGGCGTCGCCGGTGTAGAACCAGCCGTCGGCATTCATTGCCTGCGCAGTGTTCTGCGGGTCGCGGTGATACTCCTTGAACATGCCGGGGGAACGCACCAGGATTTCGCGTTGCTCCGTGAATTTCAGTTCGACACCGTCCGCCGCCGGTCCCACCGTGTCCGGCTTGACCTCTCCGTCGCGCTGCATGGTCACGAAGAAGCCGGTCTCGGTCGAGCCATAGAGCTGCTTCAAGTTGATGCCGAGCGTACGGAAGAAACTCATGAGAGCAGGGGCGGTTGCATCGCCGGCGGTGAAGGCCGTCCGCACCTTGCTCATGCCGAGCACGTCTCGCAGCGGCCCGAAAATCAGGAAGTCGCATGCCGCCCTGATGAGGCGGTCGCCCAGCGGCACCGCCTGACCGGCCTGCACGCGCGCGCTCACGCGCTGGGCCGCTTCCATGCCTGCCCGATACAGGCGTTGATTGAAGCCGCCCGTGTCTTCCATCCGCATGGAAACCTGCGTGAACAGCGCCTCGAGCACCCGGGGCGTCGTCAGGAAGTAGGTCGGCCCCATCTCGCGCATGTCGGCGAGCATGGTTTCGGAGGACTCGGGACAGCAGACGCAATAGCCCACGACCATCGGCTGGACATAACTGAAGAAGTTCTGACCGATCCAGCCCGGCGGCAGATACGCCATCGCCACATCGGTATCTTTCAGGTTTTCCGTGGCTGCGGCCACGCGGGCGCGGTCGATCAGGGCGCCATGGCTAAGGACGACGCCTTTCGCAGGACCTGTCGTGCCCGAGGTAAAGAACAGGATGGCCGCCTCGTCGCGATTGCTGCCCGCGGGCTCGGCCGGAGTGGCGCCGCCAGCCGCGACGAGATCGCGGCCCTGTTGCAGCAGCGCGTCGTAGCTGAGCAGCTCGGGCTGGTCGTAGTGTCGCATGCCCCGGTCTTTATCGTAGACGATGCAGCGAACCGTTGGGCAGCGCGGCAGGATTTCGAGCAGCTTGTCGACCTGTTCCTGGTCTTCGGCGAAGATGTGCGTAATCCCGGCGTCCTGAACCGGTGACATCAGTTCGTCGGAAGTCGCATCCTGATAAAAGGGCACCGCGACGGCGCCCAGCCAGTGCGCCGCGCACATCGCTGTATAGAGGCGCGGTCGATTGTCACCCACGAAGGCGACATGCCCGCCGCGCTGCAAACCACGCGCCGACAATGCAGCCGCCAGCGCCGCAGCCTCGTCGGCGAGTTCGCGCCACGTCACCGTGCGCCAGATGCCCCGTTTTTTTTCCCGCAGCGCCGGACGTTCGCCGCGCTGCCTTGAATGGTGAAGGAGCAGCTTTGGAAAGGTGTCCGCTTCTGTCTTTTCGATCGCCATCAACTTGGTGCCCCCGACGCCTTGCAACCTGGTGATCCGCCCGATCCTTCTGCACCGGGCAGGCAACGCTCGCCGCGAACACGCGACGAGTCAAAAGTCTCGAGAATGACAACTGAAGTTCGCGCACCGGAAGTTGCGCGTATCCGGATCGTCATCGACGATCAGGATCGACGTTTCTGCAAGCCATGATTTTGGTTCGAGATCGCCCAACTTCTCTACTTGTTTCCGTGCTGTGCGCCCCTCGCACAGAACCCTGTCCGGTCTCCCTGCGTTTTTTGTGACCTTAGCCGCGCCAGTGCGGCACGTACAAGTGGTAGCAAATCATCACAAAGCAGGGATGGGCCGGTCAATCACGGAGGCAGAGGTCGCTCAAGATCGTGACTTCATCACGTCTGGAATCATTGAAAATTTCTCTGATGATGCGACATGAAAACGCAATTGATGTGGATTCGAAATCAAGCGATCTGAAATTTAGAACAAGAAGGAGCGTTGGTTCTGCCTGTGCAACTCAGCCACATATTCGGCGAAACGATGTCGTAAAAGGCAGATTTGCTTTAGCTCTGATCGTTATCGTGCACCGCAACCGCTTCGAGCGAGGCTTCAACCCAATTGAACGGTGTCAGCGTATACAAATGAATTCGCCGCCGATTGCCTCGATGTGGCGAGCCGGCGGCGGATCTGCATCTGACTGCGTCCTTATGAATCCATTACGTTCGATTGAAGCTGCTGCCCAGAGTGGCGCGTCAGCGGCGCGAGCCTGACGCCGCCACGGTCAATGCGATGGCCGCAGGATCGCAGCACAGCACCATCAGGAGCATCAGCCATCGTACGGCGTCTTCGGGCGCAGTGCCGGCCATCATCGCAAGATACTGGATCGGGCCCGTGGATGCTTCGATGCGGGCACTTTCTCCGGCCAGCGCAGCGCGTTGGCCCTGCAGTGCGACCAGCGTTGCCATTGCGGTCTGCCGCTGCGTATCCAGCCCATCCCGCGTCACGCGCTGTTGCGTTGCGATATCGAGGGCCCGGGTCACCCGGCCTCGCCGTGTCGACTCGTCCACTGCGCGATCGATCTGCGCAATACGGCCGTCAAGGTCGCCGATGACAGCCGATTGCGCGTTGACGCGGGCGTCGAGCGCTTCAATGCGCTCGGTGACGCTGGAACGCGATGATGCCGCGACGCTGACATGGGCCTCGACCAGTTTGCCGAACACACCGACGGCGTTGATGAGCGCAAGTCCGGCAACGAGCGTGACCATGACGAAGCGCATGCTCCATCCGACGCGGCGCCAGTGCGCGGCCAGCCATCCGGCTATCACGAGCTTGCCGGCCTCCATCGTGGCGGCGAACACCATGACCGCAACCGGTGCGCCGGGAAATATTTCGGCCATGCCGGTGACTGAAAAATATGCCGCAACCGTCGCCAGTGCGAGCGCTGCGACAATGGCAAAGGCGCGGCTGGTGTGTTCGCGCGCGACAGGGGGCGCTGCGGGCACAACGGCAGGCGCGACAGAAATTACCGGCGGCGCGTCGGGCAATTGCTGCTCGTCGCTCTGCACCGCTTCATCGTTCGGCGCCACTTGCTTGTCGTCCGGCGCCTCCGGTTGGTCTTCGGTCCTGGTCGCCTTGGCTGCCCTGGCGCGTTTGGGCGCAGAAGCCTTTGAAGCCGAAGACTTGGCATCCGAAGACTTGGCAGCCGAAGCGGCGCGGCTGCGTTTCGCTGCCGGTATCTTGCCTGATGGTTCTGCGCCAAGGATGCCTTCAGCGATCGGCGTCACCAGTCTGGGCGTGCGAGGTGAGGCATGGGCCAGGGCTTCGAGCTGATGCCTCATGCGCAAAGTATCGCTGTCGCCCTCCGTCAGTTCGGTCGCCGAAATTGCCTTCGTGGTCGCACGGCTGGTCATCTCGCCCCCCGCCTCGTAGCGGCGATAGCCAGCTTCTCCTCTGCGAAGAACTGGAGTGCGCCGTAGCCTTCCGTGTCGACGGCATATCTGAAGCTTCCGTCCACGGTCGAAAACACGGCGACAACCGTACCCGATTCGTGACCGTTAGCGATGTTTTCGACTTGCTCGCCAATTGCAAACTTCGACATCGAAAACTCCTCATGGATTCGTTGCCGCGATTATATCGCCGCGAGGAGGCAGCCGCTTCCTAACGATGTACCTTCCGGAATTTCGGACCAGGGTTGTTGCACGAATGTCTCATCCTGGCTCGTGACGGAACCAGCGTGATCAGGAAATCAGCAGACGGATCAATGCGCGTGCAGCTACCCATGATTGAATTGCCTTGATGACAAACTGGGCATGCAGCGATAGGCTGCAGGCAATCCATAAAAAATATATGGGAGGAGTGGCATGGCAGACTCAGCGGTCGCAGCATCTTCTTCAAAGGCAGCCGGCGGCGGTGCGACGCAACAGGTTGACGTCGCGGTGGTGGGGGCCGGCTTTGCCGGCTTGTACCTGCTGCATCGGCTGCGCAAGGCCGGCTTCAACGCGATCGTGCTGGAAGAGGCCGGCGATGTCGGTGGCACCTGGTACTGGAACCGCTATCCCGGCGCGCGCTGCGACATTCAAACCATCGACTACAGCTACACTTTCGATCCGGAGCTGGAGAGCGCGTGGAAATGGTCGGAGAAATACGCCACGCAGCCGGAAATCCTGCGCTACCTCGGCTTCGTGACCGAACGCTATGACCTGCGGCGCGATATCCGCTTTCACACCAGGGTGACGGCGGCGAACTGGGATCATGCCACCGAACGCTGGCTGCTCAGGACCGACAACGGCGCAACGATTTCCTGCCGCTATTACATCATGGCTACCGGCTGCCTCTCCGCGCCGAAGCCGCCGGAGATCGATGGCGTCAAGGACTTCAAGGGCGAGGTCTATTTCACCGGCCGCTGGCCGCATGAGGAGGTCAATCTCGCGGGCAAGCGCGTCGCGGTCATCGGCACCGGCTCATCGGGAATCCAGGCGATCCCGTTGATCGCGGAACAGGCGGCGCAACTCACCGTCTTCCAGCGCACGCCGAACTTTGCCTTGCCCGCACACAATGGCGCTGCACCGGCGGATCGCACTGCGATGCTGGAAGGCGACCGCGCGACGTACCGTGAGCAGGCCCGCTGGTCGATGACAGGCGTCCCGTATCCGCAACAGATGTCGGTGAGCTGGCAATTGAGCGACGCCGAGCGCCGCGAGCGGTTCGAGCAGGCGTGGGCGGCCGGCGATCTCGTCCACATATTGACGCAGCTCTGGGCCGACCAGGGCGTCGATGTCGACGGCAACGCGCTCGTCAGCGAACTGATCCGCGAGAAGATTCGTGACGTCGTGAAGGATCCCGAGACGGCGGCGGCGCTGAGCCCCTTCGATCATCCGTTCGGCGCAAAGCGCCCCTGTCTCGATACCGGCTACTACGCCACCTACAATCGTCCGAACGTCACGCTGGTGAACCTGCGGCAGGAGCCGATCAAGGAGATCACGACGTCCGGCATTACGACCGACAAGCGCACGTTCGACGTCGATGTGATCATCTTCGCCACCGGCTTCGACGCCATGACCGGCGCGATCATGGCCGTGCATCCGATCACCGGCCGCAACGGCAAATCGCTGTCCGACGTCTGGGCCAACGGGCCGCAGACCTATCTCGGGCTCACCGTGGCCGATTTCCCGAACCTCTTCATGATCACCGGGCCGGGCAGCCCGTCCGTGCTGTCGAACATGGCAGTCTCGATCGAACAGCATGCCGATTGGGTCGTCGACCGGCTGGTGGCGATGCGCGACGCCGGCTTCACCACGCTCGAGGCGACGCCGATGGCACAAGCCGGCTGGGCGCAGCACATGGCCGACTGCGCAATGGTCACGCTGCATCGGCTGGCGAACACCTGGTACACGGGCGCCAACGTGCCCGGCAAGGCGTGGGGCGTGATGCCTTATTGCGGCGGCGTCGGTCCCTACCGCAGCATCTGCAACGAGGTCGCAAGCCGCGGCATGCTCGGCTTCAGGCTCACCGGTCCCAACGGCGCCGAGCAGTGCAACGACGGCGAGATCGTTCGCCTCCAGCCGGACGTGCGGCTGGTGCTCGGCATGCTGGCGGAGATGAATTTGCCGGCGATTGAGTCGATGGGAGCGCAGGGCGCGCGCGACTTCCTCGCCGAATTCAACAAGGGCCGGCCTGCGGGGCGACCGGTCGGCGAGGTCGGCGACGGCGTGCTGCAGGGCGCCGATGGTCTGCTGCCCTATCGTCTGTACCGCCCCGCGACGCCGGGGCCGCATCCGATCGTGGTCTACTTCCACGGCGGCGGCTGGGTGCTGGGCGACGAGCAGTCCGACGATCCCTTCTGCCGCGATCTCTGCCGTCGCAGCGGGATGATCGTCGTCAGCGTCGGTTACCGGCACGCGCCCGAACACCGCTTCCCCGCTGCGGCCGAAGACGGCTATGCGGCGACGCGCTGGATCGCCGAACATGCAGCCGAACTCGGCGGCAAGCCCGGACCGGTGCTGGTTGCGGGTTGGAGCGCCGGCGGCAACATCGCGGCCGTCACCTGCCAATTGGCGCGCGACCGCGGCGGCCCGCAGATCGCGGGCCAGCTCCTGGTCTGCCCGGTCACCGACTGCACGTTCGAACGTCCATCCTACACCGACAATGCGACGGGCTATTTCGTGACGCGCTCGCTGATGTACTGGTTCTGGGACATCTACTGTTCGCCCGCCGACCGCACCGATCCGCGCGTCTCGCCGCTGCGCGGCAAGCTGGAAAACCTGCCGCCGGCGTTCGTGGCTACCTGCGAGTTCGATCCGTTGCGTGACGAGGGCGTCGCCTACGCGGAAGCGCTGGCTGCCGCAGGCGTGCCGGTCCAGCAATTCAAGGGCCGCGGCCACTTCCATTCGTCCCTGATGATGGTCGACGTGGTGATAACAGGCGTCGGCCCGCGCGCGCAGATGGCGAATGCGTTGCGCCGTTTCGCAGGATTGCCGGAAACCAAAGCCGAGAGTGTTGGACCGGGCGCGATGGCTCCGCGACACCAGATCGATGCTGCTGCGGGGTAGGGCGTGTGAGATGAGGATTGTTGATCCGCGGTCGTAACGATTGCGGATCGGCCTAATTCGCCTTCGCCCCGCCCGGAGCAGCCGTCTCCGGGCCGGCCGGGTGCGATCCACCACCCGTGAAGCGCTCGATGACCGAGCGCACCGCGTCGCGGGCCTTGCTGTCCTTGATCGATTCGAGCAGTTGCGCTGCGCCGGGCGAGCGGCGGATCAGGCTTTCCGGATCTGGAAACACCAGCGGGTCGTCCCACGGGCCCTGCACCACGAAGGGCAGGTCGAAACCCTTGTCGCCGCCCGCCGCCGAGGTCAGGCTGGCTACGCCCTTCAGATCGTATTCGCGCGACGGCACCGAGGCGGTGCCGGTCAGCGTCAGGCGCGTCGTCGCGCCGTTGACGCGGATGTCTTCCACGGTGGCGATGCCGTCGTTGAATTTCACCGAAACCGTGAGATTGTCGTAGGGCGTCGAGCCCGAGCGGAAATTGCCGCCGCCGGATAACGGCCGCCGCTCCAGCCGCTTCAGCAACTGCTCGACATTGAAACCCGAGATCGCGCCGTTATGCCCGGTCAGCGTCGCGTTGCCGTCGAGCGAGGAGGCGAGCCCGAACGGGCTTGCGCCTGACGCCACCAGCGAGAGGTTGAGGTTGCCGCGGCCGGACAGCTTGCTGATGCCGAACAGTTCGCTTGCGCAAGCCTGCAGGTCGACATCGGTGAACTGGAGCTGTGCCTTGACGTCGGCCACCGCATCCGAACGTGCGATCCCGAACGAACCCTTTGCGACGCCGCCATACACGTAGGCCTCACCCACCGAGAGCGCCAGCGCGCCGTTACGCAGGTTGGCGCCGATGGCGGTGCGGCCGAGCTTGGTCGCGCCGACGGTGACCCGTGCCGCCGACAGGCGCATGTCGAGGTCGGTGGCGGAGAGCGAGGAGAGGTCGAAAAGTTGCCGGTTCCAGTCGCGCGCGCCGCTTGCAAGCAGACGTACGGTGGAGATGTAGGGCGTGAAATCGAGGTTGCCGGCGGCCAGCGTCGCCTGCAGCGTCTGGCGGCCGTTGTTGGCAAGTGTCATCACGCCTTCGGCGACGTTGCCGTCGAGTTCGACGTTGACATTCGTCAGTGCGATCGAGGCGCCGACGACGTTGGCGCGGGCCTTGAGCGCGAAACGGCCGAAGCCGCCGCTGCCGGGCGGTTGCTGTCCCGCCCAGCGCAGCGCGTTGCGCAGCGAGGGGCTGTCGACGGTGACGACGCCCTCCATCATCAGGCTGGTGCGGTTGGCGACCGAACCGTCGAAGGCGAGCTTGACCGGCGCCGAGACCAGTCGCGCCTTCAGGCCGGAGCGGTCGCCCGACAGCATCGCGACGAAGTCGCTGGACGAGATCGAGCCGTCGACGCGTTCTCCGCGCCAGTCGAACTGTCCGGTCGCCGCGAACGAGCGCGAGATCGACGGCCACGCCAGCGAGAGATCGATATCGCCGAGTTGCTCGGTGATCTCGTTGGCAGCGTCCTCATATTTGAGCACGCCGTCCTGAATCCTGATTTCGGAAAACGACACCTGGTTTTCGGCACCGGGCTTCATGGCGCGCGCTATTCGCCCGACAAACGGCGTCCAGTTGCTCTCACCCTGGCTGTCCCTGACGACGTGGATCTGCGGCCGCAGCATCATGACGTCGGCGATTTCGAACCTGCGCAGCAGTAGCGGGAGCAGCCGCAAATTCGCGGTCAGCACATCGACCTGCAGCGCCGGGTCGGCGGTGCCGCCGCCCTTCAGGCCGACATTGTGAAAGGAGACGTAGCTGCCGGGGAACACCGATACGTCGATGTGGCCCGTGACCACCAGATCGAGCCCGGTCACGGCGCGAATCTGCGCCTCGACCGCCTGCCGCAGCGCATCCCGGTTCAGGAACCACGACGTGCCGATCAGACCGATCAAAGCTGCGCCGAACAATGCCGCAACCGGCATTCCCAGGCGCTTCATTCCTTGGGCCATCGTCAATGACATATCCGGATCTGACTAAACCGAACTCGGGTCAAGCGTAACGGTCTTTTTGATTAACGGTTGGGTTGGTCAAGGCAGGTGCCGCGCCGGTACGCCTGTGCCAACCCACACAACTTGAAGGGTTTTCTTGACGCTTTCAAGGCCATAGCGGCCCCGGGGCGTGGTTCGGCGGCGGATATCCCCCCGTCATTGACGCACCGCGAAGAATTCGCCTAATAATTCTCGATAAAGGCGGCTTTTTCCGTCATCCCTCCATCAGGTCGTGTTTCCATGAACAAGGTCTACCCCGACGCCAAATCGGCACTCGATGGCGTTCTCAAGGACGGCATGATGATCATGTCGGGCGGTTTCGGTCTGTGCGGCATTGCCGAGACGCTGTCGGATGCGATCCGCGATTCCGGCGTCAAGAATCTCACCGTTGTCTCCAACAATGCGGGCGTCGACGGCATCGGCCTATCCCGGTTGCTGGAAACGCGGCAGATCAGGAAGATGATCTCGTCCTATGTCGGCGAGAACAAGCTGTTCGCGCAGCAATACCTCGCCGGCGAACTGGAACTCGAGTTCAATCCGCAGGGCACGCTGGCCGAGCGCATCCGCGCCGGCGGCGCCGGTATTCCGGCCTTCTACACCAAGACCGGCGTCGGCACGCTGATAGCCGAAGGCAAGGAAGTGAAGGAGTTCGACGGCGAGAAATACATCATGGAGCGCGGCCTGTTCGCCGATCTCGCCATCGTGCACGCCTGGAAGGGCGACACCGCCGGGAACCTCGTCTATCGCAAGACCGCGCGCAACTTCAATCCGATGATGGCGACCGCGGCGAAGGTCACCGTCGCCGAGGTCGAGCACCTGGTGCCGGCCGGCGAGATCGATCCGGACCACATCCATACGCCCGGCATTTTCGTCAAGCGCATCATCGAGGTCGGGACGGCCAGGAAGCGGATCGAGTTCCGCAACACCCGCCCGCGGCCCGCCGCTTAAATCCAATTCTTCAGGAGAGCCCCATGGCCTGGACCCGTGAACAGATGGCCGCTCGTGCCGCAAAGGAGTTGCGCGACGGCTATTACGTCAACCTCGGCATCGGCATTCCGACGCTGGTGTCGAACTACATCCCGGAAGGAATCGACGTCAGCCTGCAGAGCGAGAACGGCATGCTCGGCATGGGCCCGTTCCCCTATGAGGACGAGGTGGACGCCGACCTCATCAACGCCGGCAAGCAGACGGTGAGCGAACTGCCCGACACCAGCTATTTCTCCTCGGCCGATTCCTTCGGCATGGTGCGCGGCGGCCATATCGACCTGTCGATCCTCGGCGCGATGCAGGTGGCGCAGAATGGCGACCTCGCCAACTGGATGATCCCCGGCAAGATGGTGAAGGGCATGGGCGGCGCGATGGACCTCGTCGCCGGCGTCAAGCGCGTCGTCGTGGTCATGGAGCATTCCGCCAAGGACGGCCCGAAGCTTCTGAAGCAGTGCAACCTGCCGCTGACCGGCGAAAAGGTCGTCGACATGGTGGTGACCGATCTCGCCGTCTTCACCATCGACAAGCACGGCAAGGACGGTATGGCGCTGATCGAACTCGCCGACGGCGTCACGCTGGACGAGGTGAAGGCGAAGACCGAAGCCGAGTTTCGGGTGGCGCTGAAGAACGCTTAAAACACCCGGAAAAATGGTTGTCGTCGTCCCGGCGAACGCCGGGACCCATACGCCGCGGCCTCTCGATGGAGCGTTGACGGCAGAGACTTTCTCAAGCAACAGACGACCGGGGTTATGGGTCCCGGCGTTCGCCGGGACGACGAAAGATTTATTTCTCGGCCTCAAGCCGGTCCCGCCGGCACATCCGAAAACCGCGTCAGCCACGCCACCGGGCCGATGCTGGCGGCGACGATCAGCAGCGCCGCGAGCGCGCCTTCCTCGAAACTGCCGCGGCTGGCGTACTGGTAGATCGAGGTGGCCAGCGTTTCGACGTTCATCGGCCGCAGCAGCAGCGTCGCCGGCAATTCCTTCAGACAGTCCACGAACACCACGATGACGGCGCCCAGCATGGCGGGGCGCAGCAGCGGCAGATGGATCAGTCGCATGGTCGTGGACTGGCCGGCACCGGCCGCCCGCGCGCTGTCGTCGTAATCGTGCGGGATCCGCTCGAAGCCGGCCTTGATGAAGCCGGTCGGTACCGCCAGGAACCGGATCACATAGGCGATGACCACGGCAGCACCCGAGCCGATCAGGATCAGTCCCGGCAGCGAACTCCCGAGCCACCCGGCGAGCGTGTTCACTCCGTTGTCGATGGCGAGCAGCGGCGCCAGCAGGCCGAGCGCCAGCACCAGTCCCGGCAGCGTGTAGCCGGTCTGCGCGACGTTCATCGCAGCGAAGCGCAGCGCGGTGGGACGCCAGCGCCAGGCCAGAATGGTCGCGAAACCGAGCAGCAGCGCCGTCAGCGTCGCAATGCTTGCGAACGCGACCGAGTTGAAGGCATCGCGCCACAGCGCCATGTCGAAATTCGCAAACAGCCCGCGCTTGAAGCTCTGATGCGCGAGATACAGCAGCGGCACCAGAAATCCGAGCGCGACCGGCAGCGCGCAGGCCGCGAATGCGAAGCCGCCGCGGATGCCGGTCAGCGGGGTTCGCTGCGTCAGCCGCGGGCTTTCGGCGGAAAATTCCGTCGTGACATTGCGGCGACCGTAACGCTCGATTGCGATCAGGCCGGCAACGATGGCCAGCATGAAGCAGGAAAGCTGCGCCGCGCCGGCGAGGCTTCCGCGGTTGAGCCAGGTCGTGAACACCGACACCGTGAGCGTGCGGACGCCGAGATATTCGCTGGCGCCGATGTCGTTCAGTGTTTCCAGCGATACCAGCGCGACGCCGACCGCGAGCGCCGGCCGCGCCATCGGCAGCGAGATGCGCCAGAAGGTGGTCCAGCGGCCGGCGCCGAGTGTCTTCGCCGCCTCGGTGAACTCCGCGCTCTGGAACTGGAACATCGTGCGCGCCGAGAGATAGACGTAAGGGTAGAGCACCAGCGCGATCACGATGATCGCGCCGGGCAGCGAGCGCAGGCTGGGAAGCATGCGTACTGCGTCCTGCAGCGGAAACCAGATCGCCAGCGTGCGATGGACCAGGCCGAGCGGCTCGAACAGGTCGACATAGACGTAGGCTGCGAGATAGGTCGGGATCGCGAGCGGCAGCGGCGCCAGCCATAGCAGCATCCGGCGGCCCGGGAATTCATGCAGCGAGATCGTCCACGCGGTGCCGGTTCCGATCGCGAGCGACAGGGTGCCGACACCGCCGAGCAGCAGCACAGTGTCGAGCAGGCTCTGCGGCAGCACGTATTGGAGCAGATGCTGCCAGAGGTCCGGGGCCGGCTGCAGCGCCAGCGCGATGATCGAGATGACGGGTGCAGCAACCAGGATGGCTGTACCGACCGAGATGAACGCGGCGATGCGGTCCGGATGCGTGTTCGGACTCGCGCCGGCTAACATCGGGAAAAAGCCGAAAGACCATGCAGCATTATGCCCTCTCCCGGGAAGGGAGAGGGCATGTTGGTGGAATGCTTTCGTTAGTCTGCGCGATCAATTATCGAACCCGACCTTGTCCACCAGCGTCGAGGCCGCCTTGCGGTTGGTGACGATCTTGGCGATCGGCGTCGGATCGGCGGTGAGCTTGCCGTAGCCCGCAATGGTCGGGTTGACGGCGACGCCGGCGCGGATCGGGTACTCATAGTTGGCGTCGGCGTAGATCTGCTGCGCCTTGTCGCCGGCGAGCCACTCGATCAGCTTGATGGCGTTGGCCTTGTTGGGCGCGTGCTTTGCCAGGATGACGCCGGAGAGATTGACGTGGGTGCCGCCGCCCTCGAAGGTCGGCAGGATCACCTTGGTGGCTTCCGCCCACGGCTTCTTCTCGGGATCGTTGTTCATCATCAGCGCCCAGTAGTAGGTGTTGCCGATGCCGATGTCGCATTTGCCGGCCGCCACGTCGCGAGCGGCTTCGCGGTCGCCGCCGGAGGGCTTCTGCGCCAGATTGGCCTTCACGCCCTTCAGCCATTCCTCGGCCTTGGCCTCGCCGTGCCTGGCGACATAGGCCGCGAACAGGCCGTTGTTGTAGATGTGCTGGCCCGAACGGATGCAGATCTTGCCCTTCCACTTGGGATCGGCGAGTTCCTCATAGGTGATCTTGTCCTGCTTGACGCGGTCCTTCGAGGCGTAGATTACGCGGGCGCGCATCGAAATGCCGGCCCACTGGCTGTCCGGATCGCGATATTGCGCCGGCACGATCTCGTCGATCACCACCGACTTGATCGGCTGGGTGACGCCGGCCTGCACCGCGTCGTCGAGGCGGCCGAGATCGACCGTGAGCAGCACGTCGGCGGGGCTGTTGGCGCCTTCGGCCTTCATCCGCTGCTCGAGGCCGGAACTGGCCGAGACGACGTTGACCTTGATGCCGGTATCCTTGGTGAAGGCATCGAACAGCGGCTGGACCAGCTTGGTTTCGCGGTAGGTGTAGACGTTGACTTCGCCGTTGGCCGAGGCCGTCGAGGCGACGGGCGCCGTGAGGCAAAGCACGGCCGCGGTAGCGGCGTAGGCGCGAAGATTTTTCATGAAAGCGGCTCCGGCAGGGTGGTGAAGATGCCGTTTTCAGTACCGCAGCGGCTGCCCCGCAGGGAGCGACGCTGTGTCGCGAAGATCCTGATTTAGAGTAATTCCAGAGTGTGGTGCCCGGGCGGGAAGGACTAATCCTCGCTTGCCTTGAATCGTCCCAGTCCCTTCAGCACGAACGGCGCCACCAGCGCGATCAGCGCGATGCCGAGCAGCGTCGCCGACATCGGACTTTGCAGCAGCGTCATGGGGTCGCCGAGGCTGATCGCCAGTGCGCGGCGAAGCTGGCTTTCCGCGATCGGCCCCAAGATCAGACCGACGACGACGGGCGCGATCGGAAAATCGAACCTGCGCATCAAAAACCCCAGCACGCCGAAGCCCGCCAGCATCGACAGTTCGACCACCGATGGCTTTGCTGCGATCGTGCCCATGGTCGCGAACACGAGGATGCCGGCGTAGAGCCACGGCTGCGGGATCGCGAGCAGTTTCACCCACAGGCCCACCAGCGGCAGGTTGAGCACCAGCAGCATGACGTTGGCGATGAACAGGCTGGCGATCAGGCCCCACACCAGATCGGGCCGCTCCGCAAACAGCAGCGGTCCCGGGTTCAGGCCGTATTGCTGAAAGCCCGCCAGCATCATCGCAGCGGTTGCCGATGTCGGCAGGCCGAGCGTCAGCAAGGGTACCAGCGTGCCGGCGGCGGAGGCGTTGTTGGCGGCTTCCGGCCCCGCGACGCCTTCGATGGCGCCCTTGCCGAATTCCTCCGGATGCTTCGTCAGCCGCTTCTCGGTGGAATAGGACAGGAATGTCGGAATCTCTGCGCCGCCGGCAGGAAGCGCGCCGATCGGAAAGCCAAACATCGTGCCGCGCAGCCATGGTTTCCACGACCGCTTCCAGTCCTCTCGCGTCATCCACAGCGAGCCGCGCACCGGTTCGAGCTTCTCCTCGGTGTGATGCCGGCGCGATGCGACGTAGAGCGCTTCGCCCAGCGCGAACAATCCGACCGCAAGCGTCGTCACCTCGACGCCGTCGAGCAGTTCGGGAATGCCGAAAGCGAGCCGGGCCTGCCCGGTGAGCTTGTCGAGGCCGATCAGGCCGAGCGTCAATCCGATGAACAGGCTGGTCAGTCCGCGGATCGGCGAATCTCCGAAGGTCGCCGACACCGTGACGAAGGCCACGCACATCAGCGCGAAGTAATCTTCAGGCCCGAAGCGCACCGCGAAATCGACCAGCCACGGCGACAAAAAAGCCAGGCCGATGGTGGCGATGGTGCCCGCGACAAACGAGCCGATCGCAGCGGTGGCGAGCGCAGGCCCACCGCGGCCGGCCTTGGCCATCTTGTTGCCCTCGAGCGCGGTCGCCATCGATGCGCTCTCGCCGGGCGTGTTGATGAGGATCGCCGTGGTCGATCCGCCATACATGCCGCCGTAATAGATTCCGGCGAACATGATCAGCGAGCCACCGGGATCGAGCTTGTAGGTGACCGGCAGCAGCAGCGCGACCGTGAGCGCGGGGCCGATGCCGGGCAGCACGCCCACGGCGGTCCCGAGAAATACGCCGATCAGCGCATAGAGCAGGTTCATCGGCTGGACAGCGACGGCCATGCCATGCGCGAGCGCGGCGAAGGTTTCCATCTACAGCAGCCTTTCCAGCGGACCCGCGGGAAGGCTCAATGTCAGGAGGCGATCGAACGCGAGATAGATCAGCGTGGTCATGACAAGCGCGATGGCGGAATCGGCCAGGATGGCGCGTCGTCCGAAGGCAGCCGACGTGGTGACGAACAGTACAGACGTCGCAAGGACGAAGCCGCCGCCGAGACCGATGATGGCGATCAGCAGTGCAAGCCCGGCGAGAATGAGCAGCACGGCGCGGGGATCGGCGCTCTCGCGCGGCGGCAGATTGCCGCGCAGCGCATCGATCAGGTTGCCGATCGCAAGGATGCCGAGCCCGATGGCGATGACGACCGGCATCACCTCGGGCCCCATGCCGTACATCGTGGTGGCCGGCAGTTGGCGCGAGTCCCACACCAGCACCACGGCAAGTGCGGCGAGCGCGAGCGCAATTACGACGCCGGCGCGATCGACGCGCCGCGACGTGGACCCCTGCGGCAGGTCCGTCATGATTTGACGAGGCCAACCGACTTCAGCACGTCGGTGATCCGCACGGTTTCCTTCTTCAGGAAATCGGCGAAGGCGTCGCCGGAAAGATAGGCGTCATCCCAGCCCTTCTGCTTGAGGATGTCCTTCCAGGCATCGGACTTGACCATCTTCTCCACCGCATCGCTCAGCGTCTTGCGCTGTTCGGCTGATATGCCGGGAGGCGCGACCACCGAGCGCCAGTTGGCGAGCACGAGGTCGATGCCCTGTTCCTTGAAGGTTGGAATATCGCTGCCGGCAAGGCGCTTCTCCGATGTCACGCCGAGCGCGCGCAGCTTGCCGGACTTGATCTGGCCTTCGTACTCGCTCAGGCCGGAGATGCCCGCGGTGACCTTGCCGCCAAGGATCGCGGCCAGCGACTCGCCGCCTCCGGAAAATGGAATGTAGTTGACCTTCTTCGGGTCGGCGCCGATTGCGCCTGCGAACAGCGCCGCCATCACATGGTCGACGCCGCCGGCCGAACCGCCGGCAAAGGTCACCTTGGCGATGCCGGCCTTTACGGCGGCGGCAAGATCCTGCGCCGTCTTGATCGGCGAGTTCGCCGGCACGACGATGACCTGGATCTCCTCGGTGAGGCGCGCAATCGGCGTCACCTGGTCGAGCGTCACGGGCGATTTGTTCATCGCCAGCGCGCCGACCATGACGAAGCCGTTCACCATCATCTGGTTGCCGTCGCCCTTGGCACCGTTGACGAACTGCGCGATGCCGACGCTGCCGCCGGCGCCAGCAACGTTCGTGACCTGGACGCCGCGGGCGATCTTGGCGGCGACCAAAGCCTGCTGCATCGCTCGCGCGGTCTGGTCCCATCCGCCGCCGGGGGCGGCGGGTGCCATCAGCTTTAGTTCGAGCTGCTGCGACAGCGCCGGGCTGCCGGCCGCAAGGGTCAGCGCGACAACCGCGCCGAGCAGGCGCGTGCAAAACAGGGGCATTTGGGGTTCCTCCGGGCTGATTCAGGGGCCGGCGGTGGTCGATTACTGGCCGGGCCGTGTCATTTGGTCGCATATCAGCCCGAAAGCCGGCCGGTGTCCAGAGCCCTTCGCCCACGGCCTGACTTTGCGCTCAGCGCTTGTGGCCGAAGTCTACCGCTGCCGTGTTGCCGCCGCTAATGATGACGGCGACCCGTTCGTCGGCGGCTGGCCGGTAGGCACCTGACAATATTGCCGCAAATGCCGCTGCGCCGCCGGGTTCGGCAACGATGCGCAGGGCCTGCCACAGTGTCGCCTGCGCGTCGGCGATCGCGGTGTCGGAAACCAGCACGGTTTGCGGCGCAAATTTTCGAATGATCGGAAACACCTTTTCGCCGACGCGCCGCGGCGCCAGTGAATCCGCCGCCAGCCCGCCCGCCTCGGCGTCAACGGGACGTCCGGCCTCCAGCGCCTTGCTCAGCGTGGGCGAGGCAAACGGCTCGACGCCAATGACCTTGATGCGGCCGGCGAGCCATGCGGCGACACCTGCGACCAGCCCGCCGCCGCCGACAGACACGAGGACCGTATCGATGTCCGGCGCCTGCTCGGCGAGTTCGAGGCCGATCGTGCCCTGTCCCATGATGGTTTCGTCCTGATCGAAGGCCGGCACCTGCAACGCGCCGGTTCGCTGCGCCCATGTCTCGCTGGCCGCGAGCGCATC
Source organism: Pseudomonadota bacterium (assembly GCA_023422775.1). Classification (GTDB taxonomy): domain Bacteria; phylum Pseudomonadota; class Alphaproteobacteria; order Rhizobiales; family Xanthobacteraceae; genus Bradyrhizobium. The sequence goes on from JAFAGM010000059.1 coordinate 97,897, forward strand.
GGCATAGCGGTCGCCCTCGATCGCGAGGTCGGCGCCATAGTCGCGGATGCGCTGCACCTTGGCCGGCGAGGAGACGCTCGGAATGAATATCTTGGCCGGCTTCCCAAGCTTCATCGCAGCATAGGCGACAGCCGCGCCGTGATTGCCTCCCGATGCAGCGACCACGCCGGCTTTCGGAACATCGCGCGTCAGCAGATTGGCGAACGCGCCGCGCGCCTTGAACGAACCGGAGTGCTGCAGAAGCTCGAGCTTGAGCGTCAGCCTGTGGGCCGGAATGCCAAGCTCGGCTCCATCGATTTCGACGACCGGCGTTCGCCGGATAAAGGGCCGGACGAGCCTTTCGGCTTTCGCGATCATTTGTGAAGTTACGGCATCTTCAGGCGCGTTCATCTGGAAGCAACTCCGCGGCTTTATTGACATGAATTAGTCATTTAGCTAATTAGCAATATGCCTGTTTTGGACGATGACGTCGAGTCGGCCTTTCGCGCGCTTGCCAGCGACCGGCGGCTCTTGATCCTGGAATGGCTGAAGCGCCCGAAAGCGCATTTCCGGCCCCAGGTCGACGGCGACCTGGTCAAGGACGGGGTGTGCGGGGTGCTGATCGCCGAGAAGCTTGGCGTCAGCCAGCCTACCGTGAGCGAGCATCTGAAGATATTGTCGCAAGCCGGGCTGCTGACCGCAAAGCGCGTCAAGCAGTGGACGTTCTACAAGCGCGACGAGGCGCGCATTGCCAGGCTGAAAGCGGCAATGCTGGCGCGGATCTGAACGACGGCGTCAGGCCCGCGCCACCGCGTGCGGAAATACCACCTCGATCAGCGTGCCGGTCCGGCCGCCGGTCCTGATCTGGAATTTGGCGCGGTTGGCCTCGACCAGGGCCTTGGTCAGCGACAGGCTGACGCGCGAGCCTTCCGATTGATCCGACGGCGCCTGCGTCCGGAACGGCTCGAGTGCGGCGGCGACTTCATTGTCGTTGAGGCCGGCGCCGGTGTCGCGCACCCGCAGCATGACCTCGCCGAAGTCGGACAAGGCGGTCGAGACGATGACCTGCCCGCCGGCATTGGCGAGATGGATCGAATTACCGATCAGGTTCAGCGTGATCTGGCGCAACGCCTGTGTATCCGCGACGACCTGCGGCAGCGTATGCGCCAGCGATGTGCGGATGATGATGCGCTCGCGGTTCGCCTGCGGCTGCATCACGGCGACGCAGCTCTCGACGATCTCGTTGAGGTTCTGGTTGGTGAAGGCCAGATCGAGCTTGCCGGTTTCGATCCTGGAGAGATCGAGCAGGTCGTTGATGATCGCGATCACGCGCTCGCCGGAAGCGCGGATGTCCTTCATGTATTCGCGGTAACGCTCGTTGCCGAGGGCGCCGAAACGCTCGCTGGTCATCATGTCGGCAAAGCCGATGATGGCGTTGAGCGGCGTGCGCACCTCGTGGCTGATCCGCGCCAGAACGTCCGCCTTGGCGCTGGCGGCACGCTCGGCCAGCCGCCGCGCCTCGCGCAGTTCGCCCTCGGTATGCTCCGCCTGCGACAGGTCACGGAACACCGCGAAGAAATTCGGACCATCGGCGCGGGTGCGGCCCATGGTCATCGACAGCGGGATCATGCCGCCCTTGCTCTCACGGCCGAGCATCTCGCGACCGTGGTCGAGCAGGCTGGCGGCATCGGAAGCCTTCAGGCTGGCGAGATATTCGAACACGCCGTGCCGGCTCTCCGGTGCGAACAGATCGGCCAGATTGCGGTGCGCCAGCTCTTCGCCGTCATAGCCGAACAGCGCTTCGGCGCTGCGATTGGCGGAATTGATATTGCCCTCGGCGTCGAACATCACGATGCCGTCGGCCGTGGTGTCGAGGATGGCGGCGAGTTCTTCGGCGTTGGCATGACCGACTGCCGCGGGTTCGGAGACGGAGGCCTTGCCGACGGCGGGCTCTGCGACGCCGGCTTGCGATGCCGGCGTTGCCTGGGAGATCGCAGCCGCGATCGCTTCACCTTCATGGTGCGTGTTCGAAAAGATCAGGGCGAGCGCGGAATCGCCGTCCCATGAAATCGTGTAGAGGCGGGCGTCGGCTGCCGCCGGCGGCGGATCCGTACCGGCGGGCCGGCTTGCGGAAATCCGCACCGGCGTGCCGGTGTCCGAGGTCGAGGATGCGCTCGATACGCCAGGTTCGACATAGAGCGCATCGAGGCCGCCGGCATCTTCCAGCGCATGCAGGCTCGGATAGCCCAACTGCGCCAGGAACGCCGCGTTGGCATACACCAGCCGGTCGAGCCGATAGATCAGGATGCCGACGGGAAGCAGATCGAGCAGCGCCTTGTCGCGCCTCGCTTCGCCGCGCGCGGGCGGCTCCGGCGGCGCCAGCCACTCGGGTGGCGCGGCGGCGGGGTCGCGCGGCTCCGCTACGGCGGTTGCAGCGAAGACGGCCTCGATCGGCGCAGCCGGCGGCGCGTCATTGCCGTTCTCGGTTTCGAGCCGCGCCGACAATTGCCGTGCGAGTTCGTTGAAGGCGGTGTTCTCGACCGGCGACAGCGATAGCGCCTTCGCCTCGCCGGGCGTGCGGAACGGCACGACGTTCTTCATCGCATCGTCTGACGGTGATTCCGCAGGTGATTCCGTTGCAGCGTCCTCCGGCTCGCCTTCGATCGTTTCCAAATCGGTCTGCGGCGCGGGCGCTTCGCCGAACGGTTCGGCGCGGCGGCTGGCGACGAGACGCGCCAGGCCGTCGAGATCGCGGCAGATGCCGAAACCGCGATAGCCGGCAAAGTTCCGCTCAGCATCGAAGAACGCCACGCCCGATAATTCCACCGGCAGCCGGTCGCCGCCGAATGCGGGCCAGCTCAGTGCGATGTCGCTCCAGGTTGTACGCGTGGCGACCGCCTGCATCACGCGGCCCTCGGGATCGAGCCCCAGGGTCGCGGCGATCTCGCTCCATGGCCGGCCGAAGGCCGACAGGCGCGGGCCGACCAGGCGGGTGAAGTCTCCCGCCTGCGGCGTGAAGCGGCCATCGCGATCCATTCGCCAGGTGAAGCGCAGCGGCACACGGGGCGCATCGGGCAGCGGCGCGTCGGCGAAGGTTTCGGTGGCAGGCGATGAATCGTGCGGGTGCATTTCCATCGGAGGCGTCTCTTCGGCAAGAGGTACTTGAAGCGGCACTTGAAGGGGCACTTGACGCGGCGTGGCTTCGACGCGTGGAAGATTTGTCTCCAGCACGCTTTCCAGATCGGGTTCGAGTGGCGTCTCCGCCGCGGGCGGTTCGTCAGCAGGCGGTTCGTCAAAGGCGTCGAACAACGCAAATCCTGCGAGCGCTTCGCCCGATGGCGCCGGCGCTTCGTGCCCGGCTGCCGATGCTGCGCTGATGGCCTGCGCCACGGAGCCCGCGCCTGGCACGGGCAGAGCCTTCGTCGGGAGCGGCGCGATCAGCGCGATATTGCCTGCCGCGATCAGGACGCCATGACTGCCATCGGGAAAATCGAAGCGCAGGCAGCCGCAGGTCGCAAGCCCGCCGGGCGCCGCGCCAAAGCCCTGCAACCGCTCCAGCCGGATGGCGCCGCTTGCCGGCAGCCGGCTTGCGAGCCGTGCGATCTGCCGCCGGTGCCGATCGGCCGGTCCGAAGGTTTTCGCGGCAAGCGCTGCGGCATCGGCGGCGCCGAACATCCGGATGCCTGCCGCGTTGGCCCACAGGATTCGCTTGCCGTCGGCCGTCCACAGCCATGCGGGCAGGGGGCTTGTCGCGTAGGCCGCCAGTCGCGAATGGCCGGCCCCGGGCACCTGAAATTCCGCATCATTCATCGCGACTGCACGACCGTCCGCCGTCAAAATTCGGCCGCCAGGATCGGGCAGCCCCAGAGAATCGCAGTATTGCAAGCGCGAAGCGGCAGGTCCACGGGCCGGCCGGCCCGTATCGCTCAAAGCGGCGGATAACCCTTGTCCGGCTGGATCTTTTCACCCCGGATGAACTCCGGGCCATCAGCCGCGTTGGTCGCTTGCAAGCGTCCGTCAGAGGTCCATCATGCGGTCCGCGAGAGACGTGCCATGCCGGGTTTAGGGTATCTGGACCCTGCCAACGCAACAGGAGCGCACCATGAGCGACGACCGTTTCGAGATTCCGAAGGACATGCGGGCGATGGCGGAAGCAAGCTTCGAGCAGGCGCGCAAGACCTTCGAGAAATTCGTCGCCTCGGCGCAGGCCGCTTCCGGTACCATCGAGGAGCGTAACGCCGCGGCGGCCGCGGGCGCCAAGGACATCGGCAGCAAGGCGATCGCCTATGCCGAAAAGAACGTGCAGGCCTCGCTCGACTACGCCCAGTCGCTGCTGAAGGCCAAGGATCTGACCGAGGTGATGCGGCTGCACAGCGAGTATGTGCAAGGCCAGATGCGCGCGCTGGCGGAACAGGCCAGCGAGATGGGCCAGGCCGTCACCAGAGCAGCCATGGACGCGGCCAAGCCGAAAGTCTGACCTCCGGCGGGCCGAACGGCTAGCCTTTGCGCACCCGGCGGACCGCGGGAGCACCTAAGCCGGGAAAAATTTGCGGCGATGCACCGCAAATTGCAGTGCGCTGCACAAATTTGACATGATATGGGTGCTTATTGGGCAGGCCCAAGGACGGGCGCTTCCGTGAGTGCGAGTGTACGTGATCCCCTCGACGTTTCGGCCCGCCGGCGTCCGCGAGGGGATAATTAACCCCATTTTGAAGGATGCAATGCCGTGACCAGTTCCACCGATCCCTTCTCCGCCTCCATCATCCCCTTCGAAGTTCCCGAGCAGATGCGCGCGTTCGCCGAAAAGGGCGTCTCGCAGGCCCGCGACAGCTACGCCAAGTTCAAGGACGCCGCCGAGACCCACAACGGCACCATCGAGGCGGTGTTCACCTCGGCCAGCAAGGGCTCGAGCGAGTACTCGACCAAGCTGATCGAATTCTTCAAGGCCAACACCTCCTCGTCGCTCGATTTCGCGCAGCAACTGTTCGGCGTGAAGACCCCGGCGGAAGCGCTCGAACTGTGGACTGCGCACACCAGGAAGCAGTACGAAACGCTGACTGCCCAGGCCAAGGAACTCGCCGAACTCGGCCAGAAGGTCGCCACCGAAACCGTCGAGCCAATCAAGGCCTCGGCGTCCAAGTTTTACAAGCCGGCCGCCTGATCCAATCCGGCATGCCCTCGAGAAAGGCCCGGGCGATCCGCCTGGGCTTTTTGCTGCCTGTTTAGTTGCCCGGGACAACTTGATCCCGGCTACCTGATTAAGGCTGTTTTACCCTCGCAAATCGAAGGCTCTGCGGCCTTGCCAAAGCGAGGCGTTGCACCTAGTTTCCGGCCCATTCGCGACCCCCCTCTCGAAAGGGGCCTTCGCGCAGGATGCAGTTGTAGCTCAGTTGGTTAGAGCGCCTGTCTGTGGAACAGGAGGTCGGTGGTTCGAGCCCACCCAACTGTACCACCCTTGTACTCGCCGAATTGCCTGCACTCGCTGAATTGCCTTGCCGCCCGAACTGCCGCGACACTTCGACCGCGACACTTGGACCGCGACGTGTGGCTTTCGCGCGCTTGCGAATCACCTGCATTCATCGACAATTTCTTGCAGTTCATTGGGGTGGAGGGGGATCGATGACGCTTTTCCGGAACGGAAGTTTTCAGCCTGGATTGTTGCTGGTTACGGCGGTCGCGGTCTCGATGTGGTCGGCCGCGGCCAACGCCTACACGCCCGAGCAGGAGCAGGCCTGCAGCGGCGACGCGTTCCGGCTCTGCAGTGCCGCGATTCCCGATGTCAACCGTGTGACGGCCTGCATGGTCGCCAAGAAGTCCCAGCTCTCGCCGGCCTGCCGGGCTCACTTCCGGCCCGATGGCGCGCGCGAAGCCGTGGCGAGGCCGGTCAACCGCTGATCGGGGCGGCAGCGCGCAAGCGTGCAAGTGCCAAAGCTGCAAGCGTGAGGGCGAGCGGGTCGAAAGGACCGGCAAAGCCGGCCGCCACGTGATGGTGGCGCGCGATTTCAAGATCTCCTCGCGCGACAGACTGCCGCTTGTCGGTGGCCTGCCCAATGAACATCTTCCCTGGCAGGAGGAGAGGTCCATTGAGTGAGCACCAGAAAGAACTCGACCGGCATTTCGCCTGGTTCGAGAACAAGCTGCCGTCGCGGCCGGCGAAATTCGTTGTCTGGCTGCGCAAGCCATCGTCGATCTACGCCCGGATTCCGCTCGCCTCGCTCCTGATCGTCGGCGGCGTTTTCAGCTTTCTGCCGGTGCTCGGCGTCTGGATGCTGCCGCTCGGACTCCTTTTGTTCGCGCAGGACGTGCCGCCGTTGCAGAAGCCGATGGTCAGCGGGCTCGGATGGATCGAGCGCAAGTGGCTCGAACGCGAGCGGATCAGGCAGGAGCGCGAGCGCGCCGGAATCCAGCGATGAGTCGGCGGGGAAGCCGGCCAAGGCCTTCAGCCGATTCCATTTTCGGTTGCAGGGTGCTCGCGTGGTGTGACTCAAATACCAGCCTTGTTGGCAATTAAGTGTCCTCATCGCGGCAGATTGTAAATTTTTTCTTTCACGAATCAGCGCGCTGATTCATTTTCGGCTTCTGGGGTCAATCTGGAGGCCAAGGTATGAACGTCATAGTTTTTGCTTCGCGTAAGGGGGGCTCGGGAAAAAGTACCCTGGCTGCTCACCTCGCTGCCCACGTCCACAAGGCAACGAAACCAATTCTTCTCGTCGATGCCGATCCGCAGGGCTCGCTTACTCTCTGGCACAAGCTGCGCGGCACCAACGAACCGCCGATCAAGGCCGCGGTGAATTCCGTCACCGGTATTGTTGCCGCAGCCAAGCGCGACGGTATCGAATGGGTTTTCATCGACACGCCGCCGAACCTGTCGGCCGTCGTCGATGACGCCATCCGCAACGCAACGATGGTGATCATCCCGGCCCGGCCCGGCGTGTTCGACGTCAATGCCGTGCAGGAAACGATTCAGACCTGCCGCTCGGCGCGCAAGCCCTACGCGGTCGTGGTCAACGGCGCTCCGGCTGAACGTGACGGCGTCGAAAGCCGCATCGTCACCATTGCACGCGAGGCGCTGGCGAAATTCCGCGCGCCGGTGTGGAGCGGCCAGATCACCAACCGCGCCGACCTCATCATGGCACTCAGCCAGGGCGAAGGCGCCCGCGAATATTACGCGGAAGGCCGGGCTGCGGCCGAGATCACCAGGTTGTGGGGCGCGATCGAGCGTTCGATCAAGGCGATCCGCGGAACGGCGTCGGCTTCGGGCGTCATGCACAAGCAGGCGGCGTAACAACGCCGCTTTCCATTTTTTTATTTTCTGGACTGACAAAGACGCGCGGGCTCCGCGCGTTTTTCTTTTGTCTGAATTATCTCCGCGTCATTGCGAGCGCAGCGAAGCAATCCATCTATCCCCGAGTTGAGACGTGGATTGCTTCGCTGCGCTCGCAATGACGGGGAGGCCCTCTACGCCACCATCAGCATGTAGAACACCACGACCGGCGACGCGGTCAGGATCACCGTCCAGATGCCGACGGCCCAGAGGATATCCTCGGTCGAGAATCCCCGATCCTGAGGGATGGTGTCCTTGTATTCGCAATGCACGGCGCGCCCCCGCGTTTTGTTGTTTGTGGGGACCTTGATACGCGAGCGGTTTTTAATATCCCGGTCCGAATTCCCTTCGCATTTGACCTCGCCTGCTACCACCGGTTAACCACCGCCGTATCCTGGTTAACGGCGGGTCACAGCAGGGCTGCAAAGTCGAGCGAAGGTCCGGCCACGACCTTAAAATTTTACGCGTATCGATCTGCCCTCAAGAAAAAGCACGGGGGGATTCCAATGATCGAACACGACAAGAGATTTCCGACCAGCTCCCACGCCCAGCGCGTGCAGGACGTGCTGCTTGTGTCGTCGTTCGCGATGTGGGCGATGGTGCTCGGCTTCGCGCCGGTGCTGACCTATCGTCTGCTGGTGAGCTGACGGCAACTCCCTCTCACCATGGAGGCGAGAGGGAGTTGCGCTGATCCTACGCCCGCCGCAGCAATAGCGGGCTGCGCCGTTCGAACTCCGCATCGAGCCGCGCCGCCAGTTCCGCGCTCACTTCCACCATCGGCAGGCGCACTTCCGCGCTGTCGATCAATCCGCTGCGCGCCAGCCAGTGCTTCGCCGGCGCCGGGCTCGGCTCGGCGAACAGCAATTGCGTCAGTTCGCAAACACTTTCCCAGCACGCCAGCGCGCCGTCACGGTCACCCTGCCTGTGCAGCGCGAATACCGACGCGAATGCTTCGGTCTCCAGATGCGCCGACAGCAGGATGGCGCCGTCGGCGCCGTCGGTCAGCGCCTCATGATAGTGCGCGTCCTCGCCGGTCAGCACACGAAAGCCCGGCGGCTTGCGGCTGATGAACTCGATCGACTGCGCGCGGTCGGCGCTGCAATCCTTGATGCCGACGATGTTCGGATGTTCGGCGAGTTGCAGCAGCGTCTCGTTGGTGAGGTTGACCGCGGTCCGGTACGGGATGTTGTAGAGCACGAGCGGCCACGATGCGTGATCGGCGAGCGTCTCGAAATGCCTGACGAGGCCGCGCTGCGAGGGCCGCGTGTAATAGGGGCTCGCGATCAGATAGCCGTCGATCGGCCAGGCGGCGGTCTCATCCAGCGCATCCAGCATCTTCGCCGTCACGGCGCCCGACAGCCCGAGGCAGAGCGGCAGGTAGCGTTGGCTGGCGGCAAGTTCCGCGCGCACCGTCGCGACCAGTTGCTCGAGTTCGGCAATGCCAAGCGCCATGCCTTCGCCCGACGTCGCCGCGAGGATCAGGCCGTCTACGGGGCCGCTGGCGTAGTGCCTGACCAGCCGTCGCAGGCTGGGCTCGTCGAGCACGCCGTCGCGAAACGGCGTGACCAGGGGCAGCCACAGGCCCTTCAACCGGGTTTGCAGATCGGTCGTGCTCAGGTTGGTCGTCGGTCGGTCAGTCATTGGTCCATCTCCTTCGGGAACGAGAGCCGGAGACGGGACAATAAAAAACCCCGTCCAGACGGCGGGGTTTCGGGATCGTGGTAAGCGGCAGGTTTATCGCGCGCGTCGATCTCGGGTCCCCGGATGGGGACCTTTTTTCGACGACAGAGCTGCGCACGAATTCGTGATCATGTCGCGATGATGATGACGAGGCGCGTGGTTGTCAATCCGCGCGCGAGATAGCGCAAGCGCGAAAAAAAGCCGGGCTCGAAAGAGCCCGGCCTAAGGTATTGGCCACGTGAGGCCGACACAATCACCTTCCAAGAGGGATTACTGAACTGCCGCGCCACTGGAGGAGGGGGACATATGCGCGACGCGACCGATCAGCGTGGAAATACTATGATCCCCATCAGCCGTTCGCAGCAAGCGCCCGGGCCGCATGTCTGACATGCGGAGAGCGAGGCCTCTATAAAAACCGCTAATTTTGAAGCGGTTTTCTGAAGCCGCGCCCGCGTCTAGGAAGGCCAGCGCTGCGCCTTGCTCACCACGAAATCGCGGAACACCTGCACCCGCGCCACCGTCTTCAACTCTTCGGGGTAGACGAAATAGGTGTCGATCGCGATCGAGTCGGTTTCGCCGAACAACTGCACCAGGCGGCTGTTTTCCTCGACGAGGTAGTCGGGCAGGGCGGCGATGCCGAGCCCCTGCTGACAGGCGCGGACAAGGCCCAGGATGTTGTTGACCTTGAAATACGCCTCGCGCGGACCCGAGCCGTTGCGGCCGGCGTCGATCAGCCAGCTGCGGTTCTGCAGGTGTACCGGAACCTGCGCGTCACCGAGCATGATGATGCGATGCGAGTCGAGGTCGTCGAGCGTGCGTGGCGTGCCGAAGCGCTTGATGTAATCCGGCGAGCAATAGGCGTGGAAGCCGATCGAGAACAGCTTGCGCTGGATCAGGTCGGGCTGCGTCGGCTTGCGGGTCCGGATCGCGACGTCGGCCTCGCGCATCGACAGATCGAGATCCTCGTCGGTGACGATCAGCGAGATGCGGATGTCCGGATAGAGCGCGGTGAATTCGTCGAGCCGCGGGATCAGCCAGTTGATGCCGAGCGCCGGCGGCGTGGTGATCTTGAGATCGCCGCTCGGCCGCTCGCGGCTGTCGGTGAGCTTGGCGCGCGCCGCCTGCAACTGCATGAACACGTCATGCGCGGTGCGAAACAGCAGATCGCCCTGTTCGGTGAGGATGAGCCCGCGCGCATGGCGGTGAAACAGCGACACCGCGAGTTCCTGCTCGAGCGCGCTGACCTGGCGCGACACTGCTGACTGCGAAAGCCCGAGCTGCTCGCCGGCGTGCGTGAAGCTGCCCGCTTCCGCGGCCGCATGAAACACCTTCAGCTTGTCCCAATCCATGTCCTTCAATCCGTCTCGCGTTCGACGCATGATCATTCAGCCGCGGCGCGATCGCTCGCGCGCAACGCCAGGAAACGCTCTGCTTCCAGGGCCGCCATGCAGCCCAGGCCCGCGGCCGTGACCGCCTGCCGGTAGATTTCGTCCGCGACGTCGCCGGCGGCAAACAGGCCGGGAATCGACGTGGCGGTCGAGTTCGGCGCCACCTCGACATAGCCCGAGGGTTTCAGCTTGATCTGGCCGGCGACGAGGTCCGTGGCCGGCGCGTGGCCGATGGCGATGAAGACGCCGTCCGCCGGCACTTCCGTGAGCGCTCCGGTCTTGACGTTCTTCAGGCGCACATGAGTGACCTTGCTCGGGTTTTCTGCGCCGCGAATTTCGTCGATCGCGCTGTCCCAGACCACTTTGATCTTGGGGTGCTTGAACAGCCGGTCCTGCAGGATGCGCTCGGCGCGGAAGTGATCGCGGCGATGCACGACGGTCACCTGCGAGGCGAAATTGGTCAGGAACAGCGCTTCCTCGACAGCGGTGTTGCCGCCGCCGACCACGACCACTTCCTTGTTGCGGTAGAAAAAGCCGTCGCAGGTCGCGCAGGCCGAGACGCCAAAGCCCTTGAATTTTTCTTCCGAGGGAATGCCGAGCCAGCGCGCCTGCGCGCCGGTGGCGAGGATCACCGTTTCGGCAAGATAGACGTCGCCGCTGTCGCAGGTGAGGCGGAACGGCCGCTGCGCCAGTTCGAGCTTGTTGACGTGATCGGTGACGATCTTGGTGCCGACATGCGCCGCCTGCTTCTCCATCTGCTCCATCAGCCACGGACCCTGGATGACGTCGGCGAAGCCCGGATAGTTCTCCACGTCGGTGGTGATGGTGAGTTGTCCGCCGGGCTGGATGCCCTGGATCAGGACCGGCTCCAGCATCGCGCGCGCCGCGTAGATCGCTGCGGTGTAACCGGCAGGGCCGGAACCGATTATGACGACCTTGGCATGGATAGGCGCGGGCATCGGTAGATCCCTCTCTTTATCGGGGGCTTGTTCAGGGCATGAGCAGAAAGCGCCGGGAAAGGCATCGCGGCGGCGCCGAAAGTGTCAAATCCAAGTCTAAGATATCTGGGAAGCTATGCAAGAATTGCAATCCAAATAGGCGAAATTTCCCCGGAACGGCGTTAAATGGCGCGGTGCACGCGCAATAAAATTGCGCATCCGCAGCGGACTGGGCTAAGAGTGTTGCACGTATACCTAGCCAGATGAGCCCACCCCCAGGGAACCGGACGCGCGTGTCGAAGAATCTTGACGAAATCGACCTCAGAATTCTTGCCGAAATTCAGGCCGATGGACGAATCACCAATGTGGAACTGGCCAAACGCGTCGGCATTTCGCCGCCACCCTGCCTGCGCCGGGTTCGCACGCTGGAGGAAGAGGGCTACATCCAGGGTTACCGTGGATTGCTGGACCCGCGCCGGCTCGGCTTCGACGTCACGGTGTTTGCGTCGGTGCACCTGTCGAGCCAGGCCGATGCCGACCTGCGCGCCTTCGAGGAGTTCGTCCGCGCCGAGCCGCTGGTCCGGGAGTGCTGGATGCTCTCGGGCGAGGTGGACTTCATCCTGAAATGCGTCGCGCCCGACATGGCGACGTTTCAGGATTTCGTCACGCACCTGACCGCGGCCCCCCACGTGCGCAACGTGCGAACGTCGCTGGTGCTGCACAATTCGAAATACGAGGCGGCGGTGCCGCTCGATGTGAAGGTCGTGAGTTGAACGTCATTCCGGGTTCGCGTCTTCGACGCGCCCCGGAATGACGGAGAGGGAGATGGCCGCGCTTACCTCTTCCGCATCGCGTCGACGCTGATCGGCCCGCCGCCCGCCGTCGCCAGATACAGACAGGCAAAGCAGAACAGGATCGCGGCCGTGCCGCCATTGAGCAGCGGCAGGAACACCGGCTTGGCCGCGTCCTTGAACATGTGGCCGAGGAAATAGGCGAAGGCCATCTGGCCGGACAGGATGAACGCGGAGAGGCGCGTGAACAGCCCGACCATCAGGAGCGCGCCGAGAACGAGCTCGATCGTACCGGCCACCGTGATCAGCGGCGGAATGTTTGCGAAATAGGGCAGTACCGGAAACTTGAAGATCTTGGCGACGCCGTACTGAAACAGTAGCAGCCCGGTGAAGAAACGAAGCAGGCTGAGCGCCATCGGCTGATATTTCGCGAGAATCTTGTCGAATTGGTCCATGTCATTGTCCCCGGTTTGACACGCTGGAAAGTAGCACCGGCATATTACACCGTGTTGGTCGATCGCGTGTGATGCCGACACAACACCTCTGGACTTGAATCATTCCATCCGCGCGTGACCGGTCGGGACGTCGCCATTGCGACGCAACAACGCAGCCCTCGCGGCATGCGAGAAAAAGGTAATTGTCAAAATGCGCCGCACCGCCACTCACAATCCGGTCAGGACGGCGGCCAACAAAAAAGCCGCGCAGCAGCGCGGCCTTCTCGCAACGGTAACTCGGAGGTGACTTAGCTCAAGTCTGACTACCGCCACTCGACCTTGGTGATTTCGTACGCCTTGGCGCCGCCGGGAGCCATCACTTCCACGGTCGTGCCTTTCTTCTTGCCGATCAGCGCGCGGGCCAGCGGCGAGGTGATGGAGATGCGGCCCTTCTTGGCATCCGCCTCCGGCTCGCCGACGATCTGCCACACCGCCTTCTTCTCGGTATCCTCGTCGACCAGCGTGACGGTTGCACCGAACTTGACGGTGTCGCCGGACAGCTTCGAGATGTCGATCACATCGGCGCGCGCGAGCTTGTCCTCCAGCTCGGCGATGCGGCCTTCGTTATGCGACTGCTCTTCCTTGGCGGCATGGTATTCGGCGTTCTCCGAAAGGTCGCCATGCGAGCGTGCCTCGGCTATATGTTCGATGATGCGCGGACGGTCCTCCGACTGGCGCTTCTTCAACTCGATTTCCAGCGCGGCATAGCCGCTCGCGGTCATCGGAACCTTTTCCATCATATTTTCCGTCCTTGCATCGTGCGAACCGCTGCCGGCGTGCGCACGAGGTATCATTTAGATTTCGATTCGGGCTTTCTGGCCCCGGAGTGGGCCCGCAAGCCTGTTCAATTTCGGCCCTTTCAAAGGCCGATTCAACAATCAAACGCGCGGTGAGTTCCTGCCATACGGCTTTATTGCCAATCGTTTAGCCGGCTTCTCAGCCCGGCCGACGATCAGTTTTCGGAAAAGTAACTCTGCAGGGTGCGGACCTCAAGGTCCCCGCCCAGGTAGGCGCGGATGCCCTGGGCAGCCGCCACGGCACCCGAAAGAGTGGTGTAATACGGCACTTTATGCAAGAGGGCAGCGCGCCGCAGAGAACGGCTGTCGGCCAGCGCCTGCGGCCCCTCGGTGGTGTTCAAGACGAGCTGGATGTCGCCATTGGTGATGGCGTCGACGATATGCGGCCGTCCTTCCAGCACCTTGTTAACCTTCTCGGTCGGCACGCCATTGTCGTTGAGGAAGCGCTGCGTGCCCGAGGTGCCCATCACCCTGAAGCCGAGCGAGTGCAGCAGGCGGACCGCATCGACGATGCGGTGCTTGTCGCTTTCGCGCACCGAGACGAACACGGTGCCCTTGCGTGGCACCCTTGTGCCGCCGCCGAGCTGGCTCTTGGCGAAGGCTACCGCGAACGAGCTGTCGATGCCCATCACCTCGCCGGTCGATCGCATCTCCGGGCCGAGCACGGTATCGACGCCCGGGAAGCGCGCGAACGGGAATACCGATTCCTTGACGCCGACATGGCCGAGCTTGCGCTTCTTCAGCTTGAAGTCGGCGAGCTTCTCGCCGGCCATGATCCTGGCCGCGATCTTCGCCACCGGCGTGCCGACCACTTTGGCGACGAACGGCACGGTGCGCGAGGCCCGCGGATTGACTTCGAGCACGTAGATCTCGCCGTCCTTGATGGCGTACTGCACGTTCATCAGGCCGACGACGTCGAGGCCCAGTGCCAATTCACGCGTCTGCCGCTCCAGCTCCTCGATCATTTTCCCGTCGAGCGAATGCGGCGGCAGCGAACAGGCCGAATCGCCCGAGTGAATGCCGGCTTCCTCGATATGCTCCATGATGCCGACGATGAACGTATCCTTGCCGTCGGAGAGGCAGTCGACGTCGATTTCGGTGGCGTCGGAAAGGTAGCGATCGAACAGCAGCGGGTTCTTGCCGAGCACGGTGTTGATCTGGCCGGTCTTGTCGTTCGGATAGCGCGCCTTGACGTCGGCGGGCACCAGCTCGGGCAGGGTGCCGAGCAGGTAATTGTCGAGCTGGGTTTCCTCGCGGATGATCTGCATCGCGCGGCCGCCCAGCACATAGGACGGACGCACCACCAGCGGCAGGCCGAGATCGGCCGACACCAGCCGCGCCTGCTCGACCGAATAGGCGATGCCGTTCTTCGGCTGCTTCAGGCGCAGCCTGTCGAGCACGCGCTTGAAACGGTCGCGATCTTCGGCGAGGTCGATGGCGTCAGGCGAGGTGCCGAGGATCGGCACGTCGGCCGCCTCCAGCGCGCGCGCCAGCTTGAGCGGGGTCTGGCCGCCGAACTGCACGATCACCCCGTGCAGCGTGCCGTTCTGCCGTTCATTGGCGATGATCTCCAGCACGTCTTCGGCGGTGAGCGGCTCGAAGTAGAGGCGGTCGGCGGTGTCGTAGTCGGTCGACACGGTTTCCGGGTTGCAGTTGACCATGATGGTCTCATAGCCGGCGTCCGCAAGCGCGAAGCAGGCGTGGCAGCAGCAATAGTCGAACTCGATGCCCTGGCCGATCCGGTTCGGCCCGCCGCCGAGAATGACGACCTTCTTCCGGTCCGACGGCGCGCTCTCGTCGGCAAGCACGCCTGCGAACGGCGCTTCGTAGGTCGAATACATGTAGGCGGTGGGGGAGGCGAATTCGGCGGCACAGGTGTCGATGCGCTTGTAGGCCGGGCGGACGCCGAGTGCGCGGCGCTTCGCCGTCACCTCGGCCTCCGACGTCTCGGACAGCACGGCAAGCCGCGCGTCCGAAAAGCCCATGGCCTTGAGCGTGCGCATGCCGAACGCGTTGGCCGGCAGGCCGCTCGCCTTGATCTTCGCTTCCATGTCGATGATGCCGCGCATCTCGCCCAGGAACCACGGGTCGATCTTGCAGGAGTTGAAGATGTCTTCGTCCGACCAGCCGAGCCGCATCGCCTGCGCCACCTGCAGGATGCGGTTCGGCGTCGGCGTGCCGAGCGCTGCGCGGATCGCGTTCTTGTCGTCGCCGCGGCCGAGCCCCTCGATCTCGATCTCGTCGAGCCCGGTCAGCCCGGTCTCGAGCCCGCGCAGCGCCTTTTGCAGGCTCTCCTGGAAGGTGCGGCCGATCGCCATCACTTCGCCGACCGACTTCATCGACGTCGTAAGCGTGTCCGAGGCGCCGGGAAACTTCTCGAACGCAAAGCGCGGAATCTTGGTGACGACGTAGTCGATGGTCGGCTCGAACGACGCCGGCGTCGCGCCGCCGGTGATGTCGTTGGCGATTTCATCGAGCGTGTAGCCGACCGCGAGCTTGGCCGCGACCTTGGCGATCGGAAATCCCGTCGCCTTCGAGGCCAGCGCCGAGGAGCGCGACACCCGCGGGTTCATCTCGATGACCACCATGCGTCCGTCGGCGGGATTGACGCCGAACTGCACGTTGGAGCCGCCGGTCTCGACGCCGATCTCGCGCAGCACCGCCAGCGAGGCGTCGCGCATGATCTGGTATTCCTTGTCGGTCAGCGTCAGCGCCGGCGCGATGGTGATGGAATCGCCGGTATGCACGCCCATCGGATCGAGGTTCTCGATCGAGCAGATGATGATGCAATTGTCCTTCCTGTCGCGCACCACCTCCATCTCGAACTCTTTCCAGCCGAGCACGGACTCCTCGATCAGGACTTCGTTGGTCGGGGAGGCGTCGAGGCCGCGTTCGATGATGTCGAGGAACTCTTCCTTGTTGTAGGCGATGCCGCCGCCGGTGCCGCCCATGGTGAAGGAGGGGCGGATGATCGCCGGCAGCCCGATCTCGGACAGTGCCATCAGCGCCTGGCCGAGTGCGTGCTCCTGGTAGCGCTTGCGGCGTTCGCTTTCGCCGAGCGTCCATTGCCGCTCGCATTCTTCCAGCGCGGCGCCGGACAGCTTTTCGCGTTCGGCGAGGTACTTGTCGCGGTAGGACTTCTTCAGCGCGGAGGCGTTGGCGAGCCGCGACTTCGGCGTCTCAAGCCCGATCTTGGTCATGGCCTCGCGAAACAGCTGGCGATCCTCGGCCTTGTCGATGGCGTCCGCGGTGGCGCCGATCATCTCGACGTCGAACTTGTCGAGCGTGCCCTGGCGGCGCAGCGACAGCGCACAGTTCAGCGCGGTCTGCCCGCCCATGGTCGGCAGCAGCGCAAAGCCGCCAGGAACGACGTGGCGCTCCTTCTCGATGATCTTGGCGACGATTTCCGGGGTGATCGGCTCGATATAGGTGGCGTCCGCGAGTTCCGGGTCGGTCATGATGGTGGCGGGATTGGAGTTGACGAGGACGATGCGGTAGCCCTCTTCCTTCAGCGTCTTCACCGCCTGGGTGCCGGAATAGTCGAATTCGCAGGCCTGGCCGATCACGATCGGTCCGGCGCCGATGATCAGGATGGTGGAGATATCTGTTCTTTTGGGCATCAGCTCTCAGACTGGATTTTGGGCACAAAAAAAGGGCGCGCAGCCGCGCGTCCCCTAAGCCGAGAGCGCGGGTTTCCCTCGCGCGCGGGTGGTCTTTAGACCAGATTCCGCACCCGCGAAACCCCCAAAAACGGGCCATCAACGGGGATTTTGGGAGAGATCAAGGGTATTTGTGACAGGCCCGGCTTCGCCCTTCGGGCTACGCCGCGGCAGCCTTCGTTACGACAGGGCTTGCCGAGCCGAAGCTGGCGAAGCCAGCGAAGGCTGGAGGCCCGGCCTGGATTTGAACCAGGATAAAGAGCATTGCACTGCTCCCGCGTCGACGCTTCCGCCACCGGGCCGCGGCAATCATCGCCGATTGCGGCAAATTGAACCATACCTTACCGCGACTTAACGTTAATCCTTCTGCTCCGCGCCGCGCATCAGAGCGTGCCGCGCGACGAACGTCATCCGCCACGGATTGTGTCCGATATTCGTACCCGCGCGCGCGGCCGAGAAGCCGGCAGCCGCAAGCTTCCGGATCATTTCGTCTTCGCCGTAGCGCTGCAGCCCGACGCGGCTGCGCAGTTGGCGGTAGTCCGAGAGGGCCGTGCTGGCGAGGCCATAGAGCGCGTCCTTCACGAAGCCGTGGGTCCTTGCGAATTTCAACAGCGCCAGCACGTCCTTCGCCATGCCGACTTCCGGCAGCAGGATATCGCCCAGCACCAGGCGGCCGCCGGGCTTGAGCAGCCGGCGGATGACGGCGAAGGCGGAATCCAGTTCTTCCGGCGTCATGTACTGGGCGACCGAGTTCATCACGACGAGATCGACCGATTTTTCCGCCATGCGCGTCAGGTCTTCGAGCGAGCGGACGCGGATCCTGGTGTTGGGCGCAAACCGCGCGATCAAGCGGCCGCGGACGCCGGGGGCGGGTTCGGCCAGATAGAGCCCGGCACAGGCGTCCGCCACCTTGGCGGCCGAGAGCGCCTCGCCGCAGGCATAGTCCAGCACCACCTGGTCCGGTGAGGAGATGTAGCCGATGATGTCGCGCGCGATGATCTGGAAATGCAGGTCGCGATGCAGCCTGCTCGCATAGATCGTATGCGTTGAATCGTAATAGTCGATCCATTCGTCCATAGCGTACGGCGTCCCGGGGCGGAGCGGTTCCGGCGGGTGGAACCGGGGGAGAAATGATGCGTTAGGTGGTTCGGCGGCCAAAGTCCACTGCCGCCGTGTCCGGTTCCTAACAGGAAGGTTCAACGTGAGCAAAAACAACAAATCCGCCAAGGTATCCCCCGATCTCGATACACCGACGGACCTGCCGCAGGCCGCCGTGGACAAGATCTCGGCGTCGCTCAACGTGCTGCTGGCCGACGCCTTCGCGCTCTACCTGAAGACCAAGAACTTCCACTGGCACGTCTCCGGCCGGCATTTCCGCGATTACCATCTGATGCTGGACGAGCAGTCGGACGCGATCTTCGCCACCACCGACCAACTCGCCGAACGGGTGCGCAAGCTCGGCGGCACCACGCTGCGCGGAATCGGGCAGATCGCGAAGCTGCAGACCATCCAGGACAACAACGAGGACTACGTGCCCCCGCGCGAAATGCTGCGCGAGCTGATGGAAGACAACAAGCACATGGCGGCGGCGATGCGCAAAGCCCGCAAGCTTTGCGACGATCACGAGGATTCCGGTACCACGAGCCTGCTCGAAGTCTTCATCGACGAGACCGAGCGCCGCACCTGGTTTTTGTTCGAGGCCAGCCGCCAGGAAGGCGCCAACGCGGCGTAAGCGCGGGCGCAGGGCCCGGGGTTCGGGATCGGCCAGCGGGAGCGTATGGCGCGACCCGTTGGCGTGCCGGCGCTCGCCTTTTGATGGAAATTGCCGTCGCCTCCCGACGGGCTTTGCGATAGGCTGGCGTTGCAGCTTCGAGCCGAAGCGATCGCGGAGCTTGGCTTGTCCGAGGGAGGCGGAAGAAGATGCCTATCTCGTTCCCGATGATCGTGATGAGCTCGCAGCTGGCCGTCGCCGTGGCGGACGGCGTGCCGAACTTCGACATTGCGCGGAGTTGCCGGCTCGACGTCGCTGCCACGACCGGTCTCTCCGTCGACCAGTCCATGAAGAGCTGCGTCAACGATGAACAGCAGGCGAAACGGCAGCTCGCAGGCCAGTGGTCGAAATTCCCGGCGCCAAGCCGGGCAAGCTGCACGTCTCAGGAAAGCATCGGCGGCACGCCGAGCTATGTCAGTTTGCTGACGTGCCTGCAGATGGGGCAGTGGGTCCGCTAGCTCGTTACCACGGCAACGCACGTTGTTTCATTGAGCCGAAATGCCCACCGCTGTCTGCGCCCTCGCGACCGATGGCGGATTCCAGCCGGCAGAGATGCACGGAAGAGCCGCGCAAGCGGATAGCCTGTTTGCGCGATTCCGATAGTCAATTTAAGCGAGCGTGCGCAAGGCGGCCGGTATGTTGCACGCCGTCCGACGGCATTTTCGGATGCCGGTGGCCGCTGCCTGGCGCTGGCCGTTCAAGGTAGAATGCAACGATGCAGAAGATCATCGAATTCCGCGACGCGGCGTCTCAAGCAGTAAGACCGCAAGCGACGCAGCCGCCCTCCGTCGCATCGATATCGGCGGTGGTCGACTCCCTGTCCCGCACGCTCGAATGTATCAAGTCGCTTTGCGCGACGGCCCCGAACGGGCCGGTCCGTGACAGGCTGGAAATCGAGCGGACCAATCTCGTCATCGGTCTCTTTGCCGCGCGGGTCGCGGAGATGCGCGTTTCCTCGGACGAGCCCGCGCCGAAGGCTTCGGCCGGTTCGAGCCTGCAGGTCGCCAATCGCCGCTGACGGCGCGGTTTGCCTAACCCCCGGCGTGCTTCCACAGTCTGACCAGCGGGCCGCCTTCGCCGCGCACCGGGTCGGTCTTCGGCACCGCCACCAGCGGAATCGTCTGCAACGCCTTTGCATGGTTTGCCGGCGTCGGCCGCGTGATTTCCATCTGCGGTCCCGGCGGATAGGCGCCGACCACGCAGAAATCGCTGCTCGCCGAGATCAATTGATGGCCGGTGCCCGCGGGCAGGATCGCTACGTCGCCGGCGGAGATATCGAGCGCCTTGCCGTGGTCGCCGCCGAACTGCACGCGCGCGTGCCCGCGGGCGACGCCGAGCGCTTCATGCACGGTCGAATGGTAATGCAGATAGTCGTAGACGCCGTTGCGCCACATCGCGCCCCAGCCATTGGCGCCGAACAGATCCTCGATGGTTTTTTCGGGATGATCGTTCGCGACGTTCACTGCGCTCCTGTAGACCAGAAACGGATTCGGGTTGTTGGGAACGAGGCCGTCGTCGGCGAAGATGAAGGTGAGCGGTTCGATTTCGGTGCGAACGACTGACATGTGTGTCTCCGTCATCAAACCCTCATGGTGAGGAGGCGCGGAGCGCCGTCTCGAACCATAGGCCCCACCGGTGCCATTCATCCTTCGAGACGCCGCTACGCGGCTCCTCAGGATGAGCTCTGGCGCTTTGCCCACCCTGCAAGCTTACACCATCAAACCTTGCTTTGCCGCTCACGTTCCTTTTGGAATCTCGAACACCAGGCAGGTCGTGGTGGCGTGTGCGAGCAGGCGGCCGTTGGCGTCGGTGATGCGCGCCTCGGCCGTGGCGGCGCGGCGGCCGACGCTGAAGGTCTTGCCCTCGGTCCGCACCGGGCCGGTATCCTGGCTCATGCCCCTGATGAAGGAGATCTTGAATTCGAGCGTGGTGTAACCGGTGCCGGCGGGAAGCGTGGTCTGAACGGCGAGCCCCATCGCGGAATCCAGCAGGATCGCGGCGTAGCCGCCATGCACCGAGCCGATCGGGTTGTAGTGCCTAAAGCCAGGCACGCTGTGGAACACGACGTGGCCGTGCTCGGCGGTGGAATCGAACGGCTCCACGGTCTGCATGATCGGCGGAGACGGAAGTTTGCCCTCGAAGATGCCGCGGACGAAGTCGAGCCCCGTCATCGACGCCATCACCTGCGTCGGCGTCACGCCGTATTCGACCTTGGGGGAGGTGGCGTTATCTTCCATGGGGCGTCCTGCTGTCATCACAATTGCCATCCGTCATTGCGAGCGAAGCGAAGCAATCCATCGCGCCGCAAGCGGATGACTGGATTGCTTCGTCGCTTCGCTCCCCGCAATGACGGTTGGAGGCTTACGCCCGCTTGTTCGCCCGCATCAAATCCGCGAACCGCTTGAACAGATAGTGCGAGTCGCGCGGGCCGGGCGAGGCTTCCGGGTGGTACTGCACCGAGAACACCGGCTTGCCCTCGAGCTGGATACCGCAATTGGAGCCGTCGAACAGCGAGACGTGGGTCTGCGTCGCGCCCTTCGGCAGCGTCGCCTGGTCCACCGCAAAACCATGGTTCATCGACGTGATCTCAACCTTGCCGGTGGTCTCGTCCCTGACCGGATGGTTGGCGCCATGGTGGCCCTGATGCATCTTCATGGTCTTGGCGCCGACGGCGAGGCCCAGCATCTGGTGGCCGAGACAGATGCCGAAGGTCGGCGTCCCCGAGGAAATCACCTGCTGGATCACCGGCACGGCATATTTGCCGGTCTCGGCCGGATCGCCGGGGCCGTTGGAAAGAAACACGCCGTCCGGCTTCATCGCCAGGATGTCTTCGGCCGAGGTCGTCGCCGGCACCACCGTGACCTTGCAGCCCTCGCCGGCGAGCAGCCGCAGGATGTTGCGCTTGATGCCGTAGTCGATTGCGACCACGTTGAATTCAGGCTCGGACTGGCGGCCAAAACCCTTTTCCCAGGACCACGGCGTCTCGTCCCAGGTGAAGCGCTGGGCCGACGTCACCATCGGCACCAGGTCCATGCCTTCGAGGCCGGGCCATTCGCGCGCCTCTTCCTTCAGGCCATGCAGGTCGAACTCGCCGTTTCGCGAATGCGCGATCACGGCGTTCGGCATGCCCTTGCTGCGGATCAGCGCGGTCAGCGCGCGGGTGTCGATGCCGGAGAGGCCGATGATGCCGCGCGCCTTCAGCCACTGGTCGAGATGTTTGGTGGCGCGGTAGTTCGAGGGATCTGATATCGCCGAGCGCAGGATCACGCCGCGCGCGCCCGGCGTCGCCGCCATGTTCACCGTCTCGATGTCTTCGTCGTTGGTGCCGACGTTGCCGATATGCGGGAAAGTGAAGGTGATGAGCTGACCAGCATAGGAGGGATCGGTGAGGATCTCCTCGTAGCCGGTCATCGCGGTGTTGAAGCAGACCTCGCCGACGGCATGGCCTTCCGCGCCGAGGCCAAATCCTTCCAGCACGGTGCCATCGGCAAGCACGAGGAGCGCGGTCGGTTTGTGGTCCGGCCAGGCTGAAGCATTTTCAGATGTTGTCATGAGCGCACTTCATAGTCCGCCCATCCCCGCGCGTCAAAGCCGGAAAATGGCGGATTCACATGCGTTGCCGCATAATTGGTGGCCTTTTCCGGAATTTCAGCCCGTTGCTCGGGCTTTTGACCGGATCCGCCGGGAATCCCGAGGTTCTGCCTCCGGGGACGGACAAGGCTTTGGTTGTTCTTGGGCGACGAACGGCCTAGATCAGGTTCCTTGCATCCAAAGAGGTAAGGCCATGCTGCGCGACGACATCAACAATGCGGTCAAGGACGCCATGAAGGCCAGGGAAGAGCGCAAGCTCTCCACGCTGCGCATGGTCAATTCGACCATCAAGAACGCCGATATCGCCGCGCGCGGGGAGGGCAAGCCCCCGCTGTCGGACGCCGATCTGCTTGCGCTGTTCCAGAAGATGATCAAGCAGCGCCAGGAGTCCGTCGAGCTCTACGACAAGGGCGGCCGCGCCGAGCTTGCCGCGCAGGAGCGCGAGGAGATCGCGATCATTTCGGCCTATTTGCCGAAGCAGATGTCGGACGACGAGGTGAAGGCTGCGATATCGGCCGCGATCGCCGAGACCGGCGCCGCCGGGATGAAGGACATGGGCAAGGTGATCGGCGTGCTGCGCGCAAAATTCGCCGGGCAGATGGATTTCGGCAAGGCCAGCGGCATGGTGAAGGCGGCGCTGTCGGGCTGATCCCGACCGCTACCGGCCCTGCGAACGCGTGAAGGGTACGAAGCGCACGGGAGCCACCGCGCGGATTGTCGTCTTGTCGGCGGCGATTTTCTCGACGACCGTGAGCTGCTGGGCGCCGTAATCGGCTCCCACCGGCATCACGAGCCGGCCGCCTACCTTGATCTGCTCGATCAGCGGCGGCGGTATCTGCCCGAGCGCGGCGGTCACCACGATGGCGTCAAAGGGACCGCAGTCGGGCCAGCCGGCAAAGCCGTCGCCAAGCTTGACGCTCACATTGTCGTATCCGAGATCCCTGAGTGCCTTTGTGGCGCTCTCGGCCAGTTGCGGGACAATCTCGATGGTGCAGACCTTTCGCGCCAGGCGCGCGAGGACCGCGGCCTGGTAGCCGGAACCGGTACCGATCTCGAGCACGACATGGTCAGGCGCAACCTCGGCCAACTGCGTCATCAAGGCCACGATGAACGGCTGCGATATGGTCTGGCCAAGGCCGATCGGAAGCGGCGTATCCGCGTATGCGATCGAGCAGGATCGCTCGGGAATGAACAAATGGCGCTTCGTTTGCCCCATGGCGTCGAGGACCCGTTGCGAAAAGCCGTGTTGTCCCAAGACCCCGGGGCGTGAACGGGCGTAGTCCTTGATGGTTTCGACCATCGCAGCGCGTTCGCGAACGCATCGGGCGTCCTCCTGCGCGGTCGCGTCCCGTGCGCCGGCGGCCATGGAAAGCACCAGCATCAGCAAGGTCTTCATGATTGCGGTCTCCCGCCGGTCAACGATCCGCGTCGACCGCTTGAGCGCAACGGGTAGATTCGACCGGTCGACCGAATGTGCTCCACCAGGTCTTGATACCATGGCCCCACAGACGCTGACGGATAATTTTCCCCGGGAACCTTTCCGCTGACGCAACATCCAACGGGTACAAGCTCGGTTGGCAATGTCGTGGAAGGGCAACTCGATGAGTCCGAACATACGTGCACTGGATCGCGCGCGAGCGTCACGGTCCGAGGTCCAAAGGCCAGCCAGGGCCGAGGTCGAGGCGGCGGTACGCACCATCATCCGGTGGACCGGCGAGGATCCCGACCGGGACGGCCTCACCGAGACGCCGGCGCGTGTGACCCGTTCGTTCGAGGAATTCTTCGCAGGCTATGCTCAGGACCCCGTTGAAATCCTGCGGAAGACCTTCGAGGAGATCGAAGGCTATGACGAGATGATCGTGCTGCGCGGCATCCGCTTCGAGAGCCATTGCGAACATCACATGGCGCCGATCATCGGCCAGGCCTGGGTGGCCTACATTCCAAATGGCCGCGTGGTCGGCATCAGCAAGCTGGCGCGTGTGGTCGACGTCTTTGCCCGGCGCCTGCAGATTCAGGAAAAGATGACGGCGCAGATCGCCAACACCATCAACGACGTGCTGGAACCGCAGGGCGTCGGCGTCATTATCAAGGCGTCGCACCACTGCATGACGACGCGCGGCGTGCACAAGCCGGACACCGACCTCGTGACCAGCCGCATGCTGGGATGCTTTCGCGACAACGCGTTGACCCGTCAGGAATTTCTGGGAATGGCGACGTAACCTGACGCGAGCGGAGGATGAGATGGCCGATCAGCAAGCGCCACCCGCCGGTCCCGATCTATCGAGGGGCATTCCCACTTCCGAATTCGCCGGCCAGACGTTGATCGGCCACGTCGGCGATGATGAAGTCCTGCTGGTGCGTTCGGGCCCGGAGATCTTTGCGATCGGCGCGCATTGCAGCCATTACCACGGGCCGCTCGCCGAAGGCCTCGTGACCGGCGAGGACATCCGCTGTCCCTGGCATCATGCCTGTTTCGACTTGCGCACCGGCGAGGCGACGAGGGCGCCGGCGCTCAGTCCGATCGCGGTCTGGAAGGTCGAGCAGGAAGGCGACCGCATCTTCGTTCGTGAAAAGCATGAACAGCAAAGGCGGGAGGCGAGGGACGCCACCGATGCGCCTGCCAGGATCGTGATCGTCGGCGGCGGTGCGGCCGGCTTTGCCGCGGCCGAGATGCTGCGGCGGCAGGATTTTCGCGGCAGCATCGTGATGCTGAGCAACGAGGCGGCGGCGCCGGTGGACCGGCCGAACCTGTCCAAGGATTACCTCGCCGGCAGCGCGCCGGAGGACTGGCTGCCGCTGCGGCCGAATGATTTCTACAGCGAGGCGAAGATCGACCTCCGGCTCGAGACCGAGGTTGCGTCCATCGACGCAAGGGCCCGCCATGTCGTCACATCGGGCGGCGAGACCATCCCCTACGACCGCCTGCTGCTGGCGACCGGCGCGGAACCGGTGCGCCTGCCGATACCGGGTGTGGACCAGCCCCACGTCCACGTGCTGCGTTCGCTGGCGGATTCCCGCACGATCATCGCATTGGCCGATGGCGCCCGGCGGGCGGTCGTGATCGGAGCGAGTTTCATCGGGCTGGAGGCCGCAGCGTGGCTGCGGGCCAGAAATATCGAGGTGCATGTCGTCGGGCTCGAGCAGCGGCCGATGGAGCGCGTGCTGGGACCCGAGATGGGTGATTTCATTCGTGCCCTGCATGAAGAGCACGGCGTCATCTTTCATCTCGGCGACACCGTCACCGCCATCGACGGCAAACGCGCGACGCTGAAAAGCGGCGGCGAGATCGAAGCCGATGTCGTGGTGATCGGCGTCGGGGTGCGTCCACGCCTTGGATTGGCCGAGAAGGCGGGGCTTGCGATCGACCGCGGCGTCACCGTCGATAGCTACCTGGAAACCAGCGTGCCCGGCATCTACGCCGCGGGCGATATCGCGCGCTGGCCCGATCCGCATTCCGGCGAAAACATCCGCGTCGAGCATTGGGTGGTGGCCGAACGTCAGGGACAGACCGCCGCGCGAAACATGCTCGGGCAAAACGAACGCTTCGACGCCGTGCCGTTCTTCTGGAGCCAGCACTACGACGTGCCGGTCAACTATGTCGGCCACGCCGAGAAATGGGACGAGATCGTTGTCGATGGCGACATCGCCGGCAGAGATTGCCTGCTGCAATACAAGCGCGGCGGCCGTGTGCTCGCCGTCGCCTCGATCTATCGGGACGTCGCCAGCCTCGAGGCCGAACTTGCGATGGAGACCGAGCTGTTGTTCTAGGCCTGGGGCACAAAATGTCTCTCCACGTCATGCCCGGCCTTGTGCCGGGCATCCACGTCTTTAAACTTGCAGCAAAGCAAGAACGTGGATGGCCGGGAGCGCAGACAGGTGTTCGCAGTCTGCGCAAAGCAGACTACCATGCCCGGCCATGACGAAGGACGGATACACCAGGGCCATGCTGACCGAAGCCGCAACCTACGACGAACTCTATCGCAACTTTCGCTGGGATATTCCCGCCCGCTTCAACATGGCGATCGCTTGCTGCGATCGTCATGCCGACGGAACGGGCCGGCTGGCGCTGACCTATGTCGATGAGGACGGCGCGACCTCGCGCACCTCGTTCGACGAGGTCGCGGAGATGTCGCGTCGGTTTGCCAATGTGCTCAAGGCCGATGGCCTCGTCCCCGGCGACCGCGTCGCGGTGTTCCTTTCGCAGTCGCTGGAATTGCCGATCGCGCATTTCGCGGCGTTCCGTTCCGGGATGATCTCGATTCCGCTGTTCGCGCTGTTCGGCGAGGATGCGCTGGAATTCCGTCTGTCGAATTCGGAAGCGAAGGCCATCGTCACCGACGAGAGCGGCTGGGAAAAGCTCGCGAAGATCCGCGACCGCCTTCCGGCGCTGGAGCATGTCTATGTCATCGGGGACAAGGCGCCCGAAGGCACCAGGCCGTTCTGGCCGACGCTGAAAGCCGCGTCGCCGGACTTTGTTACCGTCGATACTTCGTGCGACGATCCCGCCTTGATCATCTACACCTCAGGCACGACCGGAAATCCAAAAGGCGCGCTGCACGCCCATCGCGTCGTGCTCGGCCATCTGCCCAATGTCGAGATGTGCCACAACTTTCTGCCGCGCCCTGGCGACCTGATGTGGACTCCGGCGGACTGGGCCTGGATCGGCGGGCTCATCAACGGCCTGTTCGCGTTCTGGTATCACGGCATCCCCATGGTCGGGCATCGTGCGCGAAAATTCGAACCGCAGGCGGCGATGACGATGATGGCCGACCTCGGCATACGCAACGTGTTCCTGCCGCCGACCGCGCTGAAGCTGATGCGGCAGGCGGGCGTGAAGAATCCCGGCTTGAAGCTGCGCAGCATCTTCACCGGCGGTGAATCGCTCGGCGGCGAATTGCACGGCTGGGTGCGTGAAACCTTCGGTATCGACGCGCACGAGGTATTCGGCCAGACCGAGTGCAACCTCGTGATCGGCAGCAACTCCAATCTGTTTCCGATCCGCGCCGGTTCGATGGGCAAGGCGACGCCTGGTTTCGACGTCCGCGTCGTCAACGACAAGGGCGAGGAACTGCCGCGCGGACAGCGCGGCATCATCGGCGTGCGCCAGCCGTGCCCCTGTACCATGATCGAGTACTGGAAGAATCCGGAAGCGACCGCGAAGAAATACGCCGGCGAGTTTCTCCTGACGGGCGACCTCGGCTTCCAGGATGAGGACGGCTATTTCTGGTACGTCAGCCGCGAGGACGACGTCATCACCACGGCCGGCTATCGTGTCGGCCCGGCGGAGATCGAACACACGTTGATGAAGCATCCGGCGGTGGCGATGTCGGCCGTGGTCGGCATCCCCGATCCGATCCGCACCGAATCCATCAAGGCCTGGATCGTGCTGCGCCCGGGCTTTGCGGCGAGCGATGCGCTGGCGCGCGAGATCCAGGAATTCGTCAAGGTGCAACTCGCCGCCCACGAATACCCTCGCTTCGTCCAGTTCGCCGAGACGCTGCCGATGACCGCAACCGGCAAGGTGCTGCGACGGGAGTTGCGGGCGCTGGGGTAGGGGCGTCCATCGCCGTCATTCCTAGGAGCGTCAGCGACGAAGCAATCCACCTCTCCGCAAGCGGTGGAATGGATTGCTTCGCTGCGCTCGCAATGACGACATCCGTTGGATGGATTCGCTACACTTCCGCTCGAAAATCACCCCGCCTTCAGCAGCGCCGAGCGCAGTGCCGACGCGAGTTCGTGGCGGCGATAGGGCTTGTTCAATATCCGTACCTCCCGATCCATCCCGTCGAGCGCTTCGAGGGGATGCTCGGTGTGGCCGGAGGTCAGCAGGATCTTCAGACCGGGTCGCAGGCGCGCAGCCTCTTTCGCCAACTCGAGCCCGAACATGCCGCCGGGCATCACGACGTCCGAGAACATCAGATTGATCTTCTCCGGCCCGCGCAGGATGTCGAGGGGGCGGCCGGTGCATTGCGGGTGACGATGACGCGGTAGCCAGCGCCTTCAATTCGCTCTCGACGTATTCGCGCACCATCGCGTTGTCTTCGACAGCGAGAATGGTCTCATTGGCCGCAGCCGTGGCGCGCTGGCGAGGCGAGCAGGATGAATTTCAACTGTCCGGATTCGGCGCGTACGGGGTAGGCGATCTGCAGCACGGATGTTCCCGTCAGCCGGCCGAATACGGGCTGCAGCGTGACGACGCCGTTCGCCGTCAGCGCCTGCCTGAAATATTCGCGATCCCTGAGATCGAGGGTGCGGTCGGTGCGCAGCGAGTCGCAGAACAGGCCGCCGTCCGGCGTGATGGTCAGTATCCCGGTGAACTGCGTGTATTCCTCGCGCACGGCGGACAGGAACGCCGAGCTGGCCGCCTTGTCATTGGTGTCGAGGTCGCGGGCGCGCGCCAGCCCGTAGTGAAGCTGGGCCGTGCCCTGGATCTTTTCATCGAGATCGCCTGAAATATCGTTTGCCGTGGCCGACAGGTTGACCAGCGCGGCGTCGATTTCGCTGGTGCGGTTGTGGATGAAGCGAACCGCGACGAGGATCGCCGGCACCAGCATTGCCACGATAACGAGTATCAGCAGCCGGGTACGCAGGCTCATCGGTCCGTCGTTCCGCGCTTGAAACGGTGATTCCCGTCGCCATCAATAATGTTATCCGGCGCCTCCAACAATAGCCGCGGGGCAGGGGCTCTGCTTCCTGAAGCACGATGTCGAGCAATTACGGCGGCGTGATTCCCATCTCCCGCAGCGCAGCCAGCATGCGTTCCGGCGGCGCCATCCTGATCGCGGGTGCATGGCCCGTTTCCAGCACGCTCTTGAGACTGGAAAGAATGGCGGGCCAGCCGGCGCGCCCACCGGAGAGGATGTCGTCGCTGATCGGACGGTCGTGCGATTGCAGCATCGTCAGCTTCACGGCTTCGCCCGCCTGTTCGATCTCGTAGGTCACGAGCGTCGGCCCGAGCTTTTCCACCAGCGCCGGCCAGTTGACGTTCCACGTCACGGTCAGCTTGTTCGGCGGATCGCATTCGATCACCTCGCCGCTGATGTGCACCGAGCCGTCGGGCGTGCGGGCGACGAAGGCGCCGCCGACCTTCAGGTCGGTCTCGATCGCAAAGCCCGAGAAATACTGCCGGCTGAATTCGGCGGTCGTCAGCGCCTGCCACACCTTCTCAGGCGTGGATGCGATGTAGATGGTGTAGACGATGGCAGGCTTGAATTTCTCAATGTTCATCACGCTTACTCATCACGCTTCTCCAATTGCCGTTTCAGCTCGCTGAGCGCGTGCAGGTTCCCGCGCTCGAATTTCCTGATCCACCGTTCGCCGATCTGATGGATCGGAACGGGGTTGATGTAGTGCAGCTTCTCGCGGCCATGCCTGATCGTGCTGACGAGATTGGCCGCTTCGAGAATCCCGAGGTGTTTGGTGACCGCCTGCCGCGTCATGGCGAGGCCGTCGCAGAGTTCGTTCAAGGTCTGTCCGCCCCTCGCGTGAAGCCTGTCCAGCAGCCCGCGCCGCGACGCGTCGGCCAGCGCTTTGAAGACTTCATCCATGGCTGATGATAATAGGCAACCAAAAGGTTGCATGTCAAGCAAGGCGTTTTGCGCTGGCCTGGAAAATCAAGGCTGTCGGTCCGTCGCATTCAGGCGGAATAAGATCACGCCAATGACTCATGGCCGCCACATCCCGCACATGATCGGACGGCGATATCGCAACAGTGACGTCGTTCGACTGGCGGATGTACCCAGGTACGACGGTCCAGGAAGCCCCCGGAAACGATCTCCGGGGGCTTCCTCGTCTTTGACGACGTAACTTGCCGGGACCCATGAATCCAATGCTGCGTGCCGTTGCTGCTTCTGTTGCGCTGATGGCCATCGTGATCGTGCTGCTGCACGCGACCCATCACGGCGCGCATGCAAAACCGGCCACGCATTGCGGCTTCTGGACCGAGATCGAGGCGGGACTGTCGTGCCGCTAAGGCGAGGGCTGTGGCGATTTCTGCCCGGAGGCGAGCAAATCCGATATCGCTGACCAGCGATCGTTGAAGTCCGCAGCCGGAGGGCCGTTCGCATCGACCGCAACGTCTTGCGGCGACGCCGGGTCGGAAGCGACGACAATGCCGCTGGTCCAGGATGTGTGCGATTTGATGGTGGCGGCCGCGGCGACAGCGAGCAGGGCGACAGCCACGAACCCGGTAATCGTTCGATGCTTCGTCATCGGAACCTCCTCCGATCTTCAACGCCCTCCTTTTGTGAGTCACCGGGAACCTCGCGATGGTTCAACAGCGACGTCGCCAGCACGGATCGCGCGAGCGCGCAGGTCGGACAATGAAGCTGCCCGAATTCAGGATCGCCCCGGGACCGGGATCGCGCCAGTTCCGACGTAACGGCGCCGGAACCGTCGCTCATTCGGCGAGGGAGCACCCCAACGGGTAAACCAAACTTGAACGCCTGGCCGCCCATCCGGTCTGCCTGAACTCGCGTAACTTTGGCATTGTTTCTGCATTGCAGGCGGGTGCGGAGGCCAGCAATGACAAAAGACATCTTAGTGATTTGCGCCGGAATGCTCGCGGTCGGTGTCGGGGTGTGGACGTTCTGGGGTCATCCCCCGCCTGCGAAGCCCGTGAGGACCGAGGCGGTGCGCTTCCTGGTCGACGATCCGGCGTTGAAGCGCGATTCCGAACTGAACCCTTATGTGCGGACCGAGCGTTGAGCGGAGCAAATCAGGCGGCGCTGGTGAGGCCTGGTTCATGAACCTGGCATATTCCGGAGATACCGTCTTGCCATTGGTGCGAAATCAATTTTGAGCGACGGCATGAACGGATTTTCTTTGCGATTGGCGGCGGTATCCATTTTGCTCGGCCTGGTGGTATGGGCGACGCTGGGTCCGCCAAAACCATCAGCCACTCATGTCAAGACCACCCGCTTGCAGTGAGCGTCCGCCTTGCCGGGCGTGGCGCCTGAGAACCTGGTGAATCTCAAGCGCGTCGGTACGCCAATTGCCGCGCCGTCGGGGCGTTGTTCTCGACGAAATCCCTGACGTGCTCGGGCACCGGTTCACCGGCGATGTCGCAGCGATCCTCGATCACCTGCGCGACATCCCTGGAAACGTCGTTGGCCCAATGCTCCAGCGTGTTGAAGGCGATGACGCGTATAGGGTCGTTGAACTGCCCTGTCAGAAAATCATCGATGACGGTTTCAAGGTCGGTCCGCTCGATCTCGGTCTCCCGGTAGACGCTGCCGTGACCGAAGCGATCGACCACCAGATAGACCGTTTGATCCGCGCCGTAGGGCACGGTACCCGGCGACCATTCCGTTGGGGACATCGCAATGCTCCAATACAACAGATGCTAAACCGCTCGCTGGCCGGCAAGTTCCATTTCGGATCACCATGATGCATAATGATCGCATCGCCCTCCCGCCGAGTACCTCCCGATGTCCCTTCAAGCCTATCTTGCCTTCGTCGTCGCGTGCGTCGCGCTGGCGCTGATACCCGGTCCTGTGGTCACGCTGGTGATCGCCAACGGCCTGCGCTACGGCACCCGCGCCGCGCTGACCAACATCGCAGGCGTCCAGGCCGGGCTGACGATCGTGATCGGCATCGTCGCGGTCGGATTGACCACGCTGATGGCGACCATGGGCTACTGGTTCGACTGGGTGCGTTTTGCCGGTGCGGCCTACCTGGTCTGGCTCGGCATCAAGCTCATTCGCGCGCCGGTCGAAGGCGTCGAAACCGACGAGCCGCCTCCGCCGCCCCGCGGCGGGTTTTTCCTGCAGGGGTTCCTGGTGCTGCTGTCGAACCCGAAGGTGCTGGTGTTCTTCGGCGCGTTCATTCCGCAGTTCATGGACCTGAGCAAGGATCATTTCTCGCAGGTGGCGCTGCTCGGCTTCACCTTCATGGTCACGGGCGCCGTTACCGACTCGATCTACGCGCTGCTAGCCGGCCGGGCGCGATTGTTCTTCTCCAAACAGCGAACCCGGCTGCTGTCGCGCATCTCCGGCGGCTTCATGATCGGCGGCGGCATCTGGCTGGCGCTGACGCGGGCGCGGTAGTGCCGCAAGCGGGGAGGGAACGCATCTCGTGCCCGGCAAATTCTGCGGCACACAGCTTCAGGTCAATCGCTGCTCGCGCAGCATGGGCTCGATCTCACCAAGGATCCGCGCCAGCCGGTCGGCCCACGCCTTCTCGCCGGCGGGATCGGAGATCAGGTCCTGGCGGATTTCGATGCCGGTGTTCATCAGGCCGCGCGCCTCGGCATGCACGGGGATGGTGTAGTCGGTCTCGTCGCTGACGGCATAGGGCTCGTTGTCGCCGACGACGAGGTCGCCCTCGGCGCGCAGCAGTTTCAGCACGAGCGGCGGCAGATGGGTGTCGCGGTGATAGAGCGTGCCGATGTGCCAGGGCCGCGCGATCCCGGCATAGACGGGCGTGAAGCTGTGCAGCGACACCAGCACCGTCGGCAGGCCGGCACTTCTGCGCTGATCGATGATCTCGCCGATGCGCCGGTGATAGGGATCGAAGATCTGCGCGCGCCGCATCGCGGCCGCCTCGCGCGAGATGCCCTCGTTGCCCGGGATCGTGGTGGCTTCGCTGATGCGCGGGATCGAACTTGCGACATGCGGCGGGCGGTTGCAGTCGATCACCAGCCGCGAGTAGCGCTGCACGATCAGATGGGCGTCGAGATGCTTGGCGAGTTGCTCCGCGACGCCGGCAATGCCGATGTCCCAGGCGATATGGCGCGTCAGTTCGCTCTCGGGCACGCCGAGATTGCCGAGCACGCGCGGGATCAGCCTTCCGTAATGGTCGCAGGTCAGGAAAAACGGCGAGCGGCCCGCCTCGTTAAATTCCTGCACCGGTGGAACATCTTCCGCGTTGAGGAGTAGTGCTGTGTCGCCAGCATAATTCAAAGCATTCTCCTCGAAACGCTGCCTATCGAAGCGGCATACCGATCTGGAAATGGGCAGACTTGGGTCTGGATTAAATCCATCAGAATCGATGAATATTTGACGATGCCGCTCCTGACAATCAACCACAAGACCATTTATCGCTACACGCGCCCCGTCGCGTTCGGCGAACACCGCATCATGCTGCGTCCGCGCGACGGCCATGATATCAGGATGCTGACCGGCGATCTCGAGATCGAGCCGCAGCCGATGCGGCTGCGCTGGATCCACGACATCTTCGGCAACAGTGTCGCGATCGCGACCTTCGACGAGCGCTCCGAGACGTTGTCGTTTACCTCGTCGGTCACGGTCGAGCACAATCCGGAGGACGAGTTCGCGCTGACCGCTGATGATCCCGCCTATTTCTATCCATTCCTCTACGACGACGAGGAGTTTCCCGACCTGCTGCAGTTCGTCACGCCGCAATATGGCGATCCCAATGGCGAGTTGTCGGCGTGGGCGCGAAAGTTTCTCGACGCCGAGGGACCGACGCCGACGTTCAACATCCTGAGCGGCATGACCCATCGCATCCGCGAGGCCTTCAGGTATCGCAAGCGCCACGAGCAGGGCACCCAGCATCCGCTCGACACGCTGCAGACCGGCTCCGGCACCTGCCGCGATTTCGCGCTGTTCATGATCGAAGCGCTGCGAAGGCTCGGCATCGCCGCGCGCTTCGTATCCGGCTATCTCTTCATTCCCGGCGACAGGGCGCACGGTTACGTCGGCGGCGGCTCCACCCATGCCTGGGTCCAGGTCTACCTGCCGAGCGCCGGCTGGATCGAGTTCGATCCGACCAACGGCATCGTCGGCACCCGCGACCTCATTCGCGTGGCGGTGGCGCGCGATCCGCGCCAGGCGATTCCGCTGCACGGCACTTATCTGGGTTCGCCCGACGCCTATGCCGGCATGGAGGTTCACATCAACGTCGTTTCGGTCGGCGGCGAGCCGCACGAGACGCAAGCCACGGAAAAGGTCTGACCATGGAAATCAAGGTCGGCTTCGAGATTGCATATGCGGCGGTGCAGCCGACGCCGATGGTGATCATGCTGAGCATTCACCCGTCGCGCTTTTCCGACATCGTCGGCACCGAACGCATTGTCGCCGAGCCCGACGTGCCGATCGGCTTCTACCGCGACAGCTTTGGCAATGTCTGCGGCCGGCTGGTGGCGCCCGCCGGCGGCGTGACGCTGCGCGGCGATGCGCTGGTGCGCGATTCCGGCCTGCCCGACGTGGTGGTGCAGACCGCGCAGCAATTGCCGATCGATCAACTGCCCGACGAAGTCCTGCAGTACCTGATGCCGAGCCGTTATTGCGAGACCGACAAGCTCACCGACGTCGCCTGGTCCCTGTTCGGCAACACGCCGGCGGGCTGGGCGCGGGTGCAGGCCATCGTCGACTTCGTGCACAACCATGTCGCCTTCGGCTACCAGCATGCGCATCACATGAAAACGGCGCATGACGTCTACGAGCAGCGTGCCGGCGTTTGCCGCGACTTCGCGCATCTGGCGCTGACCTTCTGCCGCTGCATGAACATCCCGGCGCGCTACTGCACCGGCTATCTCGGCGACATCGGCGTGCCCCGCGATCCCGCGCCGATGGATTTCTCCGGCTGGTTTCAGGTCTATCTGTCCGGCCAGTGGTACACCTTCGACGCGCGCCACAACGTGCCCCGCGCCGGCCGCATCCTGATGGGCACCGGCCGCGACGCCGCCGACGTCGCGCTGACCACGAGCTTTGGACGGATGGACCTTGTGAAGTTTTTCGTCATCAGCGACGAGGTCGTGCCGGCTTGATCTCTCGCGCCGTCATTGCGAGCGCAGCGAAGCAATCCACCTTTCTGCTTGCGTGACTATGGATTGCTTCGCTGCGCTCGCAATGACATAGAGAGCCATGATTTCAGATCGTCTGTTCGTCTACGGCACGCTGATGCGCAGCTTCGACCATCCGATGGCGCAACTGCTGTCGCGCAGCGCCGATTATCTCGGGCAGGCCACCTGCCGCGGCCGGCTCCATCTCATCAAGCATTATCCAGGGCTGGTGCTGTCGGACGAGGTCGCGGATATCGTGTTCGGCGAATTGTATCGCCTGCGCGACCGCGACGCGCTGCTCGGCGAACTCGACATGTATGAGGCCTGCGGCGAAGGCTTTCCGGAGCCGACCGAATATATCCGCCGCATGCTGCAGGTGACGCATGAGGACGGCACCGCAGGCGAGGCGTGGACCTATGTCTACAACTGGCCCGTCGCCGGCCTGCCGCTGATCGCCTCGGGGAAGTTTCTGGAGATGTGATATCCGCGTCCCGGACGCGGTGCGGCGCGTAGCGCTGCGCCGCAGAGCCGGAACCCAAGCCTGCTATGTTGGAGCCATGGGCCCCGGACCAGCAGCGCATCACTTCGTGCTGCGCAGCATCCGGGGCACGAGACTCAGCTCCCCGCATCCAGCCTCTCGCGCTCCGCCCTGATATCGACCTCGCGGTCGACATATTTCCACTCCTCGGTCGCGCGCAGCGTTGCGACCAGTTCCTCGAATGCCTCCGCGTGCGCGGGCTCGAATTCGAACCAGGTCAGGAAATCGAAGGGCTCGCCAAGGTCGCGGCAGTGATAGAGCTGGCGGGCGATCGCCGGCAGGTATTTCAGGCTGCTCTCGATGTGGTGCGATTTGTCCTCGAAAATCTGCCGCCGTTCTTCCTGCGTCAGGTCCCACCACGCCGCGGATTTCCTGATCGGTATCAGCGCCGCGCAAGTCGCTTCAGCCCGGCCGAGCGGGGCCTGGACGGCGGCGAGTTTCTCCTTTTCGGCGCGCTCGGTGTAGCGGACATGGCCGGTGACCCCGGCCACCCGCCACGAGGTGAGCGAGGGCAGGATCGGCAGCGCGATCGAGGACGAATGCACGACCGAGAGCGAAGGCGTCCGCGCCATCCCCGCGCCCTTCGCCGCCGCCACCCGCGTCACCCGCCACGCCCCGCTCTGTCCGCCCCGGAAAACCGTAAACATGGCGGCATCGAAGCGCGGAACCCGATTCGGATCAAGCTTTCACCGTCATTCCGGGGCGCGAAGCGAACCCGGAATCTCGAGATTCTCAGGTGCGCAATTGCGCACCGTAGTTCGATGCTTCGCATCGCCCCGGAATGACGGGGCGGAGTCGGATCAAGCCCGCTTCTTCGGCTTGGCCTTTTGCTCCATATAGGAGCGCAGCACCGCGTTCATGCGCCGCTGGTAGCCATCGCCGTCCTTCTTGAAGAAGTCGAGCACATCTTCATCGACGCGGATGGAGATGGCCTTCTTCTTCGCCGGCATCACCAGAACGGCATCCGACCAGTCGATGTCCTTGAATTCAGCCCAGTCGGGATCGTTTGCGATCGAGGCTTCAACCTCGGCGTCCGAAATCGCGCCAAAGCGCACCCAGTCGGTTTTTCCCTTGCGACGATCACCCCATCGTCGCGTCACGATACGCTCTTTTTTCATCTGGCCTTGGACGGCGCGCCGAAATGATCCTGATGGAATCGTTTCGTCGTGTGAAAATCACGGTCACAACCTGATCATGAGATTTTCCTATCGCGATCCACCTTTCCTCGTTGTTGCGAGTTGACGCCTTGACGACGACCGGCCCGTAGAAAATCTCGCTGGCGTCGTCGAACGAAATGCCGTGTTTGACCAGATTGGCATTGCTCTTGACCTCATCCCACTCGAAGCCTGCCGCTGCGAGGAGTTCGAAGTCGCCCGCCATCCCGAGTCCCCAGGTGTATATACATCTGTATGGTGATTGTCAATCCAGCGTAACCTTAAGCTGCAATCCGAAGAAATTGCCAACCGCTGTGAATAACCGGGAGAAGCCGGACAAACTTCGTTTTTTCCCGGCTGATGCCTATATCCATGCTCGGTTGGCACAGGCCTCCGACCCGGTACACCGTCACCCATGCGCTTCACGCCCCAATTCCTCGACGAACTGCGCGCCCGGCTTCCGGCCTCGGAAGTCGTCGGCCGGCGCGTGAAGCTGAAGAAGGCGGGGCGCGAGTACAAGGGGCTGTCGCCGTTCCAGCAGGAGAAGACGCCGTCCTTTTTCGTCAACGATGAGAAGCAGGCGTGGTTCGACTTCTCGTCGGGCAAGAACGGCAACATCTTCGACTTCGTCATGGAGACGGAGGGCGTTTCGTTTCCGGAAGCCGTCGAGCGCCTCGCTTCGATGGCCGGCGTGGCGCTGCCGGCGGCGACGCCGGATGCCGCGCGTCACGAGCAGCGCCGCAAGACGCTCTACGACGTGATGGATCTCGCCGCGAAATTCTTCGCCGACACGCTGGCCTCGCGCCATGGTGCCAGGGCGCGCGGCTATCTCGGCGACCGCGCGATCACGCCGGCGACGCAGTTGCAGTTTCGCCTCGGCTATGCGCCGGGCGAACGCTTTGCGTTGAAGGAGCATCTTGGTGGCCACGGCATTTCCACCGAAGACATGGTGGAGGCGGGGCTTCTGGTTGCCGGCGACGATATCCCCGTGCCCTACGATCGTTTTCGCGACCGCGTGATGTTTCCGATCACCGACGGGAGGGGCCGCGTCATCGCATTCGGCGGCCGCGCGCTGGAAAAGGACGTTCCGGCAAAATACCTGAACTCGCCGGAGACGCCGCTGTTTCACAAGGGCGACAACCTCTACAACCTCGCGACCGCGCGTCAGGCGACGCATAACGGCTCGCTGCTGATCGTGGTCGAGGGCTATGTCGACGTCATCGCCATGGTCACGTCAGGCTTCGGCGGCGCCGTCGCGCCGCTTGGCACCGCCTTGACCGAAAACCAGTTGGCGTTGCTGTGGAAGATGGCGGACGAGCCGATCCTTTGTTTCGACGGCGACCGCGCTGGACAGAAGGCGGCCTATCGCGCCGCGGATCTGGCGCTGCCCAATCTCTTGCCGGGCAAGAGCCTGCGCTTTGCATTGCTGCCGGAAGGCCAGGACCCTGACGATCTCGCGCGCTCCGGCGGGCGCGGCGCGATCGAGGAAGTGGTCGGAGCCGCACGTCCGCTTGCCGACATGATCTGGTCGCGCGAGATCGAGGGCGGCAGCTTTGCCACGCCGGAACGCCGCGCGGCGCTGGAGGCGCGCATCAACGAACTCAGTAACGGCATCCGCGATGAGGTCGTGCGGCGTTACTATCGCCAGGATCTCGCCGATCGGCTGCAGCGCACCTTTGCGCCTGACGGAGGCCGTGGCGGTTACGGCAGGGGCAGCTTCGGAGGTGCCGGGGGCCGCGAATCACCCCGCCGTTTTGCGCCGCGAATCGGCTTCAACCCGGGCCAGGCCGGCCGATTCGCCCCCCGCGGCGGCCGGGGACCGGGGGCGGGGACGGGTTCCGCGATCGCTCCGGGACCCTACCAGGCGGCCAGTCCCCAGCTCGCCACCAGCCCGATCATGCGCGGCCAGCGCAGCGCGATGTCCCGCCGGGAGGCGCTGATTTTGCAGTCCCTGATTAACCATCCCTGGCTGCTGGACGACCACCTGGAGCAGGTGGCGGCTCTGGAGCTCGCGCATCCCGAGGCCAACAAGCTCCGAGCCGGCATTATCGCCGCCTTCGCCAACGACCATCACCATTCCCCTGACGTCGAAGAGCAGGCCGAGAAGATGCGGGCCGATCTCGAAGCGCGCGGATTAGCTGATATTCTTCAAAGGGTTGATCGGGCGATCACGACTTCGGCGGTGTGGGCGGCCAGGCCCGGCGCAGCCCGGGAGGATGTTCTTGCCACCTGGCAGCAACTGGTTGTCTTGCATCAGAAAACGCACGCCCTACTTAGGGAAAAGAAGGATGCCGAACTGGCCCTGGGCGAGGAGCCCTCTGAAGCCAACCTGGCATGGCTGAAGGATGTCAGCGCCAGGCTGGTCTCGCTCGATGGAACCGAAGCCCTGATCGAGGGTTTTGGCGAATTGTCGGGCCGGTTCCGCAAAAGCGTCTGATAAGAATGATGCGGACGGCGGCGGCCGTGCCCGTTAAAAGACTCGCCAAATCCATGGTTTGGCTGCAAAAACAAGGTTAAGCGAAGCTTAGGGGCCTTAGGGCTACGTTAGACAGAACCGGCGAATGGAAGGCAGGGGTGGCGACAGTCTGCGCCGCCCTTTGCGCGTCGTGAGCATGATCGAAAGGATCACGCTCGAACCAGGAGACAAGGCGATGCGGCTTTTCCTGAAAAGCTGTATCGCGAGACATCAGTATCAGGCGCGAGGAATGCGACTACGCATCCTCGCACGGGCGCGTTTCGGGAGCTTCATGAATGGCCACCAAGG
Organism: Pseudomonadota bacterium; assembly: GCA_023422775.1. GTDB lineage: Bacteria > Pseudomonadota > Alphaproteobacteria > Rhizobiales > Xanthobacteraceae > Bradyrhizobium. The sequence goes on from JAFAGM010000059.1 coordinate 137,510, forward strand.
CAAAGACGCTGCAGGTTAAGGACAAGGAAAAAGACGACAAGGCAGCGGACGCCCCCGAGAAGGACGGCCCCGACGCACCGTCGCCGTTGCTCGACCTCTCCGATGCCGCGGTCAAGAAGATGATCAAGCAGGCCAAGAAGCGCGGCTTCGTGACCTTCGATCAGCTCAACGAAGTGCTGCCCTCCGACACCACCTCGCCCGAACAGATCGAAGACATCATGTCGATGCTCTCGGACATGGGCATCAACGTCTCCGAGGCCGAGGAGTCCGACGCCGACGAGGAAAAGGAAGAAGCCGACGACGACACCGACAACGAGCTTGTCGAGGTCACGCAGAAGGCCGTCACCGAGGTCAAGAAGTCCGAGCCCGGCGAGCGCACCGACGATCCCGTCCGCATGTATCTGCGCGAGATGGGCACGGTCGAACTGCTGTCGCGCGAGGGCGAAATCGCGATCGCCAAGCGCATCGAGGCCGGCCGCGAGGCGATGATCGCGGGCCTCTGCGAAAGCCCGCTGACCTTCCAGGCCATCATCATCTGGCGCGATGAACTCAACGAAGGAAAGATCTTCCTCCGCGACATCATCGATCTCGAAGCGACCTACGCCGGCCCCGACGCCAAGAACAACATGAACCCGGCGATGATCGCCGGCCCCGCCGCCGAAGGCCAGCCCGCCAACGGCGCAGCGCCCGCGCATGTCGCGCCGCCCGCTGCCCCGCCGTCGCCGACCCCGTTCCGCGCCGCGCCCGCGGGCGATGCAGAGGCCGAGGAGAAGGATCCGGCCGAGGCCGCCGCCGAAGGCGACATGGATGACGACGAGTTCGAAAACCAGATGTCGCTTGCCGCCATCGAGGCCGAGCTGAAGCCGAAGGTGGTCGAGACCTTCGACAAGATCGCCTCCGAATACAAGAAGCTGCGCCGCCTGCAGGAACAGGACATCGCCAACCAGTTGCAGAGCGAGTCGCTGTCGCCCTCGCAGGAGCGCAAGTACAAGAAGCTGAAGGACGAAATCATCGTCGAGGTGAAGTCGCTGCGGCTCAACCAGGCGCGTATCGATTCACTCGTCGAGCAGCTCTACGACATCAACAAGAAGCTGGTCTCGTTCGAAGGCCGCCTGCTGCGCCTCGGCGACAGCCACGGCGTCGCGCGCGAGGACTTTTTGCGCAATTATCAAGGCTCGGAGCTCGATCCGCGCTGGCTCAATCGTGTCTCGAAACTTTCCGCCAAGGGCTGGAAGAATTTCGTCCATCACGAAAAGGACCGCATCAAGGAGCTGCGCCACGAGATCCAGTCGCTCGCGGCGCTCACCGGGCTCGAGATCGGCGAATTCCGCAAGATCGTGCACGGCGTGCAGAAGGGCGAGCGCGAAGCGCGCCAGGCCAAGAAGGAAATGGTCGAGGCCAACCTCCGCCTCGTGATCTCGATCGCCAAGAAGTACACCAACCGCGGCCTGCAGTTCCTCGACCTGATCCAGGAAGGCAACATCGGGTTGATGAAGGCGGTCGACAAGTTCGAGTACCGCCGCGGCTACAAGTTCTCGACCTACGCCACGTGGTGGATCCGGCAGGCGATCACGCGCAGCATTGCAGACCAGGCGCGGACCATCCGCATTCCCGTGCACATGATCGAGACCATCAACAAGATCGTGCGCACGAGCCGCCAGATGCTCAACGAAATCGGCCGCGAGCCGACGCCCGAAGAGCTCGCCGAAAAGCTCGGCATGCCCCTGGAGAAGGTCCGCAAGGTCCTCAAGATCGCCAAGGAGCCGCTGTCGCTCGAAACGCCGGTTGGTGACGAGGAAGATTCGCACCTCGGCGATTTCATCGAGGACAAGAACGCGATCCTGCCGATCGATGCGGCGATCCAGTCCAACCTGCGCGAGACCACCACGCGCGTCCTGGCCTCGCTGACGCCGCGCGAAGAACGCGTACTCCGCATGCGCTTCGGCATCGGCATGAACACAGACCACACGCTGGAGGAAGTCGGCCAGCAGTTCTCGGTCACCCGCGAACGCATCCGCCAGATCGAAGCCAAGGCGCTGCGCAAGCTGAAGCATCCGTCAAGGAGCCGGAAGCTGCGGAGCTTCCTGGATAACTGATCTCTCGTGTCCCGGACGCGGTGCGGCGTGTAGCGCTGTACCACAGAGCCGGGACCTGCCCACTGCCGGTGGACCCCGGCTCAGCAGCGCACCGCTTCGCGCTGCGCAGCGTCCAGGGAACGCAAGCGACGAGATCGAAACAACAGCGGCGGGCGAAAGCCCGCCGTTTTTTATTGGATGCATCCGCGACGGCAGGGTCGCCGAGCGGTGGGTGGAGGTCGATTTTTCTTCACTGGAGAAGCAGGTCAGGGGCTGAGGAGGTCTCCAGACTCTCGCGCCGTCATTGCGAGCGAAGCGAAGCAATCCATAGCGCCACAAGCGGAAGAATGGATTGCTTCGCTTCGCTCGCAATGACGCGGATAGAGCTGTGCCCTACTTCTTCTTCGCGCCGACCCGGCTGATGCTCTTGATCTCAAGCGGCGGCCGGCCGGATTTCTCGGCGATCTCGCGATCCTGTTCGCGGATGAACGCACGCGCCGGCTCGTCGCCGTCGAGTCCTCCGAGAAGCTCTGCCGGCACGCGGCGGTTGGAGCGCTGGCTGTCATCTTCATAGACGACGTTGAAGAAGGCGAATTCGCCTTTGGGGTTGGTTCCGGGTTTTTTCGCCATGCGCGGCTTGTCCTCGATAGCGCCGCCGCTGTCAAAACAAATCGCGCGTGATGTGCGCCGGTCTGCCCTGCGCGATCCGGTGGCGCAAGGCCCTTGCAAACCGTCGGCCGGCTGCGTGGTTTCCCGCCAGCGCGATGATCGCCATTCCCATTCCGACTTTGAAACTACGGGACCTGGTCATGGCCATCGTCCTCTGAATAAGTCGAAGCGCGATACTCTGACATCTTTCGCCAGCAAAGCGCACGGCGATTTAGCAAGCCTGCCCAGCTTCTCTCTGCAAGTGCAATGCGCTGCGGGCGTGTTAGCGTTTCCCCGCCCAATCCGAATGAGGCATCAAGAAGAACAAAGGAAACGCACATGAAATGGCATGCACTTGCGATCGCGTCAGTCCTGGTGGTCGCAACTCAGGCATCGGCGGCCGAGAAGAAATACGGTCCCGGCGCCAGCGACACCGAGATCAAGCTTGGCCAGACCTCGCCGTTCTCCGGCCCCGCGTCGGCCTACAGCGTGATCGCCAAGACGCAGGCCGCCTATTTCAGGATGATCAACGAGCAGGGCGGCGTCAATGGACGCAAGATCAATTTGATCACGCTCGACGATGCCTACAGCCCGCCGAAGACGGTTGAGCAGACCCGCAAGCTGGTCGAGCAGGAAGAGGTCGCCGTGATCCTCAACCCGCTCGGCACGCCGACGGGGCTGGCGGTTCGCAAATATCTCAACGACAAGAAAGTGCCCCAGCTCTTCGTCGGTGCCGGTGCAACGCTGTGGGGAGACCATGCACACTTTCCGTGGACGATCGGCTTCCAGCCGTCGTACCAGGCCGAGACCGCGGTCTACGCCAAGTATGTGCTGAAGAACAAGCCGGACGCCAAGATCGCCCTGTTCTATCAGAACGACGACGCCGGCAAGGATTACGGCAACGGCTTCAAGAAAGGGCTGGGACCGGAGAACACGGCCAAGCTGGTTGTCGCGGAAGCAACCTACGAATCGACCGATCCGACGATCGACAGCCAGATCGTGAAGCTGAAAGCCTCCGGTGCCAACGTGCTGTTCATGCATGCGATCCCGAAGCAGGCCGCGCAGGCGATCCGCAAGGTCGGCGAGATCGGCTGGAAGCCGGACATGTTCTTCCTCGCGGCGACGTCGACCTCGGTTTCCTCGGTGCTGCAGCCCGCCGGCTTCGATCACTCGAAGGGCATCATCTCGTCCTACTCGTTCAAGGATCCCAACGATCCGCAGTGGAAGGACGACAAGGACGTGCAGGCCTGGCACGATTTCATGAAGAAGTATTTTCCCGACGGCAACCGCCAGGACCAGCTCATCGTCTACGGCTATGTCGTGGCCGCGGCCACCGTACAGGTGTTCAAGCAGTGCGGCGATGATCTCACCCACGAGAACATCATGAAGCAGGCGGCCAGCCTCGACGTCACGCTGCCCCTGATGCTGCCCGGCATCAAGCTGAAGACGTCGCCGACCGACTACTACCCGATCGAATCCATGCGGCTGCAGAAGTTCAACGGCGAAATATGGGAGCTGTTCGGCGACACCATCGGAAACGATTGAAGGGTGTCGGGCGCTCGCAATGGTGAGCGCCCGATAGCCTTTACGGCGCCACCAGCTCCACCCGCCGGTTCAGCGCACGGCCCGCATCGGTCGTGTTGGGGCCGACCGGCGCCAGCAGACCGACACCGGCGGTGCGCAGCCGCGGCGCGCTGACGCCGTAATTCTTCACGAGTTCGGCGGCGATCGCTTCGGCGCGGCGTCGCGACAGGTCGAGATTGTAGGCGTAGGGGCCCTGGTTGTCGGTATGGCCGACGATGTAGACGTTGAGCGAGACCTGGGCGGCCAGCAGCTTCGCGATCTGCTCGAGGGTGGGGCGGCTTTCCGGCTTCACCTCGGTCTTGTCGGTGTCGAAATAGATTCCGTAGAGCGCGATGCGGCCGGTCTCGCGGAGGCCCTTTGCCATCACGGCCGCATCGACCATCTTGTTTTCCATCGCGGCGACTTCGGCGACGACGAGTTGCGTATAGATATCGCGGTTGTTCTCGCTGACGATGATGCTGGCATAAGTCTCGCGCCCGCCATTGACCTTGCGTCCGGCGAAATAGCGGTAGTTGAAGCCGTCGACCCACATCTGCGGCATCGGCAGCGCGTCGATCGCTTCCGCGAACGGAATGCCGCCGCAGGCGTCGGTGTCGCAGGCGAGCAGCGTCTCGAAGCCGGCCTTCGCCAGCTGGGCCTCGAAATTGCGCGACACTTCCAGGATCGATGGGCCGGGATTGCTGCGATAGGCAATGCGCGTGATGCGCCCCTCCAGCCGCCGCGCATCGGTCGGCTGGCCATCCTTGAAGACGGCCCCTTGCATCCGCGCCGCGTCAAAATCCTTCACCTGGTAGCCCGTGATGCTGCTGCCGGCGAAGCGGCCGATACCGGGATAATCCTTCCCGCCCGCGACATCGCGTGTTTGTGCGCCGGCGTTCGTCATCGCGCCGAGCGACATGGCGAGCAGCAGCAGGATCGGCCTGAACAGGCTGTGTGGTGCGGTCATGGGAAATCCATTCTTTTTCGGGGAACGATCGAAGGGGAGGGAACGAATTGCAGCTCGGATAAAGGTCGCGGGCAGAGGTCAACCGGTTCAAATTAGTCGCAATCATGGCGGTTTTCGAGAGGGCCAGGGGCGGGCGGTTCCTCCCGGTGCACTCTGCCGCCCTCGAAGCGCAGCCGGGGACGTGCTAGAAATCCATGTTTGTTTGCAACGCTCTCTCAGGAATGGTCTTTCCCATGCTCCGCTTCGCATTTGCCCTCGGCGCCTCCGTCGCGACGTTCGCATGTTTGAGCTCGCAGGCTGACGCTGCCCAATGCGGCAGTTCGGCCGGCGGCTATGCCGCCTGGAAGCAGGAGTTCGCCGGCGAGGCGCGCGCCAAGGGCATCAGCGCCTCGACCATCCAGGCCCTGATGGCGACGAACTACGCGCAGGCGACCATCAATGCCGATCGCGGCCAGCGCAGCTTCAGTCTTTCGCTCGACCAGTTCCTCGCCAAGCGGGGCGCGTCGACCATCGTTGCGCGCGGGCGCTCGCTGAAGGCGTCGCAAGCCGCGCTGTTCTCCTCGATCCAGCAGCGCTACGGCGTGCCGCCGGGGCCGCTGCTGGCCATCTGGGGAATGGAGACGGGCTTCGGCAGCCAGCGCGGCAACCAGAACATGCTCGCCTCGATCGCGACGCTGGCCTACGACTGCCGGCGGTCGGCCTATTTCACCGAGCATCTTTACGCGGCCCTGCAACTGATCGACCGCGGCGTGCTTTCGCCGTCGCAGCGTGGCTCCATGCATGGCGAGGTCGGCCAGACGCAGTTCATGCCCAAGGCGATCCTCGCCTACGGCACCGGTAACCTGGAAAACTCCGCCAACGCGCTGACCTCGACTGCGGCTTTCTTGAAGGCGCATGGTTGGCGCGCGGGGGCAGGCTACCAGCCGGGCGAGCCGAACTTCGCGGCCATCCAGGCCTGGAATGCCGCCGGCGTCTATCAGAAAGCGATCGCGCTGATGGGCCGCCGGATCGACGGCGGCGGCGAGTAGGGGGCGCGCCGACCCGGCTCCCTCCACGTCATGCCCGGGCTCGTCCCGGGCATCCACGTCTTCGCGTGGACCAAAGACGTGGATGGCCGGGACAAGCCCGGCCATGACGAGACAATAAGCACCTGCCCCGCCTAACTTTCCCATGGCATAACCGAATCGAGCACTCACAAGGGATTCGCATGCGCATCTTTCGTTGGGCCGTTTTCCTCGGCGCCGTCGTCTTCTCCACCCCCACTTGGGCCGCCCGCTGCGGCGGCGACTTCAACACCTTCGTGGCGGCGATGTCGCAGGAGGCGGCGGCGGCCGGGATCTCGCAAGGCGTAATCAGCCAGGCGCTGTCGGGCGTGACGCAGGATCCCGCGGTGCTCGCCTTCGACCGGCGCCAGCGCGGTACCTTCAACAAGTCGTTCGAGCAGTATGTCTCGACCCGCGTCGGTCCCGGGCGGATCAACATGGGACGGCAGATGCTGCAGCGGCACGGTTCGCTGCTGTCGCGCATCGAGCAGAAGTTCGGCGTGCCGCCGGAAGTCGTGGTCGCGATCTGGGGCCTGGAAAGCGACTTCGGCAAGGGCGACATCGGCAAGATGCCGGTCATCCGCACGCTCGCCACCATGGCGCATGACTGCCGGCGCACCGAACTGTTCCAGGGCGAACTGCTGGCGGCGCTGAAGATCGTGCAGCGCGGCGATCTGCCGTTGCGCGATCTGATCGGCGCGTTTGCCGGCGAGATCGGCCAGACGCAATTCCTGCCGTCGTCCTACATCAAGTACGGCGTCGATTTCGACGGCAACGGCCACGTCGATCTCCGCCACAGCGTGCCTGACGTACTCGCCTCCACCGCGAACCTCCTGCACATGGCCGGCTTCAAGGGCGGCGCGCCCTATGGCGAGGGCACGCCGAATTTCGAGGCAATGCGCGAGTGGAACCGCGCCACGATCTACCGCAAGACCATCGGGTACTTTGCGGACAAGCTGGCGGGGCGGTAACGCTCGCGACAATCACCGCGTCGCCCCGGCCCTGAGCCGGGACCCATACGCCGCGGCCTCCCGGTTTGGCGCAGGCGTCAGATACCTTCTGTAACCAACAACCACCGCGGGGTATGGGTCCCGGCGCCTGATGCGCAATTGCGCAATAGGCCGGGACCACGGCTGACAGGTCACGCGTCACCTCAAACTCACTTCCCCTTCTCCGCCGTCTTCCCGATCCGCTTCGCCAGCACCGCCCAGTACGTCGCCGGCCGAAACCGCTGCAGCAGATCCATGAAGCGCGCGTCGTTGCCGATCAGGATGCGCTGCTGGTTCTTCTCGATGCCGGTGATGATGCGTTGGGCGGCGGCCGGCGGCGTGGTCCTGGCGATCGCATCGAAGCGGTCGATCGATTCCGCGCGGCGTGCATTGTCGGTGACGCCGGTGCCGGTGCGGGAATTGCGCACGATGTCGGTCAGCACGCCGCCGGGATGCACCACCGACAATTTCACCGGGCTGTTCGCCATCGCAAGCTCATGCCGCAGGCTTTCGGAGAAACCGCGCACCGCGAATTTCGCGGCGCAATAGGCGGTCTGGCCGGGCGGGGCGACGATGCCGAAGATCGAGGAGAGGTTGACGATATGCGCCTCGCGCTGCTGCGAAAGATGCGGCAGGAAGGCGCGCGTGCCGTGGACCACGCCCCAGAAATTGATGTTGATCAGCCACTCCATCTGCGCCTGGTCGACCTCGTTGAAGCCGCCGAGAAGGGCGACGCCGGCATTGTTGATGACGATGTTCAGCCCGGGATGGGCGGCGATGGCAGCCTTCGCAAAATCCTCGATCTGTGCGGGCTCGCCGACGTCGACGCGGTGGGTGCTGACCTTCCGCTTCGAGCCCCTGCCGATCTCGGCGGCGACCTCGAGCAGCCCGGCATCGTCGCGATCGGCGAGCGCGAGATCGCAGCCACGCGCGGCCAGCTCCAGCGCCAGGGCGCGGCCGATGCCGCTGGCGGCGCCGGTCACGGCGGCCGCACTTCCGGATATCGCAGTCATGGGTCGGCTCCAGATCTTGAGGGGATGTCGAAAGGAATGGCGGGCGGATTCCCGGACTTTTGCAAAATGGAACCGAACCATAAAGCGGTTTCAGTGCTTAACGTACATTGCCTCGGCAGCAAAAGGACAACCGCGAACCAACCGGGAGGCTACATGGGACAATCGAAATCCTTTCGTGCAATCGCACTCGTCGTCGAGGACGACCCGATGCAGCGGGAAATGCTCTGCCTGCTGCTCGAAGAGAGCGAGGTCGGCGTCATCGAATGCGAAAGCGCCGAGGCGGCAGAGGCCGTCCTGCAGCGCGCCGGCGGCAGCCTCGCCCTGATGATGACCGACGTGCAGCTTGCCGGAAACATGAGCGGCGTCGAGCTCGCGCGCATCGCGAGACGGTACAATCCCGATATGGGCGTCATCGTCACCTCCGGCCGGCCGCTGCGCGAGGACCTGCCTGATGGCGCCAAATTCTGGTCGAAGCCATGGGCGCCGCTCGACGTGATCCGCGAGGCAGAACGCGTGGCGTATCGGCCGCGATACCGCGATACGTAGATCCTGTGGATGGCGGGTGGTCAGGGGAAAGCTGAGTTAGCGAACCCCCGCCACCCGGAGGATCCACGGTTTGCCGATCAAAACAGAAAAGGCGGACCCGAGGCCCGCCTTCATCCAACACTCAGTCTACAACTCACTTGCTGCAACTCACCTGCTACAGTTCACCTGGAGTTGGAAGCCCGGGCGGAACTGAGCGATCCACCCGGGCCGAAATTCACTTCTTCTTGGCTTTCTTGGCCTTCTTCGCCTTCGCCTTTTTCGCCTTCTTCGCTTTCTTAGCCATAATATCCTCTCAGGGTTTAATGGATGGAAACGCGACACCGAGGCATGCTTGGCGGAGGGCCAGCCTCGCAACATCCTCGATCACAATCCCACCAGATTCGCAGGCCGATGCCGCGTCTCGTCATGGCGCTGTCATCGCGTTATCCACAGCTGTTATGCGTTTTGATGCGGCTTTTCCGCCAAAGCATCGCGTATCCCCACCCATCGACATCGCGCGTGTCATGCTTAACGTTGCCCCAACGCGTGCGTTCTTCATCATTTCAAAACCACGGCGCGGATTATCCTGGCGCCGGAGAGAGTCCGTTAATCCGCAACGCTGCACCTTCTCTCCCAGGACAACGGGGTTTGTCGCGAGGGAAGGTCGGGGCGGAAGCCTTGAGCTATTTCGCGGACAACAGGGGAGACGGGGCGCGCGCGTCCCGGGTTCGCGATGCTGAGCGTTCCGACGCTGTGGACGGTTTTCATCATCAACTTTCTCGCGCTCGGCCTGATCTGGGCCTACGTCATGCGCAGCTATCCGTCATTCGACGCCGCGCGGTTCTGGACCGGTTCGGCGTTTGCCGCAGCCGCAGGCGCATCGTTCGCGATGCTGCGCCTGGCTGTTCCGGATTCGCTCGTGCCGCTGCTGTTTGCCGGCACCACGCTGATCCTGGCGATCTGCCTCGCCGCGATGGGGATCCAGAAATTCTTCAACCGGCCGGTGTCGTGGCGCAACACGGCGCTGATCACGGGCTTCTGCTTCGCCGGCCTGTCCGTGTTCATTTTCGTCCATGACAGCGTCTCGGCGCGGATGACCGTCTTCACGCTCGCGCAGGCGCTGCCGATGATCGTGAGCCTGAAGCTGCTGTTTGGTCCGCATGACAGGCGCGTCAATCCGGGCGCGCGGCTCGCCGGCATCGTCACCGTTCTGCTTCTCGTCATCCTGGCATCCCGCCTGTTCGGCGCGCTGACCAGCGCGGGCGGCGGGTTCTCCTACATGCACTTCAGCCCCGTGCAATCGGTGGTCATCCTGGTGATGGTCTTCCTCTCGATGGCCCTGAATTTCGGTTTCCTGCTGATGGCAATGGATCGCCTGCGCAACGAGGTCGCCGATCTCGCGCTGCTCGACGACCTCACCGGCGTCGGCAACCGCCGCCATCTCCTGCAGCGGCTGACCGAAGAATGCGCGCGCTCCGAGCGCAACGGGCAACCTTTCGCACTGCTGGTGATCGATCTCGACGGCTTCAAGGCGATCAACGACACCCACGGCCACGCCGCGGGCGACGCCTGCCTGCAGCATTTCACCCTGATGGCGCAGACCCGCCTGCGGCCCGGCGACATGCTGGCGCGGACCGGCGGCGACGAGTTCTGCATCGTGCTGCCGTCCTCGACGCTGCGCGAGGGCGCGATGATCGCCCGCCGCGTGCTGGAAGTCTGCCGCGCCGACGCTGCGCAATGCGCAGGAACCGATATTCCGATCGCGGTCTCGATCGGCGTCGCGCAGTGGACCCGCGAGATGGGCGCGTTCCCCGACCGCCTGATCGCCGCCGCCGACCTCGCGCTGTACGACGCCAAGAAGGCCGGCCGCAACGGTTTTGCCACCCACGACCCGGCTCCGCCGCTGGTGCCCGATGCCGAAACGCAGCCTCTGTCGGAGATGGGCCTGCGCAAGCACGCGTGAGCGTGTTACTGAGGGTCCGGTCAACGAGTCCGTGAACCATGAACGCTCGATTGCTCTCGACGGCGCTCTGGGCGCTGGCATTTTCCGTTTCAGCTTCCGCCCAAACGCCCGATCTCGCGACCATCGCACGGTCGTCGGGCACGCCCGAGATTCCCGGGCTGAAGATGGTCTGGCTGGCGCCGTGGGGCGATCCCGCAAAATCCCATCCCTGGCGCAACATCATCGTGCACCAGACCGAGGGACCGGCCGGCTCGGCGCGCGGCGGCGCGCAGGCGCAGTCGAAGAACCCGACGCGGCGCGGCGTCATGGTCTGGGTCGAGACCGACGGCACCGTGTACTGGGCGGTCGGCGAGCATCTCGTGCCGACCCATGGCGACGGCGCCAACCGCAACGACAACAAGTACATCGACAACAAGCCGACCTTTCGCCAGGTGGTCGGCAACAACTCGGTCGGCGTGGAATTCGCCGGCAATTATCCCGACGTGACGCGCGGCCCTACCGAGGCGCAGATCGCGGCATGGAAAATCCTGGTGAAGGTGCTGCGCGCCCGCTACGGCATCCCGCTCGATCGGGTCTATGCCCACAACTGGATCGACTACAAGGACGCCCGCTACTGCGAAGGCTGCGAGCTTGCAAAAATGGCGCGGGAGTGGGGCGAGTAGGCCGGGACGACACCGGTGATGTTGAGGCAGCGGCTGTTGATTTGACCGCCCGCGATGCTTCAACCGGCTTGACCCGGAACCCATACGCCGCGGCTTCTCGATTTCGGGCGGTCGGAGTTGATACCTTCCAAAACAACCACGGCCGGTGGTTATGGGCCCCGGCGTTCGCCGGGACGACAGCGATCCCCAAAGCCAGGGCCCCAAAAACAAAAAGCCGGCGTTGCCGCCGGCTTTCGTCATCTGTCATCTCGATCGCGCGGGTCAGTGCGCAGCTTCGAGCGCGGCTTCCCGGCTGGCTTCCTGCCGGGCAATCGTGCCCTTGACGGCCGACTGCACCTTCTCGAAAGCCCGGACCTCGATCTGCCGCACGCGTTCGCGCGACACGCCGAACTCGGCGGCGAGGTCTTCCAGCGTCATCGGCTCTTCCGCCAGGCGCCGCGCCTCGAAGATGCGGCGTTCGCGCGGGTTGAGCACGCCGATGGCGCCGTTCAGCGCCTGACGGCGGTGATCGAACTCCTCGTGCTCGGCCATCACGGCTTCCTGGTTGGGCGAGTTGTCGACCAGCCAGTCCTGCCATTCGCCGGCCTCACCGTCGTCGCGGATCGGCGCGTTGAGCGACGCGTCGCCACCGAGGCGGCGGTTCATGTCGACCACGTCCTGATCCGTCACGCCGAGGCGCTTGGCAATCAGCTTCACCTGGTCGGGGTGGAGATCACCCTCGTCCAGCGCGGAGATCTTGCTCTTCGCCTTGCGCAGGTTGAAGAACAGCTTCTTCTGGTTCGCGGTGGTGCCCATTTTCACGAGCGACCAGGAACGCAGGATGTACTCTTGAATCGACGCCTTGATCCACCACATGGCGTAGGTGGCGAGACGGAACCCCTTCTCGGGCTCGAACCGCTTGACCGCCTGCATCAGGCCGACGTTGCCTTCCGAGACGACCTCGGAGATCGGCAAGCCGTAGCCGCGATAGCCCATGGCGATCTTGGCCACGAGCCGCAGATGGCTGGTGACAAGGTGATGTGCTGCGTCGCGATCGTCGTGCTCGCGCCAACGCTTGGCGAGCATGTACTCCTGCTGGGGTTCCAGCATGGGGAACTTGCGGATCTCGGCGAGGTATCTGGAAAGACCGGATTCTCCATTGAGAACCGGAAGCGTAGCTGTACGGGCCATTGAGCGCCCTCCAGTTGTTCAGGCCCCCGATAGCGGCGGGCCCGGCAGGTGACCGCTTTGTTAAAGCCGATCAGGCTGCGATGTTCCGCGTTGGATATTCAACGCAAGGGGGACCATACAGGAAATCGAACAAATAGGGAAGGAATGCTGACGTCACGTCCCCGTGTGACCGGTTTAATCTTTTGTAATGTCAGGTATTTTCCGGCCGGCCTGCGTCATACCGCCGCTTCCAGGGCGCTTTGCAGGAGATGCAGATCCTCCGGCAGACCGGCCTCCCAATGCAAAAATTCCCCGGTTCGGGGGTGTTCCAAAGCGAGCAGGTATGCGTGCAGGGCCTGTCGGCCGAGGGCGGTGAGTGCCTGCTTACCTTTGGCGCCGAGCTGGGCGGCCTTGGTCTTGAAGTGGGGGCCATAGACCGCATCGCCCAGCAGCGGATGACCGGTATGGGCGAGGTGGACCCGGATCTGGTGCGTCCGCCCGGTCTCGAGCTGGCAGGCCAGCAGCGAGGCGACCGGCTTGCCGTCGCGCCCCTTATAAGAAGCCTGCAGCTCCCAATGGGTGATGGCCTCGCGACCGCCCGGACGCACCGCCATCTTTTCGCGGGCATGCGGATGGCGGTCGATCGGCGCGTCGACCGTGCCGCGCTGGCGGTTGGGCACGCCCCAGACGAAGGCCATGTAGCCCCGCTGCATCGGACCGGTGCGGCCGTGGTCGGCGAATTGCGCGGTCAGCGACTGGTGCGCCTGGTCGTTCTTGGCGACCACCATCAGCCCGGTGGTGTCCTTGTCGAGCCGGTGCACGATGCCCGGCCGGCGGACGCCGCCAATCCCCGAAAGGCTGGCGCCGCAATGGGCGATCAGCGCGTTGACCAGCGTGCCGGTCTCGTGGCCCGCGGCCGGGTGGACGACCAGTCCTCTGGGCTTGTTGATGACGATGATGTCGTCGTCCTCATGGACGATATCGAGCGCGATATTCTCGCCCAGGGGCTCCGGCGCCACCGCCGCGGGCACGTCGATTGTGATCGTATCGCCGGCTGCTACATGATAAGCGGGGTCGCGGACGGGGGTGCCTTTGGCGGTGACGGAACCGGCCAGGATCAGCGCCTTCAGCCGCGAGCGCGACAGTTCGGGGCGGAGCACCGCGAGCACGCGGTCGAGGCGGGGAGATCCCTCGTCGCCGCCGACGACAACCTCCAGCCTCTGACCGTTATCCGATGATCCCTGTTCCAAAGCCGAGCCCAGTTAAGACATGACCGATACCGTTGCGCCCGAACCGACCCCCGAGCAGGCCGCGCTGATCGCGCGGGTGCGGCGGATGATGCTGATCGCGGGCCTGACCTCGGCGCTCGCGGTGGCCGTGGTCCTGATCGCCGTCGGGTACCGCCTTTACCGCGGCGAGGGAAGCCCCGCCGCGAACCCGACTGACATCACCACTACGCTGCCGAAAGGCGCCCGGATCGTCTCCACGGCGGTTGCCGGCGAACGGCTGGTGGTCACGCTGGATACGGCCGGCGTGATCGAAATCCGCACCTTCGACGCGAAGACGCTGAAACCCGCCGGAAAGCTGAGGTTCGTCAGCGAACCCTGATTAACCTTCCCCGTCATGGCCGGGCTTGACCAGGCTTGACCCGGCCATCCACGTCTTTCTTCATTTGGCAGCCAGGACGTGGATGCCCGGGACAAGCCCGGGCATGACGAATAGAAGCTTCCGCCTTGCCCCCCGCGCATTTCGCGGCTATGCCCTGAAGCCAACGCTCCCTTCGTCTAGCGGTTAGGACGCGGCCCTCTCAAGGCTGAAACAGGGGTTCGATTCCCCTAGGGAGCGCCAGCAAATCCTAAGCCATTGAAAAGCTGAAAACTCTAAGCAATCATGAGCTTAGAGAGGCCGCCTTGCTACACAAACGTAGCCCACAAAGGTGGTCCACAATGGCGGCTCTGAGTTACATGCAACGGCGTGCGTCTGGCACCTACGAGTTTCGCAAAAGGCTGCCGGAAGCGCTGGCCGGGAAGCCTGCGCCGTCTCACATGCGCGATGCGTTCCCCGACCTCATCAATCCGAAGACGCAGCGCTTCAAGCGTGAGATCGTTCGTTCCCTAGCGACGAAGGAATTGAAGCAGGCAAAGCGGCGTGACCATCAGGAGGCCCTGAAGGCGGCTCGCCTATTTGACGCGGCGGTGGCAGCCCTGACGCCGCCCGCCATCACAGTGCTGCCCCCGAACATCGATCTGAAGCAACTAGGCGATGAGGTATTTGCCGCGCTGCTTGCGGAGGATGAAGCCGAGCGGACGGAGGGCGATGACCGGCGGCATCTGCAAACCTCTCAACATCGGGCGGCGTGGCCCGACCTCACGGTGGTGCCGCCGAGCACGCAGATGGGAATGTCTGCCGATCATGCTCACATCTACGGCGAATTGCTGCCGGTGTTTGAAGACGAGTTTCGCGCAGCCTACGCCCGGCGTGATCCGAAGATCGTTTATGCCGAGACTAACGTCGCTCTGAAGGCGCGTGGCATCTACCTGAGCAAATCCTCTCCGGAGTTTCAAAAGGCCGCCCTCGTGGTCCTTGAAGCTCATGTGCGAGCCTACGATGCCATGAAGAAACGGCAGCGCGGGGAAATCGTACCGACTCCGATCGTAGCCCAGCAATCCGCGATTGAGCGGGGGCCCAAGCTGTCCGAGGCGCTGGCGTCATGGGCTGCCGGTGGTTCGGCGCATAATGCGAAGAAGCCAAATGCCAACACGGTCACGGAGGCGGAGCAAGCCATCCGATACTTTAGGGAATTGCACGGCGATCTGCGGATTGGCGAGATTACCCGCGAGAGGGCCCGCGAGTTTCGTGATGCGGTCGCCATGGTGCCCGCCGCGTTGCCGCGAGATTTCCGCAAGCTCCCATTGCCGGAGTTGCTG
>JAFAGM010000120.1 GCA_023422775.1 Pseudomonadota bacterium
TGGCGCTGGCGCGGCTGATCGGCGAGCGCCTCGGCGTCAAGGTCGATCCGTCGGCGCTGTTCGACGTCCAGATCAAGCGCATCCACGAGTACAAGCGGCAATTGCTCAACATCATCGAGACGATCGCACTGTACCACGCCATCAAGGATGAGCCGCACCGCAACTGGGTGCCGCGGGTCAAGATCTTCGCCGGCAAGGCGGCGGCGAGCTATCGCTATGCCAAGCTGATCATCAAGCTGATCAACGACGTCGCCAGCGTGGTCAATAACGACCCTGACGTTGCGGGACGGCTGCATGTCGCCTTCCTCGCCGACTACAATGTCAGCCTCGCCGAAGTGATCATTCCCGCTGCGGATCTCTCCGAGCAGATTTCGACCGCCGGCATGGAAGCCTCCGGCACCGGCAACATGAAGCTCGCGCTCAACGGCGCGCTGACCATCGGCACGCTTGATGGCGCCAACATCGAAATCCGCGACCATGTCGGCGAGGAGAACATCGCCATCTTCGGCATGGAGGCCGACGACGTCATGATCCGCCGCAAGCAGGGCCTGGACGCGACCGACGTGATCAGCCGCTCGCCGCGGCTGGCGCGCGCCATCACCGCGATCGAGAGCGGCGCGTTCTCGCCGGACGATCCCGCCCGCTTCGCCTCGATCGGCCACGCGCTGCGCTACCTCGATCACTACATGGTCTCGGCCGATTTCGATTCCTACTACGGCGCCCAGCGCGCCATCGACGCCCGCTGGCAGGTGGTGCCGGCCTGGACCCGCGCCTCCATCCTCAACGTCGCGCGGATGCCGTGGTTCTCCTCCGACCGCACCATCCGCGAATATGCCGAAGAGATCTGGAACGTCCCGGTGCATGCGGCCGCGCCGGTGGCTGGCGCGCAGCGCGGGGCGACGCGGTAATTTTGGGGGAGCGGGAAACGATTACCCCGGGCGTCATTGAATTCGGCCGAATAGTCGCGATACTGCGTCCGACACTCACAGTGTCATTGCGAGCGAAGCGAAGCAATCCATCTCGCCGCGCGACGGAAAGATGGATTGCTTCGTCGCTTCGCTCCCTTGCGCAAACGCTGCGCGTTTGTCGCAGGCAATGACGGGAATTACATAAATGCTCCCCAAGACCCCTCACCTCTTCGACGACGCCACGCAAGTCACCGCCGGCGACAGCTGCTGGCAGGGCAAGACCAGTCCGGACTACTGGGCCTTTGTCGGACCGTTCGGCGGCTGCACGGCCGCCACCATCCTGCGGGCGCTGATCGAGCACCCGCAGCGGGCGGGCGATCCGTTGGCGCTCACCGTGAATTTCTGCGCGCCGGTGGCGGAAGGCGCCTTCGATCTCGACGTGCGGCTGGTCAAGGCCAACCGCTCCAGCCAGCATTGGTCCGTGGAGATGACGCAAGGCGGCGGCGATGTCGCGACGCTGGCAACAGCGGTCTTCGCCGAGCGCCGTCCGTCCTGGTCGCACCAGCAGGCGACCTTCCCCGATGCGATCCCGTTCGAGCAGGCCCGTTCGTTTCCGCGCACGCCGATGACGTGGACGCACCAGTATGATTTCCGGTTCGTCGAGGGCGAGCCGAGTTTCTACGGCTCGCCTGCGGCGGAGCCGCTCGACGCGTATTCCAAGCAGTGGATCGCCGACCACACGCCCCGAAGGATCGACATGCTGTCGCTGATGTCGATGTCGGATGCCTTCTTCGGCCGGGTGTTCCTGGCGCGGCGCGAACTGATCCCGTTCGGCACGGTATCCATCACGACCTATTTCCACACTTCCTCGGAAGAACTCGCGGCCGAGGATATCACGCGCGTGTTGGCGACTGCCGACGCCAGGATTTTCCACAGGAGCTACGGCGACCAGCACGGCGAATTGTGGTCGCCCGCGGGGCGCCTGCTCGCGACCACGACGCAGATCGCCTATTTCAAGGCGTGAGGGACGTCGGCGCGTCGCGAATCTCATGTAGGATGGGCGAAGGCGCACTCGCGCCGTCCCTATCCTGGGATTTCTTCGAAGGTTCCGCCGCATGTCCGAACCCGATGCCAGCCGACCGAAGATCGCCCTGCTCGGCATCCCCATCGAGATCGGCGCCTCCCAGCCCGGCACGCTGATGGGACCGGCGGCGCTGCGGACCGCAGGAATCGGCCGCATCCTCGGCCAGCTCGGCTTCGCCGTCGAGGACCATGGCGACATGGCGCCCTCCAGCATCGAGACCCCCGAGGGATCGCCGCCGGCCAACGCCAAATTCTACGACGAGATCAAGGGATGGATCCGCGCGCTGAGCAAGCGCTCGTTCCTGCTGGCGCGCTCGGGCGCCATTCCAGTCTTCATGGGCGGCGACCACTCGCTGTCGATGGGATCGGTGAACGGCGTCGCGCGCTACTGGCGCGAGAAGGGCCGGCCGCTGTTCGTGCTCTGGCTCGATGCCCATGCCGACTACAACACACCGAAGACGACGGAAACCGGCAACATGCACGGCATGTCGGCGGCGTTCCTGTGCGGCGAGCCCGGTCTCGACCGGCTGCTCGGCAAGGAGCCCCGCGCCTCGATCGGCCCCGAAAGGCTCGACCTGTTCGGCATCCGCTCGATCGATCCGGAGGAGAAGAAGCTGGTGTTCGAGCGCCGCGTCGCCATCGCCGACATGCGCGCGATCGACGAGTTCGGGGTTGCCGTGCTGATCCGCAAGGTGATCGAGCGCGTGCGGGCGCAGAACGGCGTGCTGCATCTGAGCTTCGACGTCGATTTCCTCGATCCCGCGGTGGCGCCCGGCGTCGGCACCACGGTGCCGGGCGGCGCGACCTATCGCGAAGCGCATCTGATCATGGAGCTGCTGCACGATTCCGGCCTGGTGCGCTCGGTCGATATCGTCGAGCTCAATCCGTTTCTCGACGAACGCGGCCGCACGGCGCGCGTTGCGGTCGAGCTGATCGGCAGCCTGTTCGGCCTGCAGATCACCGACCGCCGGACGCCCAGCAACGCGGTGCTGCCGAACAACGGATAGAGGCGGGCGCCAAGCCCCGCCTCAGGAGGTCGCCTGATCGAAGAACGCCCGGATCCGCGGGGCTGCAGCCGATGTTGTCATGTCGCATCCCTATCCATCTGTCTGGTTGGTTGGCCTCCGGTCATCCCGAAGGGCGATGTATATTGCCGGAATCACCAGCACGGTAAGCAAGGTCGACGAGGCGAGCCCGAACAGCAGGGAGATAGCGAGACCCTGAAAGATCGGGTCAGGCAAGATCGTCGCTGCCCCGATCATCGCGGCGAGCGCCGTCAGAATGATGGGCTTGAAGCGTACCGCGCCCGCTTCCAGCAGCCGTTCGCGCAGGCTGTTGCCGACGGCGGCGTGGCGGATGAAGTCCACCAGCAGGATCGAATTGCGCACGATGATGCCCGCGAGCGCGATAAACCCTATCATGGAGGTCGCGGTAAACGGCGCGGCAAACAGCCAGTGGCCGATGAGAATGCCGATCAGGGTCAGCGGAATCGGCGTCAGGATGACGAGCGGCAGCTTGAAACTGCCGAACTGCGCGACGACCAGAATGTAGATTCCGACGATCGCGATCGCGAATGCCGCCCCCATGTCGCGGAAGGTGACATAGGTGATCTCCCATTCGCCGTCCCACAGCAGGGTCGGCCTGGTTTCGTCCGTGGGCTGGCCGTGGAGACTGACGACAGGTTTTCCCAGATCGCCCCATGGGTGCGCGTCGATACGGCGAGCGACCTCCAGCATGCCGTAGATCGGCGCTTCGTAACTTCCTGCCAGTTCGGCCATCACCATATCGGCAAAACGGCCGTCGCGGCGAAAGATGACCGGAGAACCCGCCTCGGTCGACGCCCGCACCACCTCGCCAAGCTCGACCACGGTCTTGCCGCCCGGCAGCGTGTTGGCCGGAACCGGGGTCGATTTGAGCGCTTCCGTCCAGGCGAGGTCATTCTTCGGCAGCCGGACCGTGATCGCGATCGGGTTGCGGTCCTCGCCGCGATGGGAATAGCCGACGGTCAATCCGCCGAACAGCATCTCGATCGTGTCGTAGACGTCCTTCTGCTCGACGCCGAAGAATTCGAGGCGATCCTGGTCGATCGACAACCGCAACCGCGGCCGCGGCTGTCCCGCCGAATCGTCGACGTCGACGATGAAGGGAACTGATGCGAATATCTTCCTGGTTTCGTTCATGACGGCGCGGCGGGTCGCGGAATCAGGGCCGTAGATCTCGGCAAGCAGCGTCGCCAGGACGGGTGGTCCGGGCGGCACCTCCACCACCTTGATGGAGGTCCCTTCAGGCATGGCGAGCGATTTCAGCTTCTCTCGCAGTTCGAGCGCGATGACGTGGCTGGCGCGCGCACGATCTCCGCGCGCGGCGAGATTGACCTGCAGTTCGCCCAGTTCCGGCGATGCACGCAGATAATAGTGCCGCACCAGGCCGTTGAAATTGAACGGAGCCGCGGTGCCGGCATAGACCTGCACCGACGTCACCTCCGGCAACTGCCGGGCAATCTCGCTTGCCGCCAGCAGCACCCGCTCGGTGTCCTCCAGCGTCGCGCCTTCCGGCAGATCGGCGACGACCGCGATCTCCGACTTGTTGTCGAACGGCAGCAGCTTCACCGTGACGCTCCTGGTATAGAACAGCCCCATCACCAGCAGCGTTGCGACACCGACGGAAATCAGGAATGTCCAGGACGAGCGGCGGGTGCGAATGACGGGTTCGGCGACCTTGCGGTAGAGCCGGCCGAGCCAGCCTTCGTCATGCGCCGCCCCGTGCTGCGGACCGTCGCCGCCGCGATGCAGCTTCAGCATCAGCCACGGGGCGATCACCATCGCGACAAAGAACGAGAACAGCATGGCAGCGGAGGCGTTCGCCGGGATCGGCGCCATGTAGGGACCCATCAGGCCGGAGACGAACAGCATCGGCAGCAGCGCTGCGATCACGGTCAGTGTCGCCAGGATCGTCGGATTACCAACCTCGGCGACCGCCTCGATGGCGGCCTGCAGCCGCGGCCGACCATCCCGCATCGCCCAATGCCGCGCGATGTTCTCCACCACCACGATCGCATCGTCGACCAGAATGCCGATCGAGAAGATCAGCGCGAACAGGCTGACGCGGTTGATGGTGTAGCCCATGATATTGGCCGCAAACAGCGTCAGCAGGATCGTGGTGGGAATCACCACGAGCGTCACCACGGCCTCACGCCAGCCGATCGCGAACGCGATCAGGACCACGATGGAGACGGTGGCGAGGCCGAGATGGAACAGCAGTTCGTTGGCCTTCTCGTTGGCGGTCTCGCCATAGTCGCGCGTGACGGTCGCAGCGACATCGGCCGGAATCAGCCGGCCCTCGAGCGCCGATATCCGCGCGCGCAGATCTTCCGCCACGACAACCGCGTTGGCGCCGGCGCGCTTGGCGATCGCGACGCTGATCGCAGGCGCCGTTGTCCACGAGCCCTTGTCGTGCCCGGATACGTTCCAGACGCGGTGTTCGACCGGCGACGGGCCCAGCAGCACCCGGGCGACATCGCGCACATAGACCGGGCGATTATCGCGGGTGGTCACCAGCAGCAGCCCGATGTCGGGTATGCCCGCAAGGGTCTGCCCTGCGGCGACCGTGCGTGTCTGCCCGGCATCGCGGACCCGGCCGGCCTGGAACGAGCGGTTGGCGTCGCGCACCTTGGCCAGCAATTGCTGCAGCGTGACGCCGTAGAGCGAGAGCTTTTCCGGATCCGGCTCGACGCGGATCTGCTGCGCGTCGCCGCCGACGATGTAGGTCAGGCCGACATTGTCGACCTTGCTCAGCTCGAAACGAAGTTTTTCCGCGAGGTCGAACAGATCCTTGTCTGAATAGCGCCGGGCGGCCGCCGGCTTCGGCGACAGCGTGACCACCATGATTGCGACGTCGTTGATCCCGCGGCCGACGATCAGCGGCTCCGGGATACCGACGGGAATCCGGTCGATGTTGGCGCGGATCTTCTCATGGACCCGCAGGATGGCTTCGTCAGCCCTGGTGCCGACGAGGAAGCGCGCCGTCACCATGACGCGGTCATCCTGGGTCTGGCTGTAGGTATGTTCGACGCCGTCGATCGCCTTGACGATCGTCTCGAGCGGCTTGGTCACGAGTTCGACGGCATCCGGCGCCTTCAGGCCGTCTGCGCGCACCGTGATATCGACCATCGGCACGCTGATCTGCGGCTCCTCCTCGCGCGGGATCGTGATCAGGGCGACAAGCCCGGCGGCGAGCGCCGCCAGCAGAAACAGGGGCGTCAACGGCGACTGAATGGTCACCTTGGTCAGCCAGCCGGAAAGCCCGAGTTTCACGGCCGCACCAGCCGGTCGGAGTTGCGCAGGCCGGACAGGATTTCGATGCCGTCAGGCATATCCTGCCGCGGCGCCGGCCGACCGCGCTGAACCGGCACGTCGACATCGACGTTGTCGGCAGTACGGATCCTGACATAGTCGATACCGAATCGCGTCGTGATGAAACGCGCCGGTATCACGTAGGCCGGACGGTCGCCGGCCGCGATCCAGACCCTGACGCGCTCGTTGACGAAATAGTCGGCGAGCCCTTCTACGGCGGCGTCAGCGACGACGCGCCCATCCTCGATCTGCGGATAGACCAGACTGATCTTGCCGAAGCGAGGCGCAGCCGTACCCGGATCGTCGCCGTCGATGCGAATCGGATCGCCTGCCTTCATTGACTTGGCGTGCCGCTCCGGCACCTTTAGCCGGACCACGAAGTTCTGCTCGGCAATCAGGGCAACGGGGTCGCCGGGCATCACGACAGTTCCTGCGGTGAGTGGAACCTTGAGCACCCGGCCGGCCGCCGGCGCCAATACATTGCCCTCGGTGAGCTGCTGCTGGATCACCGAACGCTCCGCGGTACGGGCTCGCATGGCATTGGTGGCGACGTTGGACGCCGTGCGCGCCTCATCCAGCCGTGTCTTCGGAGCGATTCCCTTCTGGAACAGGTCCTCGGCGCGCGCCAGATCGGTTTGCGCCTGCGCCACCTGAGCTTCCAGTCCGGCGATCTGCGCATCGAGCGACTTCATCTGCAGCGCGAGCTTGTCGTCGCCGACCGTGGCGATGACCTGGCCGAGTTCGACATGGTCGCCCTCCCTGACCGCGATCGCGGCGACGGTGCCGCCGATCCGGCTGCGGCCCGGGACAACGCGCCGGCTTTCGATCGTCGCGAACACCGCCTTCTGGTCGGGCACCGCGGATGACGTCACGACGAAGAGCTCTTCTGCCGCGCGCAACGGCGCGGATCCAACGCCAACGACCGCGAGCAGAAGCGCGCCGAACACCGGCAGCGAGGACTTCTTGCACAGGGAAAACATGAAGCTACTCCGAACCATCTCGATAATTAGAGCGCCGGCAAATTTGCTGGCGTTGATGTCGGTCAACCCTTGTGGCGGCGAGCCGTGGCAGACTTTCGAGAACGGCGCTCCGGCGCGCAGAAGGAGCGATAGAGCACCTCGACCAGATCCCGCGCCGGCGCGCTGCTGATCGAATACCAGATGGTCTGACCGTCCCGGCGCGCATCGACGAGACCATCGCGGCGAAGGATCGCAAGATGCTGCGATACGGTGGAATCCCGCGCGCCCAGGAACGCGGCGAGTTCGCCGACGGAGCGTTCGCCGTCGATCAACTGGCACAGGATCAACAGCCTGTGACGATTGGCCATGGCCTTGAGCAGATCACTGGCCGAGTCGGCGGCGGACTGCATTTGCTCGGTGTCTATTTTCATACTTGCGTATATACGCAATATCGAATATATAGTCAATAGCAAAGCCGTCTACGGGTCGCCGGTTCCCACAGCAACAGGGATCAATCGCGGTCAGGCAATCAAGCAAACGGAGGAAGTGTCATGGCGGAACTCGTCGTACTCGGTGCAGGCCTCAGCGGAACATTGATGGCCTATGAACTCCTGCCGAAATTGCGGAGGGACGAGGATCGCCTGACGGTGATCGGCCAGGGAGCGAGGTACCACTTCGTTCCCTCAAATCCGTGGGTTGCGGTCGGCTGGCGTGAAAAGCAGGATATCGAAGTCGATCTCGATGACGTGATGCAGCGCAAGGGCATCCGCTACTTCGGTCAAGGAGCGCGCCGCGTGCTGCCCCGTGAGAACCGGGTCGAACTGGAAGACGGCACCTCGGTCGCATACGACTACCTCGTCGTTGCCACCGGACCCGACCTCGCCTTCGATGAAATTCCAGGCCTTGGCCCCGACGGTCAGACGCAGTCGATTTGTCATGTCGATCACGCTGCCCGGGCAAGAGAGGCGTTCGATCGCTTCGTGCAGGCACCCGGTCCGATCGTCGTCGGCGCGGTCCAGGGCGCATCGTGCTTCGGCCCGGCTTACGAGTTCGCCTTCATCCTCGATACCGAGTTGCGAAAACGCCGGATCCGCGATCGCGTTCCGATGACCTTCGTGACCTCGGAACCCTACATCGGTCATCTCGGCCTCGACGGTGTCGGCGATACCAAGGGCCTGCTCGAAAGCGAGATGCGAGACCGCCACATCAAATGGATCACGAACGCACGCGTCACCGCGGTCGAACCCGGCAAGATGCGGGTCGAGGAAGTGTCGGAGTCGGGCGCTGCCGCAAAGGTCCACGAGCTGCCCTTCAACTATTCGATGATGCTGCCGGCCTTCCGGGGCGTGGCCGCGGTGCGCGGCATCGAGGGCCTGACCAATCCGCGCGGCTTCATCGTCATCGACAAGAAGCAGCGCAATCCCACATTTCCGAATATCTTCGGCGTCGGTGTCGGCGTTGCGATTGCGCCGATTGCGGCGACGCCGGTGCCGACGGGCGTGCCCAAGACCGGCTTCATGATCGAATCGATGGTGACGGCAACCGCTCTCAACATCGCCGACCTGCTGAGGGGCGCCGAGCCGAAGGCCGAAGCGACATGGAACGCCGTCTGCCTCGCCGATTTTGGCGACAGCGGCGTCGCCTTCATTGCGCAACCGGAAGTGCCGCCGCGAAACGTCAACTGGTCCGCCAAGGGACGCTGGGTGCATTACGCGAAAGTGGCGTTCGAAAAATTCTTCCTGCGCAAGATCAGGCTCGGGGATAGCGAGCCGTTCTATGAACGGTTCGTGCTGGAGCAGATCGGAATCCGGAAGATCAAGGCCGGCTGAGCAAACGAGAAAGCGAACCATGAGTTCGACACGCAACATCGTCTGTCCACACTGCAGCGCGGTCAATCGCGTCCCCGCCGGCAAGCCGGCGATGGAGGCCCGATGCGGCGCATGTCACAAGCAACTGTTCGACGGCCATCCCGTCGCAGTCGACGGTGTCCGCTTCGACAAGCATCGCCGCGCCAATGACATCGCGGTCCTGGTCGATGTCTGGGCGGCGTGGTGCGGTCCGTGCCGCGCGATGGCGCCGATGTTCGAGAGAGCGGCCTCGGAGCTGGAGCCCGAGGTCCGGCTGCTGAAGCTCAACGCCGACGAGGAGCAGCGCACCAGCGCCGAGTTCGGCGTGTCCGGCATTCCGGCCCTGCTGTTGTTCCGCGACGGCAGGCTGGTGGCAAAAACGGCCGGCGCGATGGATACCGGAAAGATCGTCGCATGGACCCGCGATCAGCTCGCCGCAAGCGGCTGAGGAATTACGAAGCAACTGCAAAATGGAGGAGTGAAATGAATGTAGACCGTGCCGTGATGGCTTTCGCCGGGATCATGATTCTGGCCAGCGTCGTGCTCGCCCTGTACGTCAGTCCCTACTGGCTGGCGCTGACCGGCTTCGTAGGCCTGAACCTGCTGCAGGCATCGATAACCGGATTCTGTCCGGCGGCGATCATCTTCGGCAAGCTCGGATTGAAGTCCGGCTGCGCGTTCTCGTGAATACGCGCACGACCGCGTCGTCTGATGGCCGCCGCAAGCGGCGCACACAAAAAAAGGGCGGCTCAAGCAGCCGCCCTTTTCAATTATTCGTTCGTGATTGATCTCATTCCGCCGCGAGCTTGAGGTCCGGCGCGGCGGCGAGGACTTCGGCATCGACATGGGCTTCGAACTTGGCAAAGTTCTTCTGGAACATGCCGACCAGCGCGCGCGCGGTCTTGTCGAACTCGGCCTTGTCCTTCCAGGTGTTGACGGGATCGAGGATCTCGCTCGGCACGCCCGGCAGCGCCGTCGGCACGGCGAAGCCGAAATACTTGTCGGTGCGGAATTCGACATTGCGCAGGCTTCCGTCGAGCGCGGCGGTCAGCAGCGCGCGCGTGACCTTGATCGGCATCCGGCTGCCGGTGCCGAACTTGCCGCCGGTCCAGCCGGTGTTGACCAGCCAGCAATCGACATTGTGCCGGGCAATCAGCTCGCGCAGCATGTTGCCGTAGACGGAAGGGTCGAGCGGCAGGAAGGGCGAACCGAAGCAGGTGGAGAATTCCGGCTGCGGCTCGTTGCCGAGACCACGCTCGGTGCCGGCGACCTTGGCGGTATAGCCGGACAGGAAGTGATACATCGCCTGCGCCGGCGAAAGTTTTGCGATCGGCGGCAGCACGCCGAACGCATCGGCGGCCAGCATCACGACGTTCTTCGGCTGGCCGGAGCGGCCGGTGCGCGAAGCGTTCGGGATGAAGTCGAGCGGATAGGCCGAACGGGTATTCTCGGTCTTCGAGCCGTCGTCGAAATCGGGAACGCGGGTGTCCTCGTCGAGCACCACGTTCTCCAGCACGGCGCCGAAGCGGTTGCTGGCTGCGAAGATCTGCGGTTCGGCTTCCGCCGACAGCTTGATGCACTTGGCGTAGCAGCCGCCTTCGAAGTTGAAGACGCCGTCGTTGCCCCAGCCGTGCTCGTCGTCGCCGATCAGCGTGCGATTGGGATCGGCCGAGAGCGTGGTCTTGCCGGTGCCGGACAGGCCGAAGAAGATCGCGGTGTCGCCCTTGGGTCCGACATTGGCCGAGCAGTGCATCGGCAGCACGCCCTTGGCGGGCAGATAGTAGTTCAGCGTGGTGAAGACCGACTTCTTCATCTCGCCGGCATAATAAGACCCGCCGATCAGGACGATCTTGCGGGCGAAATCGATCGCGACGACGTTCTCGGAGCGCACGCCGTGACGTTTGGGATCGGCGCGGAAGCTTGGCAGGTCGATGATGGTCAGCTCCGGCACGAAATCGCGCAGCGCCGACGCCTCGGGGCGGATCAGCAGCGTGCGGATGAACAGCGAGTGCCAGGCGAGTTCGGTGAAGACACGGGTCTTGATCTGGAAGGTCGGGTCCGCGCCGCCATAGAGATCCTGCGCGTAGAGCGTCATGCCTTCGGCATGTTTGATGAAGTCGGCATGGAGCGCAGAGAACTGATCCGCCGATATCGACTGGTTGCCGGCCCACCACATGTTCTTGTCGGTGGTGGCATCGCGAACCGTGAACTTGTCCTTCGGGCTGCGCCCGGTGAATTCACCGGTGTCCGCGCACAAGGCGCCCTCCGCCGACAGTACTGCCTCGCCGGCTGCGAGCGAGTATTGATAGAGCTGCGGCGCGCCAAGATTCCAGTGCACCGTCTTGAGATTCTTTAAGCCAAATTTATCGGCACCGAAGGCGCCGTTGCGTAGACCCGTCTCTTGCACGAAGACTCCTCCTCGAACCCGCGTTACTCTGATCGCGCTGTCGCTTGACGCGCCTTGTCGCGGTGACCCCTGAATATAGCCTTCCGGCCCCGGTCCGGCGACCTAATACTGATGAACGCCGGGCTTGCCAAGCCGATCCGCATGTTTTGGTTATTTGCGAAAAGTGGGTCTTGATCTCGCTCAAACGATTGCTGCGGCGCTTTTTCAGTCTTTGCCGTCGTGATTGCGCGACCATCCGTCGCTAGGGCTGTCCCGTCAATTGCCGCACCGCAGCATAGAAAAATCAATCAGCGCCGGGCCCTTCAATCGGCATCGCCCCTTCTGCATCAGCGCTTTTGCGTCAGCGCTTCTGCATCAGCCTTTGGCCCGCGCCTCGCCCGCCAGCCGCACCAGCATCTTGCGCAATTCCAAACCGCTGGTGACCCGCTCCGGGAAATCCAGCCGCAGCGTGGCGGCGCCCGCCTGCATATCCATGCCGTCCGGGTCGCAGCCGGTGCAGGACCAGTCGGCGGATTCAGCTCCCAGCAGCCTCGTGGCATAGAGGTTCATCGCGTCGCGGTGATCCTCGTTCATATGTTCGATCGCGCCCTGCTCGGCCTCCAGCAGCCCGCCGGCATCGGCGATCTCGGTCAGAAATTGCGCAGGCGCGAGGTCGATGATGCGGCCAAATCCGGCAACCAGGTGCAGTCCGGTCGGCGCTATCAGGAAGAACGAAAAATCCTTGAAGTCCACGAATGCTTCCGCGGACGGATGCGCATTGAGGTAGCGCCGGCGCAGGATGGAGGCGGTCTCGCCTTCGGCCTCCTCGGCCCGGCCGGCCAGCATGATCCGCGCGCCCTCCAGCGGATCGCCGGCGGCGCGTTCGTCCAGCATCAGCGACACGCGGCTGTCGGCAAGGATGTTCTTCGTGTGCAGCGCGAGCCGGGAAATCAGCAGGATCGGCGAGCCGTCGGCGTGGCTGGCGACGTTGACCAGCGAGCAATAGGGATCGCCGCTCCCGGCCATCAGCGTTGCCAGGGCGCCCTGCCGGTTCCGCCGCAGCAGCGAGCGGGTCAATCTGGAAGCGTTGAAATCAGCGGTCGGTTGCATGGGTTCCTGTCCAGCCATCTTATTGCAAAAAGGGCCTTTTTTCCGGGCCGCAGAGGGTGCTATATGGGGGTGCACGATGCCCGCGGAGGCGTTTTTGCGGAACTCGGTCACACTTCAGCCCAGCTTGCATTGCTCGTTGACCGCGTAAGTAGACAATTTATTCGGCGCACCGCTCGATCGCCCGCCGTTTAAGCCACTCGCATTCTGAAAGCAGGCTCATGCCCACAATCGCCCTGGTCGACGATGACCGCAACATTCTCACTTCCGTCTCGATCGCGCTTGAAGCCGAAGGCTATCGCATCATGACCTACACGGATGGTGCATCAGCCTTGGACGGATTCCGCACCTCGCCGCCGGACCTGGCGATCCTCGACATCAAGATGCCGAGGATGGACGGCATGGAGACGCTGCGCCGGCTGCGACAGAAATCCGACCTGCCGGTGATCTTCCTTACCTCCAAGGATGAGGAAATCGACGAATTGTTCGGCCTCAAGATGGGCGCCGACGATTTCATCCGCAAGCCGTTTTCGCAGCGCCTGCTGGTCGAGCGCGTCAAGGCCGTGCTGCGCCGGGGCCAGCCCAAGGATCCGACCGCCGTTCCGAAGGAGCCGGACGCGCGCGCCCTGGACCGCGGCCTGCTGCGGATGGATCCGGAGCGCCATACCTGCACCTGGAAGAACGAGCCGGTGACGCTGACGGTGACGGAGTTCCTGATCCTGCAGGCGCTGGCGACCCGCCCCGGTGTCGTGAAGAGCCGCAATGCGCTGATGGACGCGGCCTATGACGATCAGGTCTATGTCGACGACCGCACCATCGACAGCCACATCAAGCGGCTGCGCAAGAAGTTCAAGGTGGTGGACGACGATTTCGAAATGATCGAGACGCTGTACGGCGTCGGCTATCGTTTCAAGGAAGCCTGATCCGGACCGGCCGCATCTGCGCAAGGCGGAATCCGGTCTTCCTCGGGGCGGCGCAAGGCGTTTGCCCGAGGCGATGCTTAACAAAATACCGTCCGGGGTGCCGACTGACACACCGGCACGTTCGGCGTAGAACTACCAGGCGGCGCATCACAACCGGCAGCTCAGCTATTGCTCGATCGAACGCAACCCGATCCAGGCCTGAACCACGAGGATGCTTCGGAGTCCCTCGACCGGGACCGCATTGCCGACGATAGCCCGCGCGACACCGGCTGGCGGCGACCGCTCGGCTGGATGCGGCGGGCCGGGCAGTTCTTCTTCGCGCTTTCCTTCTCCAGCCTCACGCGCCGCATCGTCTCGCTCAATCTGGCGGGCCTCGTCGCGCTGGTGGCAAGCATTCTCTACCTCTCGCAATTCCGCGCCGGCCTGATCGACGCCCGCGCGCAGAGCCTGCTGGTGCAGGCCGAGATCATCGCCGGCGCCATCGCCGCGTCCGCCACCGTCGAAACCAACACCATCACCATCGATCCGGACCGCCTGCTCGACCTGAAGCCGGGCGAAAGCTACGGCGCGCCGGACGAATCTGCCGGGCTGGATTTCCCGATCAATCCGGAGCGCGTGGCCCCGGTGCTGCGGCGGCTGATCTCGCCGACCAAGACGCGTGCGCGCATCTATGGCGGCGATGGCGGCATGATCCTCGACAGCCGCAATCTGTACGGCCGGGGCGACGTGCTGCGCTTCGAACTACCGCCACCCACGACGGAGAAGCCCGGCTTCGTCGAGCGCGCCACGATCTCGGTGCGCACCTGGCTCAACCGCGGCGACCTGCCGCTCTATCGCGAGCTCGGCCCGGAAAACGGCAAGGGCTACCAGGAGGTCGTGCAGGCGCTCGACGGCGTCAAGAGCAGCATGGTGCGCGTCAACGACCGCGGCGAGGTGATCGTCTCGGTCGCGGTGCCGGTGCAGCGGTTCCGCGCCGTGCACGGCTCGCTGATGCTGTCGACGCAGGGCGACGACATCGACCAGATGGTTACCGCCGAGCGGCTCGCGATCCTCAAGGTCGGCGGCGTGGCCTCGGCCGTCATGATCATGCTGTCGCTACTGCTGGCGAGCACGATCGCGGGGCCGGTGCGGCGGCTGGCCGACGGCGCCGAGCGCGTTCGCCGCCGCATCCAGACCCGCGTCGAGATTCCGGATTTCACCCGCCGCCGCGACGAGATCGGCCATCTCTCAGGCGCGCTGCGCGACATGACGAATGCGCTCTATAGCCGCATCGAGGCGATCGAGATGTTCGCCGCCGACGTCGCCCATGAACTGAAGAACCCGCTGACCTCGCTGCGGTCGGCGGTGGAGACGCTGCCGCTGGCGCGCAACGAAACCAGCCGCGCCCGCCTGCTCGAGGTGATCGAGCACGACGTGAAACGGCTCGACCGGCTGATCTCGGACATTTCGGACGCCAGCCGCCTCGATGCGGAACTGCAGCGGCAGGACACGGCGCCGGTGGATTTACGGCGGCTGCTGACGACGCTCACCCCCGTCGCCAACGAAACCCGCCTGGGTCATGACGTCGCGGTCGAGACCCGCTTCGAGGGCCGCGGATCGACCGACACGTTCTCGGTGCCCGGCCACGATTCCCGGCTCGGTCAGGTGGTCTCCAATCTGCTGTCCAACGCGCAGTCCTTCTCGACGCCGGGCGGCAAGGTGCGCGTCACCTGCCGCCGCGTGCGCTCCGAGATCGAAATCGTCGTCGATGACGACGGGCCCGGCATCGGCGAGGACGCGCTGGAACGCATCTTCGAGCGCTTCTACACCGACCGTCCGCATCAGGGCTTTGGACAGAACTCCGGCCTTGGGCTGTCGATCTCCAAGCAGATCATCGAAGCGCATAACGGACGGATCTGGGCGGAAAATCGCTACGGCCCGGCCGACGCCGACGGCAAGCCGACCGTTGCGGGCGCGCGCTTCGTGGTCAGGCTGCCGGCGCCATCGCCATGACCGATCGCGCCAGCGTGCACGCCTCCGCCGTGCTGGTGGGCGATCGCGCCGTGCTGATCCGGGGGCCGTCAGGGGCGGGCAAGTCGCGGCTCGCCTTCGATCTGATCCTCGCGGGGCGCTCCGGACAGCTTCCGGCGGCCGTTCTGGTCGGCGACGACCGTGTCCATCTCGACACAGTCGCCGAACAATTGCGGGTCCGGCCGGCACCCGAACTGGCCGGACTGATCGAGGTCAGGGGGCTCGGGATTCGCCGCTGCGGCTATGCAAGTGAGGCGATTGTTGGACTCGTCGTCGATCTCGCGGCGAACGATGCAGAGCGCCTGCCGCGACCGGAATCGTTGTCGGTCCAGCTAAATGGTGTTTGGCTACCACGTATTCCCGTCGGAGCGGGTTATGCCCCCCTCCCGCTGATTGCAGCCGCTTTGACGACAACCGCCGGTTCTGATTCCCTGCGACCTTCGGACGATTGCCCGAAGGGATTTGGTAACCATATAAGCCCCACTATCGCCACCGAATAAACCGGCACAGGCCTCACTCTCTACCGCCAAAATCCGGGACAATAGCCGAGATGCCCTCTTGCGCGGGGCCTCTGGATGGTCAAAGTGGCGCGTTCGTGCGGTGCACCAAAAAGCACCCGCGAGGAGTTTGCGATGATTGGTCTAGTGCTTGTGACCCACGGGCGCCTTGCCGACGAGTTCAGGGCAGCGCTTGAGCATGTTATGGGTCCACAAAAACAAATTGAAGCCATCACGATTGGAGCCGAGGACGACTCCGATTTGTGTCGAAGCGATATCATCGAAGCGGTGAATCGTGTCGACAGTGGCGACGGTGTCGCTATTCTCACCGACATGTTCGGCGGCACCCCATCCAACCTTGCGATTTCCTGCATGAGCCGCCCGAAGGTGGAAGTGCTCGCAGGCATCAATCTTCCCATGCTGGTCAAGCTCGCCAAGGTGCGTGAAGAGCGTTCGCTTCCCGATGCCATCGCGATGGCCCAGGAAGCCGGCCGCAAATACGTCACCATCGCCAGCCGCGTACTCGCCGGCAAATGAGCGACGACGACGCGCCCGAAAAGGAACTCGGGCCGGACGTGCCTGCAGGGGCCATTTCGCGGGAACTTCTCATCATCAACAAGCGCGGCCTGCACGCACGGGCATCGGCGAAATTCGTCCAGATGGTCGAGAAGTTCGATGCCGAGGTCTGGGTGACGCGCGGCAGCGAGACCGTGGGCGGCACCTCGATCATGGGATTGATGATGCTGGCGGCCGGACCCGGCACCACCGTTACGGTCTCGGCCAAGGGACCGGACGCGCAAGCCGCGTTGGATGCGATCGCGGCATTGGTCGCCGACAAATTCAACGAAGAAGGCATTTGAGGCGGCTGGGCGCTGTAGCCCTCGAACCCTCATGGTGAGGAGCCGCGCAGCGGCGTCTCGAACCATGCGGCCCGGCTGGAGCCATTCATCCTTCGAGACGCGCGCCAAGCGCGCTCCTCAGGACGAGGTCTAACATCTCAAGAGATATGACTCTTCAAAACGGGTTCGTGACAATCCCGCCATCGACGCGGAGCGCGGCGCCGTTGGTGGCGCTGGAGGCTTTCGAACAGACATAGCAGATCAGGTTCGCGACCTCTTCTGGTTTGGCGTAGCGCTGCAGCAGCGACGCCGGCCGGCGTTCGCTGAAGGTGCGCGAGACGAGGTCGTCAACAGTGGTGCCTGCGGCCTCGGCGCGCGCGGCCAGTCGCACCGGCGCCATCTCGACCCAGGTAGGTCCCGGCATCACCGAATTGACGGTCACGTTGGTGCCCCTGGTCGTCTCGGCCGCGCCGCGTGCGATGACGAGTTGCGCCGACTTCGAGAAGCCATAGTGAACCATCTCCTTCGGAATGTAGACGCCGGATTCGCTGGAGACGAAAACGACACGGCCCCAGTCCTTGTCATCGAGCATCCGCTTCAGATAATGCCGCGTCAGGCGGACCCCGCTCATCACGTTGACCTCGAACATCCTGGTCCAGTCGGCATCCTCGATGTCGAAGAAGCCCTTGGGCTCGTAGATGCCGAGATTGTTGACGAGGATATCGGCGTCGGGGAACTGCGCCACCAGTGCGCTGCAGCCCGATGCGCTGCCGAGATCGAACGCGGCGGCATGCACCCTGGCTGATGACGCCGCCTGCCGGACTTTTGCAGCGGCCTCATCCACCGCCGCGCCGTCTCGGCCGTTGACGATGACGTCCGCACCCATCTGCGCAAGCCCGATGGCGGTGGCGAGGCCAATGCCGCGCGTCGAGCCGGTGACGAGCGCCGTCTTTCCTGTCAGATCGAGATCCATCCGTTTCCCCCTTCAGGTTTCCTGCGCTTGCGCGCGTTATTTGGCCGGCGTCACGATATACACGTTCCATGCCGTTGCGGGCCCCGGCATCCCCGCAAAGAACCGGCGGGTGGTAATCACGATGCGCTCGGCGTTGGCGGCATGGGCCTTCATCCAGGCCTCGCACTTTTCCAGCTTCCAGTCGCCGGTTTCGCAGATGCCGACAAAGCCCGAGCGCATGGCTTCGTCGAGCGGCGTCAGGCCCGACGACCACGGCTCGTCCGGCGTCAGCGGCGTGAGCGAATAGGTGTCGCCGGCATAGGTGAGCGGAACGAAATCTACCTGCTTCAGCCACGTCAAGTGCGGCAGCATCGCCACGACAAGCGTCGCGATCGCGACCCACGGCTGCCCGGCCTTCAGCTTGACCAGGATCAGCGTCCACAGCGCCGCATGAGCCACCGCGAAGCCGGTTACCAGCCATAACCCTTTCCCGGGGTCACTGGCGCGCGAAGCCAGCCACGCCGCCACTCGCCGCATGGACGGAATGCGCCTTGAGCACGCCGGCGCGGGTAAAATGGAAGCAGTGGACATGGCCTGAGTGGGTAGCGCGTTTTTGGGCCAAGTGGAAACGGCCTGGCGTGAAGAAATCCCCTTAGAATACAGCAATCTGGTTGCCGCATGGAGACGTGAATGCTATCCCGCGCCCATGACAACCGCCCCTGTTCCCAACATCCGCAACTTCTCCATCGTCGCCCATATCGACCATGGCAAATCGACGCTGGCCGACCGCCTGATCCAGATGACCGGCGGGCTGAGCGATCGTGAAATGGCGGGCAAGGAGCAGGTGCTCGATTCGATGGATATCGAACGCGAGCGCGGCATCACCATCAAGGCGCAGACCGTCCGGCTCAATTACCGCGCCAGGGACGGCAAGGATTACATCTTCAACCTGATGGACACGCCCGGCCATGTCGACTTCGCCTACGAAGTCTCGCGGTCGCTGGCGGCCTGCGAAGGATCGCTGCTGGTGGTCGACGCCAGCCAGGGCGTCGAGGCGCAGACGCTCGCCAACGTCTATCAGGCACTCGACAACAATCACGAGATCGTCCCGGTTCTCAACAAGGTCGATCTGCCCGCGGCCGAGCCCGACAAGGTCAAGCAGCAGATCGAGGACGTGATCGGCATCGACGCGTCGGATGCCGTGATGATCTCGGCCAAGACCGGCCTCGGCGTTCCCGACGTGCTCGAAGCCATCGTCACCCGCCTGCCGCCGCCGAAGGGCGACCGGGACGCTACGCTGAAGGCGCTGCTGGTCGATAGCTGGTACGACGTCTATCTCGGCGTCGTCGTGCTCATCCGCGTCGTCGACGGCACCATGAAGAAGGGCCAGCGCATCCGCATGATGGGCACCAACGCGGCCTATGACGTCGAGCGCGTCGGGTTCTTCACGCCGAAGATGGAACAGGTCGACGAACTCGGCCCCGGCGAGATCGGCTTCATCACCGCGGCAATCAAGGAGGTCGCCGACACCCGCGTTGGCGACACCATCACCGACGACAAGAAGCCGATCACCGAGATGCTGCCGGGCTTCAAGCCGGCGATCCCCGTGGTGTTCTGCGGCCTGTTTCCGGCCGACGCCAACGATTTCGAAACGCTGCGCGGAGCGATGGGCAAGCTGCGGCTCAACGATGCGAGCTTCTCCTACGAGATGGAAACCTCGGCCGCCCTCGGCTTCGGCTTCCGCTGCGGCTTCCTCGGGCTGTTGCACCTGGAGATCATCCAGGAGCGGCTGTCGCGTGAGTTCGACCTGAATCTGATCGCCACCGCGCCGAGCGTGATCTACAAGATGCACCTGACCGACGGCACGGAGCTTTCGATCCACAATCCGGTCGACATGCCCGATGTGGTCAAGATCGCCGACATCGAGGAGCCGTGGATCGAGGCCACGATCCTCACACCCGACGAATATCTCGGCAGCGTGCTCAAGCTGTGCCAGGACCGCCGCGGTTCGCAGAAGGAGCTCACTTACGTCGGCTCCCGCGCGATGGTGAAATACGACCTGCCGCTCAACGAAGTCGTGTTCGACTTCTACGACCGCCTGAAATCGGTCTCCAAGGGCTACGCCTCGTTCGACTATCATTTGACCGACTACAAGGTGGCCGACCTCGTCAAGATGCAGATCCTCGTCAACGGCGAGCCGGTCGATGCGCTGTCGATGCTGGTGCACCGGACCCGCGCCGAGGGCCGCGGCCGCGCCATGGTCGAGAAGATGAAGGAACTGATCCCGCCGCACATGTTCCAGATCCCCATTCAGGCGGCGATCGGCGGCAAGGTGATCGCCCGCGAAACCGTCCGCGCGCTGCGCAAGGACGTCACCGCCAAATGCTACGGCGGCGACATCACGCGCAAGCGCAAGCTTCTGGAGAAGCAGAAGGAAGGCAAGAAGAAGATGCGGCAGTTCGGCAAGGTCGACATCCCGCAGGAGGCGTTCATTGCCGCGCTGAAGGTGGATAGCTGAGGCGGGGCTTGGGGCGCGACCCGAGCGTGAACGTCTGGAAGCCAAAAACAAAAATCTCGAAAACAACCCCATGCACAGTAGCCGGGGGCTTGTTTCTGACCGTCTGCCAATGACTCGCTTTTCGTCATGGCATTGAATCCCCCTCCGTAACATGTTACGTATGGCGCATGGCCACGACACCGAAAAAGGCAAAGCCTCGCACCCCGCAGCAGCGCATGGCGGCGCGCCGCGCGCGGCTTCGCGCGCAGGGGCTGCGCCCGGTGCAGCATTGGGTACCGGATTTGCGTGATCCCAAGGTTCGGGCCGACTTGCGCCGGCAGGCAAAACTGATGGCGCGGCATCCGGAAGACGACGCTATAGATGCCTGGAATGAAGCCGCATATGATTGGAGCGACTGGAAGTGAAGCGTGGCGACGTCGTGCTGGTGGTCGTTCCGAGCGAATTAGGGCGGCCACGACCCGGCGTAATCGTGCAGGCCGACGAACTCACCAAGAACTTATCGACTATCTTCGTCTGTCCGATTTCGTCGGACGTCCAGGAGGAGTTGCCGCTCAGGCCTGTTATTGAAGCCAGGTCTTCGAACGGACTGCGCCTTCGTTCGCAGATCATGACCGACAAGATGATCGCACTACGGCATGATCGGGTTCGAAGCGTCATCGGCCAAATCGATTCCAGGACATCCGAACAGCTCGATCGGGCATTGCTCATTGTGCTCGGTTTGGCGCGCTGACCGGCAGGCTCCGGAACCGCCACGCGTCTTGCCCTGCGGCTCCAGATCGGCCACCATCGACCCGCTCAGAATATAAATACAAAAGAGCGGGGAAACGCATGGGCAAATCCTCCGGATATTCCTACGGCTGGGTGGTGGTCGCCGTCGGCGCGCTGATGACCTGCGTCGGCTTCGGTGCGATGCTGTCGCTCGCCGTGTTCCTGCAGCCGATTTCAGACGCCATGGGCTGGTCGCGCAGCGGCGTCTCGGCGGCGGCGACGATCGACTTTCTCGCCATGGGATTGGCTGCGTTCTTCTGGGGCACGCTGTCCGACCGGTTCGGCACGCGCATCGTGGTGCTTGCGGGCGCGCTGCTGCTTGGAACGGGACTGGTTGCGGCGAGCCAGGCCACCAGCCTGTGGCAGTTCCAGCTGGCATTCGGCGTGCTGATCGGGATCGCGGCCGGCAGCTTCTATGCACCGATGGTGGCGGCGGCAAGCGCATGGATCGAACATCGCCGCAGCCTCGCGGTCGCGCTGGTGTCGGCCGGCATGGGCGCTTCGCCGCTGACGGTTGCGCCATTCGCAAGCTGGCTGATCACAGCCTACGACTGGCGCACCGCGATGCTGGTGATCGGCATCGCCGCCTGGGCGCTGCTGATACCGGCCGCGTTTCTGGTAC
Organism: Pseudomonadota bacterium; assembly: GCA_023422775.1. Lineage (GTDB taxonomy): Bacteria > Pseudomonadota > Alphaproteobacteria > Rhizobiales > Xanthobacteraceae > Bradyrhizobium. The sequence continues at coordinate 21,772 of JAFAGM010000120.1, forward strand.
GTCCGGCGCCAGAGGCAGCGGCGGGAACGGCAAGCGCAACGGACGCGCCCGAAACGCAATGGACCGTCGCCCAGGCGCTGCGGACGCCGCAGTTCATCACGCTGGCGCTGGCGCATTTCGCCTGCTGCGCGGCGCATTCGGGCCCGATCTTCCACATGGTGAGCTACGCCATGATCTGCGGCATCGCGCCGCTGACCGCCGTTACCGTCTACAGCCTTGCCGGATTCTCCGGCCTCGGCGGCCGCCTGCTGCTCGGCGTCCTGGCCGATCGCTTCGGCGCCAAGCACATCCTGGTCGGCGGCCTGTTCGTGCAGGCGATGTCGGTTGCGACCTATCTCGCGGTCGGCCAGCTCGGCGAGTTCTACGCGCTGTCAGTGGTCTTCGGCATCGCCTATGGCGGCGTGATGCCGCTCTACGCAGTGCTGGTGCGCGAGTATTTCGGCGCACGCATCATGGGCAGCGTGTTCGGCGCCGTGTCCGCTTTCGCAAGCCTCGGCATGGCGCTGGGGCCGCTGGCCGGTGGCTGGGTGTTCGATACGTTCCACGCCTATAACTGGCTCTATGTCGGCTCGTTTGCGATCGGCATGGCTGCAGTCGCGGTGGCGCTGAGCTTCCCGTCGGCAAAGCGGCCGCCGCAACCATCGCTCGATCTCGGACGGGCGGCGGCGTGAACAGGAAATCGCGGGGAGGCGCATGAACAGGCCAGCCGGCTTCGACCTGGTCGAGCGCGCAAGGGCGCTTGCGCCGCTGATCGCTCGCGAGGCCGACGAGACCGAGCGGACGCGGCGGCTGACGCCCGTGGTGACGCAGGCCCTGATCGAGAACGGGCTTTATCGCGCACTGCTGCCGCAGAGCCTCGGCGGCGCCGAGGCTCCGCTGGAAACCTTCATGCAGATGCAGGAAGAGGTCGCCAAGGCCGACGCCTCCACCGCGTGGTGCCTCGGCCAGTGCAGCGTCTGCGCCATGACGGCGGCCTATCTCGATCCCGACACTGCGAACGAGATATTCAACGTCGCGCCCGGCATCCTGGCGTGGGGCGCGATCAATCACGAGGTGCAGGCGGTCCCGGGCGGCTACAAGGCCAGCGCGCGCTGGCACTTCGCTTCCGGCTCGCGGCAGGCAAGCTGGCTCGGCGCCCATGTCCGCGTCGTCGAGGCCGACGGCACGCCGCGGCGCAAGCCGGACGGCTCGCCGGAGATCCGGACCATCCTGTTTCCGGTGACAAGTGCCACGATGCACGACGTCTGGGACGTGATCGGGCTGCGCGGCACCGGCACCGATTCCTATTCGGTCGAGAACCTGTTCATCCCGGAGAGATTCGCCGCGCTGCGCGACGAAGCCGTGGCGCGGCGCGAGAACGGGCCGCTCTACAAGCTCACCACCAACATGGTGTTCGGCATGGGCTTTGCGGCGACGTCGCTCGGCGTCGCGCGCGCCACGCTCGATGCGGCCACAGACCTCGCGCGGGGCAAGACGCCGCAGGCGCTGAAGGCGATGCGCGACAACAATGCCGTACAGGGATTGATCGGCCGCAACGAGGCCAGCCTGCGCGCCGCGCGCGCCTATCTCTACGCCACCGCGGCCGAAGTCTGGCGCGACCTGTCGCGCGACGAAGCGACCACCGAAGCGCACCGCGTGGCGCTGCGTATCGCGACCACCTGGACAATCCATCAGTCCGCCGCCGTGGTCGACGCCGCCTATCACATGGCGGGCGCGACCGCCGTGTTCAACGCCAACAAGTTCGAACGCCGTTTTCGCGACATGCACGCCATCGCGCAGCAGATCCAGGGCCGCGATGCCCATTATGAAGATGCCGGCAAGGCGATCCTGTCCGGCAATCTCGGCACGCCGCCGACGATGCGATGACGAGCTACCGTAGTTCTACGGACCGGCCCGTACGACCTGTTGTTAAACAATTGATGAAATCTGTGACGGAGCCTCGCCCTGTGGAGCTCCGTACGTCTCATGTTCAAGATTCGCTCGATTGCCGTTCGCCTGATCCTCGCCATCTCGCTGACGGTGGCCGCTGCCTGCGGCATTCTCGGGACTTTTTCCATCGTCCAGCAACGCTCGCTGACGCAGCTCGCGCTCGATCAGCAGCTCAAGCTGCAATATGACAGCGTCATTGCCGCCATCGATTATGAAGGGCGGGCAACGCTTGCAGTCAGTTCAGTGCTCGCCGCATTGCCCCCGGTCGGCGAAGCCATCGCCACCGGCAACCGCGACGCCCTGACGACGCTGCTCGGGGATGCCCAGAAGACGCTGAAGGCGCAGGGCATTCCGCTGTTCTCGTTCCAGGTGCCGCCGGCGACCACGTTCTATCGCATCCACGCACCGAAGGTTTTCGGCGACGACGTTTCAGGGCGCCGCTCCACCGTCGTGGAAGCAATCAAGACCACCAGGCCGATCGTCGGTGTGGAGCCCGGGCGTGAAACGCTCGGCATTTTCGGCATGACGCCGATCGTGCGCGACGGCAAAAGTATAGCGAACGTCGACATCGGCGCCGACTTCGGCAAGGAGTTCGTCGATCGGGCCAAGAAGCGATTCGGCATCGACCTCGCCGTGCACGCGTTCGACGGCAAGACGTTCCGCCGGCTGTCCTCGACTTTCGGTGACAGCGTCGTCGCAACCCAGGACGAACTCAAGCGCGTCATGGAAGGCGGCGCGCTGCTTCGTGATGCCACGCTCAACGGCCATTCCGCCGCGCTCTACCTCGGACAGATCAAAAATTACGCCGGCAAGCCGATCGCGGCGCTCGAAATCGTCAAGGACACGACGGAATATGAGGCGGCGGCCGCCAGCGCGCAACGCAGCCTCATCCTCGGAACGAGTGCGATCCTGGCTGTTGCCGTCGTTCTGGCCTTCCTGCTCGGGCGCGGCCTGTCGCGCCCACTGACGGCCATCACGGCGGTCATGAACCGCCTCTCCAGCGGCGAAATCGACGTTACCATTCCCGGCAGCGAGCGCAGCGACGAACTCGGCACCATGGCAAGCGCGGTCGACGTGTTCCGCCGCAGCATGATCGAGGCCCGCAGCATGCGCGAGACCCAGGAAACCTCCAAGCAGCAGACCGAACTCGAGAAGAAAGCCCTGCAGCGCCAGATGGCCGACCGCTTCGAGACCGACGTCAAGAGCGTCGTCGCCTCGGTCGCGCAGGCCACCGCCGACATGCAGCGCGCGGCCGGCGAAATCACGGCAAGCGTGAGCGACACCTCGCAGCGGGCCGCAGCCGCGGCGGCCGCATCCGACGAGGCGTCCGGCAGCGTCAGCACGGTTGCCGCCGCTACGGAAGAACTCGCCTCATCGGTCGCCGAGATCGGCCGGCAGGTTACCCATTCCAGCCAGGTCGCCGATAGCGCCGTGGTCAAGGCCGGAGAAACCACCGAGATGGTGAGCAGCCTGGCTTCGGCCGCCGAGAAGATCGGCGACGTGCTTCGCCTGATCGGCGCGATCGCAAGCCAGACCAACCTGCTGGCGCTGAACGCAACCATCGAGGCTGCACGCGCCGGCGAGGCGGGGCGCGGATTTGCCGTCGTTGCATCCGAAGTCAAGGAGCTCGCCAGCCAGACCGCGAAGGCCACCGAGGAGATCGCCGGCCAGGTCGCCGCGATCCAGGCCGCCACCGGCGACTGCGTGACGGCGATCGGCGGCATCAGCGACACCATCCGCGAGATCAGCGGGATCGCCACCACCATCGCCGCCGCCGTGGAACAGCAGGATTCGGCGACGCGGGAAATCGCCCGCAGCGTCCAGCAGGCGGCCACCGGCACCAGCGAAGTCTCGATCAACGTGACGGGCGCCAGCCAGGCCGCCGACCAGTCGCGCGCGCTCGCCGGGAACGTGTCGGCGGCAACCGGCCAGCTCGGCCGGCAGGCGGATGCGCTGTACAAGAGCGTAGACACCTTCCTCGCCGGCCTCCGCGACGCCGCGTAGGCATCGGTCGTACAAGGCAAGGCCCGGCTTCCGCCGGGCCGGCGCCTGCCCTATCCTGTCCGCGACCTCGAAGCATGCACGGACAGTCCATGACGAAAAAGCCGGTCAGGAAGAGCGTTGCGGCCAGCGCCGCGAAGAAGCGCGCGAGTAACCCGAATCCCGCGCTGGACGCCATCTTCGGCGCCTATCCAAAGCCGGTGAAGGCAAGGCTGCTGGCGCTGCGCCGGCTGATCTACGACACAGCCAGGACCACCAGCGGCGTCGGCGCGCTGGAAGAAGCGCTGAAATGGGGGCAGCCGAGCTATCTCACGTCAGAGAGCAAGAGCGGCAGCACCATCCGCATCGATCAGGTGAAGGCGCAAGCCGGCCGGTATGCGGTCTACTTCCATTGCCAGACCGATCTGGTCGAGACGTTTCGCGAGCTCTATCCGGACCTGCGCTACGGCGGCAACCGCAGCATTGTTCTCGACGCCGCAGACAAGCTGCCCGAGGCCGCGCTGCGCCACTGCGTCGCGCTGGCGCTGACGTATCATTTGCGGAAACGGAAGGCTGCGCGGGCGGCGTAGGCACCGTCGTCACGTCACAAATTTTCTCGATTGCTGCGTGATGCTGTCCGGGTCCTGTCCCGTCATGCCGATTTCATGGTACCTTCGGATGAACAGAGTGATCCGATGACACCCCGCCTGATTCTGATCCCGCTCCTGACCCTGATGATCGCCGCCAATGCCGCAAGCGCGTTGGCGCAGGACAAGGGCACCCTCCATCCAAAGCCGCTGCCGCCGCTGGCCAATCCCAACGATCCGAATACCCCCGCGAAACAACTGTTCGGCCGCAAGGTGCTGCCGGCGGCGATGCCGACGCGCGTGCTCGGCTTCTATGCGCATGGCTGCATCGCGGGCGCCGAGGGGCTGCCGATCAACGGCGACAATTGGCAGGTGATGCGGCTGTCGCGCAACCGCAACTGGGGCCACCCCAATCTGGTGGCGCTGGTCAAGCGGCTGGCCGCGAGAGCGCGAAGGGATGCGGGCTGGCCGGGGATACTGGTCGGCGACATGTCGCAGCCGCGCGGCGGACCGATGTTGACCGGCCACGCCAGCCATCAGGTGGGGCTGGACGCCGACATCTGGCTGACGCCGATGCCGAACCGGCAATTGTCGCGCAACGAGCGTGAAGAAATGTCCGCGGTGATGATGGTGCGCCCCGACCGCCTCGACATCGACCCGCACACCTGGACCCCGACGCATCTTGCGGTGATCCGCGCCGCCGCGCTGGAGCCGACGGTGCAGCGCATCTTCGTCAATGCCGCGATCAAGAAGGCGCTGTGCCGCGAAGCCAGGGGCGACCGCCACTGGCTGCACAAGGTGCGGCCGATGTACGGCCACGACTACCACTTCCACATCCGCATCAGATGTCCGCCGGGCAGCGGCGAATGCGAACACCAGCCCGAGCCGAATGATGGCGAAGGCTGCAGCACAGGCGACCTCGCCTACTGGTTCAGCGATGCGGTACTGCACCCGAAGCCGCCCAAGGTGCCGCCGAAGCCGAAGCCGCCGATGACGATGGCCGCGCTGCCGTCCGCCTGCAAGGCGGTGCTGCACGCGCCGGATGCGAAGCGTTAACGAGGCTCCGCTTTTGCCAATTCGTGGCGTCCCGCCGCCTTTACCTCGGCCGCCAGCCTGATATTGTCCCGCAGGCGATATCCCGATCGACCGTAAGTCTTCAGGGAATACCGGAACGGCGCTTCCGACCGTCGCCTCATCGACCAACCTACGCCTTGGTTGCGCGCAATTCGTGCGCCTGCAGGCGTGCACGGAGCGCCATCATGTATCGTCTCGCCGGAATTTCTGTCGCCCTCTTCATGCTGCTCGGGGCAGCCCATTCGCCTGCCGTCGCGCAGGACAAGACCATCACCGTCTTCGCTGCCGCCTCGATGAAGAACGCGCTCGACGACGTCAACGCCGCCTACACGGCGAAGACCGGGGTAAAGGTTACCGCCAGCTACGCCGCCAGTTCCGCACTTGCCAAGCAGATCGAGCAGGGCGCGCCGGCCGACGTGTTCATCTCGGCCGACACCGACTGGATGGACTACGCGATCGGCAAGAAGAGCATCAACGAGTCGAGCCGGGTCAACCTGCTCGGCAACAGCATCGTTCTGATCGCGCCGAAAGATTCGAAAATCGACAATGTGAACATCGGCGCCGGCTTCGACCTCGCCAAGCTCGCCGGCGACGGCAAGATCGCCACCGGCGACGTAAAAGCCGTGCCGGTCGGCAAATACGCCAAGGCAGCGCTGGAGAAGCTCGGCTCCTGGCAGGCCGCGGAGCCGAAATTCGCGATGGCCGAGAGCGTGCGCGCGGCGCTGACGCTGGTGGCGCGTGGCGAGGCCGTACTCGGCATCGTCTATTCCACGGACGCCAAGGTCGAACCCGGCGTCAAGGTCGTCGGCACCTTCCCGGGCGACTCGCATCCGGCAATCATCTATCCGGTCGCGGCGACGACCACGGCCAAGCCCGAGACGACGGGCTATCTCGCCTTCCTGCGCTCAACCGCGGCGAAGAACATCCTGGAGAAATACGGCTTCAAGTATCTGGTCAGCCCGTCGACCTGATGTTCGATATCTCGCCGGCCGAATGGACGGCCATTCTGCTGTCGCTGCGCGTCGCCATTATCGCGACGCTGGTCGCAACACCGTTCGGTATCGCGCTGGCATGGCTGCTGGCGCGATATGATTTCTGGGGCAAGTCGGCGCTCGATGCCTTCGTTCATCTGCCGCTGGTGCTGCCGCCGGTCGTCACCGGTTATCTGCTGCTGCTAACGTTCGGCCGCCGCGGGCTGGTCGGCGCGTGGCTCGCCGACAACCTCGGCATCGTGTTCGCGTTTCGCTGGACAGGTGCGGCGCTCGCCTGCGGCGTGATGTCGTTTCCGCTTCTGGTGCGGCCGATCCGGCTCTCGATCGAGGCGATCGACCGACGGCTGGAACAGGCGTCGAGTACGCTTGGCGCTGCGCCCTGGCAGGTGTTTGCCACCGTAACCTTGCCGCTGGCGCTGCCGGGCATATTGGCCGGCATGGTGCTCGGTTTCGCCAAGGCGATCGGCGAGTTTGGCGCCACCATCACCTTCGTCTCCAACATTCCCGGCGAGACCCAGACCATTTCCTCGGCGATCTATTCGCTGATCCAGACCCCGGACGGCGACACCGCGGCGGCGCGGCTGGTGCTGATTTCGATCGTGATCGCAATGGGCGCCCTGATCGCGTCCGAAGCGTTCGCACGGCGCGCCACCAAGCGCCTGCACGGAAACTGACTCATGCTGCGCGTCGACGTCACCAAAAAGCTCGGCGAGTTCTCGCTTGAAGCCGCGTTCGAAAGCCAGGGCCGCGTCACCGGCCTGTTCGGGGCGTCCGGCGCCGGCAAGAGTTCGCTGATCAACATGATTGCCGGACTGCTGCGGCCCGATCGCGGCGTCATCGCGCTCGACGGCGAGGTGCTGGACGATACATCGGCCGGGATTCACATCCCGCCGCACCGGCGCCGGATCGGCTACGTGTTTCAGGACGCGCGGCTGTTTCCCCATCTCGACGTCCGGCAAAATCTCGACTACGGCCGGCGCATGAACAGGCTCGCGCCGGATCCTGTGCAGCAGAAGCGCGTCACCGACCTGCTCGATATCGGCCACCTGCTCGACCGCCGGCCCGGCCAGCTCTCCGGCGGCGAACGCCAGCGCGTCGCGCTCGGCCGTGCGCTGCTGTCCAAGCCGCGCCTGCTGCTGATGGACGAGCCGCTCGGTTCGCTCGACGAGGGCCGCAAGATCGAGATCCTGCCCTATCTGGTGCGACTGCGCGACGAAGGCATTCCGATGGTCTATGTCAGCCACGACGCCGCCGAACTGCGCCAGCTCGCGACGCAGATCGTGATGCTGAAAGGCGGACGCGTCACCGCGCTCGGCGGCGTCAAGGTGCTGTCGTAACGACGTTTCGCAGGATGGGTTGAATCACGGTCCCGACGGCGTTCCATAACGGCCGAAATGTGGCGCCTGCCGCGCCCGTTCGCCTATTTCTTTCCCTTTCTCCGCCCCGTTTAGCGCGCGTTTCATATCCACGATTGCCGCAAATGAGAACTCAGTGCGCCCCTGGTGCTGCAAGGGAGGTCGTTGCGTCCAGTGGATCAAAGGTTGCGAACCAGATCGAGCTTTCAGCGCAAGCTGCGCCGCAAGCTTGCCGTTGCCGCCATCGTCGCCCCCGTGGCGCTGGCGCCGGAAATCAGTTCGGCCGAAAACCTGCTCGAGTTCCTTTTCGGCGGCGGCCAGAAGCAGCAGAACCAGCCTTCGCTGTTCGGCAACATTTTCAACAACAACCCGCAACCGGCGCCGCCGCGGCCGGTCGCCTCAGGCTCGGGACCTGCGTTCTGCGTCCGCAGTTGCGACGGCAAATATTTTCCGCTGATGCGCGGCGCGGCCTCGCCGGCGCAGTTATGCCAGGCCTTCTGCCCGGCAAGCCCGACCAGGATTTTCTTCGGCTCCAGCATCGACAACGCCTATGCCGCAACCGGCGAACGCTACGCCGATAGCGAAAACGCCTTCGCCTACCGGAAGGCATTGCGCGCCGATTGCACCTGCAACGGCCAGAACCCCGCCGGCCTGGCGCCGGTAGATATCGCGATGGACGGCTCATTGCGTACGGGCGACGTGCTCGCCACCGCTGACGGGAACGTCGCCTATTCCGGCATACGGGTCGGTCATGACCGTGTCCCCGACGTCGCGCCGGTGGCGTCCCTTCCGGGCCAGGCGCCGGAGGCGCGCGCCCGCTCGCAGGCTCGCCAGACGGAAGGGAGCCGACCGTTGACGCGGAGCCAGCAGTAAGCGCCGCAGCGCCTACTCCGGAACGACGCGCACCGCGCCGCGGGCAGCGCTGGTTGCCAGCGCCGCATAGGCCTTCAGCGCCATCGTCACATTGCGTGCACGCTTCTTCGCGGGCTTCCAGGCGTCCGCGCCGCGGGCCAGCATGGCTTCGCGGCGTTTGGCAAGCGTGGCGTCATCGACCGCGAGGCTGATCGAACGCGAGGGGATGTCGATCCTGATGAGATCGCCCTCTTCCACCAGGCCGATCAACCCGCCTTCGGCGGCTTCCGGCGAGAGATGGCCGATCGACAGGCCCGACGAGCCGCCGGAGAAACGGCCGTCGGTGACCAGCGCGCAGACCTTTCCGAGGCCCTTCGACTTCAGGTAGCTGGTCGGATACAGCATTTCCTGCATGCCGGGGCCGCCGCGCGGGCCTTCATAGCGGACCACGACGACATCGCCGGGCTTGATCTTGTTGCCGAGGATGCCTTCGACCGCGGCGTCCTGGCTTTCGAACACCCGCGCCGGGCCTTCGAACTTCAGGATGCTCTCGTCGACACCGGCGGTCTTCACGATGCAGCCGTCGAGCGCGATGTTGCCCGACAGCACGGCAAGTCCGCCGTCCTTCGAAAAGGCATGCTCGGCGTCGCGGATGCAGCCGGTGGCGCGGTCGGTATCGAGTTCCTCGAACCGGCGCTCCTGGCTGAACGCGACCTGCGTCGGGACGTTACCCGGCGCGGCCATGAAGAACTTGCGGACGCTCTCGCTCTTGCTCCGCTTGATGTCCCATCGGCCGAGCGCATCCTCGAGCGTCTTGCTGTGAACCATCGGCAGGCCGCGGTTGAGAAGACCGGCGCGGTCGAGTTCGCCGAGAATGGCCATCACGCCGCCGGCGCGGTGGACGTCCTCCAGATGCACGTCAGCGACCGAGGGCGCCACCTTGCAGAGCACCGGCACCCGCCGCGACAGACGGTCGATATCCTGCATCGTGAACGGCACCTTGCCCTCGTAGGCGGCGGCGAGCAGATGCAGCACGGTGTTGGTCGATCCGCCCATGGCGATGTCGAGCGTCATCGCGTTCTCGAACGCCTTGAAGTTCGCGATGTTGCGCGGCAGTGCGGTTTCGTCGTCCTGCTCGTAGTAGCGCCGCGCCAGATCGACGATCAGGTGCCCGGCCTCGACGAACAGACCCTTGCGGTCGGCATGCGTGGCCAGGACAGAGCCGTTGCCCGGCAGCGCCAGACCCAGCGCCTCGGTGAGGCAGTTCATCGAATTGGCCGTGAACATGCCGGAGCACGAGCCGCAGGTCGGACAGGCCGAACGTTCGATCACTTCCACGTCGGCGTCGCTGACATTGCTGTCGGCGGCGGCGACCATGGCGTCGATCAGATCGACGGCGCGGATCTTGCCCTTGAGGTTGACCTTGCCGGATTCCATCGGCCCGCCGGAGACGAACACGGTCGGGATGTTGATCCGCAGCGCCGCCATCAGCATGCCGGGCGTGATCTTGTCGCAGTTCGAGATGCACACCATGGCGTCGGCGCAATGCGCGTTAACCATGTACTCGACGCTGTCGGCGATGATTTCGCGCGACGGCAGGCTGTAGAGCATGCCGTCGTGGCCCATGGCGATGCCGTCATCCACTGCGATGGTGTTGAACTCCTTGGCGACGCCGCCGGCCTTCTCGATCTCGCGTGCGACGAGCTGGCCGAGGTCCTTCAGGTGCACATGGCCGGGCACGAATTGGGTGAACGAATTGACCACGGCAATGATCGGCTTGCCGAAATCCTCGTTCTTCATGCCGGTGGCGCGCCAGAGGCCGCGGGCGCCCGCCATGTTGCGGCCGTGGGTCGTGGTTCGGGAGCGATAGGCGGGCATGGCGTTTCCTCGGGATGGACGTGCGGATTTGTGACGTCTTTTAGACGCTCGACCGCACGGATCAAAGCGGATTGGCGCAGGTTCGCCATGCGCCAGCGGCCCCAAATCGGGACAGGAGCCGCCGCCCTGCCCCGGCTACCGTCAGACCACCTCGCGCGACCGCAGTTCCGCGATCGCAGCTGCGTCATAGCCGAGCGAGGCCAGCACCTCGTCGGTATGGGCGCTGAGCGCAGGCGCCATCCGGTCGAGCCTGCCGCCGCCATGGGCGAGCTGAAAGCCGCTGCCGGCGAAGCGCAGGCGTCCATAGGGCGTATCGAGCTCCTGGATGGCGCCGCGCGCCGCGATCTGCGGGTGATCGATCACCTCCTCGACCTTCCAGATGCTGGCGCAGGGGGCGCCGGCCGCCTCCAGCATCTTTTCCCACTCGCGCGGGTCCTTCCTCGACAGCGCCTCCTCGATGATGGCGCGCAGCGCCGGCTCGTTTTCCTGGCGGGCGAACCAGTCTGCGAAACGCGGATCTTCCAGCGCGTCGGCGCGGCCGAGCGCAGTCATCAAAGCGCGGTATTGCTTCTCGCTGTTGACGGCGAGCAGCAAATAGCCCTCGCCCGCCCTGAACAAATTGGCGGTCGGCCGGCGGCTGACCGCCTGGTTGCCGGAAAGTTGCTGGCGGTGGCCGGCCACCGAATAATCCGCCACCTGACCGGACAGGAACGCCAGCGTCGCCTCGAGCATGGAGACGTCGACCAATTGCCCCCTGCCGGTGTGGGTGCGCTGGAACAGCGCGCTCGATACGCCGAAGGCTGCGGTCGCGCCGGACAATACGTCGCAGACCGCAAAGCCCGCCCGGGTCGGCCCGGTCTCGGCATGGCCGGTGATCGACATGATGCCGGAGAGCGCCTGGATCTTGCCGTCATAGCCGGCGCCCAGCCGTTCCGGACCGGTCTGGCCGAAGCCTGAAATGGCGCAATAGATCAGCCGCGGGTTGATCGCCGACAACGCCGCATAGCCGATGCCGAGCTTGTCCATCACGCCGGGGCGAAAGTTCTCCATCACCACGTCGGCCTCGGCGGCGAGCTGCTTGACGATCCTGATCGCCTCCGGCTTCGAGAGATCAAGCGTCAGGCTGCGTTTGTTGCCGTTGATCGCCTGCCAGCCCGGCGCGAGGCCGCGGTCGGCCCATTCGCGGCTCAGCGGCGTCCGCCGCATGTCCTCACCCTCGCGCCGCTCTACCTTGATGACGTCGGCGCCGAGCAGCGCGAGCTGGTAGCTGGCATAGGGACCAGCCAGCACCTGCGTGAAGTCGAGAATCTTCACGCCTTCGAAGGGTCGGGTCAAATCGGTTTCCTCCAGAGAGCATGATTGAAAGAGCGGGCAACTGGGAAAACCCGTCATTGCGAGGAGCAAAGCGACGAAGCAATCCATCCTTCCGTTATGCCGTACTATGGATTGCTTCGCTTCGCTCGCAATGACGGCTCTCCAGGCCGCGACCCGGCATCAAGCCGCGCGGTTGCCGCGCGCGATTTCCTTTTGCTTGTCGAACTCGGCGCGGCGTTTCGCCAGTTCTTCCGGGCTCAACTGCGCGACGTTGTTGTAGTCGAGCTTCCAGGTGGCATCCTCGCTCCAGCGCAGCGGCGATTGCATCGTGGTGCGGGGGCCTGAGGCGGACTCGAGCAAGCGCAGCGCCAGTTCGAGCGTCTGTGCCTGTGAAGCGTCGTCATGCGGCTTGCCGGCGGAGTTGCCGAGCGGGAAATCCGAAAACAGAAAGCGCGGCGCGGCCGCGTGTTCGACGATATCCTTGGCGCATCCCATCACCACGGTCGGGATGCCGTTGGCTTCGAGATGGCGCGCCACCAGCGCCGAGGTCTGGTGACAGACCGGGCAGTTCGGGACGATCACGGCGACATCGACCTTGTCGGCCTGGCAACGCGCCAGGATCTCGGGCGCATCGATATCGATGGTGACGCGATGGCTGCGGTTGGTCGGCGCGCCGAAGAAGCGCGGCGCGACCTCGCCGATCCGGCCCGAGGCGGCGGCCTTGAGGAGTTGCGGCAGCGGAAACCAGGTGCCGCTGTCGGTCGCGGTGGTGTGCTTGCGGTCGTAGCCGATATGCGAGATGCGCAGATCGTGCTGCTTCGACGTGTCGCCGTCATAGACCTGGTAGAACTTGGCGCCGCCGTTGTAGGCCGCGCCGGGGCCCTGATCGCCCTTGGTCGGGTCATACTTCGCAGCCGTCGTGACGATGGTCACGCGCGACCGCGCCAGCGGCTTCTTCAGCGGCTGGAACGGCGCATCGACATAGTGCGCCCAGCGATAGGGCGTCGTGTAGCCGATCGCGGTGTAATAATCGCGGGTCCGCTGCATGTAGGGGACCGCGGAATCGTAGTCGGGCGCAAAGCCGAGCTGGTCGTCAGAGGGGCCGGACATTGTCGTGTTTCCTGTGTTTCCACCATCAGGCCGTGACGCGGCCGTTTCCCGGGAGGCTAATGATTTGCCCCCTGTTCCTCAACCGCCGAAATTGCATCTTACCTGCGCGGACGCGTGGCGGCGCCGGCCGGTGCCGTAGCCTGCATGAGCGCCAGCGACATGCGGGAGCAGCGGCCCCGGGGTCGCTTCGCTCGCCCGGGCTACGGTCCGCTGAGGACTCAGTCTGTCATTTCCAGCTCGAGCCGGGCGTCTTTCTTGGTTTTTGCTTCCGATATTTCGATACAGACTTTCTCACCCAAGGCATTCAGATAGCCAAACAGACGGTCGTAGGTGTAACCGGCAAAATGCCCGCGCAAAAGCTTCGACACATCCGGTTGAGCAAGACCGAGCAGCGACGCGGCCTTGGCCTGGGTCAGGCCCTTTGATTTGATCCGAGCTGCAATGCGCAAGACAATATCCGCCTTGATGGAGTGTTCGGCAGCATTGGGAAGACCGATGTCCGCGAACACGTTGCCGCTGCTCTTTGTAACTCTGACTTTGTTTCTCATCCTCTCTCCGCCAAGCTCTCCGCTTCCTTCAATCTGCGCTTGATCTTGTCGATTTCGGCTTTCGGCGTCGAAATACCCTTCCTGGATTTTTTCTGAAAGGCATGAAGCACATATATGACACCCTTGATTCTCACCGTGTACACAGCTCGAAAGGTGTTACCGTCGAAATCAGAAACGATCTCCAGAACGCCGGCACCCTTGAAGCCCTTCAACGGTTTGGCGTCGGGATGTTTGCCGCCCTTCTGGGCGGTGCGGAGCGCAAACCCGATGCAATATTTGACCTCATCTGGGAATTCGCTCAGGTCCTCCCGTGAAGTACCAATGAATTCCAGTGGCGTGTCAGTCTTGCTCATCGCTCCGATAAATATAGAGTATTTACTATATCAGGATCAATGTCAATATTACGGACAGTTCCGTTGCCCGCATGAGCGCCGGCGACATGCGGGAACAGCGGCCCCGGGGTCGCTTCGCTCACCCGGGCTACGCATCTAGACTCCCGCCACCGACGACCAGATGTCGGCAAGCTTGCGCTTCACGGCCTGCCGGCGCGTCAGCGGCACGACCACTTCCTCGTCCTCGGGGAGGCGAAGGCCGACCACGTTGACCCGGCCGCTGCCGCTGATGCTGCGCGCGACGAGGACGATCGGGTCCAGCGCCAGTTCGGCGCCGGCCTTCGGCGCGTGGTCGAGATGAATATCGAAGTAGTCGGACAGCGTCAGCTTCCCCTGACCTTCCGCGACGTTGACGCCGTAGATCTCGGCGAGTTCGCCGAGCGTGTGCTCGCCCGACACCATGAAATCGCCAAGCAGATGGGGGTCGGGCGCCGCACTCGGCGCCATATCGACGAAGAAGCGGTCGAGCGCCTCGGCCTTTTCCGGCGGCGCCAGCAGGTAGATGTAGTCGCCGGCGGCGATCGGATCGGCCTCGGCGGGCGACAGGATCCGCTCGTCGCGGATCACCAGCGTCGGCTTCGACCACGACGGAATCAGGCCGCGCCGGAAGTACAGGCTCTTCGGCCGCACCGGATAGCCGACCAGCTGCTGCTCGAGCTGGCCGGGCAGATCGAGCTCGACGCGCCGCGGGCCGCGGTCGGCGCGCGGGAGCGCCACATGCAGCCATCGCGCCGCCGGCCCCAGCGTCCAGCCCTGCAGCAGCAGCGAGATGATGACCACGACAAAGGCGACGTCGAAGTAGAGATAGGCGTTCGGCAATTCGACCAGCATCGGGATCGAGGCGAGGAAGATCGCGACCGCGCCGCGCAACCCGGTCCAGGCGATGAAGATCTTTTCACGCCAGTTGAACCGGAACGGCGCCAGGCAAAGCAGCACCGCAAGCGGCCGCGCCACCAGCATCAGCACCAGCGCCACGATCATGGCCGGACCGGCGCTGTCCAGCAGGCGCTGCGGCGAGGCCAATAGCCCGAGCAGGACGAACATCACGATCTGCGCCAGCCAGGTCGCGGCATCGAGAAACGTCACCACCGAATTATGCGCCCGCGTCGGCCGGTTGCCGACGATGATACCGGCAAGATAGACCGCGAGAAAGCCCGAGGCATGGGCGATCTGCGCCGTGCCGAAAATCACCAGCGCCGCGGTCGTGACGAACGGCGCATGCAGGCCCTGCGGCAGCGCCATGCGATTGAGCGCCACCACCACCAGACGGCCACCGATCACGCCGAAGATGGCGCCGAGCAGCCCTTCGCGCGCGAGTTCACCTGCGACATGCGCGGGGGAGCTTTCGCCGATCGAAAGGAACTGGACGAGCATCAGGGTCAGGAAGATCGCGAACGGATCGTTGGTGCCGGACTCGGCTTCCAGCGTCGCCCCGACACGGGGGCGCAGACGCAGGCCCTGCGTGTGCACGAGCAGAAACACCGCCGCGGCATCGGTCGACGCTACCACCGCGCCGACCAGAAGCGACTCGGTCCAGTTCAGATCGAGCGCATACCGGGCGACCGGCGCCGTGATCATCGCGGTGAGCAGCACGCCGATCGTCGCCAGCACCATCGATGGCGCCAGTACCGTGCGGATGCTCTGAAACTTGGTCCGCAAGCCGCCGTCGAACAGGATCAGCGCCAGCGCCACCGATCCGACCAGATAGGTGGTGCGCACGTCGCTGAAATGGAGCTGGCCCGGCCCGGTATCGCCCGCCACCATGCCGATCAGCAGGAACACCAGCAGCAACGGCGCACCGAAGCGCAGCGCCAACAGACTGGACAGGATTCCGGCCATTACGAGGATGGAGCCGAGCAGAATGGCTATGCTGACCTGGTCGAGGGACGCCATCTCGAGGGAATTGCACCTTCACAAACAAGAGAAAATACTTGCACTTGCATCCTTATCGTTGCCACAGTTGATCGCCAACCCATTTCTTCGAGAGCGGCTAATTTCCCGGTTATTTAAGGGCCGATCTCGCTTCGCCGGACCCTTGTATCGATGGTCCGCCCGCCTTGATTGTGGAAATCTGCGCCCCGTTCGAACCAGATTTTGCCTGAGCCGCAGCTGACGAGATTTGCCGATGGAAATGGCCCCGAAGGAGATCATGGAGTTTCTCCAATCGACCGCGCGATCGGTCGGCGCGGAGATTGCCTCGCCATGGTTCTATCTGCAGTTCGGGCTGATCCTGGCCGCTGCCGGCATCGCCTATGCGGCCGACGCAGCGATCCGCTCCCGGGTCGACATGGCGTCGCTGGCGATGCGCTGGCCGGTGCCGCTCCGGCATTTCGTCCGCGTGCTGGTCGGCAGCGCGTCGACCGCGATTTTCACGTTGATCGTGATCACGGAGCGCGTCGTGATGTACCACACGACGTGGCCGAGCCGCAGTTACCTGCTGATGGTCGCCGCCAAGCTGGCGCTGGCGTGGCTGCTGATCCGGCTGGTGACCTCGGTGATCCGCAATACCTTCATCGTCAGGCTGGTGTCGGTAACGGCGTGGGTCATCACGGCGCTGAGCATCCTCGGCCAGCTTGAGCCGGCGGCGGAAACGCTCGACTCCTTTGCGATCGAGATCGGAGGCCTGCGGCTGACGCCGCTGCTTCTGATCAAGGCCGGCGCATTGCTGATCGCCGCGCTATGGCTGACCAACATCGCCAGCAACTTCATCGAAGGCCGGATTACCCGCGCCAGCGACCTGACGCCGTCGGTCCAGGTGCTGCTGGTCAAGATCATCCGCATCGGGTTGATGGTGGTGGCGATCGCCATCGCGCTCGGCGCCGTCGGCATCAACCTCTCGGCGCTCGCGGTCTTTACCGGCGCGGCCGGCGTCGGCATCGGTCTCGGCCTGCAGAAGATCGTCGCCAACTTCATCTCCGGCATCATCCTGCTGGCGGACAAATCCGTGAAACCCGGCGACCTCGTCACCATCGGCGACAGTTCGGGCCGGATCAGCGCAATGAAGACGCGCTATATTTCGGTGGCCGCCGGCGACGGCCGCGAATTCCTGATCCCGAACGAGGATCTGGTGACGCAGAAGGTCGTGAACTGGACCTACACCGACAAGAACACGCTGGTGAAGGTGCTGTTCAGCACCAATTACGACGCCGACCCGCGGGCGGTGTGCAAGCTCGCCATCGACATTGCGGCCGCAGTCCCCCGCGCCATCAAGAGCAAGCCGCCGAACTGCATCCTGACCGAATTCGCCGAGGCCGGAATGAAGTTCTCCCTGACCTTCTGGATGCCCGACCCCGACGGCCTGGACCGCATCAAGAGCGATGTGATGCTGGCGCTGTGGGACGCCTTCAAGCGCGAGGGCGTGCGTGTTCCCTACCCGGTCCGCGAAATCCGGGTCCGCGGCGGCGCGCTGCCGGTCGAATCCGTGGTGGAGGTGTCCGGCTAGATGCAACGCATTTAAGGCCGCACCGGCCCCAACCTTGGCTTGCACTGAACGGCCGGATCATTAGATTAGACTTTGAGATCAGCCATTTCCGTCCCCACCGAAGCATGACCCGCCCATGAGCTATATCGAAGCGACCGACACCTCCTTGCGAAAAACCGGCCAGATCAAGCTGCATGGCGCGAGCGGCTTCGTCGGCATGCGCAAGGCCGGCGCGCTGGTCGCAAAATGCCTCGACGAACTCACCGATATCGTCAAGGCGGGCGTCCCGACCTCCGAGATCGACGAATTCGTCCGCAACTTCGCCTTCAGCCACGGCGCCTATCCGGCGACGCTGATGTACCGCGGCTACCGCTATTCGACCTGCACCTCGATCAATCACGTGGTCTGCCACGGCATGCCCGGCGACCGCGGCCTGAAGGAAGGCGACATCGTCAATGTCGACGTCACCTTCATCGTCGACGGCTGGTACGGCGATTCCAGCCGCATGTATGTGATCGGCCCGATCGCCCGCAAGGCCGAACGGCTGATCGAGATCACCTATGAGGCGATGATGCGCGGCATCGCCGCGGTGAAGCCCGGCGCCACCACCGGCGACATCGGCCACGCCATCCAGAGTTTCGTCGAACCGCAGGGCATGAGCGTCGTGCGCGATTTCTGCGGCCATGGCCTCGGCCGCATGTTCCACGACGAGCCGAACATCATCCATATCGGCCGGCCCGGCGAGGGCGTGGCGCTGAAGCCCGGCATGTTTTTCACCATCGAGCCGATGATCAACCTCGGCAAGCCGCACGTGAAGATCCTCTCCGACGGCTGGACCGCGGTGACGCGTGACCGCTCGCTGTCCGCGCAGTTCGAGCACTCCGTCGGCGTAACCGCCACCGGCGTCGAGATATTCACGCTGTCGCAGCGCAATGGCGAGAAGCCCTTCGCAGCAGTCTGATCGGGCTGAAGCGCTGTATTGTGACGGCTATCGCGACAATTCCCGTTCCCGTGCACCCGCTGGAAGCCCGGCCGCCCTGCGGCAACACGCCCTTCCGTCAAGACGGATTCCAGCCGGAATATCCTACCGCTCCCGGGGTAGCACAGTCTGCCCGCCTTCCGAACGAGAAGGCTCTGACGGGCAACGGATCAACCAAGGGAGCAAGGGCAATGTTCGGGATTTCACGTCGCGACCTCATCCTCGGGAGCGCGGGGACTGCACTCGTTTTCGGCCTCAAGGGACCGGTTTCGTTCATCGGCGCGGCGCAGGCGCAGCGCGCCGCCGACAGCCTCAAATACAAGGTCGGCGATATCGAGGTCTTCAGCCTGCATGACGGCAGCATCGAGCGGGCCCTCGACGCCAACTTCGTCAAGAACGCCGCGTTCGACGACGTCAAGAAGGCGTTGACCGCCGGCGGCATCGGCCCGGACAAGTTCGACAACCCGTTCACCGTCACCGCGATCAGGACCGGCGGCAAGGTCGTGCTGTTCGACACCGGCTTCGGGGCCAACGGCCCGCCCACCGTGGGCAAGCTCGCCGGCAACATGAAGGCGGCCGGCCTCGATCCCGCGACGGTCTCCACGGTGGTGATTTCGCATTTCCACCCCGATCACATCTCGGGCCTCTGGGTGAAAGAGACCAACGCCCAGGTATTCCCGAACGCGGAAATCCTGATGCCGGAGGTGGAGTACAAGTTCTGGACCGATCCGGCGCTGGTGGAGAAGATGCCCGAGGGCATCCGCAACCACGTGAAACGGATCCAGGCGACCTTCCCGACCTGGAAAAACATCAGGCAATATGCCGACGGAGCCGACGTAGCTCCCGGCGTGAAGGCCATCGCTACTCCCGGCCACACTGTCGGTCACATGTCTTTCCTGGTCGCTTCCGGCGGACAGCAATTGTTCATCCAGAGCGACGTCACCGGCATCCACCCGTTGTTTGTCAGGAATCCCGGCTGGTTCTCGATGTTCGACGCTGATGGGCCGAAGGCGGAAGCCACCCGCCGCGCGTTCTTCGATCGCGTCATCGCCGAGAAGGGCATGATCGCCGGCTATCACTTCGGCTTCCCGAACGTCGGCACGCTGACGAAGGACGGCAACGGCTACGCCTTCGCCGCCGTGAAAGCCTGATCGCAGGTAAATTCGAAATCGCCCGGAAAAGCGCCGCGCGGCTTGCGGAGCTTTTTCCTCAAATGCTCCCGCACTTTAGAGTTGCAAAAGCGCGCCGGCACGGCATGGTGGCGGCCGATGCCCACCAGGACCAGCAATTCCCCGGATCAATCCAGCGATACGCCGCATTATCACGGCCACCGCGAACGGCTGCGCGAGCGCTTCCATGCGGCCGGGCCGGAAGCCCTGAGCGATTATGAATTGCTGGAAATGGCGCTGTTCCCGGCCCTGCCGCGACGCGACACCAAGCCGCTCGCGAAAGCCTTGCTGAAGCAGTTCGGCTCGTTCGCCGAAGTCATCCATGCCCCCATCGCGCGCCTGCGTGAGGTCGACGGGATCGGCGAGGCCTCGATCAACCAGATCAAGCTGCTGGCGGCCGCGGCCCACCGCGTCGCGAAAGGGGAGATCAAGCGCAAGATCGCACTGTCGTCGTGGAACGACGTGATCGATTACTGCCGGACCGGCATGGCGTTTGCCGACAAGGAGCAGTTTCGCCTGCTGTTTCTCGACAAGCGCAACCAACTGATTGCGGACGAAGTGCAGCAGACCGGCACCGTCGACCACACGCCGGTCTATCCGCGCGAGGTGATCAAGCGCGCGCTCGAACTGTCGGCGACCGCGCTGATCCTGGTCCACAACCATCCAAGCGGCGATCCGACGCCATCGCAGGCCGACATCCAGATGACGAAGGCGATCGTCGACATCGCCACGCCGCTCGGCATTTCCGTGCACGACCACATCATCGTCGGCAAGAACGGCCATGCGAGCCTGAAGGGGATGCGGCTGATCTAGTTATCGCCAGCATTTACCATCTATTAACTCTCCGCTTCGCGCTTTGGCGAACGCGTGAGAGAGTGGCTCATCGGATGAGAGGGGGTAGCTCATCCTCGAATGAGAGGGGATCGATGATTAATCAACTAGCAGAGCGGATGAGGGTCGCGGCTCTTTCGATGAGTCCGGAGCACCTGATAGACAAATTTCTGAACCGGCTCGATGAACTGAGGGGCGCGATGGCGCTTGCTGAAATCAACAGTTTGGCCCGCAACGAGGCGCGAACCAAGGTGCTGTTCGATTGATTCGGCGACTGAAGCGCGATGGGACGGTCGAACCACCATCGTGCTTTAGCCTATTGTTGTTATTGGCGGGTGCGACGACGAAAGCGATCGTCGACATCGCCACGCCGCTCGGCATTTCGGTTCACGACCACATCATCGTCGGCAAGAACGAGCATGCGAGTTTGAGGGGGATGCGGCTGATCTAGCTAGCGCGGGAGCGGCGCGGCAGACCTAATACGCAATCGTCGACCGCACACCGAATATCGCGCCGTTTCTGATCGGCTGATCCGGCCGGTCGGGATCGGAGATGTGGCCGCCCGGGTGGGTCACGTATTCGAACGTGGGCTGCACGGTCCAGCCGGGTTTGATCTGGGCCTGGTAACTCAATTCGATCGTCATCTCGTAGTTGCGCACCGGATGCCCGTTGCCGGAATAAAGAATCACGTCACGGTCGAAGGCGCGTACGCGGTTGGAAATGTTGCCGTAGATGAAGCTGGCGCCGAACCTGTCATCGGGTCGGCCCGGGATCATGCCGGAAAAGACAATGCCGCTGTCGAGGAAGAAGTTGATGTGGCTGCTGTCCGAGGGGCTGGCCGCAATCCGGCTGAAGATGCCGACGCCGCTGTCGGGGCCGCCGTCCACTGGCCGCCAGAGCTGTTGATCGACGACACCGTAGATGCCGCTGTTGCCGCGGATCCGGCGGGAGATGCCGTTGCTGAGGGGATCCGCAAGCAGGACGCCATCCGAGCCGAACCTGTGATCGTGGAATTGTCCGAAATGATGCCAGCCGCCGAGCCGGTAGATTGCTGCGAGCCCGCTGTCTTCCTTTCCCTGATTGCGGCGGTACTGAACCTCTCCCATCAGCAACGGAGGATCGTTGATCCTGAAGTTGGTTCCTGTGGTGTTGACCGTTCCCTGTTCGCCAGGATCTCCATTGAACACGGCGAAGAGGGCCGACCAGTGCTTGTCGGGATCAAACCTCCAGCGCACGCCGGGCGTGGCGAGGGGATAGGCCGGTCCACCGCTGGGCAGGTTGGCGCCCGTGATCGTGGGCCAATCGCTGCTCAGAAACATCCTGCTGTATTCGCTGATGAAGAACTCCGCGTCGGCGGCAAGCTGGCCGAAGCGGAAGCCGAACCGATCGTCGAAGAGCTTTTGCTCCAGCCACAGTTCGGAAAGCCGCGTCGAAGGGAGCGCCTCGATGTTGCTGATCGTGATCAGGCTGTTGAAATGCTCGGCGCGCATTCCTGCCGTTCGATGAATCTGGAAGGCATTGCCGAAGAAGTTCAGCCCCTGCCATCCCGCGAGCTTTCCGAAATCGACGGCGGTGAACGCTTCGAGCTTGCCCTGATAGAGGCTGCCGCGACGGATGCCGCCGGAAACGTTGCGGAGTGCTTCGCCGGTATAGACCAGCCCGTAGGTGATGCCGTGCCGGGCGAGCCATTTGCGGCTGCCGGTCGGATCGCCGTTGTCGGGCATGCTGGTCGCGATCGACACGGGCGGAATGCCATCGACAACATCCGTCTCCGCCATCGCCGGGCCGGCCATCGCGATCGCCGCGAGGACGGAAATATTCAGCCTCAACCTGCTCACTTCACGACATTCCAGATTGCTATTGCTACTCAATTGCATCTGAGAGGCGGAACTCTCGATACAAATTGCGAATAAGTCGCATTTGCAAAATGACGAAAAGTTCCCTATACGTCAAGCCAGTTGCGAATGAATTGCAATTTCGGAATGCTGCTGGCCGCGGCCAACAGCAGGGAAGTGCGCGGGACACAGGAGAACTGAGGAATGTTCGACAGGTGCAGGCGCGTCGCTCTTGCGACGCTTGCCGGAACGGCGGTGCTTGGGCTGATGACGCAGGGGGCGTTCGCCCAGGCCAAATTCAAGGCCGTGACGACCTTCACTGTCATCGCCGACATGGCGCGGAATGTTGCCGGCGACGCGGCCACCGTCGAGTCGATTACCAAGCCCGATGCTGAAATTCATAACTATCAGCCGACGCCCGGCGACATCCTGAAGGCGCAGGAGGCCAATCTCGTTCTCTGGAACGGGCTCAATCTCGAGATCTGGTTCGAAAGGTTCTTCCAGCGCCTCAAAGGTGTCCCCGGCGTCGTCGTCTCCCAGGGCGTCACGCC
Source organism: Pseudomonadota bacterium (assembly GCA_023422775.1). Taxonomy (GTDB): domain Bacteria; phylum Pseudomonadota; class Alphaproteobacteria; order Rhizobiales; family Xanthobacteraceae; genus Bradyrhizobium. The sequence goes on from JAFAGM010000120.1 coordinate 44,569, forward strand.
GATGGGAATCGTGGAGGGGCCCTACAAGGGCAAGCCCAACCCGCATGCCTGGATGTCGCCGAATGCGGCGCTCATCTATGTCGACAATATCCGGGACGCTTTCGCAAAGTACGATCCGAAGAACGCCGCGACCTACAAGGCAAATGCCGAGGCGTACAAGCAGAAGATTTCAGCGGCGATTGCGCCGATCCAGGCGAGGCTCCAGGCTATTCCGCCTGAGCGCCGATGGCTGGTGTCGAGCGAAGGCGCCTTCAGTTACCTCGCCCGCGACTTCGGCCTGAAGGAGCTCTATCTCTGGCCGATCAATGCGGATCAGCAGGGCACGCCGCAGCAGGTCCGCAAGGTGATCGATGCGGTACGCGCCAACAAGATCGCCGTCGTGTTTTCCGAGAGCACGATCTCGCCGGATCCGGCCAGGCAGGTTGCCCGCGAGACCGGGGCCAAATATGGTGGCGTTCTCTATGTGGACTCGCTCAGCGCCGCCGATGGCAAGGTTCCGACCTATATCGATCTCCTGCGGGTGACGTCCGAGACGATCGCAAACGGCCTCGCACAGTGAACGCGATGATCGACACGTTCCTCAATCCAGCGTCCGCGGATGCGGGATCCGGACTCTCCGTCAGAAACGCCACCGTCACCTATCGCAACGGTCACACCGCCCTGCGCGATGCGACGTTCAATATCCCGGCCGGCACCATCACCGCGCTCGTAGGCGTGAACGGCAGCGGCAAATCCACGCTGTTCAAGGCGATCATGGGGTTCGTCGGCCTCGCCGGGGGCGAGATCACGATTCTCGGCCAACCTGTCAATGCCGCGTTGAAGAAGAACATCGTCGCCTATGTGCCGCAGAGCGAGGAGATCGACTGGAACTTCCCCGTTCTGGTCGAGGACGTGGTGATGATGGGCCGCTACGGCCACATGAACATGATGCGCCTTGCGAGGCCTGCGGATCACAAGGCCGTAGCAACAGCGCTGGAGCGCGTCGGCATGAGCGATTTCCGCAAGCGCCAGATCGGCGAACTGTCCGGCGGCCAGAAGAAGCGCGTGTTCCTCGCCCGCGCGCTCGCCCAGGACGGGCGGGTGATCCTGCTCGACGAACCCTTCACCGGCGTCGACGTCAACACCGAAGACGCCATCGTCAAGCTCTTGCGTTCGCTTCGCGACGAAGGCCGGGTGATGCTGGTCTCCACGCATAATCTCGGCAGCGTGCCGGAGTTCTGCGATCGCACCGTGCTGCTCAACCGCACCGTGCTCGCCTATGGTCCCACGGTCGAGATTTTCACCCAGGCGAACCTGGAAAAGACCTTTGGCGGCGTGCTGCGGCATTTCGTGCTGAGCGAAAGCGGCCGGCCGCACGCGCTCGACGTGATCACCGACGACGAGCGGGCGGTGATCTTCCGGGACGGCAAGCCGGCCAGGCACGAGCCGACGCCGGACGATCGAGGCGGCGGCTAGTGTCCACGCTGATCGAACCATTCAATTACGGATACATGCTCAACGCCATGTGGGTCTCCGCGCTGGTCGGCGGGGTCTGCGCGTTCCTCTCCGCCTATCTGATGCTGAAGGGCTGGTCGCTGATCGGCGATGCGCTTTCGCACGCCATCGTGCCCGGTGTCGCCGGCGCCTACATGCTCGGCCTGCCGTTTTCCATCGGCGCCTTCTTCTCGGGCGGCCTCGCGGCAGCGGCCATGCTGTTCCTCAACCAGCGCACCAGGCTGAAGGAGGACGCCATCATCGGGCTGATTTTTTCCTCCTTTTTCGGCCTCGGACTGTTCATGGTGTCGCTTTCGCCGACCTCGGTGAACATCCAGACCATCGTGCTCGGCAACATCCTGGCGATCACGCCAGAAGACACATTGCAGCTCGCCATCATCGGCTTCGTCTCGCTCGCCGTTCTCATCGTCAAATGGAAGGACCTGATGGTCACCTTCTTCGACGAGACCCACGCCCGCTCGATCGGGCTCAATCCGACCGCGATCAAGATCATGTTCTTCACGCTGCTGTCCGCCTCGACGGTGGCGGCGCTGCAGACGGTCGGCGCCTTCCTCGTCATCTGCATGGTGGTGACGCCGGGCGCGACCGCCTATCTGCTGACCGACCGCTTCCCTCGCCTGCTCCTGACCAGCGTTGCGATCGGATCGACGACGAGCTTCGCCGGCGCCTACGCCAGCTATTTCCTGGATGGCGCGACGGGTGGAATCATCGTCGTGCTGCAGACGCTGGCCTTCCTCACCGCCTTCTTCTTCGCCCCCAAGCACGGCATGCTGGCGGCCCGCCGCCGCGCGGCACAGGCACTGGATACAGGCCCATGACGCCGCTCGATACACTCCTCCAGCCCTTCCAGTTCGAGTTCATGCGCCATGCGCTGATCATTTCGGTGCTGGTGGCGATTCCGACCGCGCTTCTTTCCTGCTTCCTGGTCCTCAAGGGCTGGTCGCTGATGGGGGACGCGATCTCGCATGCGGTCTTTCCCGGCGTCGTGATTGCCTACATTGTCGGATTTCCCTATGCGGTGGGCGCTTTCGCAGCCGGCATGATCTGCGCGGTGGCGACCGGCTTCCTGAAGGAGAACAGCCGCATCAAGCAGGACACGGTGATGGGGGTCGTATTCTCGGGCATGTTCGGGCTGGGGCTCGTGCTCTACGTCAAGATCCAGAGCGACGTGCATCTCGATCACATCCTGTTCGGCGACATCCTCGGGGTGGATCTCCGCGATATCGTCGAAACCGGGGTTATCGCGGCCATTGCGGCCGGCATCATCGTCGTCAGATGGCGGGACCTCCTCCTGCATGCCTTCGATCCGGCGCAAGCGCGGGCGATCGGACTGCCGGTCCGTCTGCTGCACTACGGCTTGCTGGCGATCCTTTCCCTGACCATCGTCGGCGCCCTGAAAGCCGTCGGCATCATCCTCGCCATCGCGATGCTGATCGCACCGGGAGCGATCGCCTTCCTGGTGACACGCACGTTCAGCTCCATGCTCGCTGTCGCCGTCATCGTCGCGGTGATTGCCTCCTTCCTCGGCGTGTATCTTTCCTTCTTCATCGACAGCGCGCCGGCCCCGACCATCGTGCTGCTGATGACCGTCGCCTTCATTGCCGCCTTCGTCCTCGTCACGAGCAGGGCTGCACGGCTGCAGCGACGTGAAGCGGGTCTGGCCGCGGACACCAACGACGCCGGAAGCGGTCAGTCGCGGGCGTGACGCCGCACCTCGGTGGGAGCGCCCGCCTCGGCAGCGCGACGTTTGAGCAATTCCTGTTCGCGTTTGTTGCCGGCCAGCCGGGCTGCAGCCTCGAACGCCGCGCGGGCTTCGTCAAAACGCCCGAGCTTGCCGAGCAGATCGCCGCGGACGCTTTCCAGCAGATGATAGTTCTTCAGCGCGGGCTCGTGCGCCAACTGGTCCACGATCGCAAGCGCGGCCGAGGGACCTTCGGCCATGCCGACCGCAACCGCGCGGTTGAGTTCGATGATCGGCGAGCGTGCGAGCGCCGCCAGTTCGGCATAGAGCCCCGCGATCCGCGGCCAGTCGGTCGCCTCTAGCGCGGCCGCCCGGGCGTGGCAGGCCACGATCGCCGCCTGCAGCGCGTAGAAGCCTCGTCCGCCGCCGAGTTCAAGCGCCCGCGCCAGCGCCAGCAAGCCACGGCGGATCTGCAGCCGGTCCCAGCGCGTGCGATCCTGATCCATCAGCAGGATGGGATCGCCGGCGGCGTCGGTGCGCGCGGCAATGCGCGAGGCGTTCAGCTCCATCAGCGCCAGCAGGCCATGGGCCTCGGCTTCCTGCGGCGCGACCAGCGTCAGCACGCGGCCCATGCGCAACGCGTCGTGGCAGAGTTGCGGGCGCAGCCATTCGTCGCCGCGCGCGGCCGTGTAGCCTTCGTTGAAGATGAGGTAGACGACCTCCAGCACCGAGGCCAGCCGTTCCGAAAGCGCCGCGCCGTGCGGGGTTTCATAGGCAAGCCCGGATTCCGATAGCGTCCGCTTTGCCCGGACGATGCGCTGGGCGATGGTCGCCTCGGGCTGCAGGAAGGCGCGCGCAATCTCTTCGGTGGTCAGGCCGCAGATCATCCGAAGCGCCAGCGCGGCGCGGGCCTCGCGCGACAGTCTCGGATGGCACGCTGTAAAGATCAGCCGCAGCAATTCGTCGCCGATATCGTCGTCCAGCGCAGCATCCGGGTCGGGCATCGTCTGCTGCTCCTGCTCGACGTCGCATATCAGCATCTCGTGCTTGCGATCGAGCATGCGGCGGCGGCGCAGTTGATCGAGCGCCCGGCGCTTGGCCGTCGCCATCAGCCACGCCCCCGGCCTTTCCGGCACGCCCATGGCAGGCCAATGTTCGAGCGCCGCCACCAGCGCTTCCTGCGTCAGGTCCTCGGCCAGCGGCACGTCGCGCAGCATGCGCGACAGGCCGGTGATCAGGCGCGGCTGTTCGATACGCCAGACGGCGAGGATGATGCTGTTGATGTCGGCGGCCGTCATAGCCGCCGACCGGACCTATGGAACGCACGCATCAGGCGTGCGCGCGCACGCCGACCTCGCAAGCGCCGTCCATGCCCGGCGTCGCGAAGGCGCGAACCTCGCAGGTTCCCTCCCAGCCCGGCATGTGCTCGAGGTGCAGTTGCATGAATTCGCGCGCTGCCGCCACGGCCTCTTCCATGTCGCGAAGCTCGAAGATGGCGTAGCCGCCGATCAGTTCCTTGGTCTCGACGAACGGGCCGTCGATGACGCCGAGCTTGCCGTCGGTGATCTTGACCTGCGCGCCGGTCATGGCGATCGGCAGCAGCCCGCCGGTGTCGAGCATGCGGCCGGCCTTGATCTCGCGCTCGGCGAGCTTGCCCATCGCCTCCATCAGGGCCGGCGACGGACCCCGGTCGGGCTGGGGCGAGGTAACGATATACATGAAACGCATGGCAAAACTCCCGTTGAGGCGAGCCGCGGCGGCAATCGCCGCAAAAACTATCTCGCTATGGGAGACGACGAACGGCAGCGGGGAGGATCGACAGGCGTCCTGGAAATATTTTGAGACCGGGGCTACTGCGACCGCAGCATGATCAGCGGATCGGCGGTATCGGGCACCCGCCGCCACTGCGCGTTGTCGTCGGCCTCGAACTGCCAGGTCTGGCCGGCGGCCGACATCAGGATGATCTGCCCGCGTTCGAGCCGCCACTGGTTCGGCGCGAAGACCGCGACCGCGGGATCGCATTTCGGCTTCAGGAACACCTGGAAATTATCGCCTGATGCTTCCGTGTTGGTCAGCGTCAGGCCGCAGATCGTCTGGCCGTTGCCGCGGACCATCTGCCAGTCGCCGATCATCTGGTCCATTGACTTGGCGAGCGAACGGGCGGCAGCGAGGTTCTGCAGGATGTAGACGCCCTCGCCGGTTCGCAGGCCCTCGAAAATGCCGCTCTCGACTTCGGTGAGGTCGATTACCGGCTGGCCGGCAGCGTCCTGCAACCGCACGATATCGAGCCCCTTGATGTTCCAGGCGGCGATATCCCTGGTGAACGGCAACGCCTTCGCGCAATCGGGCTCGAGCTCGAGCTTCAGTCCCTGCGCCGTGGCATCCTCTTTCAGCGTGACGACGCAGGTCTTGCTGCGCTCGGTCGTGGCAAGTTCCCACTGCCCGATCATCTCTTTCTTCAGGGTAGAGGCGTCCTGCGCCCCGGCCGGTGACGCCAGCACGAGCAGCGCGGTCAGCGCCATGTACGGGCGTCGGGGCGACATCAGCGCCCCTTCACCGGGGTTTCCGCGACAGGCGTCAGGGGCGCCTTGCCGTCAAACCAGTTCTTCAGGTTGTCGACGACGAGCTGATCCATGGCGTTGCGCGTTACCACCGAAGCCGAGCCGATATGTGGCAACAGCACGACATTTTGCATCGATTTCATTTCGTCCGGCACGGTCGGTTCGTTGGCGAACACGTCGAGTCCCGCCGCCAGGATGGCGCCGGACTTCAGCGCCGCAACCAAAGCCTGCTCGTCGACGACGGAGCCGCGCGCCACGTTGATCAGCACGCCGCGCGGCCCGAGCGCCTTCAGCACATCGGCATTGATCATCTTCGCGGTGGCCGCACCGCCCGGCACGATCACGATCAGCGTATCCACCGCCTTCGCCATCTCCATCAGGTCGGGGTAATGCTGGTAGGAGACCGCCGTGGACGGCTTGCGCGAATGGTAGCAAACCGGCACCCGCGAGGCCTCGATCCTGCGTCCGATCGCCTGCCCGATCCGGCCCATGCCGACGATGCCGATCTTGCGGTCGCGCAGCGAGCCGGCGCTCAGCGGATAATTCTGCGTCTGCCACAGGCCGGAGCGCAAATAGCGGTCGGCCTTGACGAACTCGCGCAAGGTCGCGATCAGAAGCCCCATCGCGACGTCGGCGACCTCCTCGGTCAGCACGTCGGGCGTATTGGTGACGACGATGTTGTGCTCGCGCGCGTAGGCCGAATCGACGTGGTCGTAGCCGACGCCGAAACTTGCGACCATCTCCAGCCTGGGGAAGTGCGACAGCGCTTTCGCGTCGGCCGGCACCGTGTGATAGGTGACCGCCATGCCGCGGATTCTCGCCACGACATCCGGCGTCAATCGCTCGAGGTCGGCACGGCTCTCCGCCGTATGCAGGACGAACCGATCCGAAAAGCCGTTCTGGAGGATGGGCCTGATCGGTCCGTAAACCAGCAGATCGATCTTTTCCGACGGATTGTTCGCGGCAGCCATCAGTTTTCCTTTCCAAGCGCGCTCTCATGCCAGCGCCGTAATACCAGATGCGAAACTAGCGCCAGGAGCCCGTAGATGACAATCCCGGCGGCGGACAGCAGCAGAAGTGCTGCGAACATGCGGGGAATGTTGAGGCGATAGCCGGATTCGGCGATCCGGAAGGCGAGACCCGAGCCCGCACCCGCAGCCCCCGCCGCGATCTCGGCGACCACGGCGCCGATCAGCGACAGCCCGCCGGCAATCCGCAATCCGCCGAGGATGAACGGCAGCGCCGCCGGCAGTTTCAGGTACCGCAACGTCTGCAGCCGCGACGCCCCGTAAAGCTGAAACAGCCCGGCCAGGTTGCGGTCGACCGAATTCAGCCCGAGCGTGGTGTTGGACAGCACGGGAAAAAAGGCGACGATCCAGGCGCAGACGATCACGGCCGTCTGTTGCGACAGGTAGATCAGCAACAACGGCGCAATGGCGATGACAGGCGTGACCTGCAGTATTACCGCATAGGGAAACAGCGAGTACTCCAGCCATTTCGACTGATGGAACAACAGCGCCAGCGCGACCCCGCCGACGACCGCGGCGACAAAGCCCTGCAGCGTCGTCAGCAAGGTGACGCCGAGCGATTCCGACAGCACCGGCCAGTCGTTGACGAGCGTCCGGAACACGACAAGCGGGCTCGGCAGCACATAGGGCTGAATGTCGTTGACGCGGACGACCAGTTCCCAGAGCACGAGGCCCGCCGCGAGCACGGCTATGGGAAGCAGCATGCGGCCGATGTCTGGCAGGGACTTCATGCCGCGGGCTGTCCGGAATAGGACGGCGCCAGCGCGCCCGTGACCTCGCGGCAGTAAGCGGCGTATTCGGCCGAGGTGCGAAAATCCTCGCCGCGCGGCTCTCGCGTCTCGATGCGGAATTCGCGGCTGATGCGACCTGGCCGGGCCGTCATCACGATGACCCGCTGCGACAGATAGACCGACTCGAACACCGAATGGGTGACGAAGATGATCGTCTTGCCCAGCGTGCGCCACAGCGTCAGAAGGTCGTTGTTGAGGCGAAACCGCGTGATTTCGTCGAGCGCGGCAAACGGCTCGTCCATCAGGAGAATATCCGGTTCGGTGACGAGGGCCCGCGCCAGCGAGACCCGCATCTTCATGCCGCCGGACAATTCCCGCGGGAAAGCGTCGGCGAACTCGGCGAGCCCGACCTGCGCAAGCGCGTCACGGACCCGTCCGTCCGTTTCGGATGCCGGCGCATGGGCAAGCCTGAGCGGCAGCCGCACGTTGTCGCGCACGCTCGCCCACGGCATCAGCGTGGGCTCCTGGAACACGAAGCCGATCGGGTGTCGCCCATCCGCCTTGCCCGCCTGATGGGTGACGTCCACGGTGCCCGAACTCGGCGCGCTGAGCCCCGCGATCAGCCGGAGCGCGGTCGATTTGCCGCAGCCCGACGGCCCGAGCAGCGCAACGAACTCGCCTCGCGCCACGTCGAGATCGAGCGGCCCGAGCGCGGTGACGCCATTGTCATAGACCTTGGTGGCGCCGCGCAGTCGGACGGCGCTAACGGCGGAACGCGGATTCATCTCGGGCAGTGCGGGCTCGGCCATGTCAGGTCAGTTCTTCGGCCGCAGATCAAGTCCGACGCCCTTGTTGGTGAAGCGCAGCGTGTAAGCCTGGCGGTAATCGATGTCGCGGCGAACCACGCCGGCCCGCACCATCTTGTCGAAGAAACTTGCCATCCGCGCGTCGTTCATGGCGCCGATGCCGTCACGCAGGGTGTCGCCGGAATCGACGATGCCGTATTCCTTCATCTTGGCCACGGAATAGCTGAGCAGTTCGTCGGTCATTTCGGGGTTCATCTTCTTGATCAGCGCATTGCCGGCGTCGTTGTCGCCGTAAAGGTAATTGTACCAGCCGATCACGGAGGCATCGACGAAGCGCTGGACCAGGTCGGGGTTCTTGTCGACGATGTCCCGGCGCGTCTCGATCAGGGTCGAATAGGCGTTGAAGCCATGATCGGCCAGTAGGATCACGCCGGGCTTGAAGTGCGCGGCCTTCTCCACCGCGTACGGCTCCGAGGTCACGTAGCCCTGCATTGCGCTCTGCTTGTTCACGATGAAGGGCTGCGGATTGAAGGTATAGGGCTTCACCTTGCTCTCGTTGAAGCCGTATTCGGATTTCAGCCACTGGAAGTAGCTCGCGATACCTTCCTTGGACACCAGCAGCGTGAGCGGCTTGAGATCCTCGAGTTTGGTGATCCTGGCTTCCGGATGGGTCAGGAAAACCTGCGGGTCCTTCTGGAAGATGGCGGCGACCGCGACCACCGGCACGTTGTTGGTGACGGCATCGAACGATTGCAGCGAGTTTGCCGTCATAAAGAAGTCGAGCTTGCCCGCGACCAGCAGGATGCGGTTGTTGGTGTTCGGTCCGCCCGGCACGATGGTGACGTCGAGGCCGTATTTCCTGTAGGTGCCATCCGCCACCGCCTGAAAGAAACCGCCATGTTCCGCCTCCGCGACCCAGTTGGTCCCGAACGACACCTTGTCGAGGGTCTCGGCGCGCACAGGCGCCAGCCACGCAACCAGCGTCAGCAGGCCTGCGGTTAACGCTCGCGGCAAAAAGGCCGGGTTCATGGTTGGACTCCGTCGCTCGTTCTGGCCCATGATAGGAGGCTATGGACGTGGATCACGTCCCCCGGGAGAGGTTCCCGGAATGGCCAACAAACTACCCTGCAATTTCATTCAAAGAAACGCTTCGCTCGATGGCTTCCCCTGTTCCGCCCCGCGACTGGACCGACATCCGCTGGCCTGAGATCGGGAGCAGCGAGACCGCGCGCTGGATCGCGGTGCTGCCGCTGGCGGCCACCGAGCAGCATGGTCCGCATCTGCCGTTCGAAACCGATGTCCTGATCGGCGAAGCCTATCTGGCGCGGGTGCGTGAAATGCTGCCTGCGGAGGCTCCCGTCACCTTCCTTCCGCTGCAGCCGGTCGGCGTTTCCACCGAACATATCGACTTTCCCGGCACGCAGACGCTGCCGGTCGACGTGGCCCTGAAGGAATGGACGGCCCTCGGCGAAAGCGTGGCGCGTGCCGGTGTAAGGAAGCTCGTGATGGTGACGAGCCATGGCGGCAACAGCGCCGCGATGTCGCTGGTGGCGCAGGAATTGCGCGCGCATCACGGGCTTCTTGCCGTCACCACCAACTGGTCGCGCTTCGGCGCGCCGGATGGATTGTTCTCGGCGGAAGAACTGCGCCACGGCATCCACGGCGGGGCCGTCGAGACCTCGATCATGCTGGCGCGATATCCGCACACGGTGCGAAAAGAGGCGATCGCCAATTTTCATCCCGCAAGCATCGCGATGGAGAAGAAATTTCGCTGGCTCTCTACCCATCGCCCCGTGCCCTTCGCGTGGCAGACGCAGGACCTGCATGAAAGCGGCGCCGTCGGCGACGCCACCCAGGCTTCCGCGGAGAAAGGCGAAAAGCTGATCGATCACGGCGCGCGCGCGTTCTGCGAATTGCTCGACGATGTCGAAAAATTCGATCCGGAATTGTTTCTTCGCGGCGTGCCACGTTGATATTTCAGCCCTTAACCAACTGAAATATCTAAGAAATAATCGACGAAACCATATTTTCGGCCGCCTTATCGAACCGCCTTCGAAGGCGCTCCGTCCAACTCGGCATGCGGACCACAATGGCCGCTGAAACAAGGATGGAGTTTACCATGTCGATCAAGACCAAGATTGCCGCTGTCGCTCTCGCTACCCTTGCCGTTACCGGCGGAATCGCTTCCACCAGCCAGGCGCAGGCCAAGCCGCTGCACTGGGGTTACGGAGCCGGCCTCGTTGGCGCCGCCGTCATCGGCACCGCGATCGCGGCCTCGGGCCCCGGCTACTACTACGACGGCTATCGCCGCTGCGGCTGGGTTCGCCAGTTCGACGCCTTCGGCAACTACATCGGCCGCGTCCGTACCTGCTCTTATTGATCTTCGTTCGGCTGACTTGGTCTCTGTTTGAGAAGCGACTTCTTCAAGCAAGCCATTTCAAGATCCGAAAGCGCTTCTCTTTAACCGTGGATCCTGCGTCCGGCACGGGCGCCTCATCCACCTCGTGCCGACCCCGACCCGCCCGGCTGTCCCCCCCGGGCGGGTCAACTTTTTCAGACACCGACAACATCCGCCCGCGAAAACATCCGGCGATGTTGCACCAGCGTCACGCAACGATGCCATCTAACTGCATTTACGGGCACCTTCTGGTTATTGCGAACTACTTGCAATAAAAAGGAGCTGTCCGATCTGACGCAGAACGGAAGCCGTGGGAATCCAAATCCCGGCGACGGTGTTGATGACTTGCAATCCTGGCTGGCAGCGCGCCGGAAAATCTGCCGTGATGAGAGAGACCGCCGGGATGTTGGCGTCGAAAGTACCCGCATCGTGAACGGCCGCAGCCGCACCCCGAAATGTGTGTTGGCAAGCGTGGGCCTGAGCCTGCTCGCAGTCGAGGGGGCCGCCAGCGCAGCCGACATGCCATTGAAGGCGCCGGCGCTCCAAGCCGTCCATAGCTGGACCGGCTTCTATCTCGGCGGTCATGCCGGCTACGGCGGCGGCAGCTTGGGCCCCAATACCAATCCCCTGCCGCTGCAAGGCGTATTCTTTCCCCACAGCATCACCGGCCTGATCGGCGGCTTTCAGGCCGGCTACAACTTTCAGCTCCCGAACAATCTGGTACTGGGCACGGAGGTCGATGTCTCGTTCCTGAGCACGCTCGATCGCGCACCGCTTGTGCCGGCCCCCTTCAACACCAGCTTCGACTACATTGCCACGGCCCGCGGTCGTGTCGGGTACGCATTCGGAGCGCTGCTGCCCTACGTGACCGGCGGCGTTGCCTGGGCCCGGACGCGCGTTGACGTCAATGATGCCGACGGCAGCGTGCTTTCGGAACGCGGACGTGCCCCGCCCGGCTGGACCGCAGGCGCCGGCGTCGAATATGCTGCCGACGCCAGATGGAGTGCAAAACTCGAATACGGCTACATCGACCTGGGCGCCCGGACCTACGGGCTTGCGGACGTACCGCTGCCGGAAGTCGCGGTCGACCCGAAGATCCACACCGTCAAGGTGGGATTGAACTACAAGATCTGGGACGGGCCGGGTCCGGCGGCGTCAGGCGACTACGCCATCAAGCCACTCACCCCTCCCACATCCAGGGACTGGAACGTCCACGCGCAAACCACCTTCATATCGCAGGGCTATCCGAGCTTCCGCTCGCCGTATCAAGGCACGAACAGCCTGCCCGGCACCGGACGCGTGCGGGAAACCTGGACGGTCGGAGCCTTTCTCGGATGGCGACTGTGGGATGGCGGGGAACTCTATTTCAATCCGGAGCTTGCGCAGGGCTTCGGAATCGGCGGCACATTGGGCCTGGGAGGTTTTTCAAACGGCGAAGCGCAGAAAGGCGGCGCCGAGTATCCGAGATTCCGCGCACAGCGCTATTTGTTCCGGCAGACGTTCGGGCTGGGAGGCGAACAGGAAGAAGTGGCCGATGCGGCCAACCAGTTGCCGGGGAAGCTCGACATCGACCGGGTCACGGTAAGTGTCGGACGATTCGCGGTCGGCGATTTCTTTGACGGCAATTCCTACGCAAAAGATCCACGCGTGGATTTCATGAACTGGGCAATGTGGTCGTCGGCCGCCTACGATTTTCCGGCCGACCTCCCCGGCTTTACCCGCGGTGCCGTCGTCGAACTCAACCGCAAGGATTGGACGGTGCGCGCCGGCCTGTTCCAGGTGCCGTCCGCTCCCAACAGCGATATCCTCACCTTCAAGACCGGTGGCGCGGTGGTCGAATTCGAAGAGCGTCACAGCGTGTTCGACCAGCCCGGTAAATTGCGGCTCGGCATGTTTGCCAATCGCGGCAATACCGGCAACTACCGAACCGCGGTGGCGATCAGCGCGGCGGACCCGGCGCTCGATATCAACGCCGTCATGACGGACATCCAGCGCCAGAATGTCAAATACGGATTCTACGTCAACGCGGAGCAACAGCTCCTGACGGACGTCGGGGTGTTCGCCCGCGCGAACTGGAACGACGGCCGAAACCAAATCCTGTCCTTTACCGACATTGATCGCAGCGTCTCGGCAGGCCTGTCCGTCAAGGGCAGCCATTGGGGACGGCCGAGCGATACGTTCGGCCTGGGCGGCGCAGTCAACGGACTGTCCGGCGCACACCGCGATTTCCTGGCGGCCGGCGGTCTGGGCCTGCTGATCGGCGACGGCCGTCTGAACTACAGCAACGAACGAATCCTCGAGACCTACTACGCCTACGCCATCGACAGGAACTTCACGCTCACCGCCGATTACCAGTTCATCACCAACCCCGCCTACAACGCCGACCGCGGCCCGGTACACATCTTCACCGGCCGCTTCCATGGCGAGTTCTAGGCATCAGGCCGCTCTGCCGGAGACGGCGTTATCCATCCGGACGGCCAATACCTTGTCGATGCGCCGGCCGTCGAGATCGAGAACCTCGAAGCGCCAGCCATCGACATCAACGCGATTTCCGACATCGGGTATCCTGCCGAAATGGCTGAGCAGGAAACCCGCAACCGTCTGGTAGGAACGCGACGCCGGCAGCACAATCTGGAGCAGCGAGGCGAACTCCACGGCGGGCATCCATCCCGAGATCAAATACGACCCGTCGTCGCGCTTCACGGCCGCCTCTTCCGGCGGGCCCTCTTCGGTGTGAAAGCCGCCGACGATCGCTTCGAGGATATCTGCGCTCGTCACCACGCCCTGGAACACGCCGTACTCGTCATGCACCAGTCCCATATGGACCGCGGAGTCCCGCAGCACCGCCACGACATCCCTCGCGTCGAGGAATTCGGGAATCACCGGAGCTGGGCGGACGAGCTTGCGTATGTCGGGCTCCTGCCTCGAAAGATAGCTGTCCAGGATGTCCTTGGCATTGACGATTCCGAGCGCGGCGTCGGCATCCTCATCGAAAACCACGAAGCGGGAATGGGTGCTGGCCGCCAGCGCCGACCGGATCTCCTCGGACGTGTCGGAGAGATCGATCATGCTGACCTCGCGCCGGGGCGTCATGACCGCGCCGACGGGAAGATCGCCGAGACGCATCACGCCGGCGATCATCTCTTTTTCCCCCGGTTCGAGCACGCCGGCGTTTTCGGCTTCGACGACCAGCGTGCGGATTTCGTCCTCGCTCACCTTCTCGCCGGCCTCACCACGGTGACCCAGCAGCCACAGCAGGGCTTTGCCGGATCGATCGAGGAGCCACACAGCAGGTGCGGAGATCTTCGCAAGCAGCGTCATGAACGGCGCCACCCGCACCGCCACCGATTCCGGATCGCGGAGCGCAATCTGCTTCGGCACCAGTTCACCCATGATGAGGGATGCGTAGGTGATGACCGTGACGACGGTGCCGACGCCGACGGCATCCGCCACGCCTTGCGACCATCCGGCCTCGATCAGCAGGGCCGTCAGCCGCTGACCGAGCGTGGCGCCGGAAAACGCGCCGGACAGGACGCCGATGAGGGTAATGCCGATCTGAACCGTCGAAAGAAACTTGCCGGGATCGGACGCCAGGGCCAATGCACGGCGGGAACCCCTGACGTTCTTCTCGACCAGCGCCGCAAGTCGTGCCGGCCGCGACGAAACGATGGCGAGCTCGGACATTGCCAGCAAGCCGTTGATGACGATCAGGACCGTCACGATCCCGAGTTCGACGTAAAGCATTATTCTTGTGGGTTCCATTCCCCGGAAGACAGTGACCTTGCTAGATAGTCATTCGTCCCTAAAGCCAAAAGCGCGCGCAAATGCCGCAACTGCGACGCCCCTATCCCGCCGGCTGGAACGAATCCGCGCGCGCCACCGCCCAGGCGTCATGGAACCGCGGATCCTGAGTGCCTTCGATCAACTCACCCGGACGCAGCGACGGATAGAGTTTCGCATAGGACAACGTATCGTTGGTGGAGGACCGCTGCGAGAAATGGATCGGCCGCAATTGCCGCGGATGTTCAAGCCCCGCCGCAGCGATAAGCTCTGACAGGGCGTGCAGGGTAGCGTGGTGATAGCTGTAGACCCGCTCGATCTTGAGCGGCACGACAAGCGCCCGCGCGCGAAGCGGATCCTGGGTGGTCACGCCGGTCGGGCACCGGTCAGTATGGCAGCTCAGCGACTGGATGCAGCCGAGCGCGAACATGAAGCCGCGCGCCGAATTGCACCAGTCGGCGCCGATCGCCATCGCGCGCGCCATGTCGAATGCGGTGGCAATCTTGCCGGCGGCGCCGATCTTGATGCGGTCGCGGGCATTGATGCCGATCAGCGCGTTGTGAACGAAATTGACGCCCTCGCGCATCGGCATGCCGAGATGGTCCATGAATTCCAGCGGCGCAGCACCGGTGCCGCCTTCATTGCCGTCGACCACGATGAAATCGGGATATATCCCGGTCTCCAGCATCGCCTTGCAGATGGCCAGGAATTCCCAGGGGTGACCGACACATAGCTTGAACCCGGCGGGCTTGCCGCCGGACAGTCGCCGCATCTCGCCGATGAAGACCATCATTTCCAGCGGCGTCGAGAAGGCGCGATGGGTGGCCGGCGAAATGCAATCCTCGCCCATGGGAACGCCGCGAATCTTGGAGATCTCCTCGGAGACCTTGGCCGCCGGGAGAACCCCGCCATGCCCGGGCTTGGCGCCCTGGCTCACCTTGAGTTCGACCATCTTGATCTGATGGTCGCTGGCGATGCGGGCAAATTCCTCCGGATTGAACGAACCGTCGCGGTTGCGGCAGCCGAAATAGCCCGAGCCGATTTCCCAGATGATGTCGCCGCCGTTTTCGCGGTGATAGGGGCTGACGCCGCCTTCGCCGGTGTCATGGGCAAAGCCGCCCTTCTTCGCACCCGCATTCAGCGCCCGCACCGCGTTGGGGCTGAGCGCGCCGAAACTCATCGCGGAGATGTTGAAGACCGAGGCCGAGTATGGCCTGGTGCAATCGGGGCCGCCGATGGTGACGCGAAACTGCTCGACGGCGCGCGGCTTCGGCAGCATCGAATGGTGCAGCCATTCGTAGCCGTCGCGATAGACGTCCTCCTGGGTGCCGAACGGCCGCTTGTCGAGCACCATCTTGGCGCGCTGATAGACCAGCGCGCGGGTGTCGCGGGAAAACGGCATGCCGTCCTTCTCGCTCTCGAAGAAATATTGCCGCATCTCCGGCCTGATCTCTTCGAGCAGGAAGCGGATATGCGCCGAGATCGGATAGTTGCGCAGGACGGCGTGGTTCTTCTGGGTGAGATCGCGAATGCCGAGCAGCGTGAGCGCGCCAAAGATGAAAATCGGGATCGCGAGCAATTCCCAGACCTTGACCTTGGCATCGAATATCCCGATGCCGACCAGCAAAGCCGTGACGACGGCGCAGATCGTCAGGATGATGTAGCGTGGCGAGAACGGAAGCAGCAGCGTTTCCATAGAATCCCTCTCGGCCAATTATTCCTGCCGGCCCGCAGCTTAGTCCAACCGATGGAGCAAGCGCCATACGATATACGGGCGGATATTCGCGGATGTGACAACGAACGCCAAAAATATCTGCCGGAACACTTGCCACCGTTTCCCGATCGATCGGGACCGCCTTTTGCAGTGCAGCGCACGGCCTGCCGCGGTTCAGTGGCTGTGCGGTCGCATCTCGTGCGGAATCCTGCCCTGTTGCAGGCCATGCTGGCCCAGCCATGCGTCGGTGGTCGAAATCGCGCGGTCGATGTGATCTGCCGTCCGCGAGAAATCGTACGGAGAACCCGCCAATGGGCATAGCGGCGGCACGACGAAATACTCGATATCAGGTTCGAGGGCTTCGAGTTCGCTGACCAATTGCCGGGCAATCAGGAGCGTCAGGGCGTGCAGCGCGTTCGCGACCGCGCCCACCGGCGGCGCCTGCGTCGCGCAGGCGTGCCCGGTCGGCAGGATGATGAGGCGCCGCGCGCCTTTCTTGACGGCGACCTGAATCGGCGTGTTGCTGGAGATTGCGCCGTCAGCGAGATAGTAATCCTTGTAGTGGATCGGGCTGAACGCGCCGGGGATGGCGGTGGAGGCCACGATCGCCTCCGCAGTCGAGCCTTCCGACAGCACGACGCTGTCGCCGGAGATGATGTCTGTCGTGACGATGTGCACCGGCAGCTTCGCATCCTCCAGATTGCGATAGGGGATGTGGTCCTCGATCAGCCTGCGAATGCCGTCGTGAGGGATCAGGAAGTCGCGGCGCCACAGAAAGCTCAGCACCGTACGCCAGTTCATCGGAAAAACGTCGTTCCGCTTCAGGCCGCGCCAGATGGCAGCCAGCCGCCTGACGCCATCGAGCGTCGGATCGCCGGCATAGAAGGCGCCGTTCAGCGCGCCGACGCTGGAGCCGACGACCATGTCCGCGGCGACGCCGTGGGCGGCGAGCGACTGCAGCATGCCGACCTGAATGGCGCCAAAGCTCCCGCCGCCCGCGAGCACGAAGGCGGTCTTCGTTCGCCCGATCTGGTCGCGTACCGACACGCGTGGTTACTCCCGATATCGCCGCGTCGGAGATGGGCGCGCGGCGTTAGGGAGTGGTTATAGCAATGGGGGAATGGGGAGTGCTACCGAGGCTCCCGTCATTCCGGGGCGATGCGAAGCATCGAACCCGGAATCTCGAGATTCCCCGATGTGCAATTGCACATCTGAGGTCTGGTCTTTCGGACCATCCCGGAATGACGGAGACTTATCAGCGCTCGACGAACGCCTTTTCGATCACGAAATGGCCGGGCTTGCTGCCGCTGCCTTCGACGAAGCCCCCGGACTCGAACATCTGCTTCAGTTCTTCCAGCATGCCCGGGCTGCCGCACATCATGATGCGGTCGGTCTCGATATTCAGTGGCGACTGGTGGATGTCGTTGAACAACTGCTCGGACGAGATCAGGTCGGTGATGCGGCCGCGGTTGCGGAACGGCTCGCGGGTCACGGTCGGGTAGTACAGCAGCTTCTCCGACAGCAGCGGTCCGAACATCTCGTCGTCACGCAGCTTGGCGACGAGCTGTTCGCCATAAGCAAGCTCGGAGACCTGCCGGCAACCGTGCACGAGCACGATGGTCTCGAAGCGGTCATAGACGTCGGGGTCCTTGATCAGGCTCGCGAACGGCGCGAGGCCCGTGCCGGTGGACAGCAGCAGCAGGCGGTTGCCCGGGATCAGGTTATCAGTGATCAGCGTGCCGGTCGCCTTGCGGCCGACCAGGATTTCGTCGCCCTCGCGGATCTTCTGCAGCTTCGAGGTCAGCGGCCCGTCCGCGACCTTGATGGAGAAGAATTCGAGTTCTTCCTCGTGATTGGCGCTCGCCATGCTGTAGGCGCGCAGCAGCGGCCGGCCCTCGATCTCGAGACCGATCATCGCGAACTGGCCGTTCTGGAAGCGGAAGCCGGTATCGCGCGTGGCGGTGAAGCTGAACAGCGTATCGGTCCAGTGGCGAACGGAAAGAACTTTCTCTTTATAGAACGCGCTCATGTGTTTTCGTTTTTCCTGACGTCTCGGTATAGAACGTTTCGGTCCTCGGCCTCGAAGTGCCAAAAGTCTGCGAAATCATCGGCGAAGTGGCGCGTCATTTGCGCACGGCAGACAGATAGTCAATATGACCTACAGCACAATCGAAAACTCGGAATGGCTGTCGCCCCATTTTGCAAAATGGTTCGATCGACTTCGTTAACGTCCCGTAACGCAATTAACTTGCTGAATTCGGCAGTGTTCTGGCAATAAATTACTCTGCGGGTTTGTGGAATTCCTCTAGTTTACGAGATGGGTAAATGCTCAACAGCCAGCGCGTATTCGTGGACGCCGTCCGGCAATACTGCGCCCGAAACAACGTATCGGTCGAACTCAGGTCGCAGGGCTGGGTCATCATCATGCAACGCGGCTCGCAGCGGCAGCTTGCGTTCGGCTATGACCTCGGCCTGAACAGCGCGGTCGCGCATCGCATTGCCAATGACAAGGCCGCCACCTCGGAGGTCTTGCAGCTTGCCGATATCCCGTGCATCCCGCACACGCTGTTCCTGAACCCGTCGCTTTACCAATACGTTCCCCCACAGCGATCGTGGGAACGCATGCTCCACCTGATCAAGGATCATCCGGCCGGCCTTGTCCTGAAGCCGAATGACGGCACCAGCGGAAAATCGGTCCACAAGGTCCTGACGGAATCGGATCTCGAAATCGCCGCTCATCGGATCTTCGCTTCGAACCAGAGCCTGGCGATTTCCCCCTACGTGGAGATTGAGCAGGAGATCCGGGTGGTCATTCTCGACGATCGGCCCATCGTGGCCTACAGCAAGCAGCGCCCGTCGGTCGTGGGCGATGGCAAGCGTTCGGTGCTGGAGCTGGTGCTCGCGGGAACGCCACATGCGAAGCGGGCCAGCGTCCTCACCAGCGCTTCCGAAAGCCCGGACAATGCCGGGCTTGATTCGATACCGCCGCCGGGCCAGCGCCGCGTCGTGAGCTGGCGGCACAATCTCGATTCCGGCGCACAGCCCGTCCTGCTGGAGCAAGGCGCCGATCGGGACGCCTGCGTCGAGATTGCGCGGAGAGCAGCCGGCGCCATCAACATTCGCTTCGGATCGATCGACGTCGTGCAGGTCGAAGGCTCCTGGAAGATTCTCGAAATCAATTCGGGCGTCATGATGGAAGCGCTCAGCGGATCGCATCCCGAGCTGGTCTTTGCGGCATACAGCGCCGCGCTGGATAAAGTGTTTGGCCAAACGAGAGCATAACCGACAACGCCATAGGGAGAGAACACCATGAGCGACGCCGTCAATCGTCAAATCCTGCTGGTCGAGAAGCCCACCGGCAAACTGGGGCCCGAGCACTTCAAGATGGTCAAAGGCACCGTACCCGAGCCGAAGGACGGTGAGGTGCTGGTGCGGACGCGCTACATTTCACTCGACGCTGCCAACCGGGCATGGATGCACGGCGCCACCTACCGCGCCGCGGTGGAAGCCAACACCGTGATGGCGGGCGGCAGCATTGCCGAAGTCGTTTCGTCGAAAGCGGCGGGACTTGCGCCTGGCGATCTCGTGTTCGGCGATACCGGCTGGCAGGATTACGCCGCGGTACCGGCGAAGCATCTGAACAAGATGCCGAAGCTGGAGCCGATGACGCATCTCTTGAGCGTGTACGGCATCGCCGGCCTCACCGCCTATTTCGGCCTGCTGCATGTCGGCAAGCCCAGGGAAGGCGAGACGGTGGTCGTGTCGGCAGCGGCCGGCTCGGTCGGATCGATCGTCGGGCAGATTGCGAAGATCAAGGGTTGCAAGGTCATCGGCATCGCCGGCGGCAAGGACAAATGCCACTGGCTCACTTCCGAACTCGGCTTCGACGCCGCGGTCGACTACAAGGACGGCGCGACCTACAAGGCGCTGCGGGCGGCGGCGCAGAAGGGCATCGACGTCTATTTCGACAATGTCGGCGGCGACATTCTCGAAGCCTGCATCTCGCTGATGAACAATCGCGGCCGCATCGCCTGCTGCGGCGCGATCTCGCAGTATGACGGCGTGCCGTCGGCCCACGGCCCGCGCGGCGTGCCCGGCCAGATCGTGGTGAAGCGCCTCACCATGCAGGGCTTCATCGTGATGGACTACATGGACCAGAGCGCCGCCGCGCTGGCTGACCTGCAGTCGTGGGTGGCCTCCGGCAAGCTGAAGGTGCAGGAGGACGTCATCGACGGCATCGAGAACACGCCGAAGGCGCTGATCGGACTGCTCGCCGGGGAAAACCGCGGCAAGCGGATGGTGAGGGTGTAGCAGTGAGACCCCCATGGTGAGGAGACGCGCAGCGCCGTCTCGAACCATGCGGCCCCTCAGGTGCCATTCATCCTTCGAGACGCGCGAAGACGCGTTCCTCAGGATGAGGTCTGGCTTCGCAGGGTAGGCAAAGGAGCGTAAGCGACGTGCCCATCCTCCATCACCGATGGCGCTGTGAGATGGTGGGCACGCTTCGCTTTGCTCACCCTACGACTACGATTTAGTGCGCCTGCGTTACCGCCGCGCCGGCCTTCTTCGCCTTCCGCTCCTTCAGCCAGTTCTCGAAGCGCTGGATCACGACGAAGAACGTCGGCACGAACAGCACCGCCAGACACGTCGACGCCAGCATGCCGGAGAACACCGTGATGCCGATCGACTTCCGCGCATTGGCGCCGGCACCGGTCGCCAGCACCAGCGGAACGACGCCGAGGATGAAGGCGAACGACGTCATCAGGATCGGCCGGAACCGCGCCCGCGCCGCCGCGACCGCGGATTCCAGCAGCGGCTTGCGGTCGCGCACATGCAGTTCGAGCGCCACCTCGACGATCAGGATGGCGTTCTTGGCCGACAGCGCGATCAGCAGGATGATGCCGATCTGCGTATAGAGATTGTTCTCGATCCGCAGTCCCGTCAGCACAATCGTCGGACCGAGCAGCGACAGCGGCACCGCGAGAATGACCGATATCGGCGCGAGCCAGCTTTCATATTGCCCGGCCAGTACGAGATAGACGAGCAGCAGCGCAAGGCCGAACGCCCAGTAGATCTGGCCGCCGACGACCTTCTCCTGGTACGACATCGCCGTCCATTCGAAGCCGGTGTTCGGCGGCAGGGTCTTGTCGGCGATCTCTTCCATCAGCTTCATCGACTGGCCGGAACTGTAGCCGGTGGCCGGCAGGCCGATGACGGTTGCGGCAGGATAGAGATTGTACAGGCTGATCAGCGACGGACCCACCGCCGGCGTGATCTTCGCCACCGTGCCGATCGGGATCATGTCGCCATTGCTGTTGCGCACCATCATGTTCTGGATGTCGGCCGGCGTCAGGCGGAATTGCGCATCCGCCTGCGCATAGACCTGGAAGGTGCGGCCGAACTTGTTGAACTGGTTGATGAAGCTCGAACCCATGTAGGACGACAGCGTCGAGAAGATCTGGTCGGTCGTGACGTGCAGCGTCTGGGTCTTGGTGCGGTCCACCTCGATGTCGAACTGCGGCACCATCGAGCGGAACGGCGAACTCACCCGCTGCAGCGCGCTCTGCGACGACGCATTGGCGACGATCGCGCTCGTGATCGCCTGCAGCTTGCTGTAGTCGGAATTGCCGTCGCGGAGCTGGACCTGCATCGCAAAACCGGCGGCATTGCCGATGCCCTGGATCGGCGGCGGCGGCACCACCAGGATCTGCGCCTCCTCGATAACGGAGAGTTTTTCGTTCAACCCGACGAACAGCGACCGCAGATCCTCGCCCTTGCCGCGCGCGCTCCACTCTTTCAGGATCAGATAGGCAACGCCCGCGTTGGCAAGGCTGGAGGAATTGTCCAGCGCGGAGATGCCGGCAATGGTGATCACCTGATCGACGCCCGGGGTCTTGGCGGTTATCTCGCTGACCCGGGTCAGCACTTTCTGGGTCCGGTCCAGCGCCGCCCCGTCGGGCAATTGCACGGCGACCAGCAGATAGCCCTGGTCCTCGATCGGAATGAACCCGGTCGGCACCCGCGACAGGCCGTAGCCGCCGATGGCGATCAGGATCAGCGCGCAAACGACGGAAATGCCGCTGTGCGCGACCAGCCGGCTGATCAGCCGGCTGTACCAGGCCTCGACGCGGTTATAGACCGCATTGAAGCCGCGATAGAAGAAGTTGCGCTGCTCCGGCGGCGCCGGCTGGCGCAACCACAGCGCGCACTGCGTCGGCTTGAGCGTTGCCGCGTTGACGGCGCTCAGCAGCGCCGTTGCGGCAATGACCAGCGCGAACTGCGCATACATCTGGCCTGTCAGTCCCGGCAGGAACGCCGAGGGCAGGAACACCGAGATCAGGACCAGCGTGATGCCGACGATCGGCGCAAACAGCGCGTCCATCGCGCTGATCGCGGCGTCGTGTCCGGACATGCCCTTCTCGATATTGTGCGCGGCGCCTTCGACCACGACGATGGCGTCGTCGACCACGATGCCGATCGCCAGCACGATCGCAAACAGGGTCGAGATATTGACCGTGAAGCCGAGCGCCGCCATCGCCGCGAAGGCGCCGATGATCGTCACCGGCACCGTGGTCGCCGGCACCAGCATCGCGCGCCAGTCCTGCAGGAAGATCAGGATCACGACGAGAACGAGCAGACCGGCCTCGATCAGCGTCTTGTAGACCTCGTTGATCGATTCCGAGACGAACTTGGTGGTGTCGAACGGCGTATCGTAGGTCACGTCCTGCGGAAACGCCTTCGCCAGCTCCTGCATCTTCTTCTCGACGGCCTGCTGGACCTCGAGCGCGTTGGCGCCGGGCGACTGGAACACGCCGATGCCGGTCGACGGCTTGTTGTTGAGCGAGAACGCCTGGCTGTAGGTCTGGGCGCCAAGCTCGACCCAGCCGACATCCCGCACGCGCGTGACGTCGCCGCTGGTGCCGGTCTTGACCACCACGTTCTCGAACTCGCCGGGCTCGGCGAGCCGTCCGCTGACGTTCAGCGTATACTGGAACGCCTGCCCCGCCGGCGTCGGCGGCGCCCCGACCTGGCCCGCGGTGACCTGCTGACTCTGCTGCTGGATCGCGGAGATGACGTCCTGCGGCATCAGGCTGCGCGCATAGAGCTTGTTCGGATCGAGCCAGACCCGCATCGAGTACTGGCCGGCGCCGAACACGGTGACGTTGCCGACGCCGGGCAGACGCGACAGCTCGTCGCGAATGTTGATGGTGGCGTAGTTGCTCAGGAACAGGCTGTCATAGGTCGCCTTCGGTGAGCTCAGCGTAACGAACAGCAGGATCGCCGTCGACCGCTTCTGCACCGTGACGCCCTGGCTCTGCACCGATTGCGGCAGTTGCGAAAGCGCGCTCGACACGCGGTTTTGCACCAGCACCTGCGCGAAGTTCAGGTCGGTACCGATCTTGAACGTCACCGTCAGCGTATAGGTGCCGTCAGCGCCGCTGTAGGACTGCATGTAGAGCATGTCCTCGACGCCATTGACCTGCTGCTCGATCGGCAGCGCCACGGTATCGATCACGGTTTTCGCGCTGGCGCCGGGATAGCGCGTGGTGACCTGCACCGTCGGCGGCACGACGTCGGGATATTGCGCGACGGCGAGGCGGAACAGGCAGACGCCGCCGATCAGGATCATCAGGATCGCGATGACGTTGGAAAGGACGGGCCGCTCGATGAAGAACTTCGAAATCATGGCCGGCTCCTACCTGGCCGCAGCCGACGACGCTTCGATCTTCTTCAGTTGCGGATCGACCTTCTGGCCGGGAATCGCCCGCAACAGTCCGGCGGTGACGACGCGATCGTCGGGCTTGAGGCCTTCCTCGATCACGCGCAGGCCGCCGTCCTGCAGCGGCCCGACCCGGACCTTGCGCTGCTCGACGACATTCTCGGCGTTCACGACCAGCAGATAGCGTCCGGCCTGGTCGGCGCCGAGCGCCACGTCAGGCACGAACAGCGCGTTCTGCTCCCGGTCGATCGGCACGCGAACGCGCACGAAGAAGCCCGGCAGCAAGGCGCGGTCGGAATTGGGCAACACGCCGCGCACCGGAAGCGTGCCGGTCGACTGGTTGAGCGTCACGGCGGCGTAGTCGAGCCTGCCCTTGTGCGGAAAGCCGGTCTCCGTCTGCAATCCGACTTCGATCGGCAACTGCCTGAGATCGTCCGCCGTCATCCCGCGCCGGCGGGCCTCCGCGCGGATCCGCAGCACGTCCTGTTCGTTGACGTTGAAATTCACCCAGATCGGATCGAGCGCCACGATGGTGGCAAGCTGCGTCGGCGACGACGCCCCGACGAGTTCGCCGACGGAGGCGAGATGCGCGCTGACGACGCCGTCGAACGGCGCGGCCACATGGGTATAGCCGTAATTGACCGCCGCGATCTTGGTGTTGACCTGGGCCTGCAGCAGGCTTGCCTGCGCGTTGTCGCGCGTCGCCGTGGAGGTATCCAGCGTGGCCTGGGAAACGGCCTGCCGCTGCACCAGATCCTGCTGGCGCTTGAAGTCCGCCTCGGCCTGCCGCAGCGTCGCCTGCGCGCCGGTCTCAGCCGCCTGCGCCTGTTCGAGCTTCAGCTTGTAGGTTTCCGGCTCGATCGTGAACAGCGGCGTGCCTTCCTTCACGAAGGCGCCGTCCTTGTATTCGATCGACTGCAGAAATCCCTGCACGCGCGCGACGAGATCGACGCTCTTGACCGGCGCTGTGTTGCCGGTCGCTTCCAGATAACGCGTGAACGATCCCTGCACGGGCACCGCAACCTCGACTTTCGGCGGCGGCGGCGGAACAAAAGCATTTTGTTCGCAGGCACTTAAGACGCCGAATGCGGCAATGGCAAAAGCCGCGCGGCCGACGATGACGCCTTTTTGTCCGGCGGCGCTGGTTGGTCTCGAGCGTGCAGGCGAACGCGAAGCCTTCATTTTTCTTGCCTCAATACGTTTTTTGTTCTGCAAAAGGCCTTGATTGAAAAACCGGCTTTCCGCCATCCCATAAAAATAGCAACAATCCGCTTGCAGTGGAACCGGAAACCGAAAATGATGCGCCCTGCCCGAATTTATTGCTGCAGTTACATTCAAGATTTAGTTCGATTGAAGCGACGGCTTCCTGCGACGACAAAAGGATTTCCAAAAATGACCAACACGTTGACACGTGCGGCGAAGCTTGTGCCGTCGCTGGCGGTCGTCGCCATGTTCGCAACCACCGCGTTGGCGCAAGCGCCGAGCCAGGCCCAGCGCGACGCCATCAAGGCGCAATGCCGTTCCGATTACATGGCGCATTGCTCCAGCGTGCCGCCCGGCGGCGAGGCATCGCTGCAATGCCTGCAGAAGAACATGTCGAGCCTCTCGTCGAGTTGCCAGAGCGCGGTGCGCGCCGTCGAAGCGCCGGCCGCGCCTGCGGCTGCCAAGCCTGCCGAAGCCGCGCCGGCCAAACCTGCAGCGGCTGCGACGACGGCGGCGCCCAAATCCGCCGAGCCGAAGGCCGCTGCCGGACAGCCGACCAGCGCGCAGGTTTCCGCCATCCGCAGCGCCTGCCGCTCCGACTATCCGAAGGTCTGCAAGGGCGTTCCGACCGGCGGCGCACCGGCCCTGCAATGCCTGGAGAAGAACAAGGCGAAACTCTCTGCCGGTTGCGCCAGCGCTGTCGCCGCCGCCGGCAGCGGTGGTGCGGCAGCACCGGCGGTTGCAGCGACTCCGGCGGCGACCGCTGCTCCGGCGGCACCAACGGTGATCGTGCTGCGGCCGATGCGGCCGCGCGAAGAACTGTTCGTGCTGCGGTCAGCGTGCGGCACCGACGTCCGTTCGATATGCGGCGGCGTGGCGCCCGGCGGCGGTCGCATCGTGCAGTGCCTCGCGACCAATGCCGCGCAGCTTTCGCCCGCATGCAAGGATGTGCTGGCGCAGTTCGCCGCGCAGTAAGTCGCGCCGGCTATTCTCCGCGAAAGGCCAGGATGAGCTGGATAAGCCTCACCGACAGGGCGACGTAAAAGATCGTCATCACGATTTGGTAGGCAACGTGCCAGTTCAGCTTTGCAAGCTTATAAAGGCCGTCGAGGAAATTCAGCAACAGGAGCACGGCGCCGAACAGCATGACGCCGCGGCCGATCAGGCCATGGCGCAGATAGCCGAACAGAACGATCGATGGTTCGGTGCTGGAGACGTGGGCGCCGGCCGATACGATCAGCGTCCCGATAATCATCTTTTCGACGTGAGAGAATATTTCCCTGGAGACCGGCTCGACACGTTCGGAATAGAACGCCAGCCATTTGGCCCTGACCTGCGCCATGAATTTTCCTCGGATTTTCCCTGCGACAATAAATGGGCTTTCACTACAGCGGGTCCGAGATCAAGAAGCAAGAAGGCGGCCTGCTTGATCCGCGGATAGTCAACTCGACGGCCGCCACGACGAGAGGAAAACCGATGCTACGCGTCATCATGACCGTCACCGCCCTGCTTTGTATTATCCAGACCGGCTTCGCCCAGGAACTGACCGCCGAACAGCGCAGCGCCTGCATGGGCGACTACGAAAAATTCTGCAAGGGCGTGACGCCGGGCGGCGGACGGATCATCGCCTGCCTCGCCAAGGAGAGCGACAAGATCACCCCGGCCTGCAAGAAGGTGCTCACGACGGCCGAGAAGAAGTAGCAGGCAAGCTTTCGAGAAAGAATTTTCAAGAACCTCAGCGTCAGCCATTCATACTGCAGGAGTCCGATATGCGTTCCTTTCTGATCATTGCATCCGCCCTGTTCGCCTTCAGCGCCGGCATGACCTTTGCACCGACCACCGCCAGCGCCGCGGTCTGCGCCGACGGGGTCGTTCGCGCCGGCTGCGCCGGGCCACGCGGCGCGGTCGTCGTTCGCAAACCACCAGCAAAGGTCTGCAAGACCGTCATCGTCAACGGCGTGGCAGTCCGCCGCTGCACCTGAGCCGATCCTGACTCACACGAATTCCGGTCGCTGCGGGCCGATCTCTTGGCGCAGCGACCGGTGCGGCCATGTTCCTCAATTTTTCTGTGGCGCGAGCCTTCTCCACGAATTACTCTCGGCTAATTAGTAAGCATACTGTCGATTGGGAGGAAGACGTGCGTATCGCCGTGATCGGCGGAGGCCCCGGCGGTCTCTACTTCGCCTATCTCTGGAAGCGGCGTCATCCCGACGCTCAGATCGACCTGTTCGAGCAGAATCCCGAAGGCGCCACCTGGGGCTTCGGCGTCGTGTTCTCCGAGCAGGCGCTGGAATTCCTGCGCGCCGACGATCCCGATACCGCCGACGCCATCATGCCGCGGATGGAGAGCTGGAAGAACATCACGCTGAACCTGCGCGGGCAAAGCGTCGAGATCGACGGCGTCGGCTTCTCCTCGATCGGCCGGCTCGAACTACTCACCATCCTGCAGCAGCGCGTGCGCGCCGCAGGCGTCACGCCGCGATACGACACGACGATCCAATCGGTGGACCAGCTCAAGGGGTACGACCTGATCGTCGCCGCCGATGGGCTGAATTCGCTGGTGCGCTGCAGCTTTGAAGCCGCTTTCGGCGCCTCGGTCTCGCACTCGACCAACAAATTCGCCTGGTATGGCACCACCAAACGCTTCGCCACGCTGTCGCAGACCTTCGTAAAGACCGATCTCGGATCGTTCAACGCGCACCACTACCGCTATTCGCCGGCCATGAGCACGTTCCTGGTGGAATGCGACGCCGCGACCTGGCAGGCGTACGGCTTCGAGGGTAAATCGATCGAGCAGTCGCAGGCGATCTGCGAAGAGGTATTCGCCGCGACGCTGGATGGCCACAAGCTGATCTCGAACAAATCGGTGTGGCGCAATTTTCCCTGGGTCTGGAACGAGAACTGGTCGCACCGGAACATGGTGCTGATCGGCGATGCGCTGCACTCGGCGCATTTCTCGATCGGTTCGGGAACGCGGCTCGCGATCGAGGACGCGATCGCACTGACCAGGGCACTGGAAGCGGAGACGGCGATTCCTGCCGCCCTCGCCCGCTACCAGGCCGAGCGCAAGCCGATCGTACAGAAACTCGTGACCGCGGCGCGCACCAGCGCCGACTGGTACGAGCATTTCCCCGAACACATGAAGCTCGACCTGATGGATTTCGGCTACAGCTATATCACCCGCTCCGGCCGCATCGACGATGCCCGGCTGCGCGCGATGTCGCCGGCCTTCATGGCGCGCTACGAGGCTTCGAAGCAGACCGGGAGCCGGGCATGACGCATGATATTGCCGACCAGGTCCCGCGGGACAATCCCGGCGCGCGCGAGATCGGATTTTCGCTCCCCGAGAAGTATAACGCCAGCCGCATCCTGTTCGACAATATCGCGCACGGCCGCGGCGAAAGGCTGGCGCTCACCGGTCCCGGCGGCACGCGGACATACGCGCAACTCTGCGCCGAGGCGTCGCAATGGGGGCACGGCTTCCAGTCGCTGGGCCTGAAGCGCGGCGACCGCATCCTGATGTTCCTCGACGACACGCCGGCTTATCCTGCGGCGTTCTTCGGCGCGGTACGATCGGGCTTCGTGCCGCTCCTGATCAACACGCTGACGCCGCCGGATCTCCTGCAATTCTATCTCTCGGATGCCGGCGCCACTGTCGCGGTCGCCGAGGCCGAGTTTGCGCCGCGGTTCGACACTGAAGCCTGCAAGGATACGCCGCTGCGAACGCTGATCGTGGTCAACGGCGCCGCGGGCGAACATGCCGTGCCGGACAGTTTCAATGCCGCGCCGTGGCTGCGGGGATTCTCCACCGATCTGGCGGAAGCCGACACCACCCGCGACGAGATGGCGTTCTGGATGTACTCGTCCGGCTCGACCGGACGGCCCAAGGGCATCGTGCACCTGCAGCACGACATGGCCTACAGCGAGCAGGCGTTCGCGCGCAGCGTGCTCGGGCTCGGGCCTGACGACATCTGCTTCTCGGTGCCGAAGATCTTCTTCGCCTATGGTTTCGGCAATGCCATCACCTTCCCATTCTCGGCCGGCGCGGCGACGCTGTTGTTGCCCGGCCAGCCGAAGCCGGCGGCGATTTTCGAGGCGATCGAAACATATCGTCCTTCCGTGTTCTTCGGATTGCCGACGCTCTATACCTCGCTGACCAAGGCCTGTGGCGCGTCGGCCACCGATTTCTCCTCGCTGCGCATGGCGCTGTCGGCCGCCGAGATCTTGTCGGCGGAGGTTTTCAACGGCTGGAAGGCGCTGACGGGAATCGAGATCGTCGAAGGGCTCGGCTCCACCGAGGTCCTGCACATCTATCTCTCAAACCGCCCTGAGAAAAAGAAGCTCGGCGCCGCCGGTCTGCGCGTGCCCGGCTACGAAATCCTGCTCAGGGACAAGGACGGCCGCGAGGTCGGCGACAACGAGGAAGGCATTTTGTGGGTGCGCGGCGATTCCAATACGCCGCTGTACTGGAACCGGCCTGACAAATCGGCGGAGACGATCCGCGGGGAGGGGTGGATCTATACCGGCGACCGCTTCGTGCGCGACAGCGACGGCTTCCATTTCTTCCGCGGGCGCGCCGACGACCTGATCAAGATCTCCGGCCAATGGGTCTATCCGCTGGAAGTCGAACTGTGCCTCGCCGAACATCCCGACATCAGGGAATGCGCCGTGTTCGCGGCCGAACTGCCGGACCGGCGCATGACGCTGAAGGCGGTCGTGGTGATGAACAGGAGCGGATTCGATCCGGACGACGCGACAAAGACGCTGCAGGATTACGTCAAGGCGAAATTGCTGCCGTACAAATATCCGCGCGAGATCAGGTTCATCGAGGAACTGCCGAAAACCGGCACGGGAAAAATCGACCGGCAGGCGCTGTTGAAGATGTAGCGTTCCCCGTCATTGCGAGCGCAGCGAAGCAATCCATTTCTCCGCTTGCCGCGCTATGGATTGCTTCGCTGCGCTCGCAATGACGGCCTCACCCCGCCAACCCCGTTCCGCCATAGAGCCACGCCAGATCGGCGTACCACTCTTCCGACGTCTTCGCGCCCATGATCGCATTGCGCAGCCGGGCGTGTCCGCCGGCGGGGTGATAGATGTGCTCGCCGATGGCCCGCGACATCAACTGCACTTTTGCGGTGCGCAGGAAGCGCTGCGCACGATAGGTTTCCAGCGCCTTCGAACAATCATCGTGCGCCGACAGCATATGCGACAGACACACCGCATCCTCCATCGCCTGGCAGGCGCCCTGCGCGAAATATTGCAGCATCGGATGCGCAGCGTCGCCGAGCAGCGCGACGCGGCCGTCGACCCAGCGCTCGACCGGATCGCGGTCACACAGCACCCACAGCCGCCAGTTCTTGCCGTGACGGATGATTTCCTGCGCACGCGCATGCACGTGCCCGAACCCTTGCATGACTTCCTCGTCGGACACGGGCTTGCCCGCTACCGGCTCCGGCGCGTCGTTGTGATAGGTGACGACGAGATTGAACACCTTCCAGCCCGAGAGCGGATAATGCACGATATGGCATTTCGGCCCGGCCCACAGCGTCGCCGCGTTCCAGCGCAGATCTTCCGGCATCTGCCCGGTCGGAATCACCGAGCGGTACGTCGTATGGCCGGAAACCCGTGGCGGCCCATCCGAGACCACCTGCTTGCGGACGTTGGACCAAAGCCCGTCGGCGCCGATCAATAGCGATCCCGTGACGCGCTCGCCATTCGCCAGCCGGACTGTGACGGATGCGCCGTCCTGATCGTAGCCGGTCACCTCGCTGCTCACGCGCAGCTCGATCAACGCATGGTCCTGGCAGGCGCGCAGGAAAACGCCGTGCAGGTCGCCGCGATGCACCACCGCATAGGGGTTGCCGAAGCGGTTGCGGAACGGCTCGCCCAGGTCGATATGGGTGATTTCCTCGGCTGTCAGCGCGTCCATCAGCCGGAGTTGATCGATATAGACAGCCATGCCGCGCGCAGCCTCGCCGACGCCGAGATAGTCGAAGGCGTGGAATGCGTTCGGGCCGAGTTGGATGCCCGCGCCGATCTCGCCGAGGGCCGACGCCTTTTCCAGCAGGATCGAGCGGACGCCCTTTTGCGCCAGCCCCAGGGCCGTGGCGAGGCCGCCGATGCCACCACCTGCAATCAGGACCGGCTTTCTGTCCATCAGCCCGACTTTCCCAGATGTTCGAGCGCGTCCTCGGCGCGCAGCGGCACGCGCGAGGCCTCGTTGTTGAGATCGACCAGTTGCGTCATCAGCGACAGCAGCGTCTTGCGGTCGGCCGGCTTCAGCGGCTGCAGCATCCGCGCCTGCGCCCGATCCACCAGAGGCATGATGTCGCGCAGCGCGGCCGCCCCCTGTTTCGTGAGATGGAGCAGCTTGACGCGCTTGTCACCACGGGACGGCTTGCGCTCGACCAGGGCCTTGCTCTCCAGCCGTTCGATGACGTTTCCAAGGGTGGAGCGGTCGAACGCGATCACCGCCGACAGCCGCGTCGCGTCGATGCCGGGATGGGTGTGGATCGCTACCAGCGCGGCATATTGTACCGGCGTCAGGTCGAACGCCTTGCACTCTTCCACGAAGATCGAGACCGCGATCTGCTGCATCCGCCGGAACAGATAGCCCGGCGCGTTGTAGACCGCGTCCATCGTGATGGGTGAGGGTTTACTCGGCATCGGGTTGCTTGTCAGGTGCGGCGTCCGCGAACGCCTTCATCTCCCTTGTTGCTGCCTCGGCCTTGAGCAGCCGCGGAAAAACCGAAACGTCGACGCCGAAGCGCCGCGCATTGGCAAGCTGCGGCACCAGACAGATATCGGCGATGGTCGGCGTCGCGCCGAAACAGAACGGACCCTCCTCACCGGCAATCAAGGCCTCGCAGGCTGCCAGCCCCTCGCGGTTGATCCAGGCCGCCCACTCCGTCACCTTTTCCTCCGGCAAGCCGAGCTGCCGCAGGCGGTTCAATACTTTCAGGTTCTGCACCGGATGGGTGTCGCAGGCGAGCGCCATCGCGAAGGCACGCGCTTTTGCCCGCCGCAGTGGATCCTTTGGCAGCAGCGCCGGCTCGGGATGCGTCTCATCCAGCCATTCGACGATGGCGAGCGATTGGGTGAGGATGGCGCCGGCGTCATTCTCCAGCGCCGGAACGAGGCCCTGAGGGTTGATCGCGAGATAGGCCGGTGCGCATTGCTCGCCCTTGCGGAGGTGGTGCGGCAGGTGCTCTGTCGGGAGCCCCTTGAGATTCAGCGCGATCCTGACCCGATAGGCCGCGGCACTGCGGAAATAGCCATGCAGCTTCATCGGAACCTCCCCGGCAGTTTATCGTTACGCCCTGATCGGCTGACGTTGACGCTACATATATTGTAAGTATACTGTCAATCCTGAGACGAACAAAAATAGCGGGAGGCCCGTGATGGAAGCCGTGCAGAAGACCCCGGAGCGCGAGGCGTTCTACAGGAAGATCGACGGCGAGAACCTCTCTGCGCTGTGGAACGTGATGAGCGACCTGATCACGCCGGAGCCGAGAAGCGCCTGCCGGCCTCACCTGTGGAAATTCGATTCGATCCGCGACTACATGACCGAAGCCGGCAAGCTGATCACCGCCAAGGAAGCCGAGCGGCGGGTGCTGGTGCTGGAAAATCCGGGCCTGCGCGGCCAATCGAAGATCACGACGTCGCTGTTTGCCGGCGTGCAGATGGTGGTGCCCGGCGATATCGCACCGGCCCACCGGC
Organism: Pseudomonadota bacterium; assembly: GCA_023422775.1. Taxonomy (GTDB): domain Bacteria; phylum Pseudomonadota; class Alphaproteobacteria; order Rhizobiales; family Xanthobacteraceae; genus Bradyrhizobium. The sequence goes on from JAFAGM010000120.1 coordinate 77,404, forward strand.
ACAGCCAGTCGGCGCTGCGCTTCGTGCTCGAAGGCAAGGGCGCGGCGACCGCGGTCGATGGCGAGCGTACGCTGATGGAGCCCGGCGATTTCGTCATCACGCCGTCGATGACCTGGCACGACCATTCCAACGAGACCAGCGAGCCGATGTTCTGGCTCGACGGGCTCGATATCCCGATGGTGCAGTTCTTCGACGCGTCCTTTGCCGAGGGATCGAACGAGGATCAGCAGAAGATCAGCAAGCCGGCGGGCGACAGCTTTGCGCGCTACGGCCACAACCTGCTGCCGGTCGACGGCAAGCGGTCGTCGAAGACTTCGCCGATCTTCAACTATCCCTACAGCCATACGCGAGAGGCACTCGAGCGGGCCAAGGCACGCGACGAGTGGGATGCCTGCCACGGGCTGAAGCTGAAATTCTCCAACCCCGAAACCGGTGATTTCGCGATGCCGACGATCGGCACCTTCATCCAGTTGCTGCCGAAGGGTTTCAAGACCGCGCGTTACCGCTCGACCGACGCCACCGTGTTCGCCGCGATCGAAGGCAAGGGCCGCACCCGGATCGGCGATCAGACGTTCGAATGGGGCGCGCGCGATCTGTTCGTGGTGCCGAGCTGGCGCTGGGTCACGCATGAGGCCGACACCGACGCGGTGCTGTTCTCCTTCTCCGATCGCCCGGTGCAGCAGAAGCTCGACCTGTTTCGCGAGGACCGCGGGAATGCGTGAGCTCCCTCCGCCGTCATTGCGAGCGAAGCGAAGCAATCCATCATGCCACAAGCAAGAGCGCGGCAAGCGGAAACATGGATTGCTTCGTCGCTACACTTCTCGCAATGACGAACGATAGAATCGAAGGGTGGGCAAAGGAGCGTTAGCGACGTGCCCACCCTTCTTGCGGAGACCAACTTGGTGGGCACGCTTTGCTTTGCCCACCCTGCAATTTTCAGCGCTCACCGCCAGTGCAGCAACCGCGCTTCCAGCATGCTGATCGCCTTCCCCACCGCCAGTCCGAACAGCGACAGGATCACTACGCCGGCCAATAGCTGATCGGTCTGCATCAGGTTTCCCGCCTGCAGCACGAAGGCGCCGATGCCGAACTGGGCGCCGATCATCTCCGCGCTCACCACCAAAAGCAGCGCCACCGACGCGGTGATGCGGAATCCCGCAAGAATCGAAGGCAGCGCGCCCGGCCATATCACGCGGCGCACGATGGCGTGGAACGGCACGTTGAAACTCTGCGCCATCCGGATCAGGTTGCGCGGCACCGCGTCGACGCCGCTATAGACCGAGATCGCGGTCGAGAAAAACACGCCGAGCGCAATGGTCGCGATCTTCGGCTCCTCGCCGATCCCGAGCCAGAGAATCAAGAGCGGCAACAGCGCGATTTTCGGGATCGGAAACAGCGCCGAAATAAAGGTGATGCCGACATTGCGCGCCGGCGTCGACAGCCCGATCCCGAAGCCGACGATGACGCCGACCACGGTGCCGAGCACCCAGCCGCTGCCGATCCGGACCACCGATGCCGAAACGTGCTGCCAGAGCGCGCCTGACATGGCGAGCTTGTACATCGCGAGCGCAATCGCCGAAGGCGGCGGCAGGAACAGAGGGTTGATCCAGCCCGCGCTGCCGGACAACTGCCAGAGCGCGATCACAAGTGCCAGCGCAATCCATCCCGAGTAACGTCCCGCGCCCGGCGTAAAGCCGGCGCCGCGAAATTCCACCGGCCTCGGCTTGCTCTCGCCCGATGGCGCATCCCGTGAGGGGGCGCGGTCAAGCATGCTGGACCTCGCGCTCGGCATCGATCGCCTCCTCACGGATCAGCGACCACAACTGGTCCTGCAGGCTCAGGAGCCTGCCGCGGGCGTCGATGCCGCCGCGCTCGGCACGCGTCATCGGAATGGTCACGACCTCGCGCACCCGGCCGGGGCGGCGCGACAGCACCACGATGCGATCGGCGATCCGCACCACTTCTTCCAGATTGTGCGTCACGTAGACCGCGCCCATGGCGCCGTCGGCGAGCAGGCGGACGAAATCCTCCATCAGCAATTCGCGGGTCTGCGAATCCAGCGCCGACAGCGGTTCATCCATCAGCAGGATCGCCGGCCGCACCGCGAGCGCCCGCGCAATGCCCACGCCCTGCCGCATGCCGCCGGACAACTGCTTTGGATAGGCGCCGCGAAAATCCGAAAGCCCGGTGCGCCGAAGCGCATCATCGACCACGGCGCGGCGCGCGGCGGCATCGAGCGCGGTGTGCTGAAGCGGAAACGCGACATTGGCTTCCACCGTGCACCAGGGCAGCAGCGCAAAATCCTGGAACACGAAGGTCAGCGGATTGAGGCTGCCGGCCGGCGGCGCACCGCGCAGTTCCGCTTTTCCCTCGCTCGGACGCAGCAGGCCGCCGAGGATCGACAGCAAAGTGCTCTTGCCGCAGCCGGAGGGGCCTACGATCGCAACCACTTCGCCCGAGGCCACCGTGAACGACACGTTGTCGAGCACCTGCAGTGCGTCGAAGCGATGGCTGATATGGTCGGCGATCAGGTCCATATTGTGTCTTCGCTCCGTCGTAGCCGCACGCGGGCCACATGGTTCGAGACGCGCGGCGGGCCGCGCTCCTCACCATGAGGAGATAGGCCTGCTCCCACGGCCCAGGACCATCCCCTCATCCTGAGGAGCGGCCGCTCGGTCGCGTCTCGAAGGACGAGGCCCTGCTCCCTCAATCCGCCCTCACATACTCCTTCGCGATGATCGCGTCTGCCGAAAAACCCTTGTCGACAAAGCCCTGCGCCTGCAGCCATTCGATCTGGTTGGCGACGTTCCTGACGTCGAGCTTGCCATCCGGATCGATATAGGCGCAATTGCCGACGACCTGCTCGACCGGCAGGTTGGTGTATTTGGCGATGATCTCGAGCAGCGGCTTTGTCTTGTCGTTGATGACGGCCTTGCCGTCTTTCACCGTAGCCAGGATCACGTCGTGATACTCGCGATCCGCGCGCACAAGTGCCGACAACAGCTTCGTCACCAGCGCCTTGTTGTTCAGCGTCTTCGGCGAAGCGAACACGGCGCCGAGTTGCCACGGCGTCTCGTCGCCGACCCAGCCGAGCAACCTGGCGCCGCCGGATTCCATCAGCGGGCGCGCGGTCGAGACCGGCAGCAATGCGGCATCGACGGTTCCGCCCTTCAGCGCGGCTGCGGCGTTCGACAGCGACTGCAACGGCAGCACCTTCAGATCGGCCAGCCTGAAACCGTATTTGTCGGCGAGCAGGCCGAGCGAGTAATGAAAGCTGGAGCCGACCTGAGTCACCGCGATGCGTTTGCCCGCAAGATCCTTCGGCGTCTTCAGACCTGCGGCATAGGCGTTATTGCCGGCGAAATAGCCGATCAGGGGATAGCCTGGTTTCTCCCGGCTCATGCCGCCGATCACCCTCAGCGTGCCCTTGCCGGCCAGATTGTAGAGCCCGGCGGTGAACGCCGTGACGCCGAAATCGACATCGCCCGAGGTCGTCGCCACCGCGATCGGCTGCGCCGCGTCGAAGAATTTCAGCTCGATATCGAGGCCGGCTTCACGGAAATAGCCCTTGTCCTGCGCAATGAACACCGGTGCCGAAGACGACAGCCGCAGCACGCCGATCCTGGCCTTCAGCACATCGTCGGCCCGCGCCACGCCGGCCGCCACCAGCGCCAGCAGGCCCGCGATCGCAAGCCGTGCAAACTTCGTCATACGGTCTCCTCCGTCTTTTCTCGTCACAGCCCCTGGCGGGAATAGTCCCGGCGAACGCAAGAGACGACGTAACACGTAGAGGGGAATCTGCGTGCGGCTTCTTCGATGGTTTCGAGGGGCAAGTGACCGGTACCGAATGACGAGTGCGTGATAATGCCCGCTCGGGCGATCCTGGCTATCTCGGTGGAAGGCCGGGAGCGCGCTGAGGCCGGAAAGACGCACCACAGGACATGAAGCGCAATGCCAAAACTGGCGCGCAAACGCGCTGCGAACCCGCAGAAGCGCAGGCCGTCTGCTTTATGCCGCTCGCGTTAACCACAACCTGGTTAACGATGACGCGAAAAGCACCGCTCTTAAGGTTAAGAGCCGTTTAATGGCACAAGTGTTTGGCTTGTCAGCTAAAAGGGCGTGGAACCGCGCCAGGGCTTCGGTGCGCGGCGAACGATGCAACGCGAACTGTCAGGTTGTTGAGACTTTCTAAAATGTTTCGTCGAACGCAAACGTCATTGCTCCCGGTGATGGCATGGACCTTTTTCGCCGCCGCAACGCTGCTGCCGACTACCGCGAGCGCAGCCGGCTATGGCATGTCGCCTGCCGATGCGCTGGCGATCGTGCTGGTGTCTTCCGGAAGTCTGCTTGTGCTCCTCGGTTCGTGCGGCAGGCTGTTGATATCGCAACGCGACCTGCTTCCCGCTCCGGACTATCCGACGCCGCTTCGCGTTCCGAACCTTGAAAGCGCTGCGGCAGTCCGTCCCCCGAGCATGCGAGGCAGCTTCGATGTCCCCGCGGGGCCGGATGGTTATGGAATTCGGTTGGCCACGCTTCAGCCCCGACCTGACATCGGAGGCGGCGCCGGCCCCGGCAGGAATCATGCCCCGACAAGGACCGGCGCTGCGCGTGAACCGCAACGCCTGGCCGAGACGGCGGTCGAATGATCGAACGGGATTCTTGCCGGAAATTTTTGTTTCGTAAAAGGAGAAGCGACCCATGAACAACATGAAACAAGATCCGAACGACGGCCGGGTGACGGACCTCGCCAAACTGGAATCGGATATCGCGGCCGCCATGCCGGAGCGCACGCCCCTGCCGTCGATCAAGGCGCCGCCGGTACAGACCGGACCGATGCCCGATTATGTCGAACATCAGGACGGTGTTCCGCGCGTCGGCGCGCTCAGCGCCGAGGCCGTGGTGCGCGACTATGAAGCCGCCGCCAAGGAAATCGAGGCAATGGGCGCCGAGATGATCGACGCGGCACGGAAGTGCGAGGCGATGACCGCCGAGGTGCACCTGGCCATCGCCTACATGCACGAAACCGCAGCCGCCTACCGCGAGGATGCCAAGCGGATCTTCAAGCGCATCGAGGACTGCTCGTTCCTGACCGAACAGGTTCGCAAGACCTGCGAGGCGCTCAAGGAAAAGATTGCAAGCAGCAGCCAGACCGCCTGAGGCGTTTCGGCGATCTGGTGGCCCTGCTGGCAATTCCGGCTCACTCCCGGATCGGCCCAGATTTCGATCGTGGTGCGGTCCGGGCCGAAACACGGCGGGATGCCGTTGCTTCGACCGTATCGAAACCTTGTCCGGTCCGCGCGCCCCAATTTGCAGCGCGCTTTTCCGCGAACGATGCCAATCCTTCCGACGCCTCCTTTGTCTGACGCCGGTCGGAATGCATCCGCACCAGCCGCGCATAGGCATCGTCGTCGACGCTCATTCCGCCGAACGAGCTTTCCAGCGCCAGTGCCTTGGTCTCGGCCATGGCTTGCGGGCCGTTGGCAAGCAGTTGCTCCACGACCTTTGCGCCCGCCGCTTCCAATTCGGCGAGCGGCACCACCTCGTGCGCCAGACCGATACGGCGGGCATCAGCCGCGCCGAAACGCTCGCCGGTCAGCGCGTAGCGGCGCACCTGCCGCACGCCGATGGCGTCGCAAAGCTGCGGGATGATGATGGCCGCCGTCAATCCCCAGCGGACTTCGGTGATCGAGAACAGCGCATTGTCGGCGGCGATGACGACATCGCAGGCGGAGATCACGCCGGTGCCGCCACCGAAGCAGCCGCCCTGCACCAGCGCCACCGTTGGAATCGGCAGCGTATTCAGCCGCTGCACGGCTTCGAACGTGGCACGCGACACCGCTTCGTTCTCGGCCGCCGATTTCGGCCGCACGCCGTTGATCCATTTCAGATCGGCACCGGCCTGGAAATGCTTGCCGTTGCCCCTGAGGACGACGACGCGGAGGTTCGGTTTGCTGCCGAGATCATCCATCGCCGCCAGCACGCCGTTGATGAGACCGGCATCATAGGCGTTGTTCACCTCGGGACGGTTCAGCGTGACGGTCGCGACACCGCGCGCGTCGAGATTCCATAAAACCGGGTTGGCGGTCATCGGCGGCCCCTATGTTGTAATTGTCGAGGCGGCAATATGCCGAAGCGGCGCGGATTGATCCATCCTGTTTCGCCATGCCAGCGATGCAAGCCACATCACAGGTTGCGCCGGAGCGCCGGCTTGTGGAAACTGCCCTTCTCGATCTCCCTCAGCAGGACACCACTCCATGCGGATATGTGTTTTCGGTGCCGGCGCCGTCGGCAGCCACTTTGCGGTGCGGCTCGCGCTGGCAGGGCACGATGTTTCCTGCGTGATGCGGGGCGCGCATCTCGATGCGGTGAAGGCGAACGGGCTGGTGCTGCGAGTTGGAGACGGCGAATTCAAGGCCAGGGTACGCGCGTCCGATGATCCCGCTGCGCTCGGGCAGCAGGATGTCGTCATCTGCACATTGAAGGCGACCGGCCTGCCCGCCCTTGCGACCGGTGTTCAACCCCTGCTCGGCGACGACACCGCCGTCGTGTTTGCGCAGAACGGCATTCCCTGGTGGTACGATATCGGGCTTTCCGGCAAACATCCCCCCGTTCCGGATCTGGCATTTCTCGATCCCGGCGGCCGCCTGCGCGCGGCGATCCCGAAACAGCGGATCGTCGGCGGCGTGGTGTTTTCGTCCAACGAAATCATCGCCCCTGGCATCGCCGCGAACCTTTCACCGGAGCGCAACCGCCTTTTGATCGGCGAATGCGACGACCGTCCGAGCGAGCGGATCGCGCGGCTGCGCGCGGCGCTCAACGCGGCATCGATCGAATCGCCCGATGTGAAGGAAATCAGGGAGACGGTCTGGTCGAAGCTCCTGACCAACATGTCGATGTCGGTGCTGTGCCTGCTGACCGGGCAGACCGCACGCGCCGTCCGCGACGACCCCGCGCTTGCCGAGGTCGTGCCACGCCTGCTCGACGAGGCCGGCAATGTTGCGCAAAGCGCTTTCCCCGAGGTCAGGCGCGTCACCCGATCGGGCCCCGCGCCGGACCACAAGCCGTCGATCCTGCAGGACTACGAACTCGGCCGGGCCATGGAGATCGACGCGCTGGTGCGTGCTCCGGCGGCATTCGCGCGGGCCGCCGGACTTTCGACCCCGATGCTCGACTTCATGGGCGCGCTGGCGATCCGCCAGGCGCGCGACAAGGGACTCTACCAGGGCTAGCCGGTCTACCCGGCGCGGAGTTGATCAGACGGCCTGCAAACCGAGCCGCTGAAACAGCTTCCGGTCAGCCTCGTGTTCCGGATTGCCTGCCGTCAGCAACGTGTCGCCGACGAAGATCGAATTCGCTCCTGCAAGGAAACAAAGCGCCTGCGTCTCGTCGCTCATCGCCGAGCGGCCCGCCGACAGGCGGACATATGATGTCGGCATCATGATGCGTGCAAGCGCTACGATGCGGACAAATTCAATTGGCTCGATCGGTGCGGCTTCGGCAAGCGGCGTGCCGGCGATCGGAATCAGCATGTTGATCGGAACACTTTCCGGCGGCTCGGGCAGATTTGCCAGGGTCACCAGCATGTCGACGCGGTCGGCCTCCTGCTCGCCCATCCCGAGAATACCCCCGCAGCACACTTTCATGCCGGATTGCCGGACATTTTCCAGCGTGGCGAGGCGATCGGAAAAGGTGCGCGTTGACGTCACCTGCGGATAATATTTCTCCGACGTATCGATATTGTGGTTGTAGTAATCGAGACCTGCCGCACCGAGGCGATCGGACTGCGCGCGGTCGAGCATTCCGAGCGTCATGCAGGTTTCGAGCCCGAGCGCCTTCACCGCACCGATCATTTCAACGATGGCGTCCATGTCCCTCGGCTTCGGGTTGCGCCACGCCGCGCCCATGCAGTAGCGCGTCGCACCGCCGTCTCGCGCTTTCCGCGCCTCGGCGACGACCTTCTCGACGTCCATCAGCTTCGAGGCGGCAAGCCCGGTCGCGTGATGCGAGGACTGGCTGCAATAGCCGCAATCTTCCGGGCATCCGCCGGTCTTGATGTTGAGGAGCTTGCTCAATTGCACGCGATTGGGATCGAAATTCTGTCGATGAACGGATTGCGCCCTGAACAGGAGATCGCTGAACGAAAGTTGGTAGAGGGACCAGGCGGCCTCTTGCGACCACGCCGCTGGTCCAGCAGGCGGCATCGCGACAATCATCGTCTCATCCCGTACTTCGAGCATTCCTGAATTCTCCAGATGGTGTTGTGGCCGTCATCGCACGGTGGCGCGGCCTGCACCAGCGCCGCGGGGCCGCACGTGCAAAAAGTTGATCGCTAGCGCAATCGGACATTGACCGCACGGTGGCGGCCGTATCACTCTTGCGCTTACCCAGGAAAAAGAAACAGGCAGGAATCGGGCATGCACGTCAAAGGCAAGGTTTGCGTCGTCACGGGTGCCGCGAGCGGCATCGGCGAAGCGGTGGCGCGCGCCTATGCGGAGGCCGGCGCGCGGGGCGTCGTCGTCGCCGACCTGAAGAGTTCGCGTGAAAAGCTGGCGAAAGTGGCCGGCGATATCGATGGCCTGGCCGTGACCGGGGATGTCGGTCTCGAAGAAGACATCAAGGCGCTGATCGCCGCAGCCGAGGCCAAATATGGCCCGGTCGACGTGTTCTTTTCCAACGCCGGCCTGTCGCGCAAGGGACAGGAAGGCGCCTCCGATGCCGACTGGGACGTGAGTTGGCGCGTCCACGTCATGAGCCATGTGTTCGCGGCGCGCGCTCTGGTGCCCGGCATGCTGGCGCGGGGATCAGGCTATCTGCTCAACACGGCTTCCGCGGCGGGATTGCTGGCGTCGCTGAACTCGATGCCCTACGGGGTGACCAAGAACGCGGCGGTGGCGCTCGCCGAACACCTCGCCATTCAATATGGCGACCGCGGCATCCGCGTGTCCGTGCTGTGCCCGCAATCGGTACAGACAGGCATGACCACGCCGGGTCCGAGCGCGGCAAGGGTCGATGGCGTGCTGCAGCCGCCGGAAGTGGCGCGCATGGTGATCGAGGCCATGGAGGCGGAACGCTTCCTCATCCTGTCGCATCCGCAGGTCGCCGAATACATGCTGCGAAAGGCATCAAGCCGCGACCGCTGGCTCGCCGGCATGCGCCGCCTGCGCGACAAGATCTACGGCGCGCCGACGTCATAGCGCTTTCAAACGAGCGGATGCCGGCGCCTGCCGTGCCGACAAATTTGGTTCTCACATATATCGTGGTCGACTGCTCGCGATGCTGGAGCGGACCCGGCAGACTCCCGGAATAGAAATTCCTATCAAACGAGAGCAAAACGAGCGAGACTGAGTCTCGCTCGTGCGGGGCTCCCATTCGTTCTTTTGGTTAGCTAAGATATTGACATGACGATTCAAAAGAGTGAGCAATCCCGCGATTCAATGTCCAGGGAAAGGTCACCGCTGGATTACGCGTTGCAGGCGATTGGTGACCCCTGGAGTTTCCTCATTCTTCAGGAAGCCTTCTTCGGGGTTCGCCGATTCGGCGACTTTCAACGCAACCTGAATATTGCAAAGAACACACTGACCGATCGCTTGTCTTCCCTGGTTGAGTTCGGCTTGTTGGAGAGAAAGCGGCTGCCCGACCGTTCCGATATCCATGAGTATCGCCTGACCGACCGCGGCCTCGATACCTATCCTTATGCTCTCTCGCTGATGAAATGGGGAGACGATTGGCTGGCGGGCAAGGAAGGGCCGCCGGTGATCCTGTCGCACAAGACATGCGGCCGGGTGCTGCGTCCGCAGACGATTTGCGTGGCCTGCAAGCGAGAAGTAACCGCTGATGACATTCAGATTGATCTCGGCAGGATCGCAAAAACTGTCCGCGAGGATCTTGCGATGGTCAGGGTCTCCTCGCGCCCGGAGCTTTACACCGCCGGACGTCCTACATCCGTCAGCCGGACCTTGTCTGTCATCGGCGACCGCTGGGCGGTGTTCGTGCTCTGGCTGGCGTTGGCCGGAGTGACCAAATTCGAGCACTTTCACAGCATTCTGGGTATTGCCCGAACGACACTCACGGCACGGCTAAATCATCTGGTCGAACGCGGATTGCTTGATCGAGTCGAGTATCAGCAGCGCCCACCGCGCCACGACTATCTCCTCAGCGAGAGCGGCAAGGCCATTTGCCCTGTTTTACTTACACTTCACGAGTGGGGACTTCGCGGCCTCCCCAGGCAAGCCCAGGTTACGTCGGTTCTTCACAGAGGTTGCGGGCATCCGCTCCATGTCGAAATCATTTGCCTTTCATGCGGCAAGCCGCCGATGCCCAGAGAAGTCGAGGTGAAGCAAGTTCACGTGGTGTCTCCACGTGCGCGTGCGACATATCGGCCCACGGCAACAGGCAAGAAAAAGGCCCGCCGCGCCAAAGGCTAACCGTGCGCGATGGCGCACGGCCGCCGTCCGTTGTCAATTTCTGGAATCCGACGACGACATAACGTCTCCGAATGTCTCCCAGCGATCACCTTTGAGGCGAACGGTACGCATGTCTTTCATCGGCGCGAAGTCGGTGGGGCTCGTATTGATGGCTATGCCCGGCAGCAGCATGTCGGGCTTGAAATTCTTCAGGTTCGCTGCCTGCCGCATGACATTGGCTCGCGTTAGATCATTCCCGCACTGCTCAATCACTTTCATCAGCGTCTGCGAAATCGCGTAGGCATACACGACGAAATAGTCGTTCTTGTCCACGTCAGGCGCATACTTTGCGATGAATGCATCGAAGCGCTGCTTTGCCTCATCGTTCGCCCATTGCGGGTCCGAAGCGTCCTTCAGATACATGGTCGAAATGATGCCCTGCGAATTCTCGAAGCCGGCCGGACGGATCACGGTTCCGATCGAGGCGCCGATGCTGGACAGAATGAAAAGCGGTTTCCAGCCCATCTCGGCAACCTTGCGAATCGACTGGGCAGCGACCTTAGGCAAGGCAATCGAAACAAAAACGTCTGCTCCGCTCGCCTTCATTTTCACGATATGCGAATCTACGGTTGGCTGGGTTACCTCGTAGCCTTCCTCGATCACGACCATCGAAGCCTTGTCGCCGAGGCCGTCTTTCAATCCTTTCAGGTAGTCCTTGCCGAGATCGTCGTTCTGGTAAAGCACGGCAATCCTGGCGTCGGGCTTCTCGCTGAGTATGTACTTGGCAAAGATGCGCCCTTCGGTTTGGTAGCTGGGCTGAAAGCCCATCGTCCAGGGAAACTCCGTGGGATTGTTCCATCGCGTTGCACCGCCCCCGACGAACAGCTGCGGCACCTTTTTGGAATTCATGTACTTCTGAATGGCCGCGTTTGTCGGCGTGCCGACAGGATTGAAGATGAACAGCACCTCGTCGCCTTCTACGAGCTTGCGGGCTTGTTCCACCGTTTTCGGCGGGCTGTAGGCATCGTCATAGGATATGAAGTTGATCTTGCGACCGTTTATCCCGCCTTCATCATTGATCTTCTTGAAGTAGGCGGCTTCCACCCTTCCTATGACACCGAGACTGGAGACCGGTCCGCTATAAGCGAGTATGTTGCCGATCTTTATTTCGTGATCGTTTGCTCCGACGTCATACTTGCCTTGTGCGGCTGCCATGCTGGATCCTGCTGCGATGAACGCCAGCCACGACACCGCTGCTACATGAAGCTTCGTCAGCACTTCCTTCCTCCTTTGTGGGCGATCGTTACGTCCATTCTTTTCAGTTGCGCAACGCTACTCGAATTGATAAGTAGCGTTAAGCAACCTACTCTGTCAATGCTTCGATGGGATTCAATGTGGTGGAAGACAGGGCCTGCTCGCGCCTGAGCCATTTTCGCGGCGATCGGTCGCAGCCGTTGATTGAAGCGACGATTGGCGCTGCCTTCGACGACGTTGCCAACCGGTACGGCGACCGGATTGCACTTGTGGTTCGACATCAACGAATCCGCTGGACCTATCGCGATCTGGCACGGCACGTCGATGCCTTTGCGATGGGCCTCTGGCAGGCCGGGCTTCGGCCGGGAGACCGCATCGGCATCTGGGCTCCCAATTGTGTCGAGTGGACGGTGACACAATATGCCGCCGCCAAGATCGGCCTGATCCTCGTGAATCTAAATCCCGCCTATCGGCTCACGGAAATCAAATACGCTCTCACAAAGGTGGGGTGCAAATCATTGGTATTTGCGCACTCTTTCAAGGAGAGCCGCTACCTCGATATGCTGCGGGAGCTGGCACCGGAAATCGCTCGAGACCCTGCTGGCCGGCTTCAGGCGCCGGCGATGCCCGAACTCCGGCTTTTGATCTGCACGGCAAGCGAACATCACGAGGGTGTTTTCCGATTTGCGGACATCGCCAATGAGGGTAGTCGGCTGATCCAGCGTGGACTGGATGAATGGCCGGACGAGCTCAAGCCCCACGATCCGATCAATATTCAATTCACCAGCGGCACGACCGGCGCGCCGAAGGCCGCGACCCTAAGTCATCGAGGCCTGCTGAATAACGCCTGGTTCACAGGAGAAGTCTGCGGCACGTCGCACGATGACGCGATTTGCGTGCCGCTTCCGTTGTTTCACATCTTCGGCATGCTCACCGGAAATCTGCTGGCAATGCTTCGGGGTGCGAAGATTGTCCACCCGGGGGATGCGTTCGATGTCGACAGCGTTCTGAGCGCTGTCGAGGAGGAGCGGTGCACCTCGCTTTATGGCGTTCCGACGATGTTTGTGTCCGAACTCGCGAGCCTTTCCTCCCGGCGCCGCGATCTCTCGTCGCTGCGCACGGGCATCATTGCGGGAGCCGTGGTTCCGATGGAATTGCTGCGGCGGGTAATGACCGAAATGCATATGACCGGCGTGGTCAATGGCTACGGCATGACCGAGACGAGTTCCGCGATCATGGTCACTTCCCCAACTGACACCCCGGTGCGGCGCGTGACGTCAGTCGGGCGCGTTGTTCCACATGTCGAAGCCAAGATCGTTGATGCGAACGGAGCAACGGTCGAAATTGGCCAGCCCGGAGAAATTTACGCGCGCGGCTATTCCACGATGCTCGGCTACTGGAACGACCCCGAGACGACCGCCATGACGATCGATCATAACGGGTGGCTTCGTACGGGCGATATCGGCGTGTTCGATGAGCACGGCTATGGCAAGATCGTTGGCCGCATCAAGGAAATGGTGATCAGAGGCGGCGAGAACATTTCCTGCGGAGAGATCGAGGAATTCCTGCAGCTCCATCCGGCAGTAGAGAGCGTCTATGTGGTGGGCGTACCTGACGACAAATACGGCGAAGAGCTCTGCGCGTGTGTCCAGCTCAAACAAGGAAAAAGCGCCGACAGCGAAGAGATCCGCGCGTTCTGTCGGGGAAAGATCGCCCACTTCAAGATCCCGCGATACGTTCGCTTCGTGGATGATTTCCCGCTGACAGCAAGCGGCAAGGTCCAGAAGTTTGCTCTGGCCAGGTCATCCGGACAAGCGTTGGGTTTGCTCGAACCTGACAACGCTTGATTTCCTCACCGGCACCGAACCTCGGTCGCGTGGTCTCACTCCCGAAAGATGTCCAACGGCCCGCAGAAAAACCGCGCCCGAAAAAATCGGTTGCGTAGCGATACTCGCTAGGTTATGCATTTAAAGTAGTGTTACGCAACCAACAACCACGGGAGAAGATCTTTGTCACAGTACAAGCACATCCTTTTTGACCGCGAGGGGACGATTACCCGAATCACCTTCAACAGACCTCACGCTCACAACGCTCTGGATCGCGAAATGTCCGACGAGCTTGCCGACGCAGTCCGTCGCGTGAAGAAGGATCGGGAGTGCCGATTCCTCGTATTCCGCGGCGCCGGCGACACGTTCTGCGCGGGCGACGACATCAAGGACTTCCTGAGCTGGAATGACGAAGACCCGTACTGGCAGTGCCGCCAGTATCAGGAAACGGCCCAGATGATCGAGGACCTGACCTGCATCACGATCTCGGCCGTTGACGGAGTCTGCACGGGAGGGGGCCTCGAACTGACTCTGACCTGCGATTTCGTCGTCGCGACCGATCGAAGCCGGTGGGGCATGCCGGAGATCGACTGGGACATCACGCCCGGTTGGGGCGGCGTTACACGGCTGCAGAAATTTGCCGGCCGCCGCAAGACCAAGGAGTGGAATCTGATTGGCCAGCTCTTCGACGCGAAGACTGCCGAGCGATACGATCTGATCAACCGCATTTGCAAGCCTGCCGATCTTTCCAGGGAAGTCGAGGCCCTGATCGCGGTCGTAGGCGCGAAGAATCCGGTGACGCTGCGCCGCTCGAAGTTTGTCCTCAACAAGAGTGCCGACCTGCCGGTCCCGTCGGCCATGGCATTCGAAGTGCCAATCCAGCCTTTCGACAGCAAGCCCGGACGCTTCGCTACCAGCGGAATGGAAGATTTTGCGAAGCGTGAAACGCGGGCTGCACGTCGCAAGGTGTCCAAGACGTTCTGGCAGGACTGAACAAGGTCCCACGAACGGACCCAGTATGGCGACAGAGGACACCTCAACGGTCAGATCTCTGTGTCGCCCATGACAAACGTGGCGGTGACGGGCGCGCGGACGACCCGTCACCGAACAAGAAGCTCCTCTTCCACCATTGGGTGTTACGATGACAAAGATCAAGATCCGGGAATGGGTTCACGCGAATATTTGCGTTCGCGATCTGGAACGCAGTATCGCGTTCTATGAAATGCTCGGCTTCGAGAAGTTCGATGACAACGTATTCGAGGGAGGCGCCGGGGTCTGGGCCGGTCTTGGGCTACCTGAGGGTAGGCGATTTCGGGCCGCATTCATGCGAATACCCGGCGGCCGGCCACGTCCCTTTCTGGACATCATCCAATTTCTGGATCCCCCGACAGCCGGACAAGCCTATCCCACTCTTCACAACGTCGGAATCGGTCGGCTTTGCTTTGAGGTAGACGACCTCTTTGAGGTCGCGAACATCCTGGAGAAGAACGGCGTGTCGTTCACGGGGCCGATTTCGCGCTATGAAACGGCCAAGGGGGTACGATCGCACGGAATCGACTGCGAATTTTTGTGCATAAGGGATCCGGACGGAACGATCATTGAATACATACATTTCAGGCGGCAGAGTAACGTTCCGAGCTGGGAAGCCACGTGATTCATTGAATACGTGACAGCCGCTGCATATTGGCTCACATCAGACCGACACGCTCTGGCTCTAGACTAGCCTGAGCCTTTGGGCGCAAACGGCTGCAACATCCCGGTGTAAGGCTTCGCACCCGGCGAGGCATAGGACCCACGGCGCGACGTCGTGAGCTTCAGGCCCGCCAGCGCCTCGGCTTGCTTCACTGCGGCCGCCACGCCGTCGACGACGGGAACGCCGAACTTGCGCGATAGTTTCCGCGGGAGGTCCGCCATGCCAGCGCAGCCCAGCACGATGGCTTCCGCGCCGTTGTCGAGAGCGCGGGCAATCTCGGCTTCGAGTTTCGTTTCTGCACCCGAGCCGGGCTTCTCGAGATCGAGCACGGCGACGTCGCAGGCGGTGACCCGCACCCGCTTGGCAAAACCATAGCGGCGCACCAGTTCCTCGAGCGGCACGATCGAGCGCGGCAGCGTGGTGACGACGGCGATACGTTTTGCGATCTGACCTGCTGTCACCAGCGCCGCCTCGCAAATGCCGACCACCGGGAAGTTCGCGGCCGTTCGCGCCGCGTCGAGCCCGGTGTCATCGAAACAGGCGATGATGGCGGCATCGGCATCCGGCGCATTGACGAGCGCCTGGATCAGGCCGGGTACGGCAAAGGCCTCGTCGTAATATCCCTCGATCGAGACGGGGCCCATCGAGGACGTCACGGCGGATATTTCGGTGCCGGGCGCCGCGACGGCGCGCGCGGCCGCGCCGATCGTCTCGGTCATCGACGCCGTCGTATTCGGATTGACGACCAGGATCTTTGTCATGGCGGCATCGTAATGAGTATCGCGCACGGCGCAACTATCCTCCGCCGTCCCGGCCTTGTGCCGGGACGATGCCAGCGGGTTACCCGACGACTCTGTCCACCCACGCCGCGAACGCGTCCAGCGCCTCGTCCATCACCTCGCGATCGTTCCGCCCCGAACTCTTCAGCACATGGAAGGAGTGATCGGCCCCCTCAAGCAGATGCAATGTGGCCCGCGGTCCCAGATCCTTGACGACGGGTTCGAGCAGGCTCAATTCCGCCAGCCCATCGCGCGTGCCCTGCAGGAACAGCATCGGGATCCTGACGTCCGCGAGATGCCCGGCACGGTCGCTGGAAGGCTTTCCGGCCGGATGCAGCGGAAAGCCCAGAAACGCCAGCCCGCGCGCGCCGGGCAAGGGAGAAAGCGCCTGCGCCTGCGAGGTCATCCGCCCGCCGAACGATTTGCCACCTGCGACCAGCGGCAGCGATGGGCAGCATCGCCCGGCTTCCGCCACCGCGGCGCGGACGGCGACGTGCGCCGCCTTGGGCGCATCGGGCCGCTTGCTGCCCTTCTCCATGTAGGGAAACTGATAGCGCAACGTCGCAATGCCGCGCGCGGCGAGACCTGTGGCCATCGCGGCCATCGACGAATGGGACATGCCCGCTCCCGCCCCGTGCGCGAACACATAGCACGCGCGCGCCCGCTGCGGCCGGATCAGCAGCGCCGAGACCGTTTCGCCCGGGTTGATCTCCATTCGGAGCGATTGCGCGTCGGCTGCTTTCATCTGGGTCTGGCGGTTGTCGATGTGCCGGCCGCGACACTATGCGCGTTTCACGCAACGTCAAAGTCAAGCGGCCCTTCACACGTGAAGGACGGGCTTACGACGCCACCACCAGATGGTATGATATTACATCGCACGCCGTGGATGATTCGCTGGTCCGGCGCTTTTGATAACAGACGAATATTGCGCGCAAATGGCGCGGCTTTTGAGAAGGGGCAGCCATGCGTGGCAAGACGATAACAAAGCTTGTTGTCGGTGCACTGATTATCGGCGGTGTTTACCTGGCCTTCAGGGATGACATCACCGCCGCCTGGGATCAGCTTCACGTCAGGATCGCCGAGTATCCGAAACCGAGGAAGACGGTCTGGCTCGACCAGGGCGTCAGCAAGGAGAAGCTGAGCTGGTTCTATCATGCCGACCAGGGCACGCGGACGTTCGGCTTTCCCTACGAATGGTTCATGGCGCTGGAACAGCCGACGATCCCCTGGCTGGTTCTCAACAAGGTCGGTAACTTCAGCGAGACCGCCTACCTCGACCGCTATGGCTTCATCCCGGACACCATCATCCCCGGCAAGAAGGCGCTTCCGATCGGCTTCGCAAAGGGCGGTCCGATGCTCGACCCGACCGGCGCGCCGTGGAAGAATCCGCGCACCAAGGAGGACATGAACGGAATAGGCCTGACCTGCGCCGCCTGTCATACCGGACGCTTCACCTACAAGGATACCGCCGTCGTCATCGACGGCGGGCCGGCTCTCACCAGTCTCTTCACCATGAAACAGGGCATAGGTGTCGCGCTGCTGCTGACGCGCTTCATCCCGACCCGGTTCAACCGGTTCGCCGAGAACATCCTGGGAGCGGAATCCACCGTTGCCGACCGCGAGGCGCTGAAGGACCAGCTCAGCCGGGTGCTGAAGCAGTACGGTGAAGTGCAGGCGCTGGAAAAGCGTGTCGCTTCGCAGAGCGTGCTCGAAGGTTACGGACGGCTGGACGCGCTCAACCGGATCGGCAACCAGGTGTTTTCGATCGGCCTGAAGAAGCCGGAAAACTACGCGGGCTCCTCGGCGCCCGTGCATTATCCGCGGATCTGGAACACGCCGTGGTTCGACTGGGTGCAGTATAACGGCTCGATCATGCAGCCGATGGTGCGCAACGCCGGCGAATCGCTCGGCGTGTCGGCCGAGCTCAATCTCACCGATCCTTCCAAAGGCCTCTACAAATCGAGCGTGAACGTGGAGCAGCTGTTCGAGATGGAACAGATGATCAAGGGCAACAAGCAGCCGAACGCGAAAGACGGCTTCCCGGGCCTCAGGTCTCCGAAATGGCCGAACGACATCCTGCCGCCGATCGACCAGAAGCTGGCGGCGCAAGGTGCCGAACTCTACAAGACCCATTGCCAGGAATGCCATCGCCCGCCGGTGTCGAGCGCGGCGTTCTGGGACTTCAACAACAAGGACTGGTGGACGAAGAACGAGGCCGGCGAGCCGATCCTGAAGGTCGAGAACGTTCCGATCTCGCATATCGGGACCGATCCCGCGCAGGCCGCCGACATGCTCAGCCGCACGGTGTCCGTTCCCGCCAACCTCGGCGTCAAGGACAGCAGCTTTGCATTCGCACTCGGCGAGGTGGTCGAGAAGACCGTCAACTACGTCTTCGACCAGAAGAGGCCGCCGGTGACCCCGGAAGAGCGCAAGAGGATCGATGGCTACATGCCGAACGAGCTTCGCGGCGAACTGGCCTACAAGGTTCGCCCGCTCAACGGTGTCTGGGCGACGCCACCCTATCTTCACAACGGCTCGGTCCCGACCGTCGAGGCATTGCTGGGCCCGCCCGAAGACCGGCCGAAGAAATTCTATCTCGGCAACCGCGAATACGATCCCGTCAATCTTGGCTACAAGTTCGACAAGATCGAAAACGGTTTCGAGTTCGACACTTCGATTCGTGGCAACTGGAATACCGGCCACGAATTCAGGAAGGAATACAGCAAGGAAAAGGAAATCAAGGGTGTCATCGGACCGGCGCTGTCACCCGGCGACCGAAAGGCACTGATCGAATACCTCAAGACGCTGTAGGAACTTCCGCGCGCGCCCGCGATCACTGGACCCGCGCGCATGTCAGGCCCGCATCGTTGCGGGGACGGAAGCGCGCTTGCGCAATTGACCGCCAGCGCGCTTTACGCTGTTCTGTCAGGCATGATCGCGAGCGAATGAAGACGCCGCCGGAAAGAGCGGTGCGGTTCGCGACGGGAAACGCTTCAACCTGGGAGCCCGCATGCCGCCGCAAGACCAGCCCCAACGTGCGCCTGAAATCGGTGCAACCTTCGACGCCATCATCGTCGGCGCCGGCTTCGCCGGCATGTACATGCTGCACCGCCTTCGCGGACTCGGATTCACCGCGCGGGTCTATGAGGCCGGCGGCGGCGTCGGAGGCACCTGGTACTGGAACCGCTATCCGGGCGCGCGCTGCGACGTCGAGAGCATGCAGTATTCCTTCTCGTTCTCCGAAGAACTCGACCAGCAATGGGACTGGTCGGAGAAATACGCACCGCAGCCGGAAATTCTGAGCTACGCCAACCACGTCGCCGACCGTTTTGATCTGCGCCGGCATATCCTGTTCGATACCCGCGTCACGGCGGCGACGTTCGACGAGAAGGCAAAATGCTGGCACATCGAGACCGATCGCGGCGATCGTGTCTCTGCCAAATTCTGCATCATGGCCGTCGGCTGCCTCTCGGCGGCCAACCATGTCCCCTTCAAGGGACGCGAGGATTTCAAAGGTCAGACCTATCACACCGGCGAATGGCCGCATGAAGGGGTGGATTTCACCGGGCTTCGTGTCGGCGTGATCGGCACCGGATCGTCGGCGATCCAGTCGATCCCGATCATTGCAGAGCAGGCTGCCGCACTGACGGTGTTCCAGCGCACCGCGACCTACACCGTGCCAGCCTGGAACGAGAAGCTGACGCCGGAGTATCGCCGCGCGGTCAAGGCCGACTATCCGGCGCTCCGCGCCAGGGCCCGCGCGCGGCCGACCGGCTTCTACTTCCCGTTCAACATGAAGCCCGCGCTGGAAGCCACGCCGGAAGAACGCACGCGGCAATATGAAGAAGCCTGGCAGCGCGGCGGACTCCCCTTCCTCGGCGCCTATGGCGACCTGCTGTTCGAAAAGGCCGCCAACGACACCATCGCCGACTTCGCGCGCGAAAAAATCCGTTCCATCGTCAAGGACCCTGCCACCGCCGAGCTGCTGTGCCCCAGCAACGTGTTCGGCTGCAAGCGCCTGTGCGTCGATACCGGATATTTCGAAACCTACAATCTGCCGCATGTGAAGCTGGTCGACGTGTCGGAGACGCCGATCGAGCGCTTCACTGCCGGCGGCATCGTGGTGAACGGCACGGAATATCCGCTCGACGCCATCGTCTGCGCGACCGGCTTTGCGGCCATGACCGGATCGTTCGACAGGATCGCGATCACCGGTCGCAGCGGCAGGACGCTGGCGGAGAAATGGCGGGCCGGTCCCCGCGCCTATCTCGGCGTGGCGACGGCGGGCTTTCCCAATCTCTTCACCATCACCGGGCCTGGCAGTCCGTCGGTGCTGGCGAGCATGATCCAGGCCATCGAGCAGCATGTCGACTGGATGGCCGACTGCATGGCCCACATGCGCGACATCGGCGCTGCGACCATCGAACCGCTGCAGGCGGACGAGGACGAATGGGTCGAGCACGTCAACGACGTCTCGAAGATCTCGCTGCGCTCGACCTGCAGTTCCTGGTATGTCGGCGCCAACATCCCCGGACGGCCGCGCGTGTTCATGCCCTATATCGGCGGCTTCCCGATCTATGTTCAGAAGTGCAACGAGGTCATGAGCAACGGCTTCGAGGGCTTTGTCGTGGAAGGTGGCGACGTCGGCAACGAAGCCCCGCGCGTGCGGCTCACCGAACGATGGCGCGTGCCGCTCGACATCGAGGTCATCTCGACCGCCGCCGTCGCCGCACGGCGCGTGCCTGTGGTGTGAAGACCGTCTTGCCATGAGAGCTATTCCATTCCATCAAGCGGCGCTGCGCGTTTGCTTGAGAAAACCATTGTCAGTCAAGGGAAACGCATGACCACGCCGCTCGACCCCGTCATCGCCCAGATCATTCCGCTGCTGCCGCTGCGCGATCCCGACAATATGACACCGCAGAGTGCGCGCGATTCGCTCAGCGCACTGGCCGCGGCACGCGCGGCGGTTCCACCACCGCCTGTCATGAGCGCGGAAGACACCGGGGTGAAGGGCGCGGCCGGCTTGCTCGCAGCGCGCGTCTATCGGAACACCAGCGGTGCATCACCGACAGTGGTGTTCTTCCACGGCGGCGGCTGGGTTGCCGGCGACCTCGACACCCATGACCGGCAGGCGCGCCTGCTCGCCATCGAGACCGGCGCCGTCGTGGTCTCGGTCGATTATCGCCGCCCGCCCGAGGTACGATTTCCCGGCGCCTTCGAGGATGCCTTCGCAGCCGTCAAGGACGTCGTCGCACGCATCGCCGAATTCGGCGGCGATGCCGCGCGCATCGGCGTCGCCGGCGACAGCGCTGGCGGCAATCTGGCGGCCACGACCGCCATCGCCTGCCGCGACGCCGGCATCAAACTGTCAGCGCAGTTGCTGGTCTACCCCGTCACCGACGTCGCCGGAAATTACGCGGACGCAAAGGAGAATGCGCGCTTCCCCTCTCGCAGCGAGAACGCCGAAGGCTATTTCCTGTCGCGCGCCGTGATGGAATGGTTCTGCGGGCACTATCTCGCCGATGCCGCCCACGGCACCGACTGGCGGGTATCCCCGCTGCGCGCCAGGAATCTCGCCGGCCTCGCGCCCGCGGTGGTCACGACAGCCTGGTTCGATCCGCTGCGCGACGAGGGCAAGGCCTATGCGGAAGCGCTGAAGGCGGCCGGCGTCTCGACCAGCTATCATGACGGTCCCGGCCTGATCCACGGCTATTTCGGCCTCGGCGACGCCTCAGAGACCGCCAAACGCGAAGCGCAACGCGCGCGAGCGGATTTCAAGGCGTTGCTGCACAAGGGCGTCTAGCGACCCGCGATCAAACCTTCTCGACCGTCACCTCGGCGGCGAGACGCTCGACGTCCTCCATCCGGCACAATTCAGTGCCGGGGTTGATCAGCGCAGCCGCGCCGGCCGCGACTGCGAGGCGAAAGGCATCTTCGCGCGATGCGCCTGACGACAGTCGCCAGATCAGGCCTGCCAGAAAGCTGTCGCCGGCGCCGACGGCGCTTCGCGGTGTGATCGGAATGGGTGGCGCCCGCAGCACCTCGTTGCGGGTCACCAGCGCCGCACCGAGATGGCCCATGGTCAGCGCGACGGTGGCGACCTTTCCGCCGGCGACGAGCGCCTTGGCCGCAGCTTCCCATGCGTAGGCGTCCGACGGTTCGCTGCCGCTCAACTCGCGCATCTCGCGCAGGTTAGGCTTGATGAGATCGACACCTTCGGCCACCGCGGCGGCGAGCGCCGGTCCCGACGTGTCGAGAACAAGACCCGCGCCGCGCTGCCGCGCAATTCGCGCGACCCGTGCATAGAAATCCTGGGGGACGCCTTCAGGCAGGCTGCCGCTCGCGACGAGATGGCGAGGGAACGGATCGAGTGCCGAAACAAGCTTCAGGCATTGCTGCCACTCGAACGCGTCCAGCCGCGGACCGGGAAGAATGAACCGGTACTGCTTGCCGGCCGCAATCTCGTCGACAAAAAAGTCCTCCCGCGTTTCGCCCGCGATCGCCCAGGTCTGGCTGGCAACGCCTTCGTGATCGAGCAGTTGACGCAGCAGGCTTCCAATCGCGCCGCCAACCGGGTAGATCGCGCGCGCATCGCCGCCGAGCCGCCGGATCACCCGCGCCACATTGATCCCGCCACCGCCGGGATCGCGGCGTTGCGACTTGCCGCGAAGCTTGGCCACGGGCTGGATGCGGTCGACCGTTGTCGAAAGATCCACGGCCGGATTCAGCGTGATGGTGACGATGTCGGTCATGCGGCTGGTTCGAACCGCGGACAAGTCCGCGTTGTTGACACCGACGCGCTGGCGATCCCGGGAAGACTCGAACTTCCGACCTACGGTTTAGGAAACCGTCGCTCTATCCGGCTGAGCTACGGGACCGAGAACCCGCGCCGGCAACGGCGGGTCTGGCCTGTCCATAGCAGAGCCGCGGCGTGATCGCCAGTGTCCGAAATACCGGAAATCTTGCCTCCGCCACCCCTGCCGACGCAAATTATGATATTGGCAAGGGAGCCGCACGCGCCCCCCGGAATTTCAGATAGGGATTGCTGAAGGATTCGCCGGACATGAAGACCTATCTTTTCGTCATTGGCGTATTCGCAGCGATCGTTGCATTGCAACCGATGCCGGCGGATGCCCGCACCGATACCTATTGCCTTCGTCGCGCAGGATCGATCGGCCCGGGTCGATGCGATTTCAGTACGCGGGCGCAATGTATGCGCATAGCCTCGGCATCGAACGCGACCTGCAGCCGCCGCTCTAGATCGTTTCATCACAGCCCCTCACGAACGCGTAGGGGCGTATGGAACTAGCTAGTCGTCCGACGGCTGCGATAGATCGTGTCTGGGCGCCACTTGCAGGCCTTCGCAATATTGAACGCCCCTCGGGTGACGCTCGGACACCCCCGTTCCGCCGCTACGCCTTGATGTTGTTCTCGCGCACGACCTGGCCCCAGACGTTGACCTGCTTGGCAAAGAACGTCTGGAAATCCTTCGCGTCGGCCAGCAGCAGCGACATCTGCTGCGTCTCCTGCAGGCTCTTCGCGACCGCCGGCTCGCTCAGGATCTCCTTCACCGATGCTCCCATGCTGGCGATGACATCGGCCGGCGTGTCCTTCGGGGCAAAGATGCCCCACCAGGCCAGCGTCTCGAAATCCGGGAAGCCGGCTTCGATCGCAGTCTGCGTATCCTTGAGCGCAGGCAGCCGCTCACGCCCCATCTGCAGGACCGGACGCAGCATGTTGGTGCCGAGTTGCGCCGTGATCAGCGCCGCCGATCCCACGATCAGATCGACATGGCCGCCGAGCACGTCGTTCATGGCGGGGCCACCGCCACGATAAGGCACATGCGTGATCTCGACGCCGGCCTTCTTGCCGAGCACGGTCATCGCGAGATGGCCGAGCGTGCCGATGCCGACGGAGGCATATTTCACCGCGCCGGGGTTTGCCTTGCAGGCCGCGACCACGTCGGCAAAGCTCTTGTACGGCCGTTCGGCGTTCGCGGCGACGACGTAAGGCGCTGTGCCCACCAGGAACACCGGCATCAGGTCCTTCTCGACGTCCAGCCCCGGCTTTTCGAGAATGGAGGGAATCACCGCGTGCGAGTCGAAGGTCACGAGGAACGTCGCGCCGTCGGGCGCGCTCTTGGCGACCTGCGCAGCGCCGAGAGAACCGGCAGCACCCGACTTGTTTTCCACCAGCACGGTCCGGCCCAGCTTCGTTTGCAGGTGGGACTGCAGCAGCCGCGCCAGTGCGTCGGTGGATCCTCCAGGCGGGAACGGCACCACCAGCGTCATGTTCTTGGCCGGCTGGGCCAGCGCCGGCGCGACCGCGAACGCGGCCGACGCTGCAAGCAATTTACGTCTCGTAATCTTCACCAAGGGTCTCCTCCCGATTGATATTGTCGTTCCTTGTTTTCTAGTTCCAAACTCTTACGAATTTCCGAAGCCCGATCCGGCCTTCCTGTACTCCGGCCGTGGCGGGCTGAAGATGTCGAGCACGCGGGCTCCCTCCGGTCCTGCCCGCATCGTGTGCGGCACGTTGCCGGGCGTGCGCCAGAAATCGCCCTTCCTGACCGGAATTTCCTCGCCGCCCTGAACCCGGATCGCCGAGCCATCGAGCAGCACGCCCCATTGCTCCTCGGGGTGGTGATGCAGGGTGCCCTGCGCATGCGGTCCCAGCGTCACCACCGACAGCATCGCCTGCTCGCCGGAGAAGATGCGCGTCGTGACGCCCGCCGCGAGTTCGCGAAACAGGCCATCGTCCGGATTGTCCAGGTTGTGAAATTCACTCTTCTGACTCATCGCCTTGTCCTCAATGCCCGTTGCGCCATCAAGACTTGCCGTAGCTGCCCTTGTAGCGACCTTCCCGAATCGAAATGAGCGTCTGCTCCTCGCGCGCGACCTGGGCACGGACCGCCTCGAGCAAGGAGGTCGCGACCGAAGCCGGGAACGACACCACGCCGTCCTCGTCACCGACCACGATGTCGCCGGGACTGATCACCGAGCCGCCGATGGTAACCGGCACGTTGATTTCGCCCGGCCCGCTCTTGTAGGGGCCGCGATGAATGACCGCGCGGGCAAAGCACGGGAAGTCCGACGCCGCGAACGCTGCCACGTCGCGGATCGCGCCGTCGATCACGTAGCCTGCCGCGCCCCTGTACTCGGCGATGTTCTTCATGATCTCGCCGACCAGCGCCCTGGTCTCGTCGCCGCCGCCATCGACCACGATGACGTCGCCCGGGCCGACCAGTTCGAGGGCCGCATGGATCGCCAGATTGTCGCCGGGCCGCGTGCGCACAGTGAAGGCGGTTCCGACCAGCCGGCCGCCGCGATGGAAAGGCCGCAAGCCGACCGCCCCGGGGAGCCTTGCGAGGTTATCGCTGATGATGCATGTCGGAGCGTCCCTGAACGCCTCGATCAGTTCGGGCGCGGGCTTTGGCACGCTCGTCATGGCGGTGGTGATGCTCATGCAGACTGTTCTCCCCTGGTGGCTTCGGCACGTTGATCCGCGCAGCCGTCGCTGCGACGGACGAAGCATCGTTTTCTTCTGTCAATGCGCGGCCTGACGCAACACCGCCCGTTTCCGCACGCTGCAATGCCCGCCTGCCCAGATGGAGCTTTCGCGGTTCCAGAGCAATTAGCATTCCGCAGGAGCAGGTATAATGGATTTGGATAGGTTCCAAGGCCCGCCGGCCTTCAACCGGAGGGTGCCGGCCAACGGCCTTAACACGAACT
This sequence comes from Pseudomonadota bacterium, assembly GCA_023422775.1. Lineage (GTDB taxonomy): Bacteria > Pseudomonadota > Alphaproteobacteria > Rhizobiales > Xanthobacteraceae > Bradyrhizobium. The sequence continues at coordinate 103,090 of JAFAGM010000120.1, forward strand.
TAACCCGGCCATTCGAGGCTGGGCTGGACAGACGATTCGGACGCCGGTCACCCCACGATGATCCAGAACCTCATTCCCACAGCGGCGCTTTCGATGGCGCAGTTTTCCGATATCGACGCCTTCCGGCCGGTCGACTTCGTCGCGGACGCGCGCAGCGTCCCGTTGAACCTCGTCAATTTCCACACCGCGCGCGCCTCCGTGCAACTGCCCTGCTGCCAGATCACCGCGCTCACCTCGTTTGCCCGCATCGTCGACGTCAGCTACCGCGTGGCGCACGGCGTCATCATCTTCCAGCTCGAGGACAATTACGAGGTATCGGCCAACGGCATGTACGTGAACCGGCCAGCCTTCCTGGCGATGCGCGGCCATGTGGATTGTCAATTCCACGAACCGCGCGGTTCGCTGCACGCGATCATCACCTTCGGGGCGGGCTTGCGCGATCGGGAGTGGTTCGAGACGCCCGATCAGCTATGCGCGTTCACTTCCGACGTCGGCGCGCTGGCGACCGCCAGATCGGTCGTCACCCGCATCCTGCAAACCGCCTCGGCCGAACCGCATCGGATGCAGGAGCCGGGCTTCCCGCTTGCGCTGCAGGAATCGTTGCTGTTTGCCATCGACGAAATGTTCCGCCGCAGCAGGACGGCGGAGATATCGGGCAGGATCTCGAGCAGAAGCTATTGCCGCCTGGTGCGCATGATCGACGAATATGTCGCCTATCATGCTGCCTCGCCGATCTACAGCGCCGAACTCGCCGAACAATGCGGCGTCTCGGTCAGGACGCTCGGCACCGCCGTCGCGAGCGTGCGCGGCATGAGCCTGCATCGCTATCTGCGTCTCAAGCAGCTCTGGTCGGCACGCACGCAACTCGTGAAGGGGTCCGCCGCGATCACGGTGACATCGTGCGCCAGGGCCAACGGCTTCCATCACATGGGTGAGTTTGCAAGGCTGTATCGCGCAGCGTTTCACGAACCCGCATCGCGCACGCTTGCGCGTGCCAGGGGACTGGACTGATTATTGCCACAATCGGGCGAATTTATCCCCGCTCATCCACAGATGGCGCATTTCCGATCACTGCCGTTCAGTTTGCGCCGCGCAGTCTGATCATTGAATTTCCTGAATAATTCTTGGCGCACCGTGCTGTGTTCCATCGGTCACATCTGATCGTTATGGTCTCGTCGGCAGCGGGAAAATCGTGCAATAAAAGGATGACAGCGCTGCCAAAATGATGACAATCGAATCAACTA
>JAFAGM010000129.1 GCA_023422775.1 Pseudomonadota bacterium
GGTCTCGACGGCGCGGCGGCGCCGGGCGGCGGTGCAACGCGCCCTGGCCTTCGGGCAGCGTCCGGCACGGCCGCCGGTGCAGCCTGCATACCCGGTGCGGGCCTGGTAACACCCGGCCGCGGCGATACGGCCGGAGCTGCGGGAGCGGTAGCCGCGCCCCCCGGCCTGGCGCGGGCAGGACCACCCGGCGCTGCCGGAGCCGCGGATGCCGGTGGCGTCACGCCAGGTGCAGATCTCGCCCCCGGCGCGAGCCTCGCACCCGGATTGACCGCGCCCGGCGGCGATACCGCAGCGCTCGGGGGTGCGGGCGGCGCCCCCCTGGCGCCCGGAACCGGCAGCGCATTGGGCCTCGGCAAAGGCTGGTTCGGCGCCAGGGCGTTCGGCACGTTCGCAGGCTGCGTTCCGTTTGGCCTCCCGGTCGGTCCGCCCGCCGCGCCTGGCGCGCCCGGCAAACCCGTCCTCACCGCAGGATTGATCGAAGCGCTCGGCGGCACCGGCGCTCTGCCCTGCTGGATCAGCGTGGCTCTTTGCGCGACAGCCGGCGGCAGCACCGGCGTGGCACCGCCCTGCCGCTGCGCGCCCGCCACGACCGGCGCCGGAACGGCTCCATTCTGCCTGGCGCCGGCCCTCATGCCCGGCACGGGGCCGAGCGGGCCTGGCGGAGGCGGCCTGTTGATGACGTTGTTGATGACCGCCCTGTTGTGGATGTTGGCAAAGATGATGTTGTTCGGCGGCGGCGCCACATACACCGGCGCCCGCACGTAGACCGGGATCGGCACGAAGATCGGCTGCGGCAGGATGAACAACGCGACCGGCGGCGGCGGTGGCGGCAACACGATGAAATCATCCGGCGGCGGCGGCAAATAGAACACCGGCGGCGGAGGCGGCGGCACGAAGTCGAATTCGGGATCGCTGAACGCCAGCACGGGACGCTCGACATAGATGAACTCGTCCGCCGGCGGCGGCGGCACGTCGTAATCGATGACGTCGAAAGTCGGCGGCGGCTCGATCGGCGCGGTGAGAATGGCAAGGCGGCGGCGCGCGTCGGCGGCATGCGGGCCGCGTGGATAGCGTTGCAGATACGACCAATAGGCGTTCGGGGTGTCGGTGCGGTAGGTGCGGCGCCATGTGATCGCTTCGCGCCGCGCCGCGACGATCGCCCTCACCCGCTTTGCCAGCGGATCGCTGCCGTAGGCGCCGAGGAAGTCCTCGTAGCCCTGGAGCGTGTCGCGCTCGAGCGCGGCAGTATAGGCCTCCTGCACACCGAGTTCGCGGATCGGTTTGTCGCGGATCGCGGCGACCTGGTCCGCCGGCGCCGGCGCGGGCGCATCCGGCGCGCGCTCGAAGAACATGAAGGGCGTATCGACCTTCTGGCTGTCCCACGGCACCTGTGCGCCCTTGCTGGCTTCGTTGACCCGCAGCCGCAGGCGGTTGAAGACCTCCGGCAACGGCAATCCACCCGTTCGGATCATCTCGGCCAGCGACTGGGCATAGATGCCGTACGGTCCCTGCTCGACCGGCGCCACCGTTCCGGGCGCCGCGTTGAACGCGATCAGCATGTGCGGCTCGGCTTCCACCAGCGCAAACCCGCTTGCGATCTGTCCATTGACGAAAGGCTGCTGCCGCGCGGCGTCCAGCACGACGATGCCGGCCTTCATCGACAGCGAGGCGAGTTGCCGGACGTAGTCGCCGACCCGCAATGCCTCGATCGGAACATCGGTGTCGCGGTTGATCGCGGAATCCACCGGCACGAAATAGTTGTCGCCCGCCAGTTGCAGCCCGTAACCGGCGAGATAGACCATCGCGACCGTGTCCGGACCCGAGGCTTCGGCCTTGTTGATGAAGTCGCGGAAACTCTTGCGCAGCGTGTCGCCATCGAGATCGCGGGCGCCGATCACGTCGAAGCCGGCAGCCTGCAGCGTCTGCGCGATCAGGCCGGCATCGTTGGCCGCCGTCGCCAGCGGCGATTTCGCGTAAGCCGCGTTGCCGACCACCAGCGCAATCCGCTTTTCGGGCTGCTGGGCGGCGGCGGCGCTGAAATACCCCGCCAGTCCCGAGATCGCGACCAGGCACATCGAGAGAACAGACAAATTTCTTGCAAAACGCATCGATCGCACCCTGTCGCCGCCCGAACGCGGCAAGAAACGCGGCATGGAACGCGGCATGGAACGCGGCATGGAACGCGCGTTCACCTGAACATTACTTGAACAGAATGCGGTACCAGGCAAGCCGCGGCGCAAATCAAATCGATCCCCTTCTACTTTTACTTTGCATGGGGTTGTTTTGCCGTTTTTGTCTGCCCTCCGGTGCACCGCCGCCGCACGGTTCCGTCCAGATTCGCATTGTCGCTGCCTGCGGGCAGGCGTATCGTCGGGACAATCGCAATCGCCCGCATCGTGAGGCGACGACGCGAATTCCTCCGGTGTGCCGATTGCCCATCGCAATGGAGGAATCGCCATGACCGTTTCCCCGACCCTGCAGAAGTTCCTGGACAAGACCGTCACCTACAACGTGATTGCGCATGCGCCGACCATGTCGTCGACGCGAACGGCCGAGGCTTGCCATGTGCCGGGCGACGCGCTCGCCAAGGCCCTCGTGCTTCGCCGCGACGGCGGCTACATGATGGCGATCCTTCCGGCATCGCGCCATCTGCATTTGTCGGCCCTGAAGACACAACTCGGCCACAAGGTGGATCTGGCGACCGAAGAAGAGGTCGCTAAGCTGTTCGACGATTGCGAACGCGGGGCCGTGCCGCCGGTCGGCGAGTGCTACGGGCTCGATGTCATCGTTGACGACAGCATCGACACGCAACGCGAGATCTTCATGGAGGCTGGCGACCACGCCACGCTCATCCGTCTGGACGGCGAGCAGTTCGCACGGTTGACCGCCAAGGCCTGGCATGGCCACTTCACCACGCACGACTGAAGCCGCTCGGCCCGGGCATGCGCGCAGTCGATGACCTCCAGCCGGGTAATCCGTAGCTGATCGCGGTCGAACCGCCGCGATCAGTCGTATCAATGCGCCTCGACCGCGAGGTTCAGCCGTCAGTGATGGGCAGAAACGCTCTTCACGTAGCCGGACATCAGCTCACCCGATGTCGAATGGCTGACGTCGCCCAGGCTGATCATGCCGACCATCCGCTTGTTCTTGTTGATCACCGGCAGCCTGCGGACCTTCAGCGTTTCCATGTGATGAATGGCCTTGGCGAGGTCGTCGTCCTCCCGGCAGCAGTGGATGCCGTCGGTCATCACGTCGCTCGCCTTGGCGCGGCTGGCATCGAAGCCGTTGCCGGCGAGGCCTTTGCAAACGATGTCGCGATCGGTCACCATCCCGACCAGCCGGTCGTCTTCGCCGATCGGAATGCAGCCGATATCATGCGCTCGCATCAGCTTTGCGATTTCGGTAATCGGCGTGTCGGGGCTGACCCAGTCGACGCCCTTGTGCATCGCGTCCTTGACTTTCATGGCGGATCTCCGTTGCTGCGATTTCAGGTGGTATCCACGTGATGCAGAACAGTTTCCCCCTTGGCGCGATTATACGACGGATCGACCGGCCCGGCATCGCAAAAAGCAATGACAACTTCTTGAGGCTGACGCCGTTGCCACTTGCGTGGCTGCGGCCGGGCGCCGTGCTGACCGGGGCAGATCAGTTCACCAGATCGACCTTGCCCGTCGCCAGCCGATAGATGCCGCCGACTACCTTGAGCTTGTTCTGCTCGACGGCGGCGTTGAGGATCGGCGTTGCAGATTTCAGCCTGGCGACATTGTCGATCACGTTCTGCCGGATGGCGTTGTCGAGCGCGTTTCCGCTCTGCTGCGCCGACGCCTTCACTGCGGGCGCGATCGCCGCGACCAGCGACGGGATGTGTCCGGGCAGCGGCTTGTCGTCCTTGAGCGATTTGATCGTCGCATCGACCGCTCCGCAACTGTCATGGCCAAGCACCAGGATCATCGGCGTGCCGAGCACGGCGACGGTATATTCCATGCTCGCAACCGTATCGTTGTTGGCGAAATTGCCGGCCACGCGGCAGACGAAGAGATCGCCCCGCGCGCTGTCGAAGGCATATTCGGGTGCGATCCGGGAATCGGCGCAACTCAGGACGGCCGCAAAGGGATTCTGCCCGCCAACCAATGCCTCACGCTCATGCTTGAAGTCGTGGCGCCGCGACTTGCCGCCAACGTAGCGCGCGTTTCCTTCCATCAATCGCTTCAGCGCGGCATCCGGCGACAGCACGTTCTGCGGCTTGGGAGGAGCTTTGTTATCCTTGGCGCTGGCTGTGTCGGCGAGCATCAGCCCAAGTGCCGAGGCCGCGAACAGAACAACGGAACGCCGCGACGGTGACGCCGGATGAATCCGATCCAATGAACATTTTTCGCACATTGCAATTTTCCTCGACCTTGCGGCTTACGACGTCCGGATGGCGACGCTCGAATTCCTGATCATTATGGTTGCGCAGCACAACTTCGCGCAGACAGGATGCTTAAGTCTTGGCTCTTACTTTATTCTTAAGTTGCAATAGCGGACGTATTAAACCAGAAAGCAATCAAACGTTGCATGAACGAATTTGCTGCGAGACGTCCGGACGTTGGTTATAGCGTCTGCACATCCACCACGCCCGACACCGCCTTGATCGCGCCGGCGATCTGCGGCGACACCTTGAAACGACCGGGAAGCTTCATCTCCACCTCGGTTTGCAGGTCGAGCATGATGACGAGAGAGACGTCGCCGTCGGCGCCAACCGGCGGCGCAGGCACCGGCTTCGCCAGCGCGCCTTTAACCGGGCCGCCCGAGGCGGCGGCTTCCGGCATGTTGAGCCGCCGCGCGATAGACTCCAGCGGCTTGGTGTCGCGCACAAAGATCCGCAGGCCCTTCTGGGTTTTTGCCGCGGCTGCATCGAGCGGTTCGGCATGCAGCACCCTCGCCCGCACGTCCTCGCCCTGCAACTCGGCGCCGAGTTGCAGCAGCACGGCAGCACCCGGCTCCAGCACGTCGCGATACTGCGCGAGGCCTTCGGAAAACAGCACCGCCTCGAAATGACCGGTCGGGTCCGACAGGCCCATGATGCCCATCTTGTTGCCGGTCTTGGTGCGCCGCTCCATCCGCGACACCACGGTGGCCGCAACCTTGCCCGCGGTCGCGCCGGTTTTGACGGCGCGCGAGAATTCCGCCCAGGACTGCACGCGCAGCCGCTTCAGCGCGGTCGCGTAGTCATCGAGCGGGTGGCCGGAAAGGAAGAAGCCGACGGCATCGTATTCGCGGCGGAGCTTTTCGGCGGGCAGCCACGACTCGATCTGCGGCAGCATGATGGTCGGCGCATCGGAGGCATTCCCGAACATGTCGTTCTGCCCGATCGTTGCGGCCTCATGGCTGCGCTGGCACGCCGCCAGGATCGCTTCCGCCCCGGCGAACACCCGCGCGCGGTTCGAATCGAGCGTGTCGAAGGCGCCGGCGGCAGCGAGGCTTTCGATCACCCGCTTGTTGATGGCGCGCGGATTGACGCGCGCGGCGAAGTCGGCGAGCGAGGTGAAGACGCCCTTGCGCCGTTCTTCCACGATCAGCTCGACCGCCTGCGGTCCGACGCCCTTGAGCGCTGCGAGCGCGTAATAGATGGTATTTTCGCCGACCTCGAAGGTCGCGTCGGAACGGTTGATGTTGGGCGCCTCGACCTTGATGCCGAGGCGCTGCGCCTCGGCGCGAAATTCCGACAGCTTGTCGGTGTTGTTGAGTTCGAGCGTCATCGACGCCGCGAGGAACTCCACCGGGTAATGCGCCTTCATGTAGGCGGTGTGATAGGACACCAGCGCATAGGCCGCGGCGTGGCTCTTGTTGAAGCCGTAGTCGGCGAACTTCGCCAAAAGTTCGAAGATCGTGTCGGCCTGCCCTTTCGGCACGCCGTTCCTGACCGCACCGGCAACGAAGATGTCGCGCTGCTTGTCCATCTCGGCGCGGATCTTCTTGCCCATCGCGCGGCGCAGCAGGTCGGCGTCGCCGAGCGAATAGCCCGACATCACCTGGGCGATCTGCATCACCTGTTCCTGGTAGATGATGACGCCGAAGGTTTCTTTCAGGATCGGCTCCAGCACCGGATGCAGATATTCCGGTTCCTCGTCGCCATGCTTGCGGGCGCAATAGGTCGGGATGTTCGCCATCGGGCCCGGACGGTAGAGCGCGACCAGCGCGATGATGTCCTCGAAACGGTCGGGCCGCATGTCGATCAGCGCCCGCCGCATGCCCTGGCTTTCCACCTGGAACACGCCGACCACCTCGCCGCGCGCCAGCATCTGGTAGCTCACGGCATCATCGATCGGCAGCGTCGCGAGATCGACATGGATATCGCGCGGCTTGAGCAGCTTGCATGCGACGTCCAGCACGGTCAGCGTCTTCAGGCCGAGGAAGTCGAACTTGACGAGCCCCGCCGGCTCGACCCATTTCATGTTGAACTGGGTCACCGGCATGTCCGACTTCGGATCCCGGTACATCGGCACGAGCTCGCTCAAGGGGCGATCGCCGATCACGATGCCGGCCGCGTGGGTCGAGGCGTGGCGGGTCAGGCCTTCGAGGCGCTGGGCGATGTCGAAGGCGCGCGCCACCACCGGATCTTCGTCGCGGAATGCCTGGAGTTTTGGTTCGCTCTCGATTGCCTGCGCCAGCGTCACCGGCGCGGCCGGATTCTGCGGCACCAGTTTTGTCAGCTTGTCGACCTGGCCGTAGGGCATCTGCAGCACGCGGCCGACGTCGCGCAGCACGCCGCGCGCCTGCAGCGTACCGAAGGTGATGATCTGCGCCACCTGATCGCGGCCGTAACGCTGCTGCACGTACTGGATCACCTCGCCGCGGCGGTCCTGGCAGAAGTCGATGTCGAAGTCCGGCATCGAGACGCGCTCGGGATTGAGGAAACGCTCGAACAGCAGGCCGAACTTGATCGGGTCGAGGTCGGTGATGGTCAGCGCCCACGCGACCAGCGAGCCCGCGCCCGAGCCGCGGCCCGGCCCAACCGGGATGCCTTGCAACTTCGCCCATTTGATGAAGTCGGAGACGATCAGGAAGTAGCCCGCGTATTTCATGCGCATGATGACGTCGAGTTCGAACGCCAGGCGCTTGTTGTAGATTTCTTCCGTGGTGCCCTGCGACAGGCCGTGCACGCGCAGGCGGTTGGCCAGCCCCTCCTCCGCCTGCCGCTTCAGTTCGGCCGCCTCGACAGCGGCGGCATCGGAGCTTGCGGCGGCGCCGACCGTGAAGAACGGCAGGATAGGCTTGCGTGTCCTTGGCCGGAACGAACAGCGCTCCGCGATTTCGACGGTGGAGGCCAGCGCTTCCGGGATGTCGGCAAACAATACCGCCATCTCGGCGCGCGTCTTGAAGCGGTGATCGGGCGTGAGCTGCTCGCGGTCGGTCTCGGCGATCAGCTTGCCGCCGGCGATGCACAACAGCGCGTCGTGGGCTTCGTAATCGTCATTGCCCGCGAAATAAGGCTCGTTGGTCGCAACCAGCGGCAGGCCCTTCTCATAGGCAAGGTCGATCAAACCTGCCTCGGTGCGGCGCTCCTTGTCGATGCCGTGGCGCTGCAGTTCGATGTACAGCCGGTCCCCGAACAGGCTCGCGAGCCGATCGCATCGCACGGCGGCGAGCGCCGCCTGATCCGCACCGAGCGCCAGCGCGATCGGTCCGTCTGGTCCGCCGGTCAGCGCGATCAGATCCTCGGCATCCTCGTTCAGCCAGTCGAGCTTGATATGCGGCGCCTGGTGAACCGGCGTTTCCAGGAACGCCCGCGAGTTGAGCCGCATCAGGTTGCGATAGCCGCGTTCGCGCGCCGCCAGCAGCACGATTCGCGACGGTGTCGCGGCCAGCGAGTTTCGCACATTGGGATCGACATCGCCGAAATCGATGGCGAGTTCGCAGCCGACGATCGGCTGGATGCCGTAGCCCGCCATCTTGTCGGAGAATTCCAGCGCCCCGAACATGTTGTCGGTATCGGTCAGCGCCAGCGCCGGCTGGCGGTCGGCCTTCGCCAGTTCGCCAAGCTTGGCGATCTTGATCGAGCCCTTCAGCAGCGAATAGGCCGAATGAACGTGGAGATGAACGAATCCGGCACTGGGCATGGTCGCTTAACGGGCTCTTTGCATCGCGGTTGGGAAGCGGTCGGCGGTCGCTGATGCGCCCCGACTCGCCTCCGCGATGGTGATGCCTTGGCCTTGCAGAGTCCACGCGGAAGGCGCTGCTTGCGCGCACCATCCGGCTTTTCCCCAACCCGCCGGGTTCGGCAGACACCACCGGTATCAAAGCTGGGGAATCAACTGCGCCCAGACTGCGATCATCCCGACGAACAGCGTGATCGACGCCAGCGCCGCGGCTTCTTCCACAAACGTCCTCAACATGTGCGACTCCTACGACACAAGAACATATAAGGAACAATGTTCCTTTTTTGTTCTCAGAGTCAAGCGTCACTCAATGCTCGGGGCCTGCGGATTCTCCCTGATAGTTAATCGGCACCCAAATGAAAGAAGCCCCGGGCACGCCCGGGGCTTCGATATTGGATCGTCGCAGGTTGCGCGAAAATCAGTAACGCGCCACCGCCGGGCCGCCGAACTTGTAGTTCAGGCGGGCCGTGACGAGATCGACGTCCTGGCTGATGCGCTCGTTGGCGAAGAAGCCGCCAGCCGGCTGGGTGAAGGTGTAGGTACGGTCCTGCATGAACAGGTGATTGTACTCGACGCCGATCGACCAGTTCGGAGCGAAGGCGTATTCGAGGCCGACGCCGACCGTACCGCCCCAGCGGGTGTCGTCACCGGTGACGCCGGCGAGCGCGTTGGTGCCGGCAACGAACGAACGGTATTCGTTCGAGGTCACAGCCGCACCGCCCTTGACGTAGAACAGCACGTTGTTGGCGGCGTAACCGATCTGGCCGGTGAACAGGCCGAATGCATCGACACGCGATTCGTTGCGCAGTGCCGGGGCGGTTACGAGGCTGACGTTGCTGCCCTTGAAGTCGGCCCAGTTGCCCTGAGCTTCAAGGCCGAACACCCAGGTACCGGCCTGCCAGCGGTAGCCGAGCTGACCACCGATCGTGCCGCCCGACGCGTCATGGCAACCGTCGTTGATCGAGCCGCCGACGCCCGGCAGGAAATCCCAGCAATTGCGGCTCGAACCCCAACCGCCGTTGGCGCCGATGTAGAAACCGCTCCAGTCATACACGGCGGCGACCATCGGCGGCGCCTTGGTGTAAGGACGTGCAGCGAGATCGGCAGCCACTGCCGGCGCAGCCGCGCCGAGCGCGATCAGGCTGGCGGTAACAAGCAATACCTTCTTCATACTTTTTATTCCCGTTCCAGTTGGTACAGCCCCCAAGGCCGTGTCAGGCTAATAGCACTGTTCGCTCAAATTACTGTCACCTCGCAGCCACAGCGCTTGCGAAACGTGCCCGATGCAAGTGTAAGTAAATATTACGTGACCGGCGTACAGCGAAACTTTCTACCGGCCACTGTCGGAAAGACCTGATATTCAGCTTTTGTACCACCTCGGAGGCCGGAATCGGTTGACGCAACCACCGAGGTTGCCGATTGAAATGTGAGATGGAACGGCGCAGCAGCGGCGTCCCCGAGGAGAATCGAAATGCATAGAGCGATTCTGGCGGCTCTGAGCGCGAGCGGATTGATGGCCCTGGCCGCAACGCCTGCCGAAGCCGTCGGCACCCGATATCCATTCTGCATTCAGGGCAACGAGTTCCCGGGGCTCAGCAACTGCACGTTCACGAGCTACGAGCAGTGCCAGGCAACCGCCTCCGGGCGGCTTCTGAGCTGCATCGCCAACCCCTATTTTGTCGGCGAGATCGAACCGCCGGCAGCCGGATATCGTCCGCTGCCCGGCCGCACGCTGCCGCCGGCGCCCGGCTACGGCCGATACTGAGCGCGGCTGCAACCGAGCGCCGCTACTCCATTTCGACGACCTTGCCGTCGACCAGCGACACGCGCCGGTCCATCCGGCCGGCGAGTTCCATGTTGTGGGTAGCGATCAGCATCGCGACCCGCGTCGCCTTCACCAGTTGCATCAGCGCCTTGAACACATGATCGGCGGTATGCGGATCGAGGTTTCCGGTCGGCTCGTCCGCGAGCAGCGCCCGCGGCGCATTGGCCACCGCGCGCGCGATGGCGACGCGCTGCTGTTCGCCGCCGGACAGTTCGGCGGGCCGGTGCGTGATGCGTTCGCCGAGACCGAGATAGGCCAGAATTTCCGTTGAGCGCTTGATGGTCTCCGAACGCTTCAGCCCGCGGATCATCTGCGGCAACATGACGTTTTCGAGCGCGGTGAATTCCGGCAGCAGGCGGTGCGACTGATAGACGAAGCCGATGTCGGAACGCCGGATCTGCGTGCGCTCGATGTCTGACAATTGCGATGTCGGCGCGCCCGCGACATAGACCTCGCCGTCATCGGGGCTTTCGAGCAGCCCCGCGATATGCAGCAGGGTCGACTTGCCCGAACCCGACGGCGCCACCAGCGCCACCGACTGTCCGGCCCACAGCGCGAGCTTGGCGCCGTCGAGAATGGTCAGCGTCGCCTCACCCTGTTTGTACTGGCGCCTTATCTCGTGAAGATAAACAACCGGCACATCTTCTTCCGCCCCCTCGGCCATCTCGTCCTCACTCGTACCGAAGCGCATCGACGGGATCGAGCCGCGCCGCGCGCCAGGACGGATAGAGCGTCGCCAGGAAAGACAAAGTCAGTGCCATGATGACCACCGCCGTGGTTTCACCGAAGTCGATCTCGGCCGGCAGGCGCGAGAGAAAATACAGTTCCGGCGAAAACAGTTCGGTGTTGGTCAGCCACGACAGGAATTGCCGGATCGATTCGATGTTGAGGCAGATCAGCATGCCGACGAAGAAGCCGGTCAGCGTGCCGACGACACCGATCGCAGCTCCCGTGATCAGGAAGATACGCATGATCGAACCCTGCGACGCCCCCATGGTACGCAGGATCGCGATGTCCTGGCCCTTGTCCTTTACCAGCATGATGAGGCCGGAGACGATGTTGAGCGCCGCGACCAGCACGATCATGGTCAGGATCAGGAACATCACGTTGCGCTCGACCTGAAGCGCGTTGAAGAAGGTCGAGTTGCGCTGACGCCAGTCGACCAGGAATACCGGCCGCCCGGCCGCTTCCGTCACGCTCTTGCGGAAGGCGTCGATCCGGTCGGGGTTGGTCGTGAATATCTCGATCGCGGTCACATCATCCTTGCGGTTGAAATAGGCCTGCGCCTCCGGCAGCGGCATGAACACGAAGCTTGCGTCATATTCCGACATGCCGATCTCGAACACCGCCGCCACCTTGTAGGGCTTGATGCGCGGCGTCGTTCCCATAGGAGTCACCGCACCCTTGGGCGCGACCAGCGTGATGGTGTCGCCGGCATGCAGCGACAATTGATCGGCAAGCCGGCGACCGATGGCAACGCCCTGCCCCTCGTCAAAGCCTTCCAGCGTGCCCTGCTTGATGTTCTTCGCGATCGAGGTGAGGTTGTTCAGATCGGCGGCGCGCATACCGCGCACAAGAACGCCGGCGGCGTTGAAGGCCGAAGATGCCAGCGCCTGGCCATCCACGACAGGCGCCGCCAGCCGGATGCCCTGCACCTGGCTCACTCTTTCGGCGACGTCCTTCCAGTCAGTCAACGGCGATTCCAGCGGCTGAATCAACACGTGTCCGTTAAGCCCGAGAATCTTGTCGAGCAGTTCCTTGCGAAAACCGTTCATGACCGCCATCACGATGATCAGCGTGGCGACGCCGAGCATGATGCCGAGGAACGAAAATCCGGCGATGACGGAGATGAAGCCTTCCTTGCGACGCGCCCGCAGGTAACGTCCCGACAGCAGCCATTCGAAGGGCGCAAATGGCTTGGTTCGAACTGTCTCGCTCATGGTTTCATCCATCTGCCGATAATCCCATGATTCGGGCCAAATGTGGCCGCAATGGCCAACCTTATCGCAGGATGGATAACCTTATCCCGCTATTCGTGCCACCACTTCCGCCGGACTGAGATTCTCGCGCGAACCATCGCTGCGCCGCTTGATCTCGAGCTTGCCCTCGGCGATTCCCTTTGGACCAACCAGAATCTGCCAGGGAATGCCGATCAGGTCGGCGGCCGCGAATTTCGCGCCTGCGCGCTGATCGGTATCGTCATAGAGCACATCGACGCCCCTGGCCTGCAGTTCACGATAAAGTTTCTCGCATGCCGCATCGGTATCTTCGGAACCCTGCTTCAGGTTCAGAATGACGGCCGTAAATGGCGCCACCGCCTCGGGCCATTTGATGCCGGCATCGTCATGGCAGGCCTCGATGATGGCGCCGACCAGGCGCGACACACCGACGCCGTAGGAACCGCCATGGATCGGCACGTCGACGCCATCGGGGCCGGCAACCAGCGCCTTCATCGCATCGGAATATTTGGTGCCGAAATAGAATATCTGCCCGACCTCGATGCCGCGCGTGTTCAGCTTCCTTTCAGCGGGCACCTCGCGCTCGAAACGCGCGGCGTCATGCACGTCTTCAGTCGCCGCGTAGACCGAGGTCCATTGCTTGATGATCGGGGTGAGATCGCCATCATAATCGACGTCGTCGCCGGGGATCGGCAGATTGAGCACGTCGCTGTCGCAAAAAACGCCGGACTCGCCGGTTTCCGCAAGCACGATGAATTCGTGGCTGAGATCGCCGCCGATCGGACCGGTCTCGGCGCGCATCGGGATCGCCTTCAACCCCATGCGTGCGAAGGTGCGCAAGTACGCCACGAACATCCGGTTATAGGAGCGCCGCGCGGCCGCCTCGTCGATGTCGAAGGAGTAGGCGTCCTTCATCAGGAATTCGCGGCCACGCATCACGCCGAAGCGCGGACGCTGCTCGTCGCGGAACTTCCACTGGATGTGGTACAAATTGAGCGGCAGGCTCCGGTACGATTTGACGTAGGCGCGGAAAATCTCGGTGATCATTTCCTCGTTGGTCGGCCCGTACAGCAATTCGCGCTTATGGCGATCGCTGATGCGCAGCATCTCCGGACCGTAGGCGTCGTAACGGCCGCTTTCGCGCCAGAGGTCGGCAAGTTGCAGCGTCGGCATCAAAAGTTCCAGCGCGCCGGCGCGGTCCTGTTCCTCGCGGACGATCTGCTCGATCTTCTTCAGGACCCGGAATCCCAGCGGCAGCCATGCGTAGATGCCGGCCGCTTCCTGCCGCATCATGCCCGCGCGCAGCATCAGCCGATGCGAGACGATCTCCGCCTCTTTCGGATTCTCTTTCAGGATGGGTAGAAAAAACCGCGACAACCGCATGGATCAACTCGGGGAATCGGTGAGACACCAGAAGGGGTGCAGTGAAACCGGATCGGGTGGAAAAATACAAGGCCGGGAGACGCGAAAAAGCCGCCGGAAACCCGGTTTTCGGGCGATTTCACGCGAGTTTCACAGGATGCGGCATGTTCCGCTTGTCAAATCGACAGGCAGATCTTTCCGAAATGCCGTTGCGAGATTTGATGTTTGAACGCCGGCACGATCTCGTCCAGTGGGAATGTCGTATCGATGACCGGCACGATTCCGTTGGCGTCTATCGCGGCGATCATCTCCTGCTGCTCCTGGCGCGAGCCGACGGTGATGCCCTTGATCGCCACGTTCTTGGACATCGCCAGCGCCGTCGGGATTTCTCCGGCAACCCCGGTCAAAACGCCGATCAGGGAAATGTGACCGCCGATCCGGCAGGCATGGATCGACTGCGCCAGCGTGCCCGGCCCGCCGATCTCGACGACAGCGTCGACGCCCCGCCCGCCGGCCAGAGCCGCCGCGGATCGCCCCCATTTCGGGTCACTCCTGTAGTTTATCAGGTGATCGGCGCCGAGCGCCTTCAGGCGCGCCAGCTTTTCATCCGACGACGAGGTGGCGATGACGGTCGCACCTGCGGCCTTGGCGAACTGCACGGCAAAGATCGACACGCCACCCGTTCCCTGGGTCAGCACAACGTCTCCCGGCTTGATCCGCGCCTCGACCATCAGCGCGCGCCACGCCGTGAGCGCGGCGCAAGGCAGCGTCGCCGCCTGGGCAAAGCTCCACCCTTTGGGCATTCGGGTGAAAGTCTCCGCGGGCATCGCGACATATTCCGCAGCAAATCCATCCGCACCGTCACCCGGTACACCCATCAGCCGCTCCCGCGTTGGGCCGCCTGAAATCCAGTTCGGGAAGAAAGTGGAGAGCACCTCGTCTCCCTTGCTGAAGGTGCCGACGCCCTCCCCGACGGCGACAACTTCGCCGGCGCCATCGGACATCGGAATGCGTCCGTCGTCGGTCCTGATCCGTCCGGAGACGACGGCGAGGTCGTGAAAATTCAACGAACTGGCAAACACCCTCACCAGGATTTGCCCGGGGCGCGCGACCGGATCAGCACGAGTTTCGATGACGAGCTTGTCGAGTCCTCCCGGGGCTTTGACGGCGGCGACCTTCATGGATCTCCTTCTCGCATCCTGACGCGCGTGTCTAGCGCATGCATTATGGATTCAAGACTGGTACGGGCCAAGTCTGCCCGGCGGGGCCGCGCCGCCGGAGCAGTAAACCATATCTTAACCAAAGCAAGTTCATCTGCACCTGGGCAGTTGGGGCATGAGCTGGCTTGTTCGGGCCGGCCGTAGCGTAGGTGTAGGCAAGATGGCCCTGGACCCGGAAGAACTCGTTACCTTAAGTGGTCACGGCACCATGAAATTGTGCTCGGCAGTAACAAGGGCGATGCTGCTGCTGCCAAAGGAGCGCAAGCGGGCGAAAATCGTCCGCGAAGGCGAACCGGCGATCCTGAATTTCCAGCAGATCAAGGAACTGTCCGCACAATGGCAGCAAGGGCTCGAGCCAATGGGCTTGCCCTGACTCTCCTGGCCAGGCGCGGCGACATCGAGCTCAGCCGGCTTCCGTTTCCTCAAGCTCCAACGTCGCCCTGCCGCACCCGGAGGCGGCGGGTCGCACCTGCCCGGGAACGAAGGGATGCCCGAGATGCCGGGTTGTCGCGTACTTGCGGACCACGGCAAAAACCTCGAGATCGCGGTCGTAGCCCTTGATCGGCTGCGCGCCGATCGAGGCCAGCGCGATGCTGTCCCGGACGTGCTCGGTGACAACCGGATCCACCAGTATCTGTCCGTCGTCGGCCAGGCTGCAAAGCCGTGACGCCAGGTTGATGACGTTGCCGATCGCCGTGTAGTCGAGGCGTCCCTGATAACCGAGCGTGCCGACGGTTGCCGGACCCATAGCGATGCCGACGCCGAAACCGAGCGCACAGCCGTCGGCAACCCACGTGCTGGCCAGCGATTGCACCGCAGCCTGCATGTCGATTGCAAGCCGGATGCCGCGATGCGCCGGCTGGTCGCATGCGACCGGCGCATTCATGAGGACCATCACGCCGTCACCATCGAAACGGATCAAGGTTCCTTCATGGCAGGCCGTGACGGCGCCGATCGCCTCGTAGTAATCCCGCAGCACGGCCATGATGGCATCCGGCTCGGCACGCGCCGTAAAGGCCGTGAAGCCGCGCAGGTCGCCGAAGATCGCGACCACTTCCCGCCGCTGACCGTCCAGCAGCCGCGGATCGGAATGCTCCACCAGTTCGGCCACCTGTGGCGCCAGGAACTGTTTCAGGCGATTGATGCGCTCGGACTTGTGCTGCGAAGCCGCCAGTTCTTCCGCCATCTGGTTGAAGCGGATTGCCAGCTGCTCCAGTTCGTCGCGGCTCTCGATCGTGATGCGATGGTCGAGTTGTCCCAAGCCGATACGTTCCACGCCGGCCTCGAGCTGCCTGATCGGTCCCCACATCCGGCATGCGCGCCAGTAGGCAAGACCGGACGCGAAGACAATGCCGATGGCGATCAGCAGCAGCGAGCGCCACAGCGCGGCGCGGATGGATTCGAATGCCTCCTCAACCGGCTGCTCCGCGATGACGGTCCAGCCAAGATTGGCGGCGCGCACCGATAGCGCCACGACAGGCTTGCCGTCCTCGCCGGTCGTGGAGACCGCCGATCCATCGGCAGCGTTGACGATGGACTTGAGCCGGCTGAAGTCCGCCGCCCCGGCGCCGCTACGCAGCACCAGGCTGATGTCCGGGTGCGCGACCAGACGGCCGGAATCGTCGACGACGAGGGCGTGGCCGGTGTCGCCGATCTTGATTCTGGCGATGATGTCCCAGATCAGCTTCAGATTGATGTCCGCAACGACAATGCCGGCGGCCGCTCGGTTTCCGGCCACCGCGATCCGCATGTAAGGCTCGGAATCGTGCTGATAGTGCACCGGCCCGTACCAGACCCGGTTGGCGCGCGCGCCGACGACCGCGGGATCTGCCGACAAATCCGCGCCCTGCTCGGTCCTGTTCATGCTCACGCGCGACACGAAAACGCGCTCGGTACCGTTGGGATCGACCAGCGAGAGCGAAACGATCGCCGGCACCTGCTGCAGCAGGCGCAAGCCGTCGATCCTGTGCCGGTCGTCCTCGCCCTGCTTCCAGGGAAACTGCACCACCCAGCCGAGCTGGTCGCGGATGCCGTCGGTGAAAGCCTGGATTCGGTCCGCTGCCGAGCGGGCCTCGACCTGAAGCCGTTCGTTGAGGTCGAGACGGTTGTCGCGAAAGGAGAACCAGGCCTCGATTGCAGAGCCAAGCGACAGCGGCGCCACCACTGCGACGAACAGCGTGACGAAATACTTCATGAACAGGGAGCGGCGCGGTCGGGTCACGGCAGCGATGTCCGATAGCAGTGGTTCCGAACCAGGATCAGGCTCATTCGATCACCCGATTGGCGCGAAACAGGATGGAGGATTTGTCGAGGTCGAGGCCGAGCTGCTCAGCGGTTCGGAGGTTCACGATCAGTTCGAATCTCGTGGGCTGAAACACCGGGAGATCGGCGGGTTTTTCGCCGCGCAGGATCCGGTCGGCGTAGGTCGCAAGCCAGAAATAGGTTGCCCGCTGGTTGGCGCCATAGCTCAGCAGTCCGCCGGCGTCGCAGTATTCGCTCCAGCCGAACATCGACGGCAGCCGGTGCGCGATGGCGAAGTCGGCGATTTTCTTCCGATGCACCATCGTCAGCACGTCGGGAAATACGAGCAGTGCATCCGCATGTGCGTCTCCCACCAGGGTGAGTGCGCCGTCCAGTTCGTTGCCACCGGCGAACGGAACATACAGCGGCGCGAGACCGAGCTTCCCGGCGGCTTCCCTGGTCGCACGCCACTCCGATTGCTCGCCCGGATGATTGGCGTTCGATAGAACCGCTAGCTTGCGCAAATTCGGAAAAGCTTCCTTGAGCAGCTCAACCCGCTTGCCCGCCAGTTCGAGCGACAGGAAGGTCGAGCCGGTGAAGTTACCGCCGGGCTGCCCGAGACTCTTGACGAGGCCCAGTTCCACGGGATCGCCGCTCAGCGCGAACAGCACCGGCACTTCCGCCACCGCCGTCATGGCGCGCGTCGCCGGCCCGCTCGACACGGCCAGGTCGACGTTGCCGCGCCTGAGTTCGTTCGCCACCTCGCGCAGCGCCTGCGGATTGCCGATCGCATAGTGCAATTCGAGAACGACGTTCCTGCCCTCGACATATCCCCGCGCACGCAGTCCCTCGCGGAACCCATCCAGGAACGGATCGGGCTGGGACTGGGTCGAGAGCCAGTAAATGCGATAGACCCGCGCCGAATCCTGCGCGAAAGCGGCGGCCGGGCAGACCGTCGCGGCGCCAGCAAATGAAATGAAATCTCGCCGGTTCATGCGGCGGAATCTGCCTCAGGCCGGGTTTTCCGGCTTGAAGCGCGTATTCAGAGAACCTCCAGATACTCTTGATTTTCCTGTCTGGCTGCCGGTGCAAGCCGCGACAGGTCACGGGGGATGACCGATCGGCGAGGTCGATCCGGTTTCCACGACGATCAGGCGTCGGAGATGCCGGCGACGCGCAGGCCCTCGACGAACCGGTCGATGAAGCCCGTATCGTTGCAGAAGAAGAACTCCTGCCGCGCCGTCCCCGTGCTGTAGTTCGCCTTGCGCTGACGCAACTCGGTGGCCGCCATTCCCGCCTGCGTCCGGTCGCCAAGGTGGCCCAGCGAAGACGCAAGCGTCGCAAAGGCCTGATAGGTGACGGTGGGCTGCCGGGTGGCCCGCCGGGCGAACTCGACCGCGATGTCATATTCGCCGAGGGAAAAATGCGCCCAGGAACGGACATGGTGGAAGCTCGAAATATGGCTGTCGCGCGGGCTGAGCATGGTTGCGCGGTCGAGCAGCGTTTCCGCCTCGATTTCGCGCCCGTACCAGAGCATGTTGAACCCTTGCGCGAAGTAGGCCTGCGCGAAGCTTGGATTAAGTTCGAGCGACACGTCGAGCGCTGCCAGCGCTTCGTCGTTCTGATGGGTCAGGCACAGCGCGCGCCCGAGCGCGCAGTGGCAAAAGCAATCGAGCTCGTCGAGCAACACCGCATGACGCCCCTGGCGCAACGCCGTTTCCAGCCGCGCCGCGCGGTCCTTCGGCTCGTCGATGAACGCACGCTGCAGGTTGACGTAGCTGAGCGCGCCATGGCCGCGCGCGAAACTGGGATCGGCGTCGATCGCACGCTGGAAATAGGTTTCGGCCAAGTCGAATCCCGGCGTGGTGAATCGCCAGAGATTCCACAAGCCGCGCTGGTAGCAATCCCAGGCATCCAGGCTTTCCGGCGCCTTGCGGGCGGCGAGCTGCTGCTCGACCTTCGACAGCTCGGGCTCGATCGTCGCCGCGATCTGGCGTGCCATCTCTTCCTGGATATCGAAGATATATTCGAGCTGCAGGTCGTATTTGTCGGACCACAATTGCTTGCCGTCGGCCGCCCGGACCAGTTCCGCCGTGATCCGCACCGTGTCCCTGCTCTTTCGAACGCTGCCCACCATCACATAGGTCACGCCGAGCAGTTCGCCGACCTCGCGGGCATCCACCGCCCGTCCCTGGAATGCGATGGTCGAGTGCCGCGAGATGACCGAGAGCCACCGGTTGCGCGCGAGCAGGCGAATGATGTCTTCCGTCAGGCCGTAGCTGAAATAGTCGTTCTCCGGGTCATCGGACATATTCCCGAACGGCAGCACGGCGATGGACGATCGCGTGATGGCCTCGGCCTTGATGGATTCCGAGACGACGTCGCCCAGCCGGGAGACTTCCAGAGAAACCGGGCCGCCGGCGGCAACGTCGACGGATGGAGGGCCGCTGTCGGGCACAAGCCGGACCGCCTTCGCATCCTTTTCCGGCGCACTGATAGTCTGAACATCGCCGACGAACCGGAAGCCGCGCTTGTGCAACGTCCGGATCAGGGTTTGGTCGGCCCCGCTGTCGCCAAGCGCACGGCGGGCGCCATTGATGCGGCTGGAGAGCGCGGCCTCGGAGATGATCCGGCCGTTCCAGATCGTCTCGATCAACTCGTCCTTGCTGACGATCCGATCACGGTTGCGCACCAGATGAACGATGAGATCGAAGACTTGCGGCTCGATGTGAACGGCCGAGCCGAGCCGGCGCAGCTCCTGCTGGCTGACATCGATCTCGAACTCGGCAAACCGGTAAAGCATTTCTACCTCTCGCCGACGCCGATGCGATACGTGAACCCGCGATCACCAGGCGGCTAACCACATATAATATTAGTAAAAACAATTACTTCCGGCGGCAAGACGAAGGGTCTTGTGAGAAATTCCGCCAAGCCTGAAGAGATGCCTCAATTTACAGGCGGCCCGGGCCTCGTTCAATCAGCGAAGTCCGGGTATCGGCAGATTGCCCCCGGACGTTTCGTCGCGAGTGGCCCGCTACTTCCTCATCATGTGCCCGCCGGAGTGACCCATGGGCGCCTGCGCGCCGACGCCCTGCACGTCGAGCGACAGGGTCACCTTGCCGGCCTTCTCGAATTCGAGCGTAAGCGGCACCTTTTCACCCTGCTTGAGAGGATTCTTCAGGTCCATCAGCATCAGATGGTAGCCACCGGGCGCCAGCTTGACGGTTTTGCCCGGCTCGATCGTCAGCCCCTTGTCGAGCGGACGCATCGTCATCACGCCATTGTTCATGGCCATCTCGTGGATCTCGACCTTGCCTGCAATGTCGCCCGTGCCGCCAACCAGCCGATCGGCCGACGCCCCCTTGTTTTCGATGGTCAGATATCCGCCGGCAATCTTCGCGCCGCCGGGCGTCGCACGGCTCCAGGCCTGGGTGATGACGATATCCCCTGCCCTGGCTTCCTGGGCGCCCGCGGGTGCAGAGGCCGCCACCAGCAGCGCGGCGACGCAAGCAAGCATGGATGTAACGTTCTTCATGATCCGGCTTTCGGTTCCTGTCGGGTGCGCAAAACAATCTTGGTTTGGGGCGGTTGTCTACCACCTATACCGATGCCGGCAAAGACGGGCATTCCCGCCTTATCGCGCTGCGGTTTGCTGCTGCTCGAACCATTTCTGGATCTCCGTCATTTCGGCGGAGCCCTCGATCGTGGTGGTTTCGCCGCTCCCGGAAATCAGGATGGTGCGCGGGATCTCGCCCTGCCAAGCCGGATCGATTTCAAACCTCAAACGCTCGACGAAGCCGTCGTCGAAGATCCAGTTCTCTGCGGACCCGAGACCTGCTTTCTCCAGCATCGCACGCGCCGCGGACGGCAGATTGGGAACGAGGTCCGCGCTGATCGTCACCATGTCGATGGCGCCGTGCTCCTTCATGAACTGCCCGAGCAGCGGCAGCTCCACCTTGCAGGGGCCGCACGTCACGCCCCAGAAATGCACGATGGTCGGCCGCCCGGCATGGGCGCGCTGGATCTCCTGCCAGCTTCCGCGCCCGAACGGCTTGAGTTGAGACACTGTCTCTGCAGCCGGCGCGGGCGCGAACATGACAAACCAGAATATCGCGGCGAGAAGGGCCCGCATCATGACTCGTCTCCGATCGGCAGCAGCCGATAGCCATCGGCCTTGGTCATCCAGGAAAGAAAGGTCTTGTGTCCATCGCTCACCAGCAGCGGGTGATCGGATGTGTCTGCCGTCGTGGCGATCGCGACCGGCTTCGACCAGGTCTTGCCGCCGTCGTGCGAGGTCATGGCGTTGACCGTGGTCTTCTCGCCATCGAACTCCTTCCAGACCATGGTGGTGCCGCGCGGACCGGCAAGGACATAGGGCCGGGTGGGATTGCGGTCGGCACGGCCGATCGGAAGCGGTTCGGAGAACGTCCGGCCCTCGTCTTCCGAGCGGGCATAGAACAACCCCTTGCGCGCCTTGCCATTGGTGTACCAGGTCACATGATAGGCGCCTGCAGCCGAGATCGAAAGGCTCGGCCCGTGATGCGGGCACGCGGAGATCTGCCAGTCGTCCTTGCTGATGCGGCGAACCTCGCCCGGTGTCTGCGGATCGGCAAACGTCATGACCGCGTGATCCCGTATGCCGCCCTCGAAGATGTTCCTGAATACGACCACGGGCCGGCCGGTACCTGCGAATGCCACACCGAGCCGGCAGCACTCGCAGGTATTGTCGGCGGCCAGTCGCGCCTCGGTATAGACGGCGCCACCGTCCTTCGACGACGCAAAGAACAAGCCTGCTCCCTCGTACTTCCTGCCTTCCTGCTTCGCCGGCACCCGGTTCCGCTTGTCGATCCATGCGGCGAATACCGAACCGTCCGCATCGAGACCCAGCGCCACGAAGCGCTGGCTCTCATTGTTCGACGTGATCGGCTTCGGCTCGGCAAAGCTCTTGCCGCCATCGGCGGACCTGGTGGTGAGCACCTGGCCATTGAACGCCTTGTCCCTGAATAGCGAAAACGCAAGCGCGATGCCGCCCTTCTTCTCGACCACGATCTGCGGACGCGCATCCGGCCCCCAATCGAGGTTGAGCTTTTCCTTCGTCACCTGGACCGGCGTCGAAAAGCTGCGGCCGGCATCGTTCGAACTCGCCACCGAGATATTGCCTCCGGCCATCCAGGCGAGCCATAGCGTTCCGTCGGCCGCGAAGGCGGGCGTGACTTTCGACGCGCACCGCAACGCGACGTCTTCGCACGCCGCTTCCGAGGCATGCTGATGATGGCTCATCTGCGCGCTGGAGGCCGTGTGCCACAGCGCGAAGACGAGCGTCGCGAGCAATCCCGTTCGCAGCATGGCCTGGGCTCCGCTGTTGGTCATCCCTGTCATTTGAATGCCACTTTCATTCCCGCAAAGAACGCGCGCGGCGAACCGGCATAGATCGAGCCCGTGGTGTTCGCCAACACGTTGGCGAGGTTTTGAGTCCCGGCTGTCGTGACCGTATTGGCGATGTTGTTGGCGGAAGCGACATAGGTCCGGTCGAACACGTTCCTGACTTCGAAGAACAAATTCAGCGACTTGAAGTATTCGGAAATGAGATCCGTCTTGTAGTGGACGTTGAGATTGACCAGTTCGTAGCCGGGCGCCTTCAGCAGATTGGCGTTGTCCATGTAGAACGAGTCCTTCCACTGCACCTCGACGAAGCCGCCCAGACCCGCAAGCGGCCCCCACATCTGGTCATAGCCCAGCCGCGCCGTGAGTTCGTTCGGCGAGACGCCGGGGATCTTGTTGCCCGCGCGGTTGAAGCTGAAGACGGCGCCGTTGGTGAGGTTTTCGGTGTACTCGGTGTAGACTTCGTCGAGATAGGTATAAGCCGCCGTAAACCGCCAGCCGGGATGGAACTTCCAGTCGGCGGCGATCTCCACCCCGCGGTGTTCGGACCGGGGCGCATTGAACGTGAAGCTCCCGTTTGGAGACCCCACCGGGGTTGCCTGCGTCACCAGCTCGTTCTTGAAGAATTCGTAGAAGCCGGTCGCGCTCAGCGTCAGCGCGCTGTTCGGCGTCCAGTCGAAACCGACGTCGTAGCCGAAGTTCTGCTGCGCCTTCAGCTCCGTATTGTTGCCGTTCTGTCCGTTCGAAAGCACGAACAGGTTTCCGACCTGCGGCGTTCCATAGCCGGTGGCAACCCGGCCACGAAACTGCCACTCGGGGTTCAGCTTGTAGACCAGCGCGAATTCGGGCGCGGTGTTCTGGAATTGCCGGTCGGCGGTGTTCGGAGGGCCAATCGTCGCTGTCGGAACATTCGGGGTGTTGTATCTGTAGACCGTGTTGATGCCCCTGAGCTGCGTCGTTTCCCATCCGATCCCGGCAATCGCCGTCAGACCAGGGTTGATCTTGAGTTCCTGCCGCGCCCGGACGCCATAGTTCGAGGTGCCGCTGAACGTATTGCTCTGCAGCAGTCCGAGCCTGGCGTTGCCACCGGGCATCACATTGACCGTGTCGCTGGAGGCGGTCAGCGTGTTGTACCAGCCGCCGAAATACGTGGTCGAATCCATCCCGAAGATTTCGCCGCGCTTGGTGATATCGCTCATGTAATTGTACGAGGGGAAATCGCCGATCGCGCTGGTCGCCCCGGTCGGCTGATTGATGTTGCGGTCGTCGAACACGAACTGGTTCCGCCAGGTCGTCGTGTTGTCGAAATCGTGCTCCCAGCGGCCGCCGACGATGGTGCGGCGATCCTCGCGGCCTAATCCCGCCTGCAACGCGGTGACCGGGGTCCGCGCACCGTTGAAGCCGTTGTTGAACAGCGACACCGATCCGCAACCGGCCACGCTGGCAAACGCGCAGCCCTGCTGGAACGGGTTCTGATAGTACTGGTTCAGCGACAGCCGGATCGGCAGGCGGGTGTCGAGATTGTTGTTGATGAACTTGACGGTAAAGCGATCGTCGGGCGTGACGTGCAGTGTGCCCAGAAAATTGACAGTCTGGGTGTTGTACCAGCTGTTCTGGATGAAGCCGTCGCCGCGGGCGTCGCTCGCAAACAGCGAGTACTCGAAATTGCCGACCTTCTTGCCCGCGGTCAGGTAATTGGTGAGGTAGCCGAAGCTGCCGCCATCGACGCCATATTCGACGCCATCGATGGTCCGGCCCGGCCGGGTGCGGAAATTGAGCGCGCCGCCGGTCGCGTAGTTGCCATAGAGCGCCGACGACGGTCCCCGGATGACGTCGATCGCGCTATAGGCGCGCGGATCGATCAGGTCGCTGCGGGAGAGCCCGTCCGGCTGCGTCACCGGGAACCCGTCCTCGAAGATCACGATATTGCGGATGGCAAAACCGTTGCGGGCGTTGGAACCACGGATCGAGATGCCGATATCGCGCGGCCCGTTGCCCTGCTTCACCGAGATGCCGGGGCTCTCGCGCAGCACGTCCGCCACCGTCACCGCCGGCCGGTTGTCGAACTGGCTGCGGTCGATGGTGGTCTCGGTCTGGCCGGTCGGCGCCTGGAAAAGCAGCGCGCGCGCCACGCTCGGGGTGATGCCCGCCGTCTGCGAGACCGCCGGCGCGGGATCGGCCGAAGGCGGTCTTGCCCGCGATGTCCTCGCTGATGACGTGCGAGCGGCCGGCTTCCGCGCCGCAGGCCTGGGGGGGGCGACGCGCGGGGCGTCGACGGTAACCGCCGGCAACGCGGTCTGGGCGGTCGCGTCTGATGGCGTGAGGGAGAGCGCACTGCCGAGCACAAGCAGGCTCGCGCTGCCCAAGGCACGATGGGGAAACATCAAGATATTCCTGACGCCAGCTCCTTGGCCGGCTTGAATGACTGCACCAACCAGCACGGCTCTCGCCGCACCGATCACTTCGGGTGTTCCAGGTCGTCAGGAAATCGAGGGTGGCGCGCGCGCCTGCGCATGGGCGCCGGCGCGGGAGGCGAACAGGTCTGGCGTGAACTCGGTCCACGCCACGCGGCCGGGATCGCGATCGAGCGATATCGCAGCGGCGCTCTGCGGCACATCGACCGGCACGCCGGTCTGCAGCACGCTGCAAACCGAGCAGCAGCCGTCATGGGCGCGGTGGGTGGTCGGGTCGGTTTGGCCGGCTCCGGAATCGCCGCTACCGTGACAGATGACAGCGCCGGCGAGCGGATCGGAGGCAGCGATGCTGGCCGCCCAGCATGCGCCGATCGGCGCAAAAATCTGCACCATCAGCGCAATCAGGACTATGGGCAGAAAATTCTTCAGCCGGCGCATCGCAAACTCATCCTGGCTCCGAACTTAATCACTCTGAGAGTCCGAAGTCGAGATCAGGTTCCCGGAACTATGTTGCGGCTTCAAGGAAGAAAACCGGCGAAAAGCGATGCATTTTGAAGCTTTCGGGAGGCGCCCTACCCAAGTACCAAACATCGGGAGTAATGAGGTTATATCCACAACTGCCGGTAGCAAAATGTCGATCATTTCGCAGAATGCTGGAATTTTGAACAATCGTTGCCGAAAATGGTGACAAGACGAAAAAGATGGTCTACCAATTCGGGCTCAGGCTGGCCGAGAGGTTCAAGCTTGGTGGTCCAAGTCTCGGGAGGAGCCCCTGACGCGCACAAGCAGCGTCGCCTCGTCAATAAGATCAAATCCAACTTATCGAGGAAAATAAGGGTCGACACAATTTTCGAGCGGGGCTGGCGCCCTGCTCTTTTTTTTGCAGAGCGTTTTGTTTTTGCAGAGCGTTTTGTTCTCGCCTTGCACGAACACACCCACTCCGCGGATATCTTCCCGAGCGACATGCCGGCCTTACCCAATCCGATCGAGCGAAGTTTCGAGATCGCCGCCACCCGTTGCGAGGACCTGACGCCGCTGGTCTATCGCCGCCTGTTCGAGGCCCATCCCGAAGCACGCACGATGTTCCGCACCGAGGGCAGCGAATCGGTCATGGGTTCGATGCTGGCGCTGACGATCGATGCGATCCTGGATTTCGCGGGCGAACGCGCGGGGCATTTTCGCATGATCGAATGCGAGGTTTCCTCGCACGACGCCTACGGCACGCCGCGCGATCTGTTCGTCGCGTTCTTCGGCATCATCGCCGAGACCTTGCGCGAGATTCTCGGCGACGACTGGACGGTCGACATCGACGCAGCGTGGCAACGCCTGCTCGGCGAGATCGACGATCTTGTTGCAGCGCAGAACCAACCCTCGAACTAGGCTTGCGACCGGCTGCGCGGCAGGCGCGGCACACGAAGTCATCAAAAATTTCAGACCACGCGACAAGCGTTCCGCCGACCTCCGGTGGCGCGAACGCGGCGATTGTGAGAGACTTCCATGATCCGCGGCGCGTGCAATCAACGCCGCCGGTGACAAAAAACAACGACAGAGAGGGAGCAAGCGATGTCTGGGACAGGGAAATCCTCAACGACACGACGTAATCTTCTTCAAGCGGCGGCGACCGCGGGCGCTGCAACCGCCCTGCTCGGCGGCATCGGCGTCAACCCGGCGCTGGCAGCCGCCGCGCGCTCCGAGAAGCCGCTCAAGGCTGCGTTCTCCAATGCAGGTTTGCAGGCGACATGGTGCGCCCAGGGCAAACAGGCGGCGGAATGGTGGGGCAAGCTGTTCAACGTCGACGTCACCTGGTTCGACGGCCAGCTCGACGCGGTCAAGCAGCGCGCCGCGATCGACAACATGGCTTCGCAGAAATGGGATTTCGTCGCCATCCAGGCGTTCGGCATCGGCACGCTGACCCAGCCGGTGAACAAGATGATCGACGCCGGCATTCCCGTGATCGACATGGACACGCTGATCGCCCCGCTCGACCAGATCAAGGTTCACTCGTTCCTGGCGCCGGACAATGAGTTCATGGGCGCGTCGGTGACGCAGGCGCTCTGCAACGCCATGGGCGGCAAGGGCAAGATCATCATGACGCAGGGCGCGCTCGGCCATACCGGCGCGCAAGGCCGTGCCAAGGGCTTCGAGTCCGTCGTCAAGCAGTTCCCGAACATCGAGGTGCTCGACACCCAGCCGGCCGATTGGGACGTCTCGAAGACGGCCCGCCTTTGGGAGACCTATCTCACCAAATACCCGCAAATCGACGCGGCGTTCTTCCACAATGACGACATGGCGCTGGCCGCCTACAACATCATGAAGGCACGCAACCGCACCAACATCCTGATCGGCGGCGTCGATGCCATGCCGCCGGCGATCCAGGCGGTCAGCGAAGGCCGGATGTTCGCGACCGTCCGCAACCCCTCCTGCCGCATCCATGGCGGCGCCATCGTCGCCGGCGTCGCCGCCGTGACGGCGGGCGAGAAGAGCGGACAGGGTATCCCGAAGCATGTCATCACGGACGGTCCGGTGGTGACCAAGGCCAATGCGGCCGGCATGCAATGGATGGAGGACCACTTCCTGATCTGAGCCAGCATGCCCTCGGGACCTCAGCCCATCCTGGAACTGCACGACATCACGAAGGCCTTCGGCGGCGTCGAGGCGCTTCGTGGTGTCGATTTCGCGCTTTTCCCGGGCGAGATCCATGGTCTCGTCGGCGAGAACGGCGCGGGCAAGAGCACGCTGATGAAGATCATCGCCGGCGTGCATGCCGATTTTTCCGGCCGCTTCGTGCTCGATGGCAGGGAGACCCGCTTTCGCTCGGTGCGCGACGCCCATGCGGCGGGCATCGCCATGGTGCATCAGGAACTCAGCGTGGCGCCTGACCTGACGGTGGCCGAGAACGTGTTTCTCGGCAACCAGCCGACCAATCGCCTGGGCTTCGTGCAATGGCGGCGGATGACCCGCGAGGCCGGTGAGCAACTGAGGCGGTTCGGCATCGACGTCGATCCGATGTCGCGGCTCGGCGACCTGCCGATCGGCCTGCAGCAACTGATCGAGATCGCCCGCGTGCTGTTCTCAGGCGCCCGCATCGTCATCCTCGACGAGCCGACCTCGGCGCTGTCGCCGCCGGAAGTGGAACGGCTATTCGCAACGCTGAAGCGGCTGCGGGACGAAGGCACCAGCATCGTCTTCATTTCGCATTTCATCGAGGACATCCTGCGCGTCTCCGATGTGGTGACGGTGTTCCGCAACGGCCGGAAAGTCGCCGAGACGCGCGCGGCCGAGACCAGCAAGCCGGCCCTGATCGAGGCGATGATCGGCAAGGGCCGGGAAGCGCTCGAAGAGACCTATACCCACGACATCATGCTGCCGCCGCGCACCGACCGGCCGGTGGTATTGAATGCAACCGGGCTGTCGCTCGCGCGCAGCCTCAGGGACGTTTCGTTCGAGGCCCGCGCCGGCGAAGTCCTCGGCATCTACGGCTTCATGGGCTGCGGACAGCTCGAACTGGCGCGGATCCTGTTCGGCAAACTGCGGCCCGATCAGGGCACGCTCGCCATATCCGGCGACCGGAAAGCGTTCCGCAGCACCGCCGATGCGCGGCGCGCCGGGATCGCTTTCGTCCCTGAGAGCCGCCGCGACATGCTGTTCCTGCAGGAACCCGTCTACAAGAACATCTCGATCAGCATCCTCGACCGCATCTCGCAGCTGCTGCTCAAGCCGTCGCGTGAGCGCTCGATCGCCGCGCGGCAGGTCGAGCAATTGCAGATCAAGCCTGGCGGCGTCGAGCTCGAACTCGGCATGCTCTCGGGCGGCAACCAGCAGAAGGTGGCGCTGGCCAAGTGGCTGAGCTATCCGCCGCGCCTGCTGGTGCTGTGCGAGCCGACCCGCGGCATGGATGTCGGCGCCAAGAACGACGTCATCCATATCATCCGCGACCTGCGCGCGCGCGGATTGGCCGTGATCGTGCTTTCGACCGAACCGGAGACGGTGCTCTCGCTCGCCGATCGCGTCATCGTGCTCAAGCGCGGCGCAGTGGTGCGTGAATTTTCCAACGAACAGATCAGCAAGGACCGCCTGCTGGAAGCGGCGTGAGGAGACGGATATGGCAAGCGGTGACAGCGTGACGGCCGGGAGTCGCAAACCGTCGCGCCGGGTCGGCGCCATATTGCGCTCCCAGATGCGCAACATCGCCCCGTTCCTGACGCTGATCTGCCTGTTCAGCTTCTTTGCGGCGGCAAGCCCGTCGTTTGCCACCCTCGACAATTTCGGCAACATCCTCACCCAGATTTCGGTCACCGGCATCATCGCCGTCGGCCTCACCTTCGTGATCCTGTGCGCCGAGATCGACCTGTCGGTCGCCGCCATCGCCAACGTCACCGGCATCGCGGTCGCCTACTTCACGGCGCAGGAATCCTACGTCAACATCGCCAACATGCCGATGCCCGGATGGGTCGCGATCGTGCTGGCGCTGGCGCTGTGCGCCTCGCTCGGCCTCGTCAACGCGCTGGGGCTGACGCTGATCGGCATCCCCTCCTTCATCATGACGCTGGCGATGATGCAGATCGCGGCCGGGGTCTCGGCGCTGCTGGTACGCGGCCAGATCGCCTACAAGGTCCCGCCCCTCGTCACCACGCTAGGATCGACCTCGATCGGCGGAATCCCCTGGATCGTGATCGTCGCCGCGGCGATGCTGCTCGCCGGCCATCTGGTGCTGACCTACACCCGCTTCGGCCGCTACGTTTACATGGTCGGGGGAAATCGCGAAGCGGCGGAATATTCCGGCCTCAACGTAAAACTCATCCTCGCCAGCGTCATGGTGATTTCGGCGGTCTGTTCGGGGATCGCCGGCATGCTCGGCGTCGCGCATTTCGGCAGCGCGCAGCAGAACGAGTTCGACACCTATTTGCTCGATTCGATTGCCGCCGTCGTCGTCGGCGGCACCAGTCTGTTCGGCGGCCGCGGCGGCATCGGCAATACCATCGTCGGCCTGTTCGTGCTCGGCGTCCTCAACAACGGCCTCGACCACGTCAACATCGACAGTTTCCTGAAGATCCTGATCCGCGGCCTGATCCTGCTCGCCGCGCTCGTCATCAACGTCTATGCGCAGAAGCTGCGGGAACAGGCGGCCGACTGAGACATGCTTGTCCGTGTCCCGGACGCGGTGCAGCCTAGGCGATGCGAAGCATCGTCCGGAAACGCTGCTCCGCAGAGCCGGGACCCACCGGCAGCCTCTGGACCCCGGACCAGCAGTGCACCACGCCGCAAGCGCGGCGCGCTGCACTGCATCCGGGGAACACACTTCTCCATGAGCCATCAAGCGAAATCCGGCTGCCAGCCGCGCACTTCCCGAGCCGCCTCCGTCACGGCGCCGATGGTGCGGAATGAGCCCGTCTCCACCATCATGGCCCGCGCCAGCCGCAAGCTTCGCGCCTCGCACACCGCCCGCCGCTTCGGGTCCTCGATCAGTTCGAAATCGATATTGTGCGCGAGCCCCAGGAGGCGGCGGATGATCTTGGCTGCCGCAAATCTCACGGTGTCGCCGAACAGCCGATCCATATACGCCTGCCGCTCGGCCTCCAGCCGCGCTGCTCCGGCCTCGCCCGCGAACAACGTCGCCGGATAGGCGTCGCCACAGGCTTGCGTCCGCCACAGTTCGAGGAACTTGCTGGCGAACTCCGTCCAGACCTGCTCAACCGTTTCCAGCATCCAAGTTTCGAACGCGCGACGGTCGCCCGGCAACCGTTCGTGACCGGCGGAGGCCAGATAGGCCATCAGCAGATTGGCGATGACGGCGCCGATATCGAACCCCATCGGTCCATAGAACGCGAACTCCGGATCGATCACCATGGTTGCATCTTCGGTCACCATGATCGACCCGGTGTGGAGGTCGCCGTGGATCAGGGCTTCCGGTGCGCCGAGGAATTTGAGCTTGAGCCGCGAGATCGCGACATGCAGGTCGAGGTCTTCTCGGAAGGCCGCCGCCGTCGCATCCAGCCACGGCCGGGTCCAGCGGTTCTGCTCGGCTACCCGGTAAGGGTCGGTGAAGATCAGGTCCTCGGTGATCTTGCATAGCGCATGGTTGCCGGCGAACGCGGCGATCCCCTCTTTCTTCTCCGCGGCCGGCACCGCGAGGTCGGAGCTGAGGTACAGCGTGCGCGCCAGGAAGGTCGTGATGTCGTCGACGAAGCGCGGATAGGTCGTGCCGGCAACCAGCCCCTTGCGCATGATGATGTGCGGCTCGAGCAGTTCCATCACGACGAGCGCGAGCGCCTCGTTGTGGTGCAGCACGGCCGGCACCAGGTCGGGCGCCAGCCGCGCCTGATGTGTGAGCGCCAGATATTCGTAATGCGAGCGCGACAGCGGCAGCGGCCAGCTTTCGCCGACCAGCCGCACGTAAGGCAGCGCCTGCTTGACGGCGACACCCCCCGCGGCCCCTTTGACGATGAACACGAGATTGAGGTTGCCGTCGCCGACCTCGCTGATCGACCACGCCGCCGGCGCGCCGCCCAGCCGGGCCGCAACGGCGGGAAGCCTTGCGAGGTAATCCCGCAGACCGGCCTCATGAAGAATTCGATATTCGTCCTGCTGGGGATCGGCCAATGATCGATGCTGTGAGTTCATCGCAATCTGCCCCCTGTCGGCGCGGGAGTCGTTACGCGCTCCCGTTCCCAAAAATTCGATCCGATATCCGCCTTTTTCTTGACCGGATGATAGTCGGGAAAACGCCTGGCGCGAAGCAGTCGCTAAGCGAGTTGCGCGAGCCAGATGGTGTGGCCGCCGCAGGCGGGGTCCTCGACGACATGCGCGACCACGCGAAACCCGTTCAGGTCAAGCAGCGAGCGATATTCGGCAGGGTCGAGGCTCGCGTGATACAGCGGCTCGCCCCCAAAACTCCCGATCGCCTCGCCATGCGCCGGGCCGCTCGTGAACATCAGCGCCGCGTTCGGCGCGGCGTGCCCGCGAAACACCGGAAACATCCGGCGCTGGTCGTCATAGCCGAGGTGAAAGAAACTGTCCCACGCGAGGATGCCGGAAAATTTTCGCTGCAGCGCAAGCTCGCGCATATCTGCGACAATCCATTCCTGTTGCGGAAAACGGATGCGACAGGTTTCGATCATGGCCGGGGACGAATCCACGCCGACGACGGGATGGCCAAGCCCGATCAGGTAGCCGGCCATCGGCTCGGCTGCCCCGCAGCCGATATCGAGGAGCGGCGCCGCGGGCGGCAGCAGCGCGCGGAACCGGTCGAGCCACGGTTTTTCGAACAGGCTGGCGGTGGCGCGGCTCTCGATCCAGTCCTGCGCCTTGCGCTGGTAGAGATCGATGATCCGGGACGAATCCGACGTCATCACGGCCTCGGGAGTCGCGTTTGGAACAGAGCCACTTCATGCCGATCTCGCGTATCGCCCGCGCCTAGAATGTTTCCCGCTCCAGAAAGTTCGAGCCGATGTCGGCCTTCTTCTTGATCGGGTCGTAGTCGCAATAAACGCTGTCAGCGACCAGCGTATAGCTCGGGATGATGGTATCCTTGTTGAGCTTGACGGACGTCACGCCGATCACGGCAGCCTGCCTGGCGCCGTTCCACTTGAACGGCGTCGTGCTTTGCGCTCGCTCGCAGGCGGCGACCGCGTCGGCGAGCATCTCTGCCTCGACGAAGGATTTCACGGTACGCAGTTGCCCCAGCGTCTTCCAGTTCATGTAAAACGCCCCCGCGAGCCCGGCAGCAAGCAGGACCACGAGCGCCAATAGAATACGTTGAAGAATCATCGATGTCCCCCGCCCGATACTCTAAAATGGAAATCCCATCAGCTTCGACAGCCGCTCGATGTTGAAATAGCCCTGGTGATAGGCCCACATCGCAACAGCGAAAATCACCGCCGATATCAGCGTGGTCATGAGCAGCTTGCGGCCCATCCGCGCCAGGATCGGCGCGCCGGGGTCGGTACCGGGCGCGCCGTCACCGTCCTCGTGCTGGCTGCGGACGCCGAACGGCAGCGTCAGGAACAGCACGAGCCACCAGATCACGAAGTAGACCGCGAGCCCCGTCGAGATGGTATAGGCCATCGGGCGTCAGGCCTGTTCGATCTCGACGAGCGCGCCGGAGAAATCCTTCGGGTGGAAAAACAGCACCGGCTTGCCGTGGGCGCCGATCTTGGGCACGCCGTCGCCGAGCACGCGCGCTCCCTCGCTGATGAGCTTGTCGCGCGCCGCGATGATGTCGGGCACGTCGTAGCAGATGTGGTGGATGCCGCCGTCGGCGTTGCGCTCGACGAATTTGGCGATCGGCGAGTTCTCGCCGAGCGGCTGGATGAACTCGATCTTGGTGTTGGGCAGCGTCACGAACACGGTGATGACGCCGTGCTCCGGCAGCGGCACCGCGCCGGAGATTTCGGCGCCGAACGCGCCGCCATAGATCTTCGCGGCTTTCTCCGCGTCCTTGACCGCGATCGCCACGTGATTGAGCCGGCCCAGCATGATACTCTACTCCCTTACCTCGATGCGTCGTAGCGGCGTATCCGCGCGGTCCGCAACTCGTTGCCACATCATCATGACCCGCCCCTCATGGTGAGGAGCGCGGAACGCGCGTCTCGAACCATTAAGCCCCGTCGGTGGCCTGCATCCTTCGAGACGCCCGCGTCCCGCGGGCTCCTCAGGATGAGGGATCGGGCAGCGATGACGTAGCGAAACCAGTCTCTTTCTACCTCAAACCGTCAGAACGTGAACGAGGCAAATCGGCTTCTTGCCCCATTGCTCGTTGATGACCGCTCGTACTGCGCGGCGCACCGATTCCGCCATCGCGTCGGGATCGCGCCGCCGCGCCCGCGGCAGGCCCTCGACGGTGGATACCACCGTATCGAACACGATCTCGTCGATCACCTCGCCGGCCGCATTCTTCTCGGGGATGCCGACGAGATCAACCTCGGGATCGTCGGCCAGTTCGCCCTTTTCGGTGACGGCGATGGCCACGAAGGCGCAGCCGGCAAACCCCATCCGCCGCCGCTCGACCACGGCGCGGGACTTGGAATCCTCCAGGATCGTGCCGTCCTTGTAGAGCCGCCCCGACGGCAGTTCGTCGATAATCGCAGGATCGCCCGGTCCGAGCTTGACGAGGTCGCCGTTGCGGCAGGTCAGCACCTTGGGCACGCCGGCGGTGCGCGCCAGCCTGGCGTGTTCGGAGAGATGCAGCGCCTCGCCATGGACGGGGATCAGGATCTGCGGGCGCACCCACGAGATCATGTCGCGCAACTCGTCGCGGCGCGGGTGGCCGGAGACGTGGACCAGGTCGGTACGGTCAGTGATGACCTCGATGCCCTGGGTGACCAGGCCGTTGATGATGGCGCCGACCGCCTTCTCGTTGCCGGGAATGGTGCGGGAGGAGAAGATCACGCAGTCGCCCTTGTTCAGCGTCACCTGCGGATGGTCGTCATTGGCAATGCGCGCCAGCGCCGCGCGCGGCTCGCCCTGGCTTCCCGTGCACAGCGCCAGCACCTTGTCCGGCGGGAAATGGCCGTAGAGGTCAGCGCCGCGGAAATTCTGCACGCCCTCGAGATAGCCGGTCTCGCGGGCGACCTGCACCACGCGCTCCATGGCGCGGCCGACCACGACCACCTCGCGGTCGGCAGCCTTGGCGGCGTCTGCCACCGCCTTGAGGCGAGCGACGTTGGAGGCAAAGGTGGTGACAGCGACCCGTCCCTTGGCGGCCTTGACCAGTTTCGTAATGGTGGCGGCGACCTCGGTCTCCGAAGGCGAGCGCCCTTCCCGCACGGCATTGGTGGAATCGCCGACCAGCGCCAGCACGCCGGCATCGCCGAGTTCGCGCAGGCGCTTTTCGTCGGTCGGCAAACCTATGATGGGCGTCGGATCGATCTTCCAATCGCCGGTGTGCAGCACAACGCCGGCCGGGGTGTGGATCGCCAGCGCATGCGATTCCGGAATCGAATGCGCTACCGGGATGAACTCGACGCTGAACGGCCCGAGATGGACGCGGCCGCCCGACGGCACCACGGTCACCGGGATCTTCGGCGGGTTGCGTTCGGCAGCGCATTTGGCCTCGAACAGCGCGGCGCTGAACTTGGTAGCGTAGACCGGGCACTGCAGCTTCGGCCAGAGATCTATAATGGCGCCGAAATGGTCCTCATGGGCATGCGTCAGCACGAGGCCCATCAGATTCTTGCGCTCCTTCTCCAGGAAGCGGATGTCCGGCATGATCAAATCGATGCCCGGCAAATGCTCCTCGTCGCCGAAGGAGACGCCGAGATCGACCGCGAGCCAGGACCGCTGGTGGCGGTTGCCGAGCCCGTAGATCGACAGGTTCATGCCGATCTCGCCGACGCCGCCGAGCGGCGCAAAGGTCAGTTCATCCGGCCGCGCCATCAGGCCGCCCCCGCTGACGCTGCGTTGCCGAAATAGACTTCGCCCGCGGTGACGGAAGCGCGCTTGCCATCCGCCGTGCGGATGATCAGGCAGCCTGTTTCGTCGATGGTGTCGAAGGTGCCCTCGACGGTCGCGTTTCCGGTCTGGATCGCCACCCGCTCGCCGAGGCCGAAGGCGCGATCCAGCCACAGCTTGCGTATTTCGGCAAAGCCGCGGCCATTGTCCCAGATGCCGCGGAATTCGACCCAGGCGTCCGACAACGCCGCGAACAGTTCCTCCGCGCCGACATGGACGCCGAGCGCAGCCAGCGAAGTGGCCGGTGTCGGCGTCCCCTCGGGGGCTGCGATGATATTGGTGCCGATGCCCGCCACGACGGCAAGACCGCCGTCCGGCATGGCCTCGGCCTCCACGAGCAAACCGCAAAGCTTCTGCCCGCGGACCATGATGTCGTTCGGCCATTTCAGGAGATATTGCAATTGATCCGATCCGGCCAGCCGAAGGTTGGCCTCCACGCTGACACGCTGCAGCGCGGTTTCATGCGCCAACCCAAAGGCAAAACCCATGGTCGCGGCAACGGCCGGAGAAACATCCATCACTTCTAGGACGCTGCTGGCAAGGTTGCCGCGCGGCGCGACCCAGGCGCGCTGCCGGCGTCCGCGCCCCGCCGTCTGCTCTGTCGTCACGAACCAGGCCGGGCCGCGCTCGCCCTGGCGCGCGGCCGCCATGGCTTCACCATTGGTCGAACCGGCCTTGTCAAAGGCAATGAGGCGGTAACCCGCCGCCGCGGCCCGGGGACCGAGGGCGAGAGCCATCTAGAACAGCGACTTCGCTGCAGCCGTGGCGACGCTGACCAGCGGCCCCGGATAGACGAAGAAGAGGATGTTGAAGATACCGGCAACCGCCAGCACGGTGCGCAGTTCGAGGCGCATCGGCTCGATCTTGCCGGCCGGCTCGTCGAAATACATCACCTTGATGATGCTGAGATAGTAGAACGCGCCCACGACGCTGGTGAGCACGCCGATGACGGCGAGCGTAAACAGGCCCGACTTGATCGCGGCCACGAACACGTACCATTTGGCAAAGAAGCCCGCGAGCGGTGGAATGCCGGCCAGCGAGAACAGCAGCATCGCGAAGAGGAAGGCCAGCAACGGGTTGGTGCGCGAGAGCCCTGCGAAGTCGCTGATCTCCTCCATCGCCTGGCCGTTACGTTTCATCGCAAGGATGACGGTGAAAGCCCCCAGCGTCATCGCGACATAGATCGTGATGTAGACCAGCACGCCCTGCGCGCCCTCAACCGTGCCGGCGGCAAGGCCGACCAGCGCAAATCCCATATGGCCGATCGAGGAGTAGGCCATCAGGCGCTTGATGTTCTTCTGCCCGATCGCGGCAAACGATCCCAAGGCCATCGAGGCGATCGCGACGAACACGACGATTTGCTGCCATTGCGGAACGATGCCGGGGAACGCCGTGAGCGCCACGCGGGTGAACACCGCAAGTGCTGCGACCTTCGGCGCGGAGGCAAAGAAGGCCGTGACCGGCGTCGGCGCGCCCTCGTAGACGTCGGGCGTCCACATGTGGAACGGCACCGCCGAAACCTTGAAGCAGAGCCCGGCCAGCAGGAACACCAGGCCGAACACGATGCCGACGCTGCCGGTCTTGGCTGCGGCTGCAATGCCTGCGAATTCGACCGTGCCAGTGAAGCCGTAGATCAGCGAGGCACCGTACAGC
This sequence comes from Pseudomonadota bacterium, assembly GCA_023422775.1. Taxonomy (GTDB): domain Bacteria; phylum Pseudomonadota; class Alphaproteobacteria; order Rhizobiales; family Xanthobacteraceae; genus Bradyrhizobium. The sequence continues at coordinate 36,643 of JAFAGM010000129.1, forward strand.
AGCATGCCCGAGGACAGCGCGCCGAGGACGAAATACTTCAGCCCGGCCTCCGTCGACTTGGCGTTGTCGCGGTTGGACGCCGCGACCACGTAGAGCGCGAGTGACATCAGTTCGAGCCCGAGATAGAGCATGATCAGGTCGCCGGCCGAAATCAGCACCATCATGCCGAGCGTGGAGAGCAGCACCAGGATCGAATACTCGAAAATGCGCCGCGACGGGTCGGACAAAAACTCCGCCGACAGGATCAGCGTCGCCGCCGAGCCGATGATGGCGAGAACCTTCAGGAAACGCGCGAAGTCATCGACGATGAAGCTGCCGCCGAAGGTCGTGAGCTTGCCGGCCGGCAGCGTCAATACGAGCACGGCGGTAACGACCAGCAGCATGACCGAGAGCCCGGTGACGAGCCTGGTCGTGGCCGCTCCGCCGCGATAGGCACCGAGCATCAGTAGTGCCATTGCGCCTGCGGCCAGCACCAGTTCCGGCAGCACGGGAGCCAACTGATAACCTGCGATCGAGAACATCATGGCGGGGGCCTTACTGGGCGACCAGCGCGGCTGCCTTCACGGCAGTCACGGCGGTATTGTAATTGTTGACGAGCTGCTGAACCGAGGCCGCCGACATGTCCAGCACCGGCTTCGGATAAACGCCGAACAGGATGGTCAGGAACACCAGCGGGAACAGCAGCAGGCCCTCGCGGAACGTCAGGTCCTTGATGCTCACCAGCGACGGCTTGGTCAGCGCGCCGAACACGATCTTCCGGTACAGCCACAGCGCATAGGCCGCCGACAGGATCACGCCGAGGGTGGCAAACGTCGCCGTCGGGATCGAAACCTTGAAGGTGCCGAGAAGCGTCATGAATTCGCCGACGAAACCTGACGTACCGGGCAGACCGACATTGGCCATGGTGAAGACCATGAACACCAGTGCGTAGAGCGGCATCCGGTTCACCAGCCCGCCATAGGCCGCGATCTCGCGGGTATGCATGCGGTCGTAGACGATGCCGACGCAGAGGAACAGCGCGCCTGAGACGATGCCGTGCGACACCATCTGGAACACGCCGCCGGCCACGCCCTGCGTGGTGCCGGCGAAGATGCCCATCGTGACGAAGCCCATATGCGCCACCGACGAATAGGCAATCAGCTTCTTCATGTCTTCCTGCATCAAGGCCACCAGCGAGGTGTAGACGATCGCAATCGCCGAAAGCGAGAAGATCAGCCAGGCGAGATCATGCGACGCCAGCGGGAACATCGGCAGCGAGAAGCGCAGGAAGCCGTAGCCGCCCATCTTCAACAGGATCGCTGCCAGGATCACCGAACCCGCGGTCGGCGCCTCCACGTGGGCGTCCGGCAACCAGGTATGCACCGGCCACATCGGCATCTTCACCGCAAACGAGGCAAAGAACGCCAGCCACGCCCAGGTCTGCAAGGATCGCGGCACGGCGGTATTCATCAGGGTCGGTATGTCGGTCGTGCCGGCATTCCAGTACAGCGCCATGATCGCGAGCAGCATCAGGACCGAGCCGAGCAGCGTGTAGAGGAAGAACTTGAACGACGCATAGACCCGGCGCGGACCGCCCCAGACGCCGATGATCAGGAACATCGGGATCAGGCCGCCTTCGAAGAACAGATAGAACAGCACGAGGTCGAGCGCCGAGAAGGTGCCGACCATCAGCGTTTCCAGCAGCAGAAACGCCATCATGTATTCGCGTACGCGGCTCGTGACCGATTTCCAGCTCGCCAGGATGCAGAACGGCATCAGGGCGGTGGTCAGGATCACGAACGGCAGCGAAATGCCGTCGACGCCCATGTGGTAGGTGATGCCGGTGGCAAGCCAGTTCGCCTTCTCGACGAACTGGAAGTCCGCGCTTGCGGCGTCGAAACGCCAGACCAGGATCAGCGACACCGCGAAGGTGACGAGCGTGGTCCACAGCGCGATCCAGCATGAATTGCGCCGGGCGGCTTCATCGTCGCCACGGTTGAAATAGATCACCAGCGCACCGAACACCGGCAGGAAGGTGACGACCGAAAGGATGGGCCAGGTTGTCATTACTGGCCTCCCAAGCCGAACATGAACCAGGTGATCAGCCCCGCGACGCCGATCAGCATCGCAAAGGCGTAGTGATAAAGGTAGCCGGTCTGGACCTTCACGACGTTGCGGGTGACGTCGAGCACCCGCGCCGAAACGCCGTCCGGACCGAAGCCGTCGATGACGTAGCCGTCGCCCTTCTTCCAGAGGAAGTAGCCGATCCGCTTGGCCGGGCGGACGAAGATGAAGTCATAGAGCTCGTCGAAGTACCATTTGTTGAGCAGGAAGCGGTAGAGCATCTGGTGCTGGTTGGCGAGTTCGACCGGCAGATACGGCCGGCGAATGTAGAAGAGGTAGGAGATGTAAAGACCGATCACCATCATGACGGTCGGCAGCCAGGCGATGGCTTTCGGAATGTGGTGCATCTCGTCGATGATATGCGGATTCATCTTCAGCGACTCGCGGAAGAACTCTCCCACGCCGTGACCCGCGAACAGTTCCTTGAACGGGAAACCGGCCAGGATCGAGCCTGCAGCAAGGATGCCGATCGGGATCAGCATCCACAGCGGCGACTCATGAGCGGCCTCGTAGTGGTGCTGGTCGTGCGGCTCGCCGTGGAACGTCTTGAAGATGAGGCGCCAGGAATAGAACGAGGTCAGGCCGGCCGCGATCACCGTCATCGCGAAGCCGTAATACGCGAACGGGTTGTGCGCGACGTAGGCCGACTCGATGATCGCGTCCTTGGAGAAATAGCCTGCGGTCAGCGGGAAGCCGGTCAGCGCAAGCGTGCCGATCAACATCACGGCGTAGGTGTAGGGGATCTTGCGCCACAGCCCGCCCATGTTGCGGATGTCCTGCTCGTGATGCATCGCGTAGATCACCGAGCCGGAACCCAGGAACAGCAGCGCCTTGAAGAAGGCGTGCGTGAACAGGTGGAACATGCCGACCGAATAGGCCCCCGCTCCCATCGCCACGAACATGTAGCCGAGCTGCGAACAGGTCGAATAGGCGACGATGCGCTTGATGTCGTTCTGCACGAGGCCGATGGTCGCGGCAAAGAACGCGGTGGTGGCGCCGAAGAACATCACGACGGCCTGCGCGGTCGGCGCCAGTTCGAACAGCGGTGACAGCCGCGCCACCATGAACACGCCGGCGGTCACCATGGTCGCGGCGTGGATCAGCGCCGACACCGGGGTCGGGCCCTCCATCGCGTCCGGCAACCATGTGTGCAGCAGGAACTGCGCCGACTTGCCCATCGCGCCCATGAACAGCAGCAGGCAGGTCAGCGTCAGCGCGTCCGCATGCCAGCCGAAGAAGTCGATGGTCTTGCCTTGCAGCCCCGGGGCGCCGGCGAAGATGGTCTCGAAATCGGTCGACTTCAGCAGCATGTAGACGGCGAAGATGCCGAGCGCGAAGCCGAAATCGCCGACGCGGTTGACCACGAACGCCTTGATCGCCGCCGCATTGGCCGACGGCTTCTGGTACCAGAAGCCGATCAGGAGATAGCTCGCGAGACCGACGCCCTCCCAGCCGAAGAACAGCTGGACCAGGTTGTCGGCGGTCACCAGCATCAGCATCGCGAAGGTGAACAGGCTGAGATAGGCGAAGAAGCGCGGCCGGTGCGGATCCTCGTCCATGTAGCCGATCGAATAGAGATGCACGAGCGACGAGACGGTGTTGACCACCACCAGCATGACGGCGGTCAGCGTGTCGACGCGCAGCGCCCACGACACCTGCAGGTCGCCGGAGTTGATCCACGGCAGCAGCGCGATCCGGTAGTCATGGTGCATGAAGCCGACATCGACCAGCACCACCCAGGACAACGCCGCGGAGACGAACAGCAGCCCCGTCGTGATCAATTCCGCCGCGCGCGATCCCTGTGCCGGCGGCTCGGAGACGTGATGGTCATCGTGGCCGTGGTCATCGTGGCCATGGTCATCGTGGCTATGGGCGTCCGCCGCATGGGCGTGAGCGCCATGCGCGTCGTCGTGATGATGCTCGACCGTATCGCCGCTCGGGTTGCGCCGATGCGCCCCGAAGATCGCGATCAGGCCGGCCAGTATGGCGCCCAGCAGCGGCAGAAAGACGATTGCCTGAACCATAGCCGCGCCCTAGCCCTTCATCAGATTGACGTCTTCAACCGCGATCGAACCGCGGTTGCGGAAATAGACCACCAGCACGGCGAGGCCGATCGCGGCCTCGGCGGCGGCGACGGTGAGCACCAGCAGCGCGAACACCTGGCCAACGATGTCGCCGAGGAAGGTCGAGAACGCCACCAGGTTGATGTTGACCGCGAGCAGGATCAGTTCGATCGACATCAGGATGATGATGATGTTCTTGCGGTTCAGGAAGATGCCGAGGATCCCGAGCGTGAACAGGATGGCGCCGACCGAAAGATAGTGGCCAAGACCGATCGTCATTTCACCCACTCCGCCGCGTCCGCATCCTGCAGCCCCTGCCCGGACGCCACCTTGCGCACGGCCATCGCGAGTTCCGGCGTCCGCGCGTTCTGCACGTTGATGTCCTGCCGCTTGACGCTCGCCTTGTGACGCAGCGTCAGCACGATGGCGCCGATCATCGCGACCAGCAGCACCATGCCCGCGATCTGGAAGTAATGGACGTACTTCGTGTACAGCACGAGGCCGAGCGCCTCGGTGTTGCTGACATTGGTCGGGATCGCCGCCGTGATCTGCTTGGTCGTGGCGGGATTGATGACCCAGCTTCCGCCGACCAGCAGCAGTTCGACGAGGAAGATCGCGCCGATCACGAGGCCGATCGGCAGATACTCCAGAAAACCCTCGCGCAGTTCGACGAAATCGACGTCGAGCATCATGATCACGAACAGGAACAGCACCGCGACCGCGCCGACATAGACGACAACCAGGATCATGGCCAGGAATTCGGCGCCCATCAGGATGAACAGGCCGGACGCGTTGACGAACGCCAGAATCAAATACAGCACCGAGTGCACGGGATTGCGCGACACAATCACCATCACCGCCGACGCCACGCAGATGCCGGCGAACATATAGAAGAACAGCGCGGGAAGGATCATGCGAATATTTCCCCCGTCATTCCGGGGCACGCGAAGCGTGAACCCGGAATCTCGAGATTCCCCGGTGCGCAGTGCGCACCTGTGGTCTGGTCCTTCGGACCATCCCGGAATGACGTGAATGTGTTGCGTGCGATCATGCCCTCACCTCACCGGTACGGCGCGTCGAGTTCGATTGATTTCGCAATCTCGCGCTCCCAGCGGTCGCCATTGGCGAGCAGTTTCGCCTTGTCATAGTAGAGTTCCTCGCGGGTCTCGGTCGCGAATTCGAAATTCGGTCCCTCGACGATGGCATCGACCGGGCAGGCCTCCTGGCACAGGCCGCAATAGATGCATTTCACCATGTCGATGTCGTAGCGCACGGTTCGGCGGGTGCCGTCGTTGCGGCGCGGGCCGGCCTCGATCGTGATCGCCTGCGCCGGGCAGATCGCCTCGCACAGCTTGCAGGCGATGCAGCGTTCCTCGCCGTTCGGATAGCGGCGCAGCGCATGCTCGCCGCGGAAGCGCGGCGAGATCGGGCCCTTCTCGAAGGGATAGTTCAGCGTCGGCTTCGGCTTGAAGAAATAGCGCATGGCGAGGAAGAACGCCGATACGAATTCGCTCAGCAGAAGCGAGCGGGCAGTTGCGTTGACATTGACGCTCATGGCGACCTCACTTCGGCGCGATGCCGGCGAATTGCAGCACGCCGGCCACAATCACCACCATCGCCAGCGACAACGGCAGGAACACCTTCCAGCCGAGCCGCATCAGTTGATCGTAGCGGTAGCGCGGCACGATCGCCTTCGCCATCGCGATCAGGAAGAACATGAAGAACAGTTTCAGCGCGAACCAGACCACGCCCGGAATCCAGGTGAACGGCGGCAAGTTCACCGGCGGCAGCCAGCCGCCGAGGAACAGGATCGTCGCCAGCGCGCACATCGTGGTGATCGCGACATACTCGCCGAGCATGAACAGGAGATACGGCGTCGAGCCGTATTCGACCATGAAGCCGGCGACCAGTTCGGACTCCGCCTCGACCAGATCGAATGGCGGGCGGTTGGTCTCCGCCAGTGCCGAGACGTAGAAGACCACGAACATCGGGAACAGCGGCCACACATACCAGTTCAGGATGGTGAGCTGCGGCAGGCCGATCAGGCTGGCCAGCCCCCGGGCGTTCTGCGCTTCCACCACCGCCGAGAGGTTGAGCGTACCGGCGCACAACAGCACCGTGATGATGACGAAACCGATCGAGACTTCGTAGGACACCATCTGCGCCGCCGAACGAAGCGCGGCGAGGAACGGATATTTTGAGTTCGACGACCAGCCGGCCATGATGATGCCGTAGATCGACAGCGACGAGATCGCGAAGATATAGAGCACGCCGACGTTGATGTCGGAGATCACCCAGCCGAGATCCATCGGGATGACGGCCCAGGCGGCGAGCGCCAGCACGCAGGATACCAGCGGCGCCAGCAGGAACACGCCCTTGTTGGAGCCGGACGGGATGATCGGCTCCTTCAGCACGAACTTCAGAAGGTCCGCGAAGGACTGCAGCAGGCCCCAGGGACCGACCACGTTGGGGCCGCGGCGAATCTGCACCGCCGCCCAGATCTTGCGGTCGGCGAGCAGGATGTAGGCAATTGCGACCAGCAGCACGACGAGCAGCAGGACGCTCTGCGCGACCATCACGATCAGCGGCCACAGGAAGCCGGTCCAGAACGAGCTTGCGAGAAAATCAGCCATCAGGTCACGCTCACTCCGCTGCCGTCAGCATTCGCCCGGCCGCCAGCCGGGAACATTCCGCCATCACCGCTGATGCGCGCGCGATCGGGTTGGTCAGATAGAAATCCTCGACTGACGAGGCGAACGGCGTCTTGTCGATCTTGCCACCCTTCCTGCCCGCCAGTGTCTTGATGTCGCCGGCCTTGCCGGGCTCGATCTGGTCGATCCGCATCAGATGCGGCACTGCCTTCGACAGCGCCTGGCGCAGAGCCTGCAAGGAGTCATAAGGCAGCTTCTTGCCCATGACGTCCGACAGCGCGCGCACGATCGCCCAATCCTCGCGCGCCTCGCCCGGCGGGAACGCCGCGCGGCTGGCGATCTGCACCCTGCCCTCGGTATTGACGAAGGTGCCGGAGTTTTCGGTGTAGGCCGCATCCGGCAGGATGACGTCGGCGCGATGCGCGCCGCGGTCGCCATGGGTGCCGATATACACCACGAACGTGCCATCCGGCACCTTCACTTCATCGGCACCGAGCAGGAACAGCACGTCGAGCGTGCCGAAGGTCGTCATCTGCGCCAGATTGAGCCCGCCTGCGGTGGCTGCAAAGCCAATATCGAGCGCGCCGGCGCGCGAAGCGGTATCCTGCAGCACGGCAAAGCCGTTCCATCCGTCCTTGAGCGCGCCGACGCTGGTCGCAACCTTGGCCGTAAGCGCCAGTACCGCCGCGCCGTCATGCCGGTCCAGCGCGCCTGATCCGACCAGCACGACCGGGTGCTTGGCGCCCTTCAGCACTTCAGCAAAGGAATGTTTACCGGTGGCGAGTTCACTGAGCGTGTCCGCACCCGCACCGAGATAGTCGTAATCGTAGGTGAGGTCGGCCCTGGCGCCGAGCAGGCCGACCTTGAGCTGGCCGGTGCGCCAGCGCTTGCGGATGCGCGCGTTGAGGACGACGGCTTCCCGGCGCGGGTTGGAGCCGATGATCAGCAGCGCGTCGGCCTGGTCGATGCCGGCAATGGTCGGATTGAATATCCAGGATGCCCGGCCGGCGCCGGTGCTGAAGGCGTCTCCGCCCTGCACCGCCAGATTGGCGGAACCGCATTTGGCCAGCAGTTCCTTCAGCGCGAACATCTCCTCGACCGCCGCGAGATCGCCGGCGATCGCGCCGATACGCTTGCCGTCGATGCGGGCGGTCTTCGCGGCGATCGCGGCAAATGCCTCCTGCCATGAGGCCGCACGGAGCTGGCCGTTTTCGCGGACGTAGGGCCGGTCGAGCCGCTGCGTCCGCAGGCCGTCCACGATGTGGCGGGTCTTGTCGGAAATCCATTCCTCGTTCACGGCCTCGTTGATGCGCGGCAGGATCCGCATCACCTCGCGGCCGCGGGTGTCGACGCGGATCGCGGAGCCCACGCCGTCCATGACGTCGACCGACTGGGTCTTGCCGAGTTCCCACGGACGCGCGGCGAACGCGTAGGGTTTCGAGGTCAGCGCGCCCACGGGACAGATATCGACGAGGTTGCCCTGCAGCTCCGACGTCAGCGCCTGCTCCAGATAGGTCGTAATCTCCATGTCCTCGCCGCGGCCGGTGGCGCCCATTTCCGGGGCGCCGGCAACTTCGGCGGAGAAGCGGACGCAGCGCGTGCACTGGATGCAGCGGTTCATCGAGGTCTTGACCAGCGCGCCGAGATATTTGTCCTCGACCGCGCGCTTGTTCTCGGCGAAGCGCGAGGTGTCGACGCCGTAGCCCATGGCCTGGTCCTGCAGGTCGCACTCGCCGCCCTGGTCGCAGATCGGGCAATCCAGCGGGTGGTTGATCAGCAGGAATTCCATCACGCCTTCGCGCGCCTTCTTCACCATCGGCGAACGGGTCGAAATTTCCGGCGGCTCGCCCTTGGGGCCCGGCCGGCAGTCGCGCACGCCCCAGGCGCAGCTCGCGACCGGCTTCGGGCCGCCCTTCACCTCGACCAGGCACATCCGGCAATTGCCGGCGATCGACAGCCGCTCGTGGTAGCAGAAGCGCGGAATTTCAGCGCCGGCGGCCTCGCAGGCCTGCAGCAGCGTGTACTCCGCGGGTACATCGATCTCTTTGCCGTCGATGATGAGTTTGGTCATTGCTATCTCAAGTCTTTCCCAGCTTGCAGTCTGGCGGTGTAACGCTGGCGGTCTTCAGCGATGCCTTCACCCATTGCTGGGTCTCGGCGCCATAGGTCGCGAGATAGGCCGGCTGCGCCGCGTTCTTCTCGCACAGGA
>JAFAGM010000025.1 GCA_023422775.1 Pseudomonadota bacterium
TTGACGGCAGTACTCCGGATCAAGCCTACTTCAACTCGTTGCCGCTCCGCACGGCAGCCTAACCCCGGCAGAGGCTCCACTTATCGACGCGGAGATTCTGTTCAGACTATCGGGACCAGCTCAAACAGGCTATACCAATATATGGTTTCGTTCATCAATTGCAGCGGCCCAAGCTGGTCAACGGCTATCGCATAGGTGTCCAACTGATACCGCTGCTTGTTTAAGCTGTGGTTGACGATTTCACCTACCCATTGGGGGAAGCCCGTCGATTGCCACAACGGATCGTTGCCGTGGTATTGCGCCGGGCGGATGAGAAAGCTGAAAATGTCGATGTCCCGAGGATCGCGACCCTCCCGGGTTTCGATATTCTCGACGAAGCTCCCATCAATGAACTGGATCCCGTCCACGTATCCGAACGAGTGCAGCAAGCTCCGATATTGGAGCAGGCTGTACAGCAGATTGCAGCGTTCCGGGGTGCTGCCCAGTGCTGTCACCAACTCGGTCATCAAGGACCGATACGGCGACCGAAGCCCCGGCGCTGCTGAATTTGCCCCAAGGTAAGGTGGCAGCAGCCCGCGACCGTCGAATGCAGGGACAGGCATCAGTCCGGCCTTGCATGGCAAGTCGGCCCTACCGGATGGTCGTCGGTACGCATTACTCCCCCCGCTACCCGGTAATTGAAGCGCAACCGTGGGGCGAGAGCAAGGCTTTCGGTGGCTGAGCCGGGAGTCTAGGTTAAAGGGTAGGGCCGACTGGTCCTGCCCCTGGTTCGCGCAGAAACGCTCCTGCTAGGCGCCGAGGTAGTTCCTCAGGCAATCTCCGGTCGAAACTATGATGTTCATCAGGTTATCTTTGCCGAATGCGGCATCTGGATTGCCGTTCGAAGAGTATTTTCCATTGCTGACGTTCTCCACGTAGTTCAGGACGGTCAGCGCACCCAAGAGGGTGGTTGGCACCGTTGTGGTTAGGTCCCAACGAGCATCGCGCTCGCGTTCGCCAAATTCCTTCTCCTTGTCGGGATCAGGATCGACTGTGCCCGGGACAATCACCTTCAGTGCCTGGTCGTACTCCGCATTGGCGACTTTGTGGGCTCCAATGCGGTTGAAGATTGGATCGGGTACGGCATCGGCAGCCGCACTGATCATCGACGGTCGGGGAATATCAGAGCGCTTTAGTAGTCCTGTGACGATGCTGCGAAGCATGTCGTCTACTTCCAATTCGTCACTATCGATTCCATTACGCCATTCATATGCCAACAGCATTTCTGCCTTCGCCTGGAGCCCCTCGAGCGACGTCGTTTGTATCTCCGTGGCTTCGCGATAAAGCGAATAAAGCTTATCGGCGGAATCGTCGCTCAACTTCAAGAGCCGGTCGATACCCAGTTCCGCTTTGAGAGCAGCACGTGCAGCTTTGTACTCGTCGTAAGCAGCAGTGATTTCCGCTGAACGTTTGATATCCTCATCCCGCACTCTGGGCTCATATAGATGAGCAATATGCGGCTTGGGCGCATAGGGCCTTTGCGAATCGTCGAAGTCGTCATCCTTGATGTTCTCATCGCCTCCATTGGGCCCTATGTACTGATAGTAAGAAACTAGTTTTGTGCCTTCCCGCCGGGCGTGGCGAATATCGATCTCCGAGCACCAAAGCCGGCACTTGTTGTTCGGTAGCTTTTCCATGTCGTAGCCGATCCAGACTGGATCAGTGGGCCGCCATCGCAGCCGATCCGGCCGCTGTGGCGCCATCGTGTTGTATTTGATGCTGGCTGCAGCATACTCGGCGTCTAGCGCTTTATCGACCGCGACAGCTTCGGGGATCAGCTTTGCAAGCTCCTGCAAGCGAGCATCGGCGATGCTCTTTGCGGAAGCCTCAGCAGCGAGCCCAATATTGACGCTGTTTCCGGCTATTGCAGAACTGACAAGCATATTCATGATTACTCTCCGATTTACTGCGACCGCCCCTGCCGTGCCAACGTTCTCGACGCTGCTCAGTTCGCAAGAAGAAAATGCGGTCTGCGTTGCTTCAACGTCAGTTGTCTTGTTCTGCCATTCCGGCATGGTTATCTGTTTCGCTATCGTCATGGACGCTGTCTCCGTCGCGCGTTGGAAGGGACCGAACGTTGTGATCAGTGGGGCGGTGAGTAAGTAAATATCCCCCGGCAGAGCCGGGGGACCTCCCTTGGGGGTTAGGGCTGGTCGCGCACCTCCTTCCGCGCAATAGGAGCCAGAGTGCTGCAAACCAACTGCAGGGTTGTGAGGCTGGTATTGAGCGCGGTGCTGTGCGCTGCGAGGGCTTCACCGTCCCGGCTCAACGCTATGGCCGCCAAGTCGGATAAGATCAGGGCGAGTGCCTCCACCTTGATGGCAATTGGCGGGGGTGCCTCCGGACGAGAGACGGTGATCAATGTGGCGGCGTTCCAGACGGACAGCCGGCGACGGCCGCTCTTGTCTAGCGTGACCTCGACCTTACCGCGCGGCGTTCGAACGCCAGCGCACACGTTAACGATAGTTTCCCCTGAGCCGGTGACGTCGCCACGCTGCAAGGCGCGAGCGGGAACCTTGAAGGCTTGCGGTGTCATTGGCGCAACGCCCGGATTTCGTGACGGTTGGCAGCGACGGTGGCTTTCCACTGCGGGCCGTGATCGATGTAGTCCGCGCGTGCGATACTGGCTTCCAGAGCCTGAATACGCTCGGCCTTTGCCGGGGCAGACAGGGCGGCTAAACGCGCGGTCTCACGGACCTCAGCCCAAGCCTGGCGCAATGCCCATGCGAAGCACTTCCGGCCGATGTCGTTGAACTTGATGGCCGGGAATTTGTAGGTGCGGCGGAAGATGGCCCAAGCCCGACGCATGAGGTCGGCCCGGTCGATTTTGGGCATAGCTCCGCCGGCCGCTGAAACGGTGGCTTTCGTCATCGGGGTTGCCTTATTGATTTGGCTGTGCGATACCTGAGGTATTAAAACATGACACGGCCCATGTCAATACCTGAGGTATTAAATTGTCAGTCCTGACCAGTGAACAAATTCGGGCTGCCCGCATGCTTCTCCGGTGGGAGCAGCGTGACCTTGCGGAGGCCTCGGGTATATCGCTGCCGAGTATAAAGAGGCTTGAAACTCAGCCGGGCCCACTGTCGGCGCAAGAAAGAACGCTGACTGAATTGCAGCGGGCCCTGGAAAAGGCCGGCGTCGAGTTCATCTCGGAGAATGGCGGCGGTGCTGGCGTCAGGATGAAGAAGCGCAAGCGTTGATTTCTTATTTGCAAGTACCCCCACCCATTTGGGGCCCCATGGTTCCGACTAGCGAGCAGCAAAAGGCGAATTTCGGCATGGGAGGCCAATGACCTTGCGAGCGCTCCTGCTGGCTGTAATTCTGACTGGCTCGATCGCGTCGGCTTGTGCGTCTGATATTGTCGGCAAGGCGTCCGTCATCGACGGCGACACGATCGAGATACACGGCCAGCGTATTCGGCTGTGGGGTATTGACGCCTTGGAATCAGACCAGCTTTGCCGGGGCGACGACAGCAAACATTACCAATGCGGCCGGTTGGCTGCGAATGCGCTGGCCACACTCTTCGTCGGCATTCCCCGACCCGTGACTTGCTCGCCGACTGGGCGCGATCAGTACGCGCGCACGGTGGCCGTTTGCTTCCTCGGGGAGCCTGGTCCGGATATCGGAAAATGGCTGGTGGCGAATGGCTTCGCGCTCGACTGGCCGCAGTATTCGCACGGCCAGTATGCGGACGATCAACGCGGTGCCGAAAAAGGAGAGCGCGGGATCTGGCGAGGCAGCTTCGTTGAACCTTGGAAGTACCGGGCCTGCCGGCGATCAGGTGCGGCAATCGATCGGTGTAGTGATGGAGATTGAAATTAGGCGAACAGCCCGATACTTGTCTTGGATGAATCGAATAAGTTGTTACCTGATTCTAACTCAACCAGGCAGACAATCAGCGTCGCGTTTCAGGCAGAGCTTCACCCCGGGACGGACTAGGCAGCCTAGGATACTTTATCATGCCAAAACTCAATCCCTTTCGACCGGGCAGCGTTATATCGCCGGGAATGTTCGTAGGCCGTATTGAGGAGATTGAAGTCGTTGAGCAGTCGCTGCTGCAAACAAGAGACGGGAACCCCCAGCATTTCATAATTGGTGGCGAGCGTGGAATCGGAAAGTCATCTCTGTGTCTATGGGTGGACTATCTGGCGAAAGGCGACATCACATATGACGGGAAAAATCGCCTTAGCTTCATCGTTGCCAACATCGAGCTTCATGGGGCGATGGCCTATGACGACATCATTGATGCGATACTGGCCGAATTAAAACGTCAGATATCAACTCGGCAAGCTTTGCTTGAAGCGTGTAAGAACGCCTGGAATTTTCTCAGTCGCTTTCAAGTCGCTGGCGTAAAGTATGATCGACCGCAGCCATCCGCGGCGAATAGTCAGCGCCTTGACGAACTGACCGACGTCTTGGTCAATTTAATCGACGAGGCTGCAGGCACTATCGAAGGTGTATTGATTCTGATTGACGAGGCGGATCGGCCGCCGAGCGACGCTCATCTTGGTCAATTGTGCAAACTCCTGACAGAGCGATTATCTCGCCGCCGATGCGAGCGAATTTGCATTGGTTTGAGCGGTCTTCCGGATCTAATGCAGAAGCTAAAGGAATCCCACGAATCCAGTCTCCGCATTTTCAATATCTTAGAGCTGCGCCCACTCGAGTTTGCAGAACGCATGGCAGTGATTGACCGCGGACTGGATCAATCAAACCAAAACGCCGAACAAGAGATATCCATAGACAACGACGCGAAACGGCTCATCGCCAATTTGTCTGAAGGCTATCCGCACTTTTTACAAGAGTTTGCTCACTGCTCGTTTGCAACTGATACCGATAATAAAATCGATGTTAGCGACGTTATACGTGGGACGTTTAGTGAGCACGGCGCCCTTAACCAGCTAGGGCGAAAATATTTTGCGGATCTGTATATCGACCAGATTGGCTCCGAAGACTACCGCCGGGTCCTGATCGCAATGGCCGATCACATGGATGAGTGGGTTGGCCGTCAAACCATCATTTCAAATTCAGGCGTGAAGGAGTCGATCGTCAACAATGCATTGAGTGCCCTGCGTGAACGAAAAATCATCCTCCACAATCCCAGGTCACGAGGCGAATATCGCCTGCCGACACGGTCCTTTGCCGTCTGGATAAAGGCTCGAGAAACTCAAAAAAAGGCCGAGCCAGCCTTGTCGGTTGGTGACACCGCAAGCGTGATTAACGTTTTGGCAGAGCCTGTGAAGGGAACTAATGAACGCTAATGAACGGTAGTGGAAGCAGAACGTAAAGGGATCGCGAGAAACAGGCTGCACTTGCGCATCCCATAAAAGGGGCGATTTCATCTATTGGTCGATTGCTGCGAGATGTGCCTGATTTCAAAGGCGAATTAATTCGCCGGAAAATGCCCGGAAATTCGAATTACTGGGTTGGGCTAGTCAGAAATCAGACTTGCGTCCCCAGCGCGTCCCCATCAAGATTTCGTGAACGTCCCCCTGACGGTCGTCAGAAATAGCCGTTGATTTGATTGATGAAAATGGTGCCCAGGGGCGGGATCGAACCACCGACACTGCGATTTTCAGTCGCATGCTCTACCAACTGAGCTACCTGGGCATACTCGGGAGGCCCAAAGGCCTATGCGAGCGGGCGGTTTATAGAGAGGTCGGGCGGTCATGTCCACCACGCTTCGCCTTTGGCTACGCGTGGCGCGGCCCGGTGGATAATTGCGAAGCGTGCCCGGCATAGCCCGAAGGGCGACGACAGGCCATCGAACCAATAACCAACTGATAATTATATCTTATTCCGCGTCTTCGGGGTCGGTGGGGCGGCCGGGGATGACGTAGGTACCAGACAGCCAGCGGTTCAGGTCGACGTCGCGGCAGCGCTTGGAACAGAATGGAAGCGTGGCCGGGTCGGCCGGCTTGCCGCATTCCGGGCAGGGTTTCGATGGCGGGCTGGCGCCGCCGGAGCCCGTATCGTCGGGCGGGTCAACTGGCATTGAGCCAGCCGAAGCGGACCGGAAAGCCCTCGCCGCCCAGGAGCGTCATCGTCTCGTAGAGCGGCAGGCCGACGACGTTGGTGTAGGAGCCGACCATCTTGACCACGAACGTCCCGGCGATGCCCTGCACGGCGTAGCCGCCGGCTTTGCCGCGCCACTCGCCGGAGCCGATATAGGCCTGGATGTCGTCCTCGCTGAGCCGCTTGAAACGGACGCGGGTTTCGATCAGGCGCTGACGGAACGCCTCCTTCGGTGTCACCAGGCAGATCGCCGTGTAGACGCGGTGATTGCGGCCCGACAGCAGCCGCAGGCACTGCGCGGCTTCGTCGACCAGGTTGGCCTTGGGCAGGATGCGGCGGCCGACCGCGACCACCGTATCGGCCGCGATGATGAAGGCACCGCGCAACTCGTCGTCGAGCTGCACGGATTTCAGCGCCGCATCGGCCTTGGCGCGCGCCAGACGGTTGGCGCAGGCGCGCGGCAGTTCGCCCCGCTTCGGGGTCTCGTCGACATCGGCCGGGCGCAGCGCGTCGGGCTCGATGCCGGCCTGGTTGAGCAGGCTGAGCCGCCGCGGCGAACCGGAAGCGAGTACGATTTTGGGACGGCCAAGCATGCGGGATATGTCAGGGATTTTAAGAATCGGATGGATCGCGCGCGGAACCTATCGGAAGGCACTCCATTCCACAACCGGGGAACAAGTGGTTGTTGAAGCTTCGTTTCTTCTCGTCGCCGCTGCGAACGCAGGGGCCCATGACCACAGGCAGATGTCATTGAAACGACAATCAGCGACCAGCACTTCCTAAAATCGCGCGGCCGCAGCGTATGGGTTCCTGTGTTCGCAGGAACGACGGGAGAACTACCCGCTCGCCGCAACCACCCTGGAAAACCGCCGGCGGATGCGCATCATCAGGCCGTCACAAACTTCGCGATAGGCGGCAAGTTTCTGCTCGCGATTGCCTTCCATTCCGGTTGGATCCGGCGTCGGCCAGTATTCGACATCGGCGGCCATGGTGCGCGTCAGTTCCAGCGCCTTGTGATGGGCCTCGGGCGACAGCGTGATGATGAGATCGAAATTGAGCCCTTCCCAATCCTCGAGTTCCTCGAACGTCGTCGGCTTGTGGGTGGAAATATCCTGGTCGAGTTCCGCCATCACGGCGACCGCGAACGGGTCGAGTTCGCCCTTCTTGACGCCGGCGGATTTCACATAGAGCGCCTGCGGGAACATCTGCTTCAGCAGGCTCTCGGCCATCGGCGAACGCACGCTGTTCTGGCCGCACGCGAACAGCACGGCCTGCGGATGGCGCGCACGCGGCGGCGCATCCATGCGCTCACGCTTCTCTTGTTTGAGGCGAGACCTCTTCGGCGAAACGGCCTTGCGAGGTCATGCCCTTTGTTTGACGCATGAACTGATCCAGAAACCGCTTCGCACTTTTTGGGTTCATGCGTCCTGCCCCTTCCAGTGCAGCACGCAGATCAGCGTGAACAGGCGCCGGGAGGTTTCGAAATCAATCCGCACCTTGCCCTTCAGCCGTTCCTGCAGCGTCCGCGAGCCCTCGTCGTGGATGCCGCGACGGCCCATGTCGATCGCCTCGATCTTGTCCGTCGTCGCCGTGCGGATCGCCTGGTAGTAGCTGTCGCAGATCATGAAGTAGTCCTTCACGATCCGCCGGAACGGCGTCAGCGACAATAGATGCGCCACCACGGGCGTGCCGTTCTCGTGGCGGATGTCGAACATCAGCCGGTTGCCGGTTATGGCGAGGTGCAGCGTGAACGGCCCCTGCGATTGGCCTTCCGGCGCGAACAAATTCTGCTCGATCAGGTCGTAGATCGCGATCGCGCGCTCATGCTCGATGTCGGGTCCCGAACGCCCGATCGATTCCTCGTCGAGCGTCACCGCGACGATGCGGTTGTGCTGGTCCTCGTCTGGTGGCGGGCGGTTCATGGCAGGTTGAGACGCAATCCGACGGAGCGCGAGTGGGCATCGAGACCCTCGGCTTTACCCAGGGTCATCGCTGCCGGCCCCAGCGCGCGCAACTGGTCCGGCCCGCATTTGAGAATCGAGGTTCGCTTCATGAAGTCTAGCACGCCGAGACCGGACGAAAACCGCGCCGAGCGCGCGGTCGGCAGCACGTGGTTGGAGCCGCCGACATAGTCGCCGATCGCCTCCGGCGTATGAGGCCCGAGGAAGATCGCCCCGGCGTTGCGGACTTTTGCCGCGAGCGCTTCGGCATCCGCGGTCATGATTTCCAGATGTTCGGCGGCGATCGCATTTGCGAGCTCGACCGCGTCGTCGGGCCGGCCGACCGTGATGATGGCACCGAAATCGTTCCACGAGGCCCGCGCGATATCGGCGCGTGGCAGCGTCTTGAGCTGGGACTCCACCGCGCTTTCGACCTCGGCGGCGAGCCTTGCGCTGTCGGTGATCAGGATCGACTGCGCGCTCGCATCGTGTTCGGCCTGCGCCAAAAGATCAGCGGCGATCCAGCCGGCGTTGCCGGTGTCGTCGGCGATCACGAGCACTTCGGAGGGGCCGGCGATCATGTCGATGCCGACCTTGCCGAACACCTGCCGCTTGGCGGCGGCGACATAGGCGTTGCCG
The DNA here is from genome assembly GCA_023422775.1 of Pseudomonadota bacterium. Lineage (GTDB taxonomy): Bacteria > Pseudomonadota > Alphaproteobacteria > Rhizobiales > Xanthobacteraceae > Bradyrhizobium. The sequence continues at coordinate 8,637 of JAFAGM010000025.1, forward strand.
GGGCCGACGATCTTTGCGACCGGCGCAATCGTCGCCGTGCCGTAGGCAAGCGCCGCCACCGCCTGCGCGCCGCCGACGCGATAGATCTCGGACACGCCGCCGAGATGCGCCGCCGCCAGCACCAGCGGGTTGAGCCTGCCGTCCGGCGACGGCACCACCATCACCACGCGTGGCACGCCCGCGACTTTCGCCGGCACCGCGTTCATCAGCACGGACGAAGGATATGCCGCAGTGCCGCCGGGCACGTAGAGCCCGACCGCATCGACCGCGCTCCAGCGCCAGCCGAGTTCGACACCGAGCGCATCGGTGAAGCGCTCGTCTTTCGGCAACTGCCTGTCGTGGAACGTCTCGATCCGGTCGCGGGCGAATTTGAGCGCGTCGAGCGTGGCGGCGTCGCAGGCCTTTACCGCCGCGTCGATCTCGGCTGCGGTCACGCGCAGGCCGGCGGCGTCGATCTCGAGCCGGTCGAATTTCTTCGTCGCTTCGATCAGGGCGGCATCGCCGCGCGCGGCCACGTCATCGACGATGGCGCGGGTGGCGCGCTCGACATCGGCCGAAACCTCGCGCTTGGCGGCGAGGAATTCCTTGAAACGTGAACCGAAATCGGCGCTGCTGGTATCCAGGCGAACGGGCATGGGCTTTCTACGGGCATCAGGTCGGAGGCCCCTGCTCAATGGCGCGGCTGCCATGGGCCGTCAACCCTTTGGGGGCCGTCATTCCGGGTTCGGGCTTCGCCCGCCCCGGAATGACGGGGCTTTTCTCACCCCTCCGGCCCCAGCGGCGCGATGGCCAGATCACTGGTGCCGAGGTCGTCGGTGCCGAGATCGGTCAGTTCGCATTCCAGGCACTCGACGTCCAGCCGCAGCGCCCCGCCATGGCTGAAGAGGAGGATGGCGCTGCCGCCGGGGGCGTCGCCGGGGTGGATTTCGATCCCGACCAGTTCCAGCACGGCCTCGGGGGCGTCCAGATCGATGTTGCGCGACTTGCATGCCAGCACCCGGTCGAACCGCAATGCCGCGATCGAGCGGCGCGGGGCGGTTCCGCCCGACAGGGTCTGCTCCCAGTCCAGCCGGTTCATCCCGACCACCAGCCGCTTGTCGTCCTGCCGCCAGACGATATCGGAGGCCTGCACGCGGGCGTCCTGCACATGGGCCGAAATCACGGCGAGATCGTCGGCATCGAGCGCTATCAGTTTGAGCTGTTCGGGTGCCGGCATTCGCGGGAGTCCTTGGCTGTGAACGCGTCAGTCGCTGATGCGCTGGATCGATGCGCCGCAGGCGGAGAGCTTTTCCTCCAGCCGCTCGAAACCGCGATCCAGATGATAGATCCGGTTGACCATGGTTTCGCCCTCCGCCGCAAGGCCCGCGATGACCAGCGACACCGAGGCGCGCAGATCGGTCGCCATGACAGGCGCCCCGCGCAGCCGCGCGGTTCCGTCGATCGTCGCGGTTTCGCCGTCGAGCGATATACGCGCCCCGAACCGCGCCAGTTCCTGCACATGCATGAAGCGGTTCTCGAAGATCGTCTCCGTGATCTGCGAGGAACCGCCGGCGCAGGCCATCAGCGCCATCAATTGCGCCTGGAGATCGGTGGGAAAACCTGGAAACGGCGCGGTCGATACCGTCACCGGCCGGATCCCCGCACCGTTCCTGGTGACGCGGATACCGTCCTTGTTGACGGTGATGTCGGCGCCGGCCTCGGTCAGCACGTCGAGCGCCGATTGCAGCAGTTCGGGGCGGGCGCCGGCAAGCTGGACGTCGCCGCCGGTCATTGCCACTGCCATCGCATAGGTGCCGGCCTCGATCCGGTCGGGCAGCACGGTGTGCCGCGCGCCGTGAAGCTTTTCGACGCCCTCGATCACGATACGCGGCGTGCCGGCGCCGGTGATGCGCGCGCCCATCTTGTTGAGGCAATCGGCGACGTCGGCAATTTCAGGCTCGCAGGCGGCGTTGGTGATGATGGACGTGCCCTTGGCGAGCGTCGCCGCCATCAGCGCAACATGGGTGCCGCTCACCGTCACCTTGGGAAAATCGATGGTCGCGCCGCGCAAGCCGCCGGGCGCTTTCGCCACCACATAGCCGGCGTCGATGGCAAGGTCAGCACCGAGCTTCTCCAGCGCCATGATCAGGAGATCGACCGGCCGCGTGCCGATCGCGCAACCGCCCGGCAGCGAAACCTTCGCATCGTGCATGCGCGCAAGCAGCGGCGCGATCACCCAGAAGCTGGCGCGCATCCGCGACACCAGTTCATAGGGCGCGGTAGTGTCGATGATGCTGGCGGCCGAGATGTGCAGGGTCTGGCCCTGGTACGCACGATCGCCCGGCCGCTTGCCCGCGGACATGATGTCGACGCCGTGATTGCCGAGGATGCGCTGCAGCTGGGCTACGTCGGCAAGCCGCGGCACGTTGTCGAGGATCAGGGTTTCATCCGTCAGCAGCGCCGCGATCATCAGCGGCAGGGCGGCATTCTTCGCGCCCGAAATCGCAATGGTGCCGTTGAGCTTGCTGCCACCCACGATCCGGATGCGATCCATGCCGAAACCCCCTTGCTATGCACAAATGACAGAACTGATTGGTCCAGGCTCAAAGGCTTGGAAGTTTGCGGCTATTTGATGAGGCGAAACGCTGATTTGCCCAACCAAATCCGCTGCCCGGCATCATGCCACCTTCCACACGCCTTGGCTGCCGGCGCGGTTTGTGGTTTGACCATCATGGCGGAGCATACCCGGCTGTCCGCCGGCGCTGGTCATGCTGATGTCAGAAGAGCAGCACATTCTCGGCGGCTATGGATTTTCGGCAACAACCTGCCGGACAAGAAACGGAGCTTCCAATGAAGATCAGCGCACGCAACCAGCTCAAGGGTACCATCGTCGATGTCGTGAAGGGCGCGACCACATCGCATATCCGGATCGATATCGGTGGCGGGGTCGTCGTCACCTCCTCGATCACCAACGAGGCGGTCGACGAACTCAAGCTTGCCAAGGGCAAGACGGCCACAGCCGTGATCAAGGCGAGCGACGTGATGGTGGGCGTCGATTGATCGATCGCCGCGCGCTGATCGCGGGCCTGTCGGCGGCGCTCGTCGCGCCGCGGCTTGCGTTAGCGCAGAGCATCAAGGATGCCGCCGGGCGCACGGTCGCCGTCCCCGCGAAAGTGTCGCGGGTGTTCCCGGCCGGACCGCCGGCGGCGATCCTGCTTTACACGCTGGCGCCGGACCTGCTGATCGGCTGGGCCCGCGCCAACCGGCCGGAGGAATGCGCCTACCTGCTGCCGGACATCTGCACGCGTCCGGAGGTCGGCCGCATCACCGGACGCGGCAACACCGCCAACCTGGAAACGGTGCTGGCGCTGAAGCCTGATCTCATTCTCGACGTCGGTTCGACCAGCGCGACCTTTGTCTCGCTGGCGGATCGTGTGCAGGAGCAGACCGGCATTCCCTACGCCTTGCTCGATGGCCGCTTCGCCGGCATCGCCGCCACCTACCGCACGGTGGGGAAACTGCTTGGCCGGCCGGACGATGCGGAGAAGCTGGCGCGCTACGCCGAGGATGCGCTGAAGGCAATCCTGGGCCGCGTTGAACCGGTAGCCGCGAACGAGCGGCCAAAGGTCTATTACGCGCGCGGGCCGCGCGGGCTTTCGACCGGGCTCGGCGGCTCGATCAATGTCGAGACCGTCGAGATGCTCGGCCGCAACGTCGCGGGCGAAACGAAGGGCGGGCTTGCCAATGTTTCGATCGAACAGGTGCTGGTGTGGAATCCGGACGTGATCGTCACCATCGATCAGGAGTTCGCCGCGACCGTGCGAAACGATCCTGCCTGGGCCGCGGTCAAGGCGGTGCGCGACAACCGGGTCCATCTGTCGCCGGAGATGCCGTTCGGCTGGGTGGATTTTCCGCCGTCCGTCAACCGCCTGATCGGGCTGTGGTGGCTCGGCAAGATCCTTTACCCGGAGCGTTTTCCGGAAGACCTCAAGACACTGACGGCAGAGTTCTACACGCGATTCTATCATGTCACGCCGTCGCCGGCGCAAATCGACCATGTACTTGCGGGCCGGGATTGATAGCCTTCGGCGCATGAGCAAAGCCAGATCTGCGCTACCCGGATTTGCGATCGCGATCGCGGTCCTGTTTGCAGGCCTGTTGCTGGCGCTGACGGTCGGGCGCTATCCGATTTCGCTCGGCGATCTCGTCGGCGCGCTGCTGGCGAAGGCAGGCCTCCAGCGCGGCGACCTATCGCCGGCGGTCGAAAGCGTCATCTGGCAGGTGCGCGGGCCGCGCGTGATGGCGGCGATGCTGGTCGGGGCGGCGCTCGCGGTGGCCGGCACGGCGTTCCAGGGATTGTTTCGGAACCCGCTGGTGTCGCCGGACATTCTGGGGGCATCGTCGGGCGCGGCGCTCGGCGCCGTGCTCGGCATCTATCTCTCGCTCGGCGTGTTCGCGATCCAGGCTATCGCGTTTGTCGGCGGGCTGGTCGCTGTCGGCATCGTCTACGTGATCGGCGCGTCGTTGCGCTCGCGCGATCCGATCCTGGTGCTGGTACTGACCGGCGTCGTGGTCGGATCGCTGTTCGGCGCCGGCGTCGGCCTCGTGAAATATCTCGCCGATCCCTACAACCAGTTGCCGGCGATGACGTTCTGGCTGCTCGGCAGCCTTTCCGCGACCGGGGTCAATGACCTGCTGCCGCTGTTCGGTCCGGTCGCGATCGGCACCGCCGTGCTGATCGCGCTGCGCTGGCGCATGAACGTGATGTCGCTTCCCGAAGAGGAGGCCCGCGCGCTCGGCGTCGACACCGGGCCGTTGCGCATCGCCATCGTTGCCGCCGCCACGTTGGTCACCTCGGCCAGCGTCGCCACCGCCGGAATCATCGGCTGGGTCGGCCTCGTCGTGCCGCATCTGGCACGCTCGCTGGTCGGTCCTGATTTCGCTCGGCTGTTGCCGGCGGCGGCAATCCTCGGCGGCGGCTACCTGCTGCTGATCGACACGCTGGCGCGCACCCTGGCGCAGGTCGAAATTCCGCTCGGCATCCTGACCGCGGTGATCGGCACGCCGTTCTTCATCTGGCTGCTCGCCAGCGTGCAGAAGAACTGGTCATGATCCTCGAGGGCCATCAACTCACGATCGGCTATCCGGACCGCGTCGTCGGCACCGGCCTCGACGTCAAACTGCAAAGGGGCGAGGTGCTGGCGCTGCTCGGGCCGAACGGCTGCGGCAAGACCACGCTGCTCAAGACGCTGCTCGGACTGCTGGCGCCAAAGGCGGGCGAAGTGCGGTTCGACGGCGCTTCGCTGTCGGGACGTTCGATCCGCGAGCGCGCACGGCTGATCGCCTATGTGCCGCAGACCCATGTCGCGACATTCGCCTTCACCGTGGAAGCGGTGGTGCTGATGGGCCGCACCGCGCATGGCGACCTGTTCGCCCGGCCGACGGCTGGGGATCGCGAGGTCGCCGCCCGCATGCTCGACCGTCTCGGCATCGCGGCACTGGCGCAACGGCCCTACACCATGATTTCGGGCGGCGAACGCCAACTGGCGCTGCTGGCGCGCGCGCTGGCGCAGGAACCGCAGTTCATCGTGCTGGACGAGCCTACCGCCAACCTCGACTTCGGCAACCAGGGCAAGGTGATGCGCGAGATCCGCGCACTGGCGGCGTCCGGGCTCGGCGTCCTCTTCACCACCCATGATCCCAATCACGCGCTGCGCGCCGCCGACCGCGCCTATCTCCTGCGCGGCGGCGAGCGCATCGCCGAGGGACCCGTGCAACAGATCCTGACCCGCGAACGGCTGGAAATGCTCTACGGCGCACCGGTGCAGACCATTGCCGACGCGACCGGGACGGCATTCATTCCGGGCTGAGGTGAAGGCCGGACCAGAATACGGCACGCCATTCCAGGACGGGTTTCTGGTGCAAAATCAGGCTGTACGGCCGCGAACACATGGTGTTCAATCCGTGGAACCGCCTGCCCGAGCACTTGCCTGGCAGCGTCGACCGGATGCGCGCCCAGCGGCCTATCCTGCCTCCCCGCAGGCGCGGCGGAAACCCAACATGGTGGCGTCATGAGCAGCCAGCCGAAGCCGGATCAGCCGGGCGGACTTCAGTGGACGCGGTCGGCGCCGGGCGTCGGGAGCGAGGCCCTGCACGCCGAACGCCGCCAGCTTACCGTGGCATTTGTCGACATCATCGGCTCGACACCCCTGAGCGAGCGCATCGATCCCGAAGAATTCTTCGCCGTCATCAGAACCTACCGCGATATCTGCGACCGGGAGATTCGCCGCTACGGCGGTCATATCGCCAGACTGATCGGGGACGGATTGCTGGCATATTTTGGCGTGCCGCAAGCTCATGAGAATGATCCCGAACGCGCGGTGCGCGCTTCGCTCGCGATCGCCGCGGCGATCAAGGAACATGAGTTTCCGCTGTCGGATGGCAGCTTCGTCCGCCTTGGTGTGCGCATCGGGGTGAACACCGGGGTGGTGGTCGTCGGCAGCGTCCCCGGCGAGCCTCCCGATCGGCGGGAAGTGTTCGGCAGTTCCGCACACGTCGCCGCCCGCCTGCAGGGGCTCGCCGGCGAGAATGGCGTCGTGGTCGGTTCGAGCACTTACGAACTGACGCGCGGAACGTTCAGTTACGCGCCGCTTGGCAGACGGCCGCTCAAGGGCGTCGAGGAGCCGATCGATGCGTGGCGTGCGGAAGCCCTTGCGTCCAGCGAGAGCAGATTCGACCGCGCGCGGAGGTCGCCTCTCGCCCCGATGATCAGCCGCACCGGCGAAAGCGCATTGCTCGCCGAGATGTGGCAGCAAACCACAGCAGGTTCGGGACAGGTTGGCATCATTTCCGGCGAGCCCGGCATAGGGAAGTCGCGTCTGATCCGCCAGTTCCGCAGTGACCTTGACGCGTCTCCGCGCGATGTCCTGTCGCTGCAATGCTCGCCATTCCACGTCAACACCCCGCTCGCCCCCGAGATCGAGAGGCTCAGGCGCGCGACCGGCATCCGGGAAACTGACGACCCGGAGCTTGCACTGGCCAAATTGCGCGCGCTCCTGAGAGCCGTCCCCAATGTCGCGCGCGTGCTTCGATACTATGGGGCGATCCTGTCCATACCGGCCTGCCCGGACTACGAACCCGCGGATCTCGGCTCTCCCTTCGAGCGCGAGCGTGCTTTTCAGATGCTCATCGATGTTCTCGTCGCCGCTTCGCGCAAGCGGCCCATCCTGGGAATCATCGAAGACGTCCAATGGATAGACCCGACCACGAGCGCATTGCTGGCGCGCATAATTGCCCGCTGTTCCGGCGAGCGGATCATGATTTTGATCACGCATCGCGACGACTACGGGGCGGACTGGTTGTCGGGCCTGGCAGTTCGAAGAATTGCTCTGCAAAAGCTGGCGCCGCACGAATGCGAGCAGATGGTTGCGGCCGTCGCGGGCGGCGATATCGTGTCGCGCCGGATCACCAGCCAGATCGTGGAAAGAACCGATGGCGTGCCGCTCTTCGTGGAGGAGTTTACGCGGGCCGTGATCGATTCCCGCGCAGTCGAGCGCGACACCGACGGCCTGGCGTTGGGCGAGAAATTGCCCAAGCCATTGGTGCCGTCAAGCATTCACGATTCGCTGATGGAACGGCTTGATCGTCTCGGTCCCGCAAAGCGCGTCGCACAGATCGCTTCCGTTTTCGGCAGGCAGTTCACGCATGACGCCATACTGAACGTGCTTCCGGGAAGAGGCCAGACGCTGCAACATTCGTTGCAGGCGCTGGAGAGCGCCGGGATCGTGTACCGCATCGAGGACTCCCAGATCGCCCTGTTCGCGTTCAAGCACGCGATGATACAGGAAGCCGCCTATTCCTCGCTGCTGAAGGAAGAACGGCGCGAACTCCACGCGCGCGTCGCATCGTGGCTGCTTCAGGAGGCAACGATCCGGGAGAGCCGCCAGCCCGCCGTGCTCGGCTATCACTATGCACGCGCAGGCAACATTCCGGAGGCGATCGAGGCCTGGCTTCAGGCGGGCAAATCGGCGCTCCGCCGATCAGCCACCAAGGAGGCCGTGGCCCATCTTCGCGAGGGGCTCTCGCTGATTCCGAAGCTGCCCGCTTCGCCACAGCGTTTTGAGGCTGAAATCGCACTGCAGTCCAACCTCGCGATGGCCTACACCGCCAACGCCGGGTGGTCCGATCCGAACGTCTATGGACCCTACAGTCGCGCACTCAAGCTTTGCGCAAACCACGGCACCATTCGCGAGAAGGCGACGGTGCTGTTTGGAAGTACCATAGCCAAGCTGGTCAACTGCGAGCTCACCAAGGGCCTCGGGCACGCGCAGGATTTCGTCCGGCGGGCCGAGGAATGGCGCGACGACGAGGCCGTGCTCATGGCGTACACCGCGGCCGTAATCGCCAATTTCTTTCTCGGTCGCCTGGAGCAGGCGAGCGACCTCGCGGCACTGATCAGCGCCCGCTACGATCCTCGTCAGCACGGCAAACTGGTCCAGATCTATCAACATGATCCGTTGATCGTGTCGCTGGTCTATTCCGGACACATCGAATGGCTGTTGGGCCGGCCCGGCCGGGCCAGGGAGTGCTGCGAAACGGCGCGGCAACTGGCAAACGAGATCGGGCATCCTTTCATGCTGGCATTTGCCTCCATTCTGGGCGTGGCCGATCACTGGTATGAAGGCGATCTTGCGGCCAACCTGGCCAGCGTCGAGCGCGGTCTGAAGGTCGCCGACGAGTTCGGCTATCCGATGTACCGGGTCATCGGGCCGTTGTGGGCGACGGCGGCGCTGGCTGCACGGGGTCCGGCGCCGAAGGTGCTCGATCAACTGTCCGGCCTGCTCGGCAAACTACCCGCCGAGAACAGGTGCATTCAGATGCCGCTCTATCGGATCCTCCTCGCCACCGAATTCGGACGGATCGGGCAGATCGAAAGGGCCCGAAGCCTCGCGGCTTCGGCCGAGGCCCTGATGAAGCAAACCGGCGAGCGCTGGGCTGCTCCCGAGGTTTATCGAATCCATGGCTCGCTGCTGTGCCAGGAACCGTTGCGGGACGACCGGGCGGCCATGGGCCAGTTCAAACGCTCGCTTGCCTCTGCCAGAAAACTCGGGGCAGTCGGTTGGGAGTTGCGCACGGCGATCAGCATCGCGCGCCTGCTCAGCGCCGGCGAGAGCGCATCCGGACGCGCGAAGGCGCGGGACCTGCTGATGTCGACCCGGACGAAATTTGCATCCGCGGAAACTTCCCGCGACCTGCGCGAGGCCGATGACCTGGTGAAAGCGTTGAACTAAATGCGCCTGGCCTGTTTGGCCGACTCACATCACAGCGATCCCAGGAAACGGATCGCCGAGAGGCTCGGCAGGAACGTATAGGCGCCGCCCCGTGTCGAGACAAATTGCGGCAATCCCCGCAACCGGATCGTGCCGCCTGATTTGAGCGGCAAGTCGAACCAGCTCGTGTCGGGATCGTTGGTACCCGTGATCGGATCGTTGGAGCCGGTGATGCGCGGATCCTGGAGGCCGAGATTCAGCCAGTCGCAGGACATGGCCTCGAACTGGGCGCCGAGGCTCGCCCCGATGAAGTTGCCGAGCAGGCCGCGCTCCGGTTCGTCGCCGTCACCTCGCTTCGCCGGATCATAGGGTGGCCCATAGGGCACGCCACGCCGGACGAGGCGCCGGCTGTTGTTCGCGATCCGTTGCACGATCTGCCCGCCTCGCGGGTTGCAGCGACGGATATGGGCACCATGGGGACATCGGATGTCGCCTGCGCCAACGTAGTCAAAATCCGTCAGATCGGCTGTGGGATCGGGCGCCTCCGCAGACAGTGCCAGCGGCGTGCCGTCGCGCCACCGGCCGCACAGGTTGGCGGCGACGATCTCGCGCAAAGCCGCCCGACGCGACAGGCCTTTGCCGATCTTCTCTTCATCACCGGGCGACAGCAGCTCGTCGCCTTGCGGGTGCTCGAGCAGATGGGATGCGGCCTGATCGAGATACTGCTCGAAGCCTGCCACATCCTGCCTCAGCACGCGAAAGGCGTTGAAGGTGCCGTTGCGTCCCAACTCCACGGGTTCGGGAACCCGCCACATCAAGCCTTCCAGATTGGTCGGATGTCCCAGCAACACGGTGCCGAGCGGCGCCCTCGGCTGTCGGTCGGGATAGCGTTCCTGGTCGTGAATCCCCTCGAACCTCGGTTGCGTGATGTTGTCGCGATATCCGAAGTGAACAAAGTCGCCCGCGAAATTATATCCCTCGCGTGTGCCGAGCAGCGTCAGGGCGTTTCGGTCGAGAGCGCGCTGCTGAACCTGGTCGAGTTGCCTGACATCTCCCGCGTAGATCGTTGCGATGAGATGGATCCGCCCGGGTTCGTCGAAGGGCGACGGCCAGGTTTCCGGCGCGCTCGGCCCGACATCCCCGAGCTTCAAGGCGCGGGCAGTCATGCCTTCGATGAATTCGTTGGGGAACATTTCAAGCGAAGAACCCGGCGTGCCGAGGGCGCGCAGCCCCTCGTAGGTCAGGCCGATGTTGAAACAGGTTTCCGGCCTGGCTGCCCCCCAGTTCCCTGTCGTGATCTGCGGCACGTCGTGTTCGCGGCCGGATATGGTGGCGGCGAGCCAGCGCCGGGCTGCGATGCGATCGGCGACCTCCAGGATGAGGTAGCGGACGTGCGGCCTCCCGGTGTAGCCACGCAGGATGTTGCCCTGCAGATCGGTGAGATCGAACATGGCGCTCACCAGCCCAGCCCCAGTTGCTTGCGGACCTGAGCTACCGAAAATCCGGGATATGCCCGGTAGCCGCTACCAAGCGAAACGTTCGCATTGGCGCGAAGCTGCAGGATCATCCTGCGCGGAAGCAGGGTCAGATCGTCATTGACGGGTGATACGGCCTTGTCGCCATTCAGGGCTTCCTGGTCTCGCAAAAAATCGGTAGCGGTGTCCGGCACCTGGTACAGGTCGTGCTCGTGTATCCATTGGATGAACGCCTCGACATTCTTCTCGCAGGGGATCACGGCATCTCCTCCTTCGACGAGTTCGACCACGGCGTTGAACACGCTGCCGATCGTCGCGATGAAGTCGCGAATGTAGTTGGTGAAGTCCCCGTCATAGACGGAGAACATGCAGATATTGTCGTTGACGATGACGAAGCGCGCGAAGTGCACGGTGCCGACATTGTCCAATCCGGCAAATATCTGATCCTTGCTCTCCGCGACAGCCAGGGCTGCTTTCGCGCGGCCGATCGGCGACCTGTACTCCTTCTTCAGCGGCATGATCAGGTTCATCATGCTCTGCAGGTTGTCGCCGGGCTGGATGGACAGGCGGGGACCGCCGGGCAGAGGCTTCACCGGCGTGCGCCATGCCCAGAAGGGCACCAATATCCATGCCCCCGCGCGCTTGAACCAGGGCTTGTGGTGCAGTTCGTTCACCCATCGATCGAACCAGCCTCCGCCATTCGGCATCAGTTCAACTCCGGTTGAAGAAGGGGCACGCCAGGCCGTCGCGCATCTTGCGCGAAACTTCATAGACCTCCCGACGGGCATCGAGGATCGGATCCCCGGAGGGTTCGATGCCGGGCACGAGCCGCCACGGATTGAAACTGATCTTTTCGCCGGCGGCGGCCTGATCCTCGGCGACAGCGGTGAGCGTAAGGGTGCCCATGACGACCCGGACCCGCGTGGGAGGCCAGGGCCGCGTGGGATCATCGATCGCATCGCCCGCTTCGCCGATCGTCATCATCAGCACGAACCGGGCCGGCCACCGCCGCAGCCGGTCGGCAAGTTCCTGGCGCAGATAGTCATCGTCCCGCGGGGCGTCGGGATCGGTGTTGCGTACGCCTGCGGCCGGTTGCCAGGAAAAACGAACGGGGCGGCGAACTCCATCGGCACCTTCCACAATGAAGGTGTGGATGGCGTGATAGGCCGCGCGGGCATAGCTCACCGGAGCGCCGATCATCCCGGCCTCGAACACCCCCAGCTGGGCGAACCGGTGCCGATTGGCGTAACGCAGGATTCCCGCACTGGCGTTGGTCTTTTCGCCCGGATACGGGTCGCGACGAGGAACCTTGAGCTGCAGCATGTCGAGAAGCTTTCGCCACGGAGATTCTCTCTCATAGGCTTCGTGCTTGTCGAACTTGAGGAACTCGAGAAAGTCCTCGACATTGCGGGCGAAGAATTCGCGGAGCGTCGTGGCGATCAGGTCGGTTGCCGCCCCGCTCGGCAGCAGGAAGCGTGTCGCCATTCCCCGGACATCGGACCATCCATCATGCTGCTCCGGCCCCCCGGACGCGTTGGAGAATCTTATCTTCGCGCAGATGCGCTGTCCGCCGAAGTGCTCCGCAACGCAATAATTGCGCGCCACATCCGACGCGATGAAATAGCCGTCCACGCCTACGCCGATCGTGTGAACCGGTCTTTGCGCGGGGTCATGCTTCGGAAGATTGGCAATCATCTCGTCGACGAGCCGCTGTGCTATTGACGCATCAACCATGCCCCTCTCCATCATGGATGGACCGGCAACAGGATGCCGTTGGCGCTGTGGGTGCTTGTCGATCGAATTCAGCCCATCCGGCCGAACGTTACATTCGATCGCCGGCCGGAAATGTGATGTGGTTCACAAATTGAACCGAATGAGGCGCCGCGGCTGGATCCGGACGGCCGGAGCGTGTAGCCGGCTAGTCCGGGCCGACGAGCTCTCGTCGCTTCGTGTAGGGATTGTAGCGCGGCATGGCTCCCTCGGGAGCATACTCATGCTTTCTGGTGTAGGGATTGTACTGAAGCGTTTCGCCGGGGCCGACAAGCTCCTGCCGCTTCCTGTATGGGTTGTACTGCGGTACGGCTTCCTTCGGCGCGTACTCGCGTCGATGGGTGTACGGATTATATTGCGGCAGCTGCTGCGCCGCCGCCAGTTCCGGAAGACATAGAAGAAAAAGTGTAAATGCGATCACTCGCATGGCATCTCACCTGATTCATGCGCCCCTCCCCTCGTGACCTAACATGGTGCCCGCCCGCCATTCCGCCAGCCGGATCGACGGCGCTATCCTTCACAACCGAGCTACCACCGGTTCGGTTGCATCGGGTAGCCCTGCTGCATGGGATAGCCCTGCTGCATCGGGTAACCCTGTTGCGTCGGATAGCCCCGTTGCGCCGGATAATAGGGCTGACCGCCGCGCTGACGCGGTGTGGCGGTCTGGGGTTGCTGAAAAAAGAAGCCGAAGCCGTCGCCGCCCCAGGTGCTGCCGTCCGCAATCTCGACAGCGGGCGTAGGTTTGCGCGTAATGAAGCCGCCCTGGGGATGGTTGCTCAGCACCGCGACGAACTCGGTACGATAATTGGTCTCGCGGCTCAGCGGCTCGTCCGAGATGACGATCGAGGACCGTGGCAATGCGGTCAGCGCGATGCGATCGAGCACATCCTGCGGGATCGTGATACGGTCGAGCGCGTCCCTCGCGTCGTCCCCGCCGTCGATCGTGACCGCACTCCAGCGCAGGCCCGCGTCGTTGCGCGCCATCGCCGTGAACACATGCGTACCGATCTTCCTGCCCGCATCACGGATCTCGACCGGAACCTCAATGGATGTATCGAACACCTCGCCGCCCCCGTCCGGCGCCGGCTTGTGCGTGTTGCGCCGCACGTACAGCTTCTGCGTCGCGCGGCTGATGTAGATCGAGACGGGCTCGAGCGCGAGTTTCGCGTCGCGAGCAGCCTTGGCCAGGTCGGCCTTGCGCTTTTCGGCCGCCTTGGCCGCGTCCTTTGCGGCCGCCGCGGCCTCGATCTTCGACTTCGCGTCAGCCTTGGCGGCGTCGAGTTCGGTCGCGGCCTGGGCGGCCTTCGGGGCGGCCTTCTGCTTCCGCTCTTCGGCCAGCGCCCTGGCCTGGTCGGTTTTTGCGGCGGCGAGCGCCCTGTCGGCGGACACAAGCTCGGCGTCGGCGCTCTTCCTGAGCCTTTCAAGCTTGCGCTGCGACGCTGCGAGCGATGCGGTCTCCCGCGCGGCTGCCGTCGCGGCCTTCTTCGCCTCGTCGGCCGTCTTGACAGCCTCTGCGGCCTCACGGGCCAGCGTCTCGGCATGCGCGGGAGCCGCCGCGACGGCCTCCGCTTTCGGCATCAACAGCGCCGGATGAGAAATCTCGACCGGCACCGCGTCATTGGGCGAGACGATCACGCGCATGCCGATCCGCGTCCTGTCAAACTGTTTCTCTGCAAAGCCGAAAGGCATCCGAATGCAGCCGTGCGAGGCCGCATAGCCAGGCAACGGGCCGCCGTGCAGCGCTATGCCGTTCCAGGTGATGCGCTGCATGTTCGGCATCTCGGCATCGTCGTAGAGAGACGAGCGGTGGTCCTTGTTCTTCTCGAGGATGGCGAAGACGCCGGCCGGCGTCTCGCGTCCCGTGGTGCCGGTCGACACTGGCGCGCGCGCGATCCAGCCGTCGGCGTCGTAGAATGTTACCTGCTGGGTCTTGATCGACACGATCGCCATGATCGGCTCGCCTGCCTCGCGCGGAGCCGTCGCCTCGACGGGTGAGGCGGGGCGCGCCTGTCGGGCCGCAGCGGTGGCTGGCAGCGCCATCACTGCGAACATCAACAGGATGGGAGACCCCCAACGCAGCATCGTCACGCTGGATTTCGCCGTCGGAGATCTAATTGCCATGCCATGCCCCGGCTGAAATGCCTGTTAGCGCTTGTGTCGAGGATCAGACCGCGATTCCCTGAATCTATCAACCGCAGCTGGCACCATTCACCCCGCCAAACGTCGCAGGGAACCATCTGTGCGACCCGGGAACAAATCTCTCTTATACGACGGCCCGAGGAGGAGGAAGTGAGCTCCGACTGAAAGCGGAACCTTGGGACTTGGCGACCACTCCGGTTTCCGATTACGTGCGATGGCACGTGTAATTATCTACCTGATGGGAAGTGGGAGGCCGCCTTGCGATTTCGCGTTCGCCAACGTCATATCTTCAACGTCATTGCCGGCGCCATGGTCGCGCTCACCTCCACCGCCGCAACTGCCCAACAGCCTCGCGAAACGCTCTTTCAGGACGTCCGCATTCTGGATGTCGTCAATGGCCGTCTGGGCGCTCCGACCAATGTGCTCGTAAAGGACAATGTCATTTCGACGATCGGGGCGTCGGCGAAGGCATCGCAAGGCACGAAGGTCATCGACGGCAAGGGGCGCACGCTGATGCCGGGCCTCATCGACGTGCACGTCCACCTGACGTTCGGCGCGCTGCCGCTGACGGGACTGTACGATCCAAACACAACGGCCGACCAGATCGGTGCGGCCGCCGCCAAGTCGGCAGGAGACATGCTGTTGCGTGGCTTCACCGCTGTACGGGACATGGGCGGCCCGATCTTTCCGCTGAAGCGGGCGATCGACTCCGGCAAGGTGCGCGGGCCGCGCATCTGGCCGTCAGGTGCGGTCATTTCGCAAACCTCCGGACACGGCGATTTCCGCACGCCGCAGGAACGCTCGCGCAGGTTTTTCGGCAAGCCCGCACGCGCCGAGGAAGAAGGCGCAACCTTCATTGCCGACGGGCGCGACGAGGTACTGACCGCAACGCGGGAAAACCTTCGCATGGGCGCAAGCCAGATCAAGATCATGGGAGGTGGCGGCACCTCCTCGGCCTACGATCCGATCGACGTCACGCAGTACACGCTGGACGAGATGAAGGCCGCCGTCGACGCGGCTTCGGACTGGAACACTTATGTAGCGGTGCACGCCTACACGCCGCGCGCCATACGGCGCGCGATCGAGGCGGGGGTGCAATGCATCGAACATGGCCAACTGCTCGATGATTCCACGCTCAGGCTGATGGCGCAGAAAGGCGTCTGGCTGAGTGCGCAGAATCTCATACCGGATACGCCAAACATGACGGCGGAACGGCGTGCGAAACGCAAGGCCGTTCTCGAGGGCGCCGCCCACGTCTGGCAATCGGCGAAGAAGCTCAAGGTAAAACTGGCCTGGGGCACCGACATCCTGTTCGAGCCCCAACTCAACTCCGAACAGAATCGCCTGATCCTGCCGCTGAAACAGTGGTTCACGCCTGCCGAGATACTCAAGCTCGTCACCTACGACAACTCGCGTCTGCTGACGTTGAGCGGCCCGCGATCCCCCTACGCAGGAAAAATCGGGGTGATCGAAACTGGAGCGCTGGCCGATCTGCTGCTGGTCGACGGCAATCCGCTGGCCGACATCGACCTGATTACCGACCCGCAGAAGAATTTCACCGTCATCATGAAGGATGGCGTCATCCATAAAGGCGATGGAGCGTGATGGGCGAATGCGTCCATCGCCGGATGCATCGCCCTGCTGGATTCATGAGCACACGCGCTACACCGCGTTGATATCCTCGCTCTCCAGTATCGGCTTGGGGTAGCCATCGCGCGCTACCTTGATCATGGCGCGGCCGAGTTGCTCGCTGGTCGTCATCTGGCTCGGCACGGCCCGCACCATCCAGGACAGCAGCGGCGCGGTGAGCGCATAGACCGCATTGATCCAGGGGGTCTTCGACCGCACGCCGTGCAGCGGCTGGATGCCGTTGGGCCGGAACATGTAGGCCGCCCTGAACGGCAGCTTGAGCAGATCGTTCTCGGTCTTGCCCTTGACCCGCGCCCATCGCAGCGGGCCCTGCTCGGTTGAATCGGTGTTCCTGCCGGTCACGTAGGTGAACACCATGCCGGGGTTGAGCCGTGCCAGCGTTTTTGCCGCCGCCATGGTAACGTCGTAGGTCAGATGCCGGTAGCGCTCCGGATCCATACCGATCGAGGAGACGCCGAGGCAGAAGAAACAGGCGTCGAAGCCGCCAAGCCGGGATTCGATCTTCGAGAAGTCGGTGAAATCGTCGTGCACGACTTCATGCAGCTTGGCGTGCTGCACCCCGGCCGGGCTGCGCCCGACCGACAATACTTCCGTGACACCGGCGTCGATGAGGCATTCGCGCAGGACGCCCTGCCCGACCATGCCGGTGGCGCCGAACAGGATGGCTTTCATGTCAGGGTGAACTCCACTCATCCCTTGATGAAGGCAAGCAGATCGGCGTTGATCGTGACCGCTTCCGTGGTCGGCATGCCGTGCGGGAAGCCCTTGTAGGTCTTCAGCGTGCCGTTCTTCAGAAGCTTCGCCGACAACGGCGCGGAGTCGGCATAGGGAACGATCTGGTCGTCGTCGCCGTGCATGACCAGCACGGGCACGGTGATCTTCTTGAGGTCTTCGGTGAAATCGGTCTGCGAGAAGGCGACGATGCCGTCGTAATGCGCCTTGGCGCCGCCCATCATGCCCTGGCGCCACCAGTTCTCGATGACGGCCTCCGAGGGTTTGGCGCCCGGCCGGTTGTAGCCGTAGAACGGTCCGGCGGCGAGATCGCGATAGAACTGGGTGCGGCTGGCCGCAAGCTGCGCCTGAAGTCCGTCAAAGACTTCCCTGGGCAGACCGCCGGGATTGGCCGCCGTCTGCACCATCAGCGGCGGCACCGCGCTCAGGATCGCCGCCTTCGCCACCCGGCTCTCACCATGACGGGCGATGTAATGCACCACCTCGCCACCGCCGGTGGAGTGGCCGACGTGAACGGCGTCTCTGAGGTCGAGATGCGCGGTGACGGCGGCGAGATCGTCGGCATAATGATCCATGTCATGGCCGTCGCTGACCTGGCTGGAGCGCCCGTGGCCGCGGCGGTCATGGGCAATGACGCGGAAACCATTATTGGCGAAGAAGATCATCTGGTTGTCCCAGTCGTCGGCCGACAACGGCCAGCCATGGCTGAACACGATGGGCTGCCCCTTGCCCCAATCCTTGTAGAAGATCTCGACGCCGTCTTTTGTCGTGATGGTGGGCATGGAATTGATCCTTCTGTTACGCCGTTACGCCGTTATCCGGGATACGCGTCGCCGCGTGCCCCCGAATGACCTGGATAAACCGCGTCACACGGGCGGAAGCGCCGACAGGCGCCGATGATCATGATGACGAAGAATACCAATACGATGCCCTGGGCGACTGCGAACACCGGTCCGGCGGGCGGATTGCCCGGCGCCAGCGTCGTCAGTGCAGGGATCTTGAGGAAGCTCTGGGTCACCAGCACGAACACGTTGAGATAGAGCGAGAGCAGCGCGGTCACAACATAGATCCAGCGCCACGCGCCGGCGAGATTCATGGCGTAGAGCGCAACGCAGGCGATTGCGAGCAGGATGAAGGAGAGGATACCGAAAATGTGCGACGGCAGCAGCGTTTCGGTCAGCAGCGGCGGAATCACGAAGCCCGTGGCGCTGGTCAGAATGGTGAACAGCAGGAAGATGGCGGTCAATCCCGGCATCCGGTTGGAGCCCAGCATTCCAAACATCGCGATCACGCCCGCGACGATGGCAATCAGGCTGATGACCACATGCACTATCACGAACGTCGCCACGCTCATACCCAATATCATTTGATGCGCCCCTCGATTGGAAATCTTCTAAATGCTACGACGCGTCGCGGAAAATTTCCACAAGCATCGGCGGGGCAGGCATGTGCGCGAAGGAATGCGGCATCAACGAAAGTCGCATGATGCACGAAATTTTTGCAACACTGTCACAGATGACAGCACAGCCCCGGTCGGATTTCAGCGGTTGAGGAATTCGACCAGCTTGGGGATCACCTGATCGGGCGCCTCTTCCATCAGCCAATGTCCACGGCCTGACACCAGCACGCCCTCGACATTGGTCGCAACCATTTTGCCTTGTTCGATCAGGAACGGGCCGCCGGCTTTCTCGCCTGACAACACCAGCATTGGCATCGACAATTTGGTCTTCGCGAAGCCGGCAAACTCGACGGCGTCCTGCGGGAATGCGCGGAAAACCTCCATCCCAGCCTTCATATGGCCGGGCCTGGCATACTCCCTGGCATAGAATTTCCGATCGGCTTCCGGCACGGATTTGGTGGCATCGGCGGCAAAGTCGTTCCAGAAATGTTCGAGATAGATGCGCTCGCGGCCGGTAACCAGCGCAAGCGGAGTCTTGCCGAAGAAGTGGAAGTGCCAGAGATCGCGCAGCAGGAAGACGTTATTCCATTCTCCAACGCCGGGCAGGAAGGCTTCCATCAGCACGATCCGGTCGACTTCGCCCGGGTACTGCGCCGCATAGGCGTAGGCGACCATCAATCCGATATCGTGGCCGACCAGCCGGATACGGTCGTATTTGAGGCTCTGCACCAATGCGTGGATGTCCTGCGCCATCGCCTTCTTGGTGTATCCGCCCTCCGGAGCCGACGACTGGCCGAAACCGCGCAGGTCGGGCGCGATCACGGTGTGCCTGTCGGATAGTTTTGCGATCAGGGGCCGCCACATATGGCTGGTTTCGGCAAAGCCATGCAGCAGCACGACGGGATCGCCCTTGCCGGCAACAAGATAGTGCAGTTTGACGCCGTTGACCTCGGCAAATTTGCTTTGCGGCGCAAATCTGTTCTGAAGAGACTCTGCGAACGAGGCGCCCGAAGGGATCAGTGCGACCGACAACGCCATCCACATGACAGAGGCGATGGCGCGTAGCGTTCCCGGAATGCACTGCACGTGAGATTCCTCGTCCTTTGCTGAAAGAGGAATCAGTAATAGCGCGGTATCGGTCCGTCGTGTGGGGTTTTTCGTTCCGACAGATCGAACAGCACCTTGTCGACATAGCACCAGCCCCAGCCTTCCGGCGGATCGTAGCCCTCGATCACGGGATGGCCGGTGGCATGGAAATGCGCGGTCGCGTGCCTGTTGGGGGAATCGTCGCAGCAGCCGACGTGGCCGCAACTGCGGCAGATCCGCAGGTGCAGCCCTGCTGCCGCTTTTCAGGCATTCCTCGCAGCCCAGCGCGCTCGGGGTGACGGTCTGAATGCCGGCAATATGACTGCAGCCTTTCGTCGTCATTGCCTTACTCCAGGCTGCATCAAAGCGACGGCTTCATCGCATCGGCAAGATAGAAGTGCAGCGCGGCAACCACCTGCGCCCCCTCGCCGATCGCGCCGCCGACACGCTTGACCGAGCCGGAGCGCACGTCGCCGACCGCGAACACGCCGGGCACCGAGGTTTCCAGCAGCGAGGCCTGCCGCCCATCCTTCTGCTGGCATTGCGCGCCCGTCACCACGAAGCCGCCGCGGTCGACCATCACGCCGCAGCCATCGAGCCAGCCGGTGGCGGGATCGGCGCCGACGAACAGGAAGAGATTGCGGATATCCAGCGCCTGCACGTCATCCGGCGCGAGACGGCTGCGCCAGTGCACGCGCACCAGCGCGGCGTCGTCATCGCTTTCGAGGCCGATCACTTCAGTGTTGAACATCAATTCGATGTTATCGGTCGCCTCGATGCGCTCGATGAGATAGCGCGACATGCTGGCCCCGAGCCCGCCGCCGCGGATGATCATGTAGACCTTGCGGGCATGGCCGGACAGGAACACCGCGGCCTGCCCTGCCGAATTGCCGCCGCCGACCAGCACGACATCCTGACCGGAGCACAGCTTTGCCTCGATCGGCGAGGCCCAGTACCAGACGCCGCGCCCCTCGAACGTCTCGAGATTTGCGATCTCGGGCCGGCGATAGCGTGCCCCGCTCGCCACCACGACGGATCTGGCGCGCATCGACTTTCCGCAGTCGGTCGCAAGCCCGAACGCGCCATCGGTACGGCTGCAATCGAGCGACTGGATCGAGACCGGGATCAGCATGTTGGCGCCGAACTTCTGCGCCTGGTTGTAGGCGCGCCCGGCCAGCGCCTGGCCGGAAATGCCGGTCGGGAAGCCCAGATAGTTCTCGATCCTGGCGCTGGCGCCGGCCTGGCCGCCGAACGAGCGCGCGTCGAACACGGCGACCGACAGCCCTTCGGAGGCCGCATAGACGGCGGTGGCGAGCCCCGCGGGCCCGCTACCGACGACCGCTACGTCATAGAGCTTTTCATGGTCGTGGTCGCCGATCATGCCGATCGCGTACGCAATCGCCGCCTCCGTTGGATTGCGCAGCACCCGGCCGTCCGGACAGACGACCAGCGGCAGGTCGGCGCGCGAGGTAACGTAGCGCGCGACGAGATCGGCGGCGTCCTTGTCGGTGGCGGGATCGAGCACGTGGTGCGGCTGGCCGTTGCGGGCCAGGAAATTCTGCAGCCGCGCGATGTCGCCGAACGACGCCGGGCCGATCAGCACCGGGCCGCCGGCGCCGCCCTGGATCAGGTTGACCCGGCGCAGGATCAGCGCCCGCATGATCCGCTCGCCGAGTTCGGCCTCGGCCACCAGAAGCGCGCGCAACTGATCGGGCGGGATCAGAAGCGCCTCGACATCGCCGTCGGCATGGCCGTCGACCAGTGCGAGGCGGCCGGAGAGCTGGCCGATCTCGGCGATGAATTGCCCCGGCCCCTGATCGATGACGGGCGTGACATGCCCAAGGCCGTCGCGCTGGGTAATGGTAACCGTGCCCGACAGTACCACGAACATGCCGGGGCCGACCTTGCCGGTCTCGAACAGGGCTTCGCGATCCCGGTAGCGTCGCGGCTCGCCGAACCGGCGCATGCGCTCGATCTCCGGCCCGGTCAGCGTCGGGAACGTCTGTTCGTGACGCGGAAAGGCATAAGCGTTGGCGCCGGTCGCCGGATCTGCCGTGATGTCTGCACTCATTGTCGCCGCCCAAAAAAGAAACAGTAAGGATGCAGAGAGCATGCCAAAGCGACGTGAGCGAATTTTGTCGCGACGTTACGCGCCCGGCTTTTCTCCGCTGGCGTCATCTAAGGGGAAATCGGGGCTTTCGGAAGATGCGGCGTCGGCGTCGCTGCGCCCTCTCGCCTGCGACTTGCGCCGCTTGAGATTTTCGCGGAGCGCCAGCTTGAGCCGGTCGCGCCGCGAATCCTTCCCATCCGCACCGGTCTTGCCCGCGCCCTTGCCTTGCTCGCTCGTCATTGCAAGTCCGTCCAGCTTCCTTCGATCGAAACAGATCTGCTGCGGCGCTTTGCCTTGCCGCTTTACCGGACATAGTGTGTTTGGAACGGTCAGGTTGCAATCGCCTGTTGGCGGCGACGCCGGCTCACGTTAGCCGTAAAACCCGGCCCGCGAAGCCATTCGGGCCATGATTCGGTGCCTTGGCGCCGTCGGGAACCGGATCGGCCCCGACTTGACCCGATCAGCCAGCGGCCAGCGCCGATTTTTGCCCATTTCGGCCCCCTCCGAGCCCGCCCGCGTGCTTGCGCCAGAGAGCCCCTTGTGGCAAGAACCGGCCGCCTAGTGGGAGCCTTTTTGGCCGATTCCCCGGATACCGGGCATGCTGCCGTAGCTCAGTGGTAGAGCACTCCATTGGTAATGGAGAGGTCGACAGTTCAATCCTGTCTGGCAGCACCAGTTCTTCCGCGGAAGATCAACACCACATTGCCGAGGTATTGGCGT
Source organism: Pseudomonadota bacterium (assembly GCA_023422775.1). Lineage (GTDB taxonomy): Bacteria > Pseudomonadota > Alphaproteobacteria > Rhizobiales > Xanthobacteraceae > Bradyrhizobium. Next base: position 30,966 of record JAFAGM010000025.1, read on the forward strand.
CGCACGCCAGCACGAGTTGGCCGGCAAAATGCCACTTGAGGCAATTTGGGGCTCTCCTGCAATTGCCGCTCACGGGTCGTTAGCGACGTGCTAGACTTTTCCCTGTCCGCCGCCGTGGCTATTTTGGTCGTTCGGAGGGCGCTGTGACCGAGCAGCGGGTTCAAAGGCGACTGGCGGCAATCCTGGCCGCTGACGTGGTCGGTTACTCTGCGTTGATGCAACGCGCTGAGGAGGCCACCTACGCCGAGTTCGAGCAGCTGAAGCGCGAGGTCATCGAGCCTGACCTCTCCCGCCACGACGGGCGACTGATCAAGACTACGGGTGACGGCGCGTTGGCCGAGTTCGCAAGTCCGTCGGCTGCGGTGCGATGCGCGGTGGAGATCCAGGAAAGCATCGCGTCAGGCCGAAGCTCCCTTAAGCTGCGCATTGGGATCAATCTCGGTGAAGTCATCGTCGGGGCTGACGGCGACCTTTTTGGCGACGGGATCAACATTGCTGTCCGGCTGGAGGGGGTCGCCGATCCGGGCGGCGTCCTGATTTCCGAGAAGGTGTACAGCGAAGTCGAAGGCAAGCTGGACGCTGGCTTCGAGGACCGGGGCGAACAACAGCTCAAGAACATCGCCAAGCCAGTTCGCGCTTTTGCGGTACGCGCGAGAGTGCATAGCCCACTGAGCGATAGGCTGAGTGCGGCCCTTCCACTCCCGGACAAGCCGTCTATCGCCGTGCTGCCGTTTGATAACATGAGCGGCGATCCCGAGCAGGAATATTTTGCGGACGGGATGGTTGAGGAGATCACTACTGCGCTCTCGCGTTTCAAATGGCTGTTCGTGATTGCTCGCAATTCGAGCTTTACGTTCAAGGGCAAGAACGTCGATGTGAAAGAGGTCGGACGCAAGTTCGGCGTGCGCTACGTCCTCGAGGGGTCCGTCCGCAAGGCGTCGGGAAAGGTTCGCATCACAGGACAGTTGATTGATGCGAGTACAGGCGCGCACATCTGGGCGGACAGGTTCGAGCGCGATCTGACAGATATATTCACTCTGCAGGATGAGGTCACGGCTGCCGTTGTCTCGGCCATTCAGCCGAAATTGCTTCAAACAGAAATTGCGATGGCGGCGCGGCGGCGACCGGAGAACCCCACCGCCTATGACTTTTATCTCCGAGCCATGTCACATTTCTACCTGACGACCCGCGAGAGTTTGACCGAGGCGATCAGGCTGGCTCATCGCGCTTTGGAACTGGACCCTCGTTTTGGCCTTGTCGCCGCTCTGGCATCCGTCCTGCACATGAACAACGCCCTTTTGGGTTACGCCGACCCGCAGTTTGATCGCAGAGAAGCAATTCGGCTTATGCGCCTGGCATTCAGCCTCGATGATGGTGATCCGGACACGTTGGCATGGGCTGCATTGACCTCGACGTTCCTGGTCGGCGATTGGGAAAGTGAGATCGAAATGGCCGACCGGGCCGTCGCGCTCAACCCGAATTCATATGTCGCATGGATCTGTAGAGGCTGGGTCCATCGAAATGCGGGGCTGCCGGAGGAAGCGATCCGCAGCTTCGAACGTGCCATTCGCGCCAGCCCGGCGGATCCGCTACTATACCGGTTATTTGCCGGGATGGGGTTGGCCCTTATCGAGCTTGGTCGCTTTGAGGAGGCCATCGTCGCAGGGAAGAAGGCCCTGCGTCAGAACTCCTCCTTCCCGGCAGTTAACCTCGTTCTCGCGTCGGCTTTCGCCCATGTCGGACGCGACGCCGAGGCGCGTGAGGCGGCGGCGCGCGTGCTGGAATTCGATCCCGCCTTCACAATATCCGCGAGGATGGGTCGGCGCAGACAAACAAACGCGACGCTGGAGATTGAGGGTCTTCGGAAAGCGGGGTTGCCCGAGTAGCTCTGCGACTGCGACGAGGTGATCGAACGACAGCTCATGGCCCCAAAGGAGACGTGCGCCATTCCGGCAGCACCAGTTCTCCTTCGCAAAAGCCTCACCCTTCGATGTGCTCGCGTTCAAACGCCCAGACCCGCTCGAATCCCATCAGGCGGGAGAAGTCGTTGAACGGGTAGAGTTCTCCGCTCCATGCCTTGCTGGAGCCCCTGGACTGGATCTCGCCGTAGACGGAGCGCAGCGCAGCGCCTGCGGCCAGAAATCCGGCGGTGGGGAAAATCGCGAGCTTGAAGCCGAAAGCTTCCAGTTCCGCGCGAGAGAGTATAGGCGTGCGGCCGCCTTCCACCATGTTGGCGACCAGCGGCACACCGGCGAAGGTCTGGCCGATCTTCGCCAGTTCCGTCTCGCTCTCCGGCGATTCGATGAACAGCATGTCGGCGCCGGCCTCGAGAAAAGCTTCGCCGCGGCGCAACGCCTCGTCGAGGCCCAGCGCGGTGCGGGCATCGGTGCGGGCGATGACAAGAAAATCCTTCGACGCTCGCGCCTCACACGCGACCTTGATGCGGCGCGCGGCGTCGGCGATCGGCACCACGCGCCGGCCGGGCGTATGCCCGCATTTCTTGGGATACTCCTGGTCCTCGATCTGGATCGCCTGCGCGCCGGCTTTCTCATAACCGCGCACGGTGTGATCGACGTTCAGGAGTCCGCCATAGCCGGTGTCGCCATCGGCAATCAGCGGCGTGGACGTGCCCGAGGCGATCTGGTTCACGCGGCCGACCATCTCGGTGTAGCTCGCCAGGCCCGCATCCGGCAGGCCGAGATGGGAGGCGACCACGCCATAGCCGGTCATATAGAGCGCATCGAACCCCATGGTGTCGGCGATGCGCGCGGAAATCATTTCGAACACGCCGGGCGCCGAGATCAGGCCGGGCTGTTTCAAGCGGGCGGAGAGGCTTTGCGTCATCGATCCAATACTTCCAGGGTTGTCCAGCCTTCAGGCGATGCGGTGGTGCAAGCGACGGTCGAGCCAGAGCAGCAAGGCGCTGGCAGATACGGCAACGATCGCGAGCAGAAGAATCGTCGCCATGATGGTGGGCACATCATGCAGGCCGATGGCGTTCATGATGAGGTAGCCGAGCCCGCGCTGTGACGCGAACATTTCGCCGATCAGCACGCCGAGCAGGGTGAGCGAGAAGCCGATGCGCAGGCCCGACACGATCTCGGGCATCGCGCCGGGAATGACGATGGTCGCCAGCGTCTGGCGGCGCGACAGGCGCATCACCCGCGCGGTCTTGAAATGAACGGCGGCGACGTTGCGCACGGCGTTCATCGCGAAGATTGCGATCGGGATGATGCCGTGCAGGGTGCCGAAGGCGATCTTGGCGGGGACGCCGAGCCCGAACACCAGCAGGATCAGCGGATACAGCGTCACCTTGGGCAGGCTGTAGACCGATACCAGAATCGGTTCGGCCACTTCGGCACTGGTACGGTTGAGGCCGAGACTGAAGCCCAGCGCGAGGCCGCCTGCGACCGCCAGCAGCAGCGCCCAGCCAAACGCCCGCGCGGTCTCGGCAGCGTGGGGCCAGAAGTTTGCGCTTGCCAGCATCTGCCAGGCCCGCACCGCGGTGCCGGCCGGCGAGGTCAGCGCAAACGGCGCCGCCCAATGCAGCGCCTGCCAGACCGCGAGGCCGGCGAGCATCAGCAGCACGGTATCGAGCGCGCGCCGCATGTCAGCGCCCCCAGCGACGCAGCAGCCGCCTCTCGTAGCTATAGAACAGGGCGTTGACGATCGTCACCAGCACGATGACGAACAGCATCAGCGCATACATCGTGCCGTTCTCGAAATTGTTGAAGGCATAGGAGATGGCATAACCGAGCCCGGACGAGGCCATGATGAACTCGGCCGCGATGACGCCGATGAAGCAATAGGCGATGGCGAGCTTGACGCCGGTGAACAGATAAGGCACCGCGCTCGGCAGCTTGATCTGCAACGCGGTGGCGACAGCGCTCATGTGGTGGACGGCGGCGGTGCGCAGCAGGACGCGCGGGATGCGGTCGAAACCGTTGAGGGTCGCAATGATCATCGCGACCACGCCGAACAGGAAGCCGATCGCCACGACGGCGCCGCGTCCGAGACCGAACAGCACGATGAACAGCGGATAGAAAGCGAAGAACGGCAATGCGTAATAGCTGGCGAGGAAGGGATCGATGGCCGCACGCAGCCGCGGAAAGCCGTGGATCAGTGCGCCGATGGCAAAGCCGCCGGTTATCGACAGCAGAAGCGAGATCGCGACATTGCCGAGCGTCTCGACGATGTCGGCGTTGGCCTTGCCGGAGGCGAGCAGTTTTGCCAGCCGCACTACCATGTCGGACGGCGCCAGCAGCACGCGCGGGCTGATCGCGCCGGTCCGGCACAACAGTTCCAGCGCCGCGACGAAACCTGCGACCACGAGCAGTCGGATCAGGCCGACCCGGCTCATGACGGCTTGCCTTGTGACGGCTTGCCTTGCTGGATCGTCTTCAGAGACTCTTCGCGCAGCACCGACCACAGCCGCGCGGTGATCGCGCCGAAGGCCGGATCAGCGGCGATGCGCGAATCCCGCTCGCGCGGCCAGCCGGTGTCCATTTCCTCGATGATCCGCCCCGGCCGGGCCGACATCACGCCGATCCGGTCGGACAGCATCGCGGCCTCGTCGAGGGCATGCGTGATCAGCAATACGGTCGCGCCGGTGGCGCGCCAGACCTTCAGCAATTCGTCGCCCATGACCAGCCGCGTCTGCGCGTCGAGCGCGCCAAAGGGCTCGTCAAGCAGGATCATGCGCGGCTGCATCACCAGCGTCCGCGCGATGCAGACGCGCTGGCGCATGCCGCCCGAAAGCTGCGCCGGATAGGCTTTGGCGAAATCGACCAACCCCATCAGCCGCAGCGCATCGTCGAGCCGGCGCGCGATCTCCGCGGCATCGACCCCGTTGCGACGCAGGCCGAACACGATGTTGTCGGCGACATTGAGCCAGGCAAACGACGCATCCTCCTGGAACACCACGCCAACGCCCTCGGGCACGCGGCCATCGGTTGGGCGGCCTTCGAACAGTATCTCGCCGCCGGTCGGTTTCGACAGACCGGCGAGCACATCGAGCAGCGTCGACTTCCCGCAGCCGGACGGGCCGATCACCGAATAGAATTCGCCCCGCCGCAAACGCAGGTCGGTGGCGGCGAGCGCGTGGATGCCGCCGGGATAGACGCGGGTGACGCCGCGCATTTCGGCGTGCAGATCGTCCGCGGAAGCCTCGCGCACCGCACCGTCCGTCACACGCGCAACTGCGCTCATTTCAGGTAGCTTTCGTCGACGACCTTGGCCCACTCGACCTTGCCGTCGATCTCGCCGACGATCTGCAGCCCCTTCACCATGTTATCCATGGCGTCGTACTCGAACGCGCCGTCGCTCCAGTATTTCATCGCGATCAGGTTCTTGACCGCGGCGAGGATGATCTTCTCGTCGGTCTCGTAACGCTTCGCCACGATCCTGGCCGTCTCCTCCGGATTGGCGTAGAGGAAGGCTACCGCCTTGGCGCGCGCCTGCACCAGCTTGCGCAATTTGTCCTTGTTGGCCTTGGCGTATTCCGATGTCGTGACGCCGACCGTCTGCACCATCGGCGGCAGTTCGTCCTTGGCGAAAAACACCGGCTTGAACTTGGCCTGTACCTTGGACCAGACCGGATCCATCACGGGCGCAGCGACCACGGCCTTCTGCTCGACCATCGTCAGCCCGGCGCCGATACCGCCGGCCGCCACCGTTTCCGACTTGATGCCGTACTTGTCGCTCACCATCGTCAGCAGCATGTCGGTGACCGACTTCGGCGACGTGAAGGCAACCTTCTTGCCGGCGAGGTCCTTGACCGAGGAGATGCCGGAATCCGGCAATGCGACCCAGAGAATCTCGCCGGCGGTGCGCACGCCGGTATGGACGATCTTCAGGTCAATGCCCTGCTTGATGGCGGCCAGCGCCGCCGACAGCGCCACCTCGCCATAGGGCAGGCTGGAGGCCATCACGTTGCGCATCGTGGTGCCGCCGCCCTTGGAAGTGAGCACGCCGTCGATGTCGAGGCCCGCCTCCTTGTAATAGCCCTTCTCGATCGCGATCGCGTAGGGCGCGCCGTACATCAGCACGCCCCAATGGGTGACGGTGACCTGTTCGGCCATCGCTGAACGCGGCGCTGCCCATGCCGCCAGGGTCAAAACGCAACCCAAGGCCAATTTGTACACAACACTCATGATCGTCCCTCCACCCGGAATGATTGCTGGAATAGCAAAACCCAACAAATATTGGATATGTCGCCGACACGCCCTGTTTTTCTCCGATCATATTGTATACAATGAGGCATATTGTCCAGCGGGAAGATCAAGGCCTTGAACCGACCTGAGCGCCTGCGCGCCTCCGATGTCGCTTACAGCTCGATCCGTCAGGGTCTGGCGGCCGGTCGCTGGGCACCCGGTTCGCATCTGCGCGAAAGCGAACTCGCGTCCGAACTGGGTATCAGCCGCACGCCGGTGCGCGAGGCGCTGCGCAAGCTTGCCAGCGAACAATTGGTCTCGTTCGAGCCGCATCTCGGCGTCCGGGTGCCTGGCTGGTCCAATCACGACATCGAGGAGATTTTTGCGCTGCGCGTCGAGCTGGAAAGCTACGCGGCGGGACAAGCGGCGCGCCATGCCAACCCCGCTCAGGTGGCCGAGCTACGCGAGCTCGCGGAGCAGATCGAGAAAGCCGCTTTCGGCGAGCCGGAGCCGGATTACGTGCGGATCACCGAGCTGAACAATCGCTTCCACAGCCTGATCGTCGCGTCGGCCGCCAACCAGCGCCTGGTCGGCCTCGTTGTCACGCTCGTCGAAATCCCGCTCGTGGTGCGCACTTTCACGCGCTTCGACCGGCAGGAATTGGCGCGTAGCGTCAGCCATCATCACGATCTGGTCGAGGCAATCGATGGCCGCAATGCCGACTGGGCCGTGGCGGTGATGCGCGCGCACATTCACGCAGGGCGGCAGGTTATGCTCCGCACGTCCGCGGGCGGAGACGATGAATTCTCATCCAGGTAACCGACGCCGGCCACGAGAGCAATTACCGCGCACCGTGCTGGGTGACGATGATGACGCGGATGATGCAGTCGGACATGGATTCACCGTGCCGCCGCACCTTCTGCAGGCGCTGCAACGTTTCAGCGTCGATCTGCAACTGCCATTCGCCGTTTCGCGAGCGCCGCACCGTCTCATCGAACGGGAACTCGGCCGCGATCAATGCACGGCACTCGTCGGTGATTTCGATCTCCGGCATCGCTCTCGAAATTTTGGCGCACGCGGTGCTAGCCGCGCGGGCAGCTATCGCCCGGCCCGCAGAAATCGGCCAGTTAAATCGCGGCAATCTTCTCCGGGAACGAATGGTCGTGCGACAATCTGCGCACAATTGCGATCGGCTACGCGCTGCAATATTGGTTCGCGCATCATCACGGGTTGCGACGCTGCACCCATGATAGGCAGCCACGGATTGACGACCACCGACCGGAGATGACGATGCTCGGAAAATTCTCGCGCCGGCGCTTTGCGAAGCTTGCGGGTCTTTCCGCGCTCGGCATCGCGGCAGCGCGTGGCGACGTCGCCGCGCAACCGGCGGCCGACCGGCACGCGCCGGGCAGCTTCCCCAGGGATTTCGTTTGGGGCACCGCCACCTCGTCCTACCAGATCGAGGGTGCCGTCAACGAAGACGGCCGCGGCCGTTCGATCTGGGATACTTTCTCGCACACGCCGGGCAAGATCGAGGACGGCACCACCGGCGACCGCGCCAACGAACACTACCATCGCTACAAGGAAGACATCGGCCTGATCAGGGAAACCGGCGCAAAGGCCTACCGGTTTTCCATCGCATGGCCGCGGGTGTTTCCGGAAGGAACGGGTGCGCCGAACCCCAAGGGCCTCGACTTCTACGATCGCCTCGTCGACGAGCTCTTGCAGAACGGCATCGAGCCGTATGCGACGCTGTATCACTGGGACCTGCCGCAGGCGCTCGAGGACAAGCGCGGCGGCTGGCGCTCCAGCGAAACCTCGAAGGCGTTCGCCGATTATGCGGGCCACATGGCCGCGCGCCTGACCGACCGCGTCAAATCGATCTTCACCATCAACGAGGCCGGCAGGTTCGTGACCTTCGGCTACGGATTGGGGATCGATGCACCCGGACTGAAGCTGCCGGATGCCGACGTCAACCAGGTCCGCCACCATGTCGCGCTCGCGCATGGTCTTGCCGTGCAGGCGATCCGCGCGCGCGGGCGCGCCGGCACCAGGGTCGGTCCCGCCGAAAACCTCGCGACCTGCGTGCCGGCATTCGACACGCCCGAGCACGTCCGCGCCGCCGAGATCGCGACGCGCGAACTCAATTCGGGCTTTCTCGGCGTCATCCTGGAAGGCAAATATACCGACGGCTTCCTGCAATATGCCGGCAGGAACGCACCGAAATTCACGGCCGACGAACTGAAGATCATTTCGTCGCCGAACGATTTCGTCGGCCTCAACATCTACGCGCCGCAGTTCTACATCGCCGCATCCGACAAGCCGCCGGGCTGGCGCATGCTGCCCTTCCCCGCTTCATTCCCGCACATGAACTCCGACTGGCTGCGCGTCGGCCCCGAGACGATCTACTGGGCGCCGCGGCTGGCGGCAAAAGTCTGGAACATCGATACGATCTACATCAGCGAGAACGGCACCTCGTCGGAGGACAAGGTCAGCGCCGACGGCCAGATCTACGATCTCGATCGCATCATGTACCTGCGCAACTATCTGCGGCAGCTGCAGCGCGCCACGTCGGAAGGCGTTCCGGTGCGCGGCTATTTCCTGTGGAGCCTGATGGATAATTTCGAATGGATCTACGGCTATGAAAAGCGCTTCGGCATCTACCATGTCGACTTTGCGACGCAGCGTCGGACCCCTAAACTCAGCGCCGCCTTCTATCGCGACGTGGTGGCCCGCAATGCGATCGGCGTCTGAATGCCGACCGCCAACCTCAATCCCGCGCGGCCTGCCGCAGGGTGGCCGAGACCGGGGTGATGGACCGATCGATTGCTACAGTCGTGGCGGCGGGTTCGTGCGCGAGCTTGCGCGCCGGTTCGTGATTGACGAACAAGGTTGCCGCCGTGCCCATCAGCCCGACGTAAAGAGCAAACACGCCTGCGACCCACCTCCAGTAGATCTGGCGCTCGTCGGGCATGAGGCTTTCGAGTAAACGACGCATGGTTGCCTCCTCATCAGGAACCAGTTGCGGCGCATATAGCTTGGTCCCCAGACATCGTGTGTGATGCACTTCACAGATATTGATTCGAAACGGAGAATCCGTGACCGGCCAGGAATTGAAGAAACTTCGCAGTCATCTCGGCGAGGCCATCGGCAAGCCGCTGTCGGTCGCCGACATGGCTAAACTCTGCGGCCTGCCGGAGGGCGACGGCGCCGACACCATCCGCAAATGGGAGGTGACCGGGCCAACCGGGCCAGTCGCGGAGTTCCTCCGCATTCTGGCGATGGCCAGCGACCGCTATCCAATCCTCGAAATGTTCAACGTGTTCGACCGCCACGACGTCCCGGTGAAGGAGCGGCCCGCCCGCCGGCAGGCATTTCGCGAACAGATGCGCAGCGACGTGCGCCGCCGCATCGGTTAACGGGAGCTTGCCGGGGCGCTTCAGGAGAGGCTGAAATTAAGCCTTTTCTTACCTTTGATTAGGTCTTCATTAAGCACAAAAAACGTTTGTCTGCCAATGGGTTGGGTTGCAGACCGCTGTCTCCCCAAAGTGACAGCATTTTAGGCAAATGCCGTCTATCTGCGTCGCCTTGGAAGGCGGCCACATCCGGTTCGCCGAAACGGTTTTTCGGAGACCAAGCACATGAAGAAGACCCTGCTCGCCCTCGCGGCCCTCGCAACCGTCGGCGCCGCCTCGCCGGCCCTCGGCGCCGATCTCGGCGGTCGCTACTATAACAAGGCGCCCGCCTTTGCCGCCCCGATCTACAACTGGACCGGCTTCTATATCGGCGGCCATGTCGGCGGCGCCTTCAACGGCAGCAACAATTTCAACGGCCCCGTGCTCAGCGATTACAGCGCCCGTTTCCTCGGCGGCCTTCAGGCCGGCGCCGACTGGCAGTTCTCGCCGAGCTGGGTGCTCGGCCTGGAAGGCCAGTACAGCTGGCTCGGCAACGGCGGCCTCAACGCGGCCTTCCCCGGCGGCTTCGTCTACACCAGCAACCAGCGCGGGCTTGGCTCGATCACCGGCCGGTTCGGCTACACTTGGGGGCCGGGCCTGATCTATGTCAAAGGCGGTTACGCCTATTCCGACAACGGCGACACGCTGACCTTCGCCGGCGTTCCGGTCGCCTTCATCCTCGATGGCAATCACCGCAACGGCTACACCGTCGGCGCCGGCGTCGAATACATGTTCGCCCAGAACTGGTCGGCCAAGGGCGAATACATGTACTACGATTTCGGCAGCACCCGCTTCGTGAGCCCGGGCGCGCTGGTGCCGTTCAACAACTTCCACTTCGACGAACACACCTTCAAGGTCGGCCTCAATTATCGCTTCAGCTTCGGCAGCAGCCCGGTGGTTGCGCGCTACTGAGCGTCCTTCAATTCTGGATTGCAGAGGGCCGGCGGAAACGCCGGCCCTTCTTTTTCCGGAAAGCGGAAAATCTCTGCAGAATTCGAGGGTCAGCGCCAAAATACCGTCAAAAAGGTCCGGGTTTTCCAAACTTGTTAACCGGGTACCGCGATACTGCCGCGCAAGGAAACACCCCCCTAGGTAGCACACGCGGAACGGCAGACAAATGGCCATCAAGATCAGCAAACCAGGACTCAAGGGCTTCAGCTTCGGCGTCAGGGGCAGTCTATTCGCTGCCTTCGCCGTCATCGCCGGCATGGCGATCATCATCAGCGCAGGCGCCGGGGTTATGCTCGGGCGGCTCGGCGGGACCATGGGCGACCTGAGCGGGCGGGACATTCCCCGCCTCGCCGCCAGCCTGCAGCTATCGGCGCAGAGCACGAGCCTCGCCAACCAGGGGCCGGCACTGCTGGCATCGCGCAGCGAAGAGGCGCTGAACGACCGTACCAAAAAGATGAAGGAAACGCAGACGATCGCGCTGCAAAAGCTCGGCGAGATCGTCGAACTCGGCGCCGACAAGGCGGTCGTCGCGGCGCTGACCGAGAACGTGAAGAACATCGACGACATGATCCGGAGCCTGGGCTCGGCCGCGCGCGAGCGGCTCGAACTCGCGGCCCAGCACGAGAAGCTCTACGACGCGGTGCGCAAGGCGCAACGGCGCTTCATCGCCGCCGCCGGCCCTGCGGCCCTGGATGCCCAGACCGAACTCCAGAGCATCTATGCCGCCGGCAGCTTCTCGCAGAACGACGCCATCAAGGGACACAGGGCGGCCGACCAGCTCGGCGACATCGCCGCCAGCGGCAACATGATCGCGTTCGACATGATCGCCGCGCTGTCGACCAGCAATGCCGAAACGCTGGAGGCCATCGCGAAGGACTTCCGTACCGCGCAGGCGCGCGTGAAGGCGAATGCCGACAAGCTGCCCAACACCACGGCGATGCGGGCGGTGAAGGCGGCTACGTTGAATTTGCTGGCGCTGGGCGACGGCAAGACCGGCGTGTTCAAGGTCCGTCAGCAGGAGCTGGACGCGGACGATTACGGCCAGACCATCCTGGAAGAAACCCGCAAGCTCAATGTCGGGCTCGGCATCAGCGTCCAGCAGCTGGTCGACGGCGTGCAGAAGGAAACCGACACCTCGACCCTGAGGGCGCGTCAGGAGATCTCGTTCGCGACCATGGCCATGCTCGGTCTCGGCGTGGCGACGCTGCTTGGCTCGATCCTGTTCGTCTGGCTCTATGTCGGCCGCAACATCCTGCGCCGGATCAGCGCCCTGCAGCGCTCGATGCAGCTCCTGTCGAGCGGCGACCTCGACGCGGAGATCTATCAGACCCGTGCGCGCGACGAGATCGCGGAAATGGCGAACTCGCTTCTCGTGTTCCGCGACAGCATGATCCAGGGCCGCACGCTCTCCGCCGAGCAGGACAAGGACCGCGTCGCCAAGGCCGAGCGCGCCTCCCGCATGGAAGCACGGATCGTCGAGTTCGAAACCACCGTTCGCAAGGCGCTCGGGAGCCTGCAGACCGCGGCGGGTTCGATGCAGTCAACCGCGCAAAGCATGTCGGCGACCGCCGATCAGTCCAGCGCGCTGGTGAGCGCCGTGGCGTCCGCCGCCGAGGAAACCTCGGTCAATGTGCAGACCGTGTCGTCCGGCACCGAGGAACTGTCTTCCTCGATCGCGGAAATCGGCCGCCAGGTCGTCAACTCGTCGGAGATCGCCCGCAAGGCGGTCGCGGAAGCCGGCGAGACCGATTCGACCATGCAGGGACTGGCTGACAACGCCGCCAGGATCAGCGTGGTGGTCGATCTGATCCAGACCATTGCCTCGCAGACCAACCTGCTGGCGCTGAACGCCACCATTGAAGCCGCACGCGCCGGCGACGCCGGCCGCGGCTTCGCCGTGGTCGCCTCGGAAGTGAAGAGCCTCGCCAACCAGACCGCAAAAGCCACCGACGAAATCCGCCAGCAGATCGTCAGCATGCAAACCGTGACGAGTTCGGCGGTCGGCGCGATCAGGAACATCAGCACCACGATCAGCGAGATCAACGAGGTCACCACCGCGATCGCGGCTGCGGTCGAGGAGCAGGGTGCGGCGACGCGCGAAATCGCGCGCAACATCCAGCACGCCGCCGGCGGCACCGGCGAGGTCTCCAGCAATATCGTCGGCGTTTCCAGCGCCGCGACGCAGGCTGGAACCGCAGCCGGCCAGGTGCTGACCGCCTCCGACGCGCTCCGCCGCGAGGCCGATGTGCTGCGTGAGGAAATCGACGCGTTCCTGTCGAATATAAGGGCGGCGTAATCCTGAGACGGTCATTCCGGGGCTGTGCGAGGCACAGAACCCGGAATGACGAACTCAAATAGCACGCATGTCTTTTCCCGGTCCGGCCACCGCTTTTTCATCTGGCGCCGCGCCGCCTCTACCGCTAAGCCGGTAGCCGATGCATTCGAAATCAGACATGGTTCAGTCCTCCGCGGAGGCACTCCGATACCCTTGGGAGAATCACCCCGGCCACGACCAGGTCGTCGAGGTGATGCCGGGCGTGCTGTGGGCGCGGCTGAAACTGCCGTTCCGGCTCAATCACGTGAACATCTACCTGCTCGCCGACGGCGACGGCTGGGCGATGGTCGATTCCGGGTTCGGCAACGAGGAAACCATCGCGGCGTGGACGACCCTGTTCGAGGGCCCGCTCCGGCATGTGAAGATCACACGGCTGATCGTCACCCATTCGCATCCCGACCATGTCGGCCTTGCGGGGTGGATCGTCGAGCGCTTCGGCTGCCCCTTACAGATGTCGCAGGTCGAATATCTGCAATCGGTCTACCATCAGAACCGCGGCACCGAAGAACGGAAAAAAGCGCAACGCTTGTTCTTCCGCCGTCACGGCATGGACGAGGACCTGACCGACAAACTGCTGGGCCGCGGCCAGGATTATCTGAAACGGGTCTCGGTGCTGCCGCCGGCCTATCACCGTATCTCCCATGGCGACGAGGTCGTGATCGGCAGGCGCCGCTTCAAGGTCATCACCGGTGGCGGCCACGCGCTCGACCAGGTCATGCTGTATTGTGCGGCCGACAAGCTGTTTCTCTCCGCCGACCAGGTCCTGAGCAAGATCTCGCCCAACGTCAGCGTCTGGGCCGTCGAGCCCGAGCAGAACTCGCTCGGCGAATATCTGGCCTCGCTTGCCAGCCTGACCACCACGCTGCCCTATGACGTCATGGTGCTGCCCGGCCACGGCGTGCCGTTCTACGGCCTCAAGACCCGCATCAAGCAGCTCGCCGACCATCACGAGGACCGCTGCCGCCTGATCGCGGAAGCCTGCCGCGAAGTCCCGCAGACCTCGCGGCAACTGGTGCCGGTGGTGTTCAACAAATATCCGCTCGATGTGCACCAGATGGGCTTCGCTTCCGGCGAACTGATCGCCCACGTCAATTACATGCTCAACGAAGGCCGCCTGACCTCCGAAGAGACCGACGGCGTGCTGCGGTTCCGTACCACCTGACGCAGCCGTGAACGCACGGCGGACAAGCGAACCGCATCGCTGCAGGTCCCGCCTAGCGCCTTGATCCCGATCAATATTTGCTCCGCCTCCGGTGCATTCCGGAGCCCCGCCTCGAGGTGGCATTTCGCGTAGACATCAAAGCTGGAAAGGCTCTAAAAAGGCCCAAGCCAATCCGGCCCGTTCCGTTCCAGGTCTTGTGATGGATTACAGCCAATTTTTCCAAACCGCCCTCAACCGCCTGCACGACGAGCGGCGCTATCGCGTCTTCGCTGACCTCGAGCGCATCGCGGGACGATTTCCCCATGCGATCTGGCACTCGCCGAAGGGCAGGCGCGACGTCGTGATCTGGTGTTCCAACGACTATCTCGGCATGGGGCAGCATCCCAAGGTGGTCGGCGCCATGGTCGAGACCGCCACGCGCGTCGGCACCGGCGCCGGCGGCACCCGCAACATCGCCGGCACCCATCATCCGCTGGTTCAACTTGAGCAGGAACTGGCGGATCTGCACGGCAAGGAAGCCTCGCTGCTGTTCACCTCGGGCTACGTCTCGAACCAGACCGGCATCTCGACGATCGCAAAGCTGATTCCGAACTGCCTGATCCTGTCGGATGCGCTCAACCACAATTCGATGATCGAGGGCGTGCGCCAGGCCGGCTGCGAGCGGCAGATCTTCCGTCACAACGACGTCGCGCATCTCGAGGAACTGCTGATCGCGGCCGGACCCGACCGGCCCAAGCTGATCGCCTGCGAGAGCCTCTATTCGATGGACGGCGACGTCGCGCCGCTTTCGAAAATCTGCGATCTCGCCGAGAAGTACGGCGCCATGACCTATGTCGACGAGGTCCATGCGGTCGGCATGTACGGCCCGCGCGGTGGCGGCATCGCCGAGCGCGACGGCGTCATGCATCGCATCGACGTGCTCGAAGGCACGCTTGCCAAGGCGTTCGGCTGCCTCGGCGGCTACATCGCCGGCAAGACCGAGATCATCGATGCGGTCCGCTCCTATGCGCCGGGCTTCATCTTCACGACCGCGCTGCCGCCGGCGATCTGCTCGGCCGCGACCGCGGCGATCCGCCACCTGAAGGGGTCGAACTGGGAGCGCGATCGCCACCAGGACCGCGCCGCCCGGGTCAAGGCGATCCTCAATGCCGCCGGGCTGCCGGTCATGTCGAGCGCGACCCACATCGTGCCGCTGTTCGTCGGCGATCCCGAGAAGTGCAAGCAGGCGTCCGACATCCTACTCGAAGAGCACGGCATCTACATCCAGCCGATCAACTATCCGACGGTCGCCAAGGGCACCGAGCGCTTAAGGATCACCCCCTCGCCCTACCATGACGACGGCCTGATCGACGGCCTCGCGGAAGCGCTGCTGCAGGTCTGGGAACGGCTGGGCCTGCCGCTTAACCAGAAATCGCTGGCGGCCGAGTAACCCTACCGCTCTCAATCCCCGGAATTGGGGCCGGCGGCGCGATGCGCTGCCGGCCCGATGCGTTTATAATCCCCCTGGTCCGGGTTCCCGGCCGAGAGGAGAGTGAGAAGCAGCGATGCTGCACGATTGGGGCGTGATCGCCGCCGCGTTCACCTATATCGGTCTGCTGTTCGCCGTCGCCAGCTACGGCGACCGCCTGTCGCCGGGCCAGCGTGGCCGCGCCGGCATGCTGATCTACCCGCTGTCGCTGGCGATCTACTGCACCTCCTGGACCTTCTTCGGCTCGGTCGGATTCGCCACCCGCACCAGTTTCGATTTCCTCGCGATCTATCTCGGTCCGATCCTGATGATCGGACTCTGTACACCGCTGCTCCGTCGCGTGATCCAGCTCGCCAAATCGCAGAACATCACCTCGATCGCCGACTTCATTGCCGCGCGCTACGGCAAGAGCCAGGCGGTCGCCGCCACCGTGGCCGGCATCGCGATCGTCGGATCGGTCCCCTACATCGCGCTGCAGCTCAAGGCGGTGGCATCTTCGCTGGAGACGATCCTCAGCGAGGACAAACTGCTGTCCTCCGTTCCGGTCATCGGCGATATCGCGCTCGTCGTCACGCTGGCGATGGCGGTGTTCGCGGTGCTGTTCGGCACCCGCCAGACCGACGCCACCGAGCACCAGCACGGCCTGATGCTGGCGGTCGCCACCGAATCCATCGTCAAGCTGGTGGCCTTTCTCACCGCCGGCGCCTTCGTCACCTTCTGGATGTTCACGCCGGTCGAACTGATCGAACGCGCCATGAAAACCCCGGAGGCGGTGCGCGCGATCGAATATGTGCCGTCGATCGGCAGCTTCCTCACCATGACGCTGCTTTCGTTCTGCGCGATCATGCTGCTGCCGCGGCAGTTTCATGTCAGCGTGGTCGAGAACTCCAGCCCCGATGAGGTCAGTCGCGCCCGCTGGCTGTTTCCGCTCTATCTGGTCGCCATCAACCTGTTCGTGATTCCGATCGCGATCGCCGGCCTCGTCACCTTCCCGTTCGGCGCAGTGGACAGCGACATGTACGTACTGGCGCTGCCGATCGAGGCGAACGCCACGCTGCTCAGTTTCGCCATCTTCGTCGGCGGACTGTCGGCAGCGACCGCTATGGTGATCGTGGAATGCGTCGCGCTTTCGATCATGGTCTCCAACGACATCGTGCTGCCGCTGGTGCTGCAGCGCAGCCCCGCCACCCGTGCCGGCCGCAAGGATTTCGGCGACTTCCTGCTCAGGATCCGCCGCTTTGCGATCTTCGGCATCATGGTGATGGCGTATTGCTACTATCGCGCGCTGGGCAACACCCAGCTGGCGGCGATCGGCCTGCTGTCGTTCGCGGCGCTTGCCCAGCTCGCACCGGCGTTCTTCGGCGGACTGTTCTGGCGCGAGGGAACGGCGCGCGGCGCCATGACCGGCATGCTCGTCGGCTTCGCGGTGTGGGCCTACACGCTGTTCCTGCCGAGCTTCCTGGAGAGCAATACCGCCGGCATGCTGCTGCTGCAACACGGACCGTTCGACATCGAGTCGCTGCGGCCGCGGGCACTGTTCGGCGCCGACCTGCCGCCACTGATGCACGGCGTGCTCTGGTCGCTGTCGCTCAACATTCTCACCTATATCGTGATGTCGCTCGCGCACCGGCCATCCTCGATCGAACGGCTGCAGGCGGATCTGTTCGTGCCGAACACGCTGACGCCGATCGCACCGTCGTTCCGGCGCTGGCGGACCACCGTGACCGTGCAGGACATCCAGAGCACGGTGGCGCAATATCTCGGTCCCGACCGCGCCCGTCATGCGTTCGAGGCGTTCGCCGCCGGCCATCCCGGCGGTCTCGACCCGGCCGCGCCCGCCGACTTCGAGCTGCTACAGCACGCCGAGCGCCTGATCGCCTCCTCAATCGGCGCGGCCTCGTCGCGCCTCGTGATGTCGCTGCTGCTGCGCAAGCGCACCGTCTCCGCCAAGGCCGCGCTGAAGCTGCTCGACGATTCCCACGCCGCGCTGCATTTCAACCGCGAGATCCTGCAGACCGCGCTGAACCACGTGCGTCAGGGCATCGCGGTGTTCGACGCGGACCTGCAGCTGATCTGCTCGAACGCCCAGTTCGGTGAGATCCTGGCGCTGCCGCCCCAACTCGTGCAGCTCGGCATCCCCTTGCAGGAGATCCTCGAGTTCATGGGCGCCGTCACCCCGTCCGGCATCGGCGATGGCGACGGGTTGCTGCAGCGTCGGCTGGATGCCTACACCACCGAAGGCGAGCCGTATCTGGAGCGGCTGCCCGACCGCCACATGGTGATCGAGGTCCGCTCCAACCGGATGCCCGGCGGCGGCTTCGTCATCACCTTCTCCGACGTCACGCCGAGCTTCGAGGCCGCCGAAGCGCTCGAGCGCGCCAACGCGACGCTGGAAAAGCGCGTGCGCGACCGCACCGAGGAACTCACGCGCCTGAATTCCGAACTGGCGCAGGCCAAGAGCACCGCCGAGGACGCCAACATCTCGAAGACCCGGTTCCTCGCCGCCGCCAGCCACGACATCCTGCAGCCGCTCAACGCCGCGCGGCTCTATGTGACGAGCCTCGTCGAACGTCAGAACGGCGGGGAGGATTCCCGGCTGGTCGAAAACATCGACGACTCGCTGGAGGCGATCGAGGAAATCCTCGGCGCACTGCTCGACATCTCGCGACTCGACGCAGGCGCGATGGCGATCTCGATCTCCAGCTTCAAGATGGCCGACCTGATGCGTTCGCTCGAGATCGAGTTTGCGCCGATCGCCCGCGCCAAGGGGCTGGAGCTTACCTTCGTGCCCTGCTCGCTGCCGGTGGAGTCGGACCGCTCGCTGCTGCGGCGGCTGTTGCAGAATTTCATTTCCAACGCCATCAAATATACCCCGCGCGGGCGCGTGCTGGTCGGCTGCCGCCGTCACGGGCAATCGCTCAGGATCGGGGTCTACGACACCGGCGTCGGAATTCCCGTGACCAAGCGCGGCGAGATATTCAAGGAGTTCCACCGCCTCGAGCAGGGCGCGCGGATCGCGCGCGGTCTCGGCCTTGGACTGTCGATCGTCGAGCGTCTGGCGCGCGTGCTCAACCACGGTATCGCGATCGACGCCAACGAAGGCGGCGGCTCGGTATTTTCGGTGACGGTGCCGGTTGCCAAGGCGGTCAATCATACCGCCGCCGTCACCAGCGCAACGCCGCTTTCCAGAACGCCGATGAGCGGCGCGCTGATCGTTTGCATCGAGAACGACCCTGCCATCCTGGACGGCATGAAGACGCTGCTGAAGGCCTGGGACGCCGAGGTGATCGCGGTCGCCGACCCGGAAGCCGCGATCGCTGCGATCGAATCCTCCGGCGGACGCGTGACCGGCCTGCTGGTCGACTATCATCTCGATCGCGGCAACGGCGTCGCCGCGATCCGCGAGATCCGGCGCCGCTTCGGCGAGAGCATGCCCGCCATCCTGATCACGGCGGATCGCAGCCCGAACGTCCGCGCCGCCGCGCGCGAGGAGAACATCACGATCCTCAACAAGCCGGTGAAGCCGGCCTCGCTCCGCGCCTTGCTCGGCCAGTGGCGCACGCAGCAGATGGTGGCTGCGGCGGAGTGAGAGACG
Organism: Pseudomonadota bacterium; assembly: GCA_023422775.1. GTDB lineage: Bacteria > Pseudomonadota > Alphaproteobacteria > Rhizobiales > Xanthobacteraceae > Bradyrhizobium. The sequence goes on from JAFAGM010000025.1 coordinate 50,084, forward strand.
TCATTACCACGCTCGCAATGACGGGATAAGACTATGTCGTCGGCGATCCCGGGCGCCAGTCGCCGCCGGCGATTTTCGCGGCGGCGATCACGGCCTGCGTGCGGCTTTCGACGCCGAGCTTCTGCAGGATCGCCGAGACGTGCGCCTTGATGGTCGCCTCCGACACGCCAAGCTCGTAGGCGATCTGCTTGTTGAGCAGGCCCTCAGACAACATCATCAGCACCCTCACCTGCTGCGGTGTCAGCGTCACCAGCCGGTCGCGCAGCCGCGTCATGTCGGGGTCGTTGGCCGAGGAGAGATCGGTGTCCGGCGGAACCCAGACGTCGCCTTCCATCACCTTCATGATGGCGTCGCGCAGCGTCTCGACGCCGAAGCGCTTGGGAATGAAACCCGAGGCGCCAAAGTCGAGCGACTTGCGGATCGTGCCGGCGTCGTCGCTTGCGGACACGATGACCACCGGGATCGCCGGATATTGAGCACGCAGATAAATCAGCCCGGAGAAGCCGGAGATCCCCGGCATGGTGAGATCGAGCAGGATCAGGTCGATGTCCGAATCCCGTTCCAGCAGCGCGGTAAGATCGTCGAACGAGCCGGCCTCGCTGACGACAGCCGAAGTCACGACGCTCACCACCGCCTGACGCAGGGCATCGCGGAACAATGGGTGATCGTCGGCGATAACGAGGTGAGTATTGCTGGCGGCCGTCATTTACTTCTTGTGCGAGGTTGCAACAGCGCATGGCGAGAACCGGCCCGCCGGGCGAATTTAATTGTCCTCCGCCCGGCGGCTGCATGCAAGGCGCAAATATCGCCTTGCGGAGAAGCGGTTAACCCACTCTTGTGCATCGCACAACACTGCGGCCCGACCTTAATTTCCAAACAGCACGTCGCGGACCAGCTGGTCGACGGAGGCCACCGCAGCAAGCGCCGATCTCAACCGCTCCTGGTCGTGGGCCGACAGCCGCTTCACTACGACCGCATTGGAGGGCGGTATTCCCCGGGAAATATCTTCGACCTGTTGCGACAGGATCAGATCGAGGAAGACGCCGTGCGCCTCGCCGACCGCGTCCAGATCAGCCTCGCTGACATCAAGCAGCGCCTTTACGCCGGCAAGCCGAGCCGGCGTGGACCGCTCCGTCACATGGTGGCGGATCGCCATGGCACGCGCGGCGGAAACCACGCCGAACAGCCCGGACCGCTTCAAATCGATGCGGCCACCCTGGGTACGAACGCCGCCAAAAAATCCTACGCTCCTGGGAACGCTGATCCCGTCAACCAGAAGCTTGGCGAAAGCGGCCTGCCCCTCGGCTGCGGCGAAGGCCGCCTGCCGCACGGCTACCGCGAGACTTCCGTCGCCCCAGACGGCACGCAGGTCGAAGAAAATATCCACGGACAGCAGATCCTCGGGATTGGAGCGCGCGATCCAGTGGTCGATACGGGTCCGCCAGGTCTCGACCGAGCCCCGCCAGGCCGCATTCTTCGCCATAACGCCGCCCTTGCAGCAGGGCACGCCGACCTCGTGCAGGATATCGGCGACCAGAGTGCCCAAGGCCGCGAACCAGCGATCCTCGCTGCCGCCGGGCTCGCCGCGTTCGAAAATCACCGCATTGTCCTGGTCCATGGCCAACAGACTTTCGCCGCGACCAGCCGATCCAAGCACGATCATGGCGTAGCGGCATGGCGGCTCGCCCTCGCCGCGCTGGCGCATGATCCGCTCGGCAATCGCCGTGGCCTGTCCGGTGAGAGCGCCGAGTTCGCGGGAAATCACCTCCGCAATATCCCGGCCGGAGAGGCCCTCCGCCCGCAGCGATTCCGAAACCCGCGGCAGTTTCGCCCACGCCACCGCCAGCGCGGGCGCATCCGCCGCAACGTCGATCTCATCGCCGAGCGTTATCGCCTCTCCCGCCCGCAAGCGAAGCAGGTCGCGCGCCGACAATGCACCAATTACGCTGCCGGACTCGTCGACAACCCCGAGATGCCGGGTACCGAGGAGATTCATGCGGCCGATGGCGCGATAGACGAAGGCGTCCGCCGGGACAGCAGCAAGCGGCAGGCTCATGATCTTCTCGACCGGCAAGTCCAGCGCGGCGGCGCCGGACCCGGCGATCGCACGCAACAGGTCTCGCTCCGTCACAATGCCCGCGTCGGTCGCTTTTACGCCGTCTGGTCCGGCAGACGGCCCGACATAGACGGCCGATATTCGCTCATGCGACAGCCGCGCCAGCGCGGCGTGAACCGACGTGCCGGCTTCGACGAAGACCGGGGGCGTCCGCATGATGTCGCGATTGCGATGCCGGTAGGCGTAGCTGTCGAAACGCCTCAGCGTCCGTTCCGCATCGGCGCGCGCCGGCGCCTCGACCGCCGCGATCCAGCCGCTGCGCGCCTGTTCGTCGAGTACCCTGGTGAGGGCAAGGCAGGCCCGCTCGGCTTCGGCAACGGTGCGGATGCCGCGGTCGCGCAGCTTCGGTACCAGCGCCAGGAATATCCGCGCAGTGGTAGTCGCGTCGCCGAGCGCGGAATGTCGTTCGGCAGCTTCGACACCCAGCCAGGCGGTGAGTTTCTCCAGCGTGTAGCCGGCCAGGTCCGGCGCGGCGATCTGCGCCAGGAGCCGCGTGTCGAGCGTGCGAGGCCGCGCCCACGGCAGGCCGGCCAGATCGCATTCGCGCTTCAGCATTGCGAGGTCGAAGCCAACCGTGTGTCCGATCACCATGGCCCGGCCGAGATATGCATTAAAGCGCGGCCAGACGTCGGCAAATACCGGCGAATCCGCCACCATGGCATTGTCGATGCCATGGATCCGCGTCGTCTCGGCCGGAATCGCTTCGTCGGCGGGACGCAGCAATTGACGAAACCGATCGTCCTCGGCCAGCCTTCCGGTCAGCAATCGCACGCCGGCAAGTTCGATCACCCGCGCCTTGCGCGGATCGAGCCCGGTGGTTTCGGTGTCGATGACGACGGCGTCGATCGACAAAAGCGGCGCGACGCCACCCGTCCTGTCCATCGCTCCCCCTGCCGGCAGCAACGCAACCAATCGAAAAGTTCAGGCTGCGGCATCCGTGGCCAATGCCCGTTGCAGCGCCGCCTTGTCCATGCGCGAAATCAGTTCGTCGTAGATATTGCAGAGGCTGACGCGAAGATAATTTCGCGTGGTCTGGAAATCCCGCCCGCGCAGCTTCTCGTGGATCGGCATCATGGCGAAATAGGTTTCCGCCAAGGGTTCGGGGATATCCATCACCCGCTTGGGAGCGTGTCCCCCGGCCAGATCGAGCCGGTGCGACAGGTCGTCGCGCGCGGCAAGCCACGCCACTTCGCCGATCGATGGCGGAACGGGATAGCGGTCGAAAACCGAAAGGACGACGGATGTCAGCCGGTCGAGCGTTTCGCGGCGCGGCAGCCCGAGCTGAGAGGCCAACGCGCCCTCAACCATTTCGCCGACCATTGCGAGACCGAGTGGAAAGGCTTGCCAGCGGGCGCGCTCGACGGCCTCGGCGAATTCCTTTTCCGCAAACAGCACCTTGGCGTAATGGCCTGCCCGTGCACGGGAATATTCGTAGATGCCCTTTTGCACGATGAAAGCCGACTGCGCATCGACGAAGTCCGCAAGCGCCGCAAGGTCGCCAATCGGCGGACGGGGACGAAACAATTTTTCGAACAGCTTCATCGTTTCCTTCCTGCCGGATGACCGCGCTGGTTCGCCAGCTTAGCCGGCCTTTGCCGATCCCGCACGCCTGGGTAAACCGCATCGGCAGGCCGCCACGCTCTTAGCAGTTGCAGCACAATTTTGCCCCCAAAGTATTATCGAGATGGAACCCGCTCCAATGCTACCCTCCGTTGACTCCGAATCGGCACAAGACCGATCGAAGCCGCGGCACTGAGGGGGCGCCGCATTGATGGGATTGCATTCCCCTCGATCAATTTATCCCAGCGCGTTCGCCGGGACTTGAGAGGAAATGCAGCCCATGCCTGACTCAAAAGACCTGAAGCAGAGAGAAGAAGCCCACTGGGCAAAGACCTCGCGCCTGATGTTCACACATCTCGCGGTCTGGTTCTTCTTCGGCTTTATCATCCATATGTTCGTGACTTCTCTCAACAAGTTCACCATTCCGATTCTGGGCTTCCCGCTCGGCTTCTACATGGCCGCGCAGGGCTCGCTCATCGTGTTCGTGGTCATGCTGTTCCTGTTCGCGAGGCAGCAGGACAAGATCGATCGCGAATTCGACTTTGCCGAAGAAGATTGAGGGGGGACGACAAATGGCGACGCAAACTTCTCGCAGTTCCGACTTCCTCAACAACCTGGGGCGGGTCTACGGCTTCTACACCGGAGGCTTTCTCGCCTTCGTGGTCCTGCTCGCGGTGCTTGAGCAGATAGGGGTTCCGAACAAGGTCCTCGGCTACCTGTTCGTGTTCTTCACGCTTGCCGTTTACGCCATCATCGGCGTCCTGTCGCGAACGGCTCAGGTTTCCGAATACTACGTCGCCGGACGCAGCGTGCCGGCGTTCTACAACGGCATGGCGACCGGCGCCGACTGGATGTCGGCTGCGTCCTTTGTCGGCATGGCCGGCACCCTCTTCCTGCTCGGTTACGACGGCCTTGCATGGGTGCTTGGATGGACCGGCGGCTTCGTGCTGGTGTCGATCCTGATCGGGCCGTACCTGCGCAAGTTTGGCGCCTATACCGTGCCTGACTTCCTGGCGTTCAGGTATGGCGGCAATTTTGCTCGCGCGCTCGGCGTGATTGTGCTGGTGGCCTGCTCCTTCACCTATGTGACGGCGCAGATCTACGGCACCGGCCTGATCGCCTCGCGCTTCCTCGGGATGCAGTTCGAATTGGCGGTCTTCGCCGGACTGGTCGGCATCCTGGTCTGCTCGATGCTGGGCGGAATGCGGGCAGTGACCTGGACGCAGGTGGCGCAGTACATCGTGCTCATCATCGCCTATCTGACGCCGATCGTGATCCTGTCCACCATGAAGTATGGATTGCCGATTCCGCAACTCACCTACGGACAGGCGATCGCGGACATCACGGCGCGCGAGCAGCAAATGCTGTCGGCCGGCCTCGCGAGCGCGGCGGCGCTGAAGCCGCACATCCAGCCGTTCATCAACTACACGCCGCTGAACTTCTTCGCCATCATCATATGCATGATGGTGGGCACCGCCTCGTTGCCGCACATCCTGATGCGTTACTTCACTACCCCCTCGGTGCGTGAGGCGCGCCAGTCCGTCGCGTGGTCGCTGCTGTTCATCTTCCTGCTGTACTTCTCGGCGCCGGCGTACGCGGCGTTCTCCAAGCTCGAGGTCTACACCAACATCATCGGGCGTGATCTGACCTCCATTCGTCCCTGGCTGTTCAACTGGGGCGAACTCGGGCTGATCCAGATCTGCGGCAAGAACGCGGCCAGCATCGACGCCATCGTCGCGGCGTGCAAGGCGATCGCCGACCATCCCGGCGTGGTCCGGCTGCAAGACTTCGTGATCAACACGGACGTGATCGTGCTCTCCACCCCGGAGATCGCGGGCCTTCCGTACGTGATCTCGGGCCTGGTCGCCGCCGGCGGCCTCGCCGCCGCGCTGTCCACCGCGGACGGGCTGCTGCTCGCCATCGCCAACGCGTTGTCGCACGACGTCTACTACAAGATGATCGACCCCAACGCGCCGACCGTGCGCCGGCTGACGATCGCCCGCGTGCTGCTCCTGATCGTCGCCGTGGTGGCGGCCGCGACGGCGGCAACCAAGCCGGCCGACATCCTGGCGATGGTCGGATGGGCGTTCTCGCTCGCAATGGCCGGCAACTTCCCGGCGCTCGTGATGGGCGTCTGGTGGAAGCGGGCTACCGCAACGGGCGCGATATGCGGCATCATTGCCGGCTTCGGGCTGTGCCTGTTCTACCTCGTCACGACCCGGTACTTCCCGGGGATGGGCGTGAAGTATTTCGGCATGACGTCACTGCTGAACCCGATGACCGGCGCACCGGTGGTCGACATCGCGAAGGCCATGGCGTTGCCCAATGCCATGGAGAGCTTCCCGACGCTGGCCCACCCGCTCGCCAACAAGGTCGGCTGGTTCAACCTCACCAACATCGCCTGCGGGTTGTTGGGAGCGCCGCTCGGCTTTGCCGTCATCTACATCGTCAGCAAGCTGGGCAAGGAACCCTCGGCCGAAATGCAGGCCTATGTCGACGACATCCGCAAGCCGCGGGGCCGGACGGTGCTCGAAGAGAAGACAGCCTGAGAGCACGGCGACACGTATCGACAGGCGGGGCCCTTGGGGCCCCGTTTTGTTGGGATGAAGCGATGACGTCGCTTGCCGGCAAAGTCCGCGCTTGCCATTGTCGTGCGAAGTCAGGATCTCGCCCTCACTGCCCGGTTTGCCGATCGCTGAAGCACTGCAGGAGTCGAATTTGGACAATACAGCTTCACTGATCGCCTACTGGTACTTCCACCTGCCGAACTTCATACTTGCGGCGCTGATGTACACGATGCTTGGCCGGTTCCTGCTCGGCCTGATGGTCGACGCGGATTCGCCGAACTACATCTGGCGATTCTTCTGCCGGATCACCGACCCCGTGATCGCCGTCATCTCGATCGTAACTCCGAAGGTCACCGCTCCTGCCGTGCTGTGGCTGTTCGGCTTCGTCTGGATGTTCTGGCTGCGCGTCATCCTTCACTACACGCTGCTGTTGCTGAACCTCGCCCCCCGGGTTTCGGGAGCGGCATCATGAACAGGAATTTCTATTTTGTCGGCATCGCATTCTTCGGAATGATCAACGGCATCTTCAACCAGCTCTGGCTGATCTTTGCGCTGCTGTACGTCCAGTCGTTTGCCAGTCCCCTGCTGTTCGGCAGCCTGTCGCTGACGCTGATGTTCGCGTCACTGATGGTGTCGACCGCCACGGTCATCCTGGGCGGAATTCCCGCGGCACTCTACGAACGGGCCACCGGCGCATCGGAATCGAGCGACGCCTCGCTCTGGATCTGGCTTGCCTCAACCGCGCTCCTGGCGCTGCCGGCCGCCGGTAACTTTCTCAGGATCGGCCTCTGAGACCCCGGTTCCAAGGTTGAGAGCGGGAAGCCTTGGCGCTACGCTCCGCCTCCGAATTTTGCGAGACGGTCGGAGCGTGGCTACTCATGGAAGAGATGCGCCGGATTGCCTATGAAACGGTGCTGCGCGCCTGCGGGTTCGCATCGCTCGCCATTTTCTGCGTGATGATCGGGTTGTCCTTTCTTCCTCGTTCCGCGTTTCAAGCGGGAGGGTTCCTGACGATCGTGATGACGCTCGTGCTGATGCTGAAAGCCCATGAAGCCCGGACCAAGGATCACCGCCGGACCGAGATGTGGCTCTACCTTCCCAAGGACAGCCGTCCGCCCCAGGCCTACGCGCAGCAGACGGTTTCGATCCTGATGCGGGACATCTATCTGCATTTCGCGCAATGGACGGCGCTGATAGCAATTGTGATGTTGACCATCGCGCTGCTTTTCTCGCTCGCGGCCCCTTAGGACTTTAGTCTAGACGCTGGAGATGGAATTGAACTCTCCTGCCGATTCGAATTTGGACGAATCCGGTTTTCCCCAGGCACTACGTCGTTAGATCGTAACGCGTTTTCGCTTTCAACTTCCCGATTGCAGCCAGATGCGCAGGTTGCCGTCGTGCCGGTGCGCGAGACATCGGGCGGTCAGTCCAAGTTGAAAATTACTAAAGTACTATTGGGCCTCGCTTTCCGAGCATGTAGGGGAGCATGTGGAATCTTGCGCGTCGACATGACGCAAATGCGGATTCGACATCAAGAAGCAAGACATCAAGAAGAACTGCAATTGGGGAGCGATTGAGAATGTCCACGATAGTTGCTACGCCCGGCAAGGCGAAGGGAATGACGAAGGACGAACGCTTCGTCATCTTCGCATCGTCGCTTGGCACCGTTTTCGAATGGTATGACTTCTATCTCTACGGGTCGCTCGCCAGCATCATCGGCGCGCAGTTCTTCTCGGCCTATCCGCCGGCCACCCGCGATATCTTCGCGCTGCTGGCCTTTGCCGCCGGCTTCCTCGTTCGTCCGTTCGGCGCCATCGTGTTCGGCCGCGTCGGCGACATCGTCGGGCGGAAATACACCTTCCTCGTCACCATCCTGATCATGGGCCTGTCGACCTTCATCGTCGGCCTGCTGCCCAACGCCGCCACCATCGGCATCGCCGCGCCGATCATCCTGATCGGTCTGCGCCTGCTGCAGGGCCTCGCGCTCGGCGGCGAGTACGGCGGAGCCGCGACCTACGTGGCCGAGCATGCGCCGATGGGCAAGCGCGGCTACTACACGTCATTCATTCAGACCACCGCGACGCTGGGCCTGTTCCTGTCGTTGCTGGTGATTCTGTTCACTCGAACCATCCTCGGCGAGGCCGAGTTCGCCTCATGGGGCTGGCGAATCCCGTTCCTGCTGTCGGTGGTCCTGCTCGGCGTGTCCGTGATCATCCGGCTGAAACTGAACGAATCTCCGGTCTTCCAGAAGATGAAGGACGAGGGCAAGGGCTCCAAGGCCCCGCTGACCGAAGCCTTCGCCAACTGGAGCAACGCCAAGCTCGTCCTCATCGCCCTGATCGGCGGCGTGATGGGCCAGGGCGTGGTCTGGTACACCGGCCAGTTCTACGCGCTGTTCTTCCTGCAATCGATTCTCCAGGTCGACGGCTATACCTCCAACCTGCTGATCGCATGGTCGCTGCTGCTCGGCACCGGCTTCTTCATCGTGTTCGGCGCGCTGTCCGACAAGATCGGGCGCAAGCCGATCATCCTGGGAGGCTGTCTGATCGCGGCGCTGACCTTCTTCCCGATCTTCCGAATGATCTCGACCAACGCCAACCCGACGCTGGAAAAGGCCATCGAATCGGTGAAGGTTGAAGTCGTGGCCGATCCGAAGGGCTGCGGCGACCTGTTCAACCCGGTTGGGACCCGCGTGTTCAGCGCACCTTGCGATCTGGCTCGCGACTTCCTGGCCAAGTCCTCGGTCAAGTACGACACCGTCGCCGGTCCGGCAGGATCGCCCACGATCATCCGCATCAATGGCAAGGACGTTCCCTACACCAAGCCGGCTGATTCGAACGCCGGGGCGACGGCCGCCTTGCAGGAAGCGGGATATCCCAAGCGCGGCGCGAACCCGACACTCGTAAAGATGAGCCACCCGTTGGACATCTTCCGTCCGCAGGTCGCCGCCATCATCGGTCTGCTGTTCATCCTGGTGATCTACGTCACCATGGTGTACGGGCCCATCGCCGCGTTGCTGGTCGAACTGTTTCCGACCAAGATCCGCTACACCTCGATGTCGCTGCCCTATCACATCGGCAACGGCTGGTTCGGCGGATTGCTGCCGGCGACCTCGTTCGCAATCGTGGCCGCGACCGGCGATATCTATGCCGGTCTCTGGTACCCGATCATATTCGCGTCGATTACCGCCGTCGTCGGGTTCTTCTTCCTGCCCGAGACCAAGGACGTCGACATCACCAAGTAGGTTCCGGCAGGGCGCTGCAAGCGCCCGAGCCAAACCAACAGGCCGGCCGCGAAGCCATTCGCGGCCGGCTTTCCTTTGGCGGGTCTCAATCCGTTGCGCCGACGAATTGCAGCACGATCTCGCGCCGGTGCGGTCGCGCCCGATGCTCGACCAGGTAGACCGCCTGCCACGTTCCCAGGGCGAGCGCCCTGCCCAGCACAGGGACGTGCAGCGAGGTTGCGGTCAGCATGGTCTTGATGTGCGCCGGCATGTCGTCCGGCCCCTCGGTGTCGTGACGCCATCCCGCATTCTCGGGCGCGAGCCGGTCCAGCGCCGTCGTCAGATCGACGAGCACGGTCGGATCGGCGTTCTCCTGGATCGTCAGCGACGCCGAGGTGTGGCGGATGAACAGCGTCACCGCGCCTTCCCGCGCGCGTGCATCCGTCAAGAATTTCGCGACCTCTGCAGTGAGGTCGGTGAACCCCGCGCCCGACGTCTGCACGGTGAGCAGCGAGGAAACAATGGAGGTGGCGGTCACGGACGAAGCTTCCGTGCGGGAGAAGAACTTGGATGCTGTCATCGAGCGTCAATCCATGCACTGCCCTCATCCTGAGGAGGCGCGAAGCGCCGTCTCGAAGGATGTGTTCGGGGCGCCAAAGCCATACAAACTCATGGTTCGAGACGCGCGAAGACGCGCTCCTCACCATGAGGCTATTCCATAGTCAAATCTTGCCGCTGTTGGCGTCCCGCTGCAGCCGGTTCGCCATCTCGATCAATTGCCGCCACGCCCGCTCCAGGAAAGACATCACGCGGTCCATGTCGCGATCGCTCGGCAGCGGGATTTCGATCTTGCGCTCGCCTTCGGCCGCCTTCGGCTCGCTCTTCTTCAGCGAGTCCGATTTCGGCAGCGGCTCCTCGATCTTGCCGGACACGGTAGGCTCGCGCTCGGCGAGTTCTGCCTTGAGTTTCTCATTGTCGGCCTTGAGCCGCTCGTTGTCAGTCTGCAGCCGGCCGATTTCGGCGTCCATCGCCGTTCGTTCATCGGGCACGGCGTAGCAGGCCCAGCCTGCGCCCGAATTGTTGCAGGTCGACACAGCGCCCGTCCTGGTATCGAGCCGAAGCACGCCGTCACCGGCCGGCGACAGCGCATAGCGGCCGTTCTCGGTCTCCGGCATCGGGCCGGCGAGCGCGTAACCGGCGCACGAAAGGGTACACGCGAGCACGAGGAGGGCTGCGGATGTCGTGGATGATTTCGCTATGCGCATGTGCTTGCTCCCGCCTCAGGACAGTAGCGGTTTCCTCAACCGCAGGGGCGCTTTCAAGGCGTCGGGAGCGCGATCATCTCGACCCGCCCTATCATCCCCGGACCTTATCTCTAGACCTTTGAGCTATAGGGCCCGCGGCCGGACTTCAACGCATCGGCCAGCAATTCGATGCGGTCCTGTCCCCAGAACACCTCTCCATCCAGCACGTAGACCGGCGAGCCGAACACGTCGGTGGCCAGCGCATCCTGCCGGTTCTGCTCGTAAGCCGCGCTGATCTCCTCCGAGCCCGATCGCTCCACCAATCGCTGGCCGGGCAGCCCCGATTCGTCGGCCAGTTTTGCAATCGTTGCGGGGTCGGCCAGATTGAGTTGGTCTTCCCAGACACCGGCAAAGCCGCGTTGCAAATATCGTTCGGGATCGAGGCCGGCCTCGATCGCCGCGATCACGACGCCATCGGCCAGCCGGGCATTGAACGGCCAGTGCGCCGGCTGCAAATGAAACTTCAGGCCGCGCTTGTCGCGCCAGCGCTGCAGTTCGACCATCCGGTAGCGCTGGCGCACCGGATGGCGCTTCATCAAGGGCAAGCCGCCGGTTTCCGAGAACAGGTCGACCAGCACCACGGGCTTGTAATTCACCTTGAGATCATAAGCACTTACGAGGTCGCGAAAAGCTCCATGTCCGATATAGGCCCACGGCGATTGCAGCGAGAAATAGTATTCGACCTGGCGTGGCATGCTGGCTCCGGGAATCGGGATTTGAAGTTCGTTCCGAGCATCCCAACAGGTCGGCGAAATCCGCGCAAGATTGATCGATGTCGCGCCAGCTGTTGCACTGCGATGACAGGTTGGCGGGGTTGCTGAGAGTGCGAAAATAAATCGTGTCAAATCAACGCACTAACTGGTTACGGCGCAATCTTGACTTGATCAGACGCGGTAAGTATGGTCCGCCCGGCTTTCAAGGGTGACGGGGCGCAATTTCCATCAACCGCAGCATCGTTTAGTGTCTTGGCCATGGCCGAAGACAAGAACGACAACGCAAGTGGAAATCGCGATCAATCGTCGTCTGACGAAGCTGCGCTTTCCGCAAGGCTCGGAAGTCTCGATCACCGATTGTCCGAATTTCGCGACAACCGGAAGCTCAGGACTGATCAACCCGAAACTGAAAGCGGCGACACGGCTGCCAGAACCTCTGCAATGGCGCTGGGTTTCCGCCTTTCCTCGGAATTGGTCGCGGGCGTTGTCGTCGGGGCGGCGATTGGCTGGGGAGTCGACCGTTGGCTGTCGACATCGCCGTTCGGTCTCATCGTGTTTCTGCTGCTTGGCTTCACCGCCGGCGTGGTCAACGTGGTGAGGTCTGCAGGCGTAGCTTCCCGCAATCGCTGAGCATCGACGGGAAGTCACGACATTTGAAATTCGATTGCCGGCCAGGGCCGGTGGATAAAGAGCCGCGCGGATGAAAATCGACCCGATCCACCAGTTCAATATCGAGCCCCTCTTCACGATCGGCCATATCGGCAACCACACGATCGCCTTCACCAACTCGTCGCTCTACATGTTCATCACCGTGGCGGTGATCTCGCTGCTGATGATCGGCAGCATGGCGAGAGGGCAGCTGGTTCCGGGACGGATGCAGTCCATCGCCGAAATCTCCTACGAGTTCGTCGCCTCGACGATCCGCTCTACTGCCGGCGCGGAAGGCATGAAGTTCTTCCCGCTGATCTTCTCGCTCTTCATGTTCATCTGCGTTTCGAACCTGATCGGCATCATCCCCTACACGTTCACGGTTTCCAGCCACATCATCGTCACCGCCGCCCTGGCGCTCCTGGTCTTCTTCACGGTGCTGATCTACGGCGTCTACAAGAACGGCCTGAAGTTCTTCGGCATTTTCGTGCCGCGCGGCGTTCCCGGCTACATCCTGCCGCTGGTCATGTTCATCGAAATCCTGTCGTTCTTCCTGCGACCGGTTTCGCACAGCGTGCGTCTGTTCGCCAACATGCTGGCCGGCCACATCGCGCTGAAGGTGTTCGCGGGCTTCGTCGCCATGCTCGGCGTCTCGCTGGGCGCCATCGGCTGGTTCGGCGGCATTTTGCCGCTGGCGCTCACTGTCGCGCTGACCGCCCTCGAACTGCTGGTCGCGTTCCTGCAGGCCTACGTCTTCGCGATCCTGACCTGCATCTACCTCAACGACGCCATTCATCCGGGACACTAAGCGGTCCGGGGAATTTCCACCCACACTACGTCTTACCTCTCAAGGAGCTCTAGAAAATGGAACCGGCAGCAGCAAAACTTATCGGCGCGGGCATCGCATGCATCGGCATGGGCGGCGCGGGCGTCGGCGTGGGCATCATCTTCGGCAACTACCTTGCCGCTGCGGTGCGCAACCCCTCTGCCGCGCAGGGCCAGTTCGGCAACCTGATCTTCGGCTTCGCCGTGACCGAAGCGCTCGGTATTTTCTCGCTGCTGATCGCGCTGCTGCTGCTGTTCGTTCCGCTCTGAGCTGCACCTTCCCGCGCCGCCTCCGGGCGGCGCGCCTGACAGCAACAGGAGAATTCCGTGGCTGAGAAAAGTCATGGTACCGGCGCCCATACCGAGGCGGACGGCGGACACGGCGGAGGCTTTCCTCCGTTCGAGTCGAGCACGTTTGCTTCACAGCTGGTATCGCTCGCCATCGCGTTCGTCGCGCTCTATCTGATCGTGTCGCGCATTGCGCTGCCGCGTGTCGGAAGCGTGATCGACGCACGCCAGAACGCCATCGAGGGCGATCTGGCGCAGGCGCAGAAACTGAAGGACGAGTCCGACGCTGCGCTGAAGGCGTATGAAAAGGACCTCGCCGATGCGCGCTCCCGCGCGCAGGCCATCGGCAACGAGACCCGCGAGAAGCTGAACGCGAGTTCGGAAGCCGAGCGCAAGACGCTGGAAGACCAGCTCAACGCCAAGCTTGCCGCCGCCGAGAAGCAGATCGCGGCGACCCGCGAGACCGCGATGAGCAACGTTCGCGGCATCGCCGCGGATGCAGCCGGCGCGATCGTGCAGCGTCTCACCGGCGTACTGCCCGACAGCAAGGCGGTGACCAGCGCCGTCGACGCATCGTTGAAGGGATAGGCCGATGTTCGCTCAACCGGAAACCTGGGTAGCAGTTGCCTTCGTCATCCTGCTGGTGCTGTTTGCCTATCTCGGCATCCACAAGACGGTACTCACGGCGCTCGACCACCGCGCCGAGCGCATCAAGGCCGAACTCGACGAGGCGCGGCGGCTGAAGGAAGACGCCGCCAAGCTGCTGGCCGAATACAAGGCCAAGCGCAGCAGCGCCGAGCGTGAGGCCGAGGAGATCATCGCGAACGCCAGGGCCGAAGCCGAGCGCGTCGCGACCGAGACCAAGGCCAAGATGGAAGACTTCGTCGCCCGCCGCACCAAGACCGCCGAGAGCAAGATCGCCCTCGCCGAAGCCCAGGCGCTGGCCGACGTTCGCGCCGCCGCCGCCAATGCCGCGGTCTCGGCCGCCTCGACCATCCTGTCGCAGTCGGTCAAGGGCTCCGTCGCCGACGACCTGCTCGCCAAGGGCATCGCCGAAGTTCGCGCCAAGCTGAACTGACAAGCTGTCACTGATCGGTTCCGACAACCAAAACAAGGCCGGCGCGAGACGATCGCGCCGGCTTTTTTGTTGCCTCAATGCTTCCTTCGCGCAGGCCGTTCGGGCTTCAGCGCCTGCGGGTCGAAGCCGATATAGAAAATATAGGTGTCGCCGACCGCACCTGACGGCGCCGGATAGGTCAGATCCTCGATCACCAGCGTGAACGGCTCGCTGCCGGTTTCCGTCATGTTGACCGTGGTCTGGTAGGCCTTGGTCGCGATGGTCTTTTCTGAAACGCCGCCCTGCACCACCGCGACGCGGATCGGAACCTGGACCGAAGCCGGAGCGCCGGCGGGACCCGCGATGACGCGGCCCTGAATCCCGATCCGCGCGGTAATCACGCCGGCATTGACGGTGCATTCGCGCGCCATCTTGGTGATCGTGGCCTGGAAGCGCAGATCGTTGCCGACCGGCTCCTTGCCGGGCGGCGCGATCGCATAGGTCGATGCGCCGGCGCGCACCGTCACCGGCGGACAGGTCAGGTCGCCGACGTCCGGCTCTGCCGGTACCCCGGGAGCCGGGGCCGGTTCCTCCGATTTGCCGCCAAACAGGCTCTTGAAGCGGTCGGTCAACGATTGCGCCGGCGCCGGCGCGGCCATCAGGCAGGTCATGCCACCCGCGACCGCGGCCGCGATCACGACCCTGGCCAAACGATTGTCACCCATGCGACGTCCCTGACATCCCATCCTTCGCGTCATTGTTCGGCGGCCTTATAGCAGCCCAATGGCGGCGAACCCAAGGCACCCAAAAGTCGGACAAGCGCGGGTTCAGCCGCGAAAATCCTCGTGCAGCAGGCCGAACAGCAGGTGGTCCTGCCAGACGCCGTTGATGCAGAGATAGCGCCGCGCCAGCCCTTCGCGGGTGAAGCCGCACTTCTCCAGCACCCGGATCGACGGCCGGTTGGAGGGGATGCAGGCGGCCTCGATGCGGTGCAGATTGAGCTCACCGAACAGCGTCGGCAGCAGCACGCGCAGCGCCGTCGTCATGTAGCCGCGGGTGGCATGGGGCTCGCCGACCCAGTAGCCGATCGTGCCGGCCTGCACGATGCCGCGGCGGACATTGGCGAGCGTGATGCCGCCGATCATGGTGCCGTCCGCCTCGCGGAAGATGATGAACGGATAGGAGCGGTCGGCCGCGATATCCTCGGCGTAGCGGCGCAAGCGGCGGCGGAACCCGGCGCGGGTAAGGTCGTCCGACGGCCAGATCGGTTCCCATGGCGTCAGGTAGGCGCGGCTGCTTTCCCGCAGCTGCGCCCATTG
This sequence comes from Pseudomonadota bacterium, assembly GCA_023422775.1. Lineage (GTDB taxonomy): Bacteria > Pseudomonadota > Alphaproteobacteria > Rhizobiales > Xanthobacteraceae > Bradyrhizobium. Next base: position 65,704 of record JAFAGM010000025.1, read on the forward strand.
CACGAAATCCGCCATCTGCGGCGCGCGCAGCAGCAGGCCGTGGCCGCGCGGCATAAGCGCGGCCGGTCCGCTGGATGGCAAACGAAACAGGGCCATGCCGTAACTCCCCACGCCCCTCATCATCATTGGCGCACGATCTTCCCGGAAAAGGGATACCTGCCCTGCCCGATCATGCACTAATGCAGCAGCGTCTTCGCCTTCGACCGGGTCAATCCTTCCGCAAAAGACACCGCCGTGTCCAGACCCCTGCCGGTGCCGAGCGCCACCACCGCCGGCCGGCTGCGCGACAGGAGCGCATGCGCGGCATTGCGGGTCGATTCGACGCTGACCGCATCGATCCGCGCCACCAGTTCTTCCACCGTCAGCGGCCGCCCATAGGCCAGAATGTGCCGCGCCAGCTGTTCGGCGCGCGACGAGCAGCTTTCCAGCGCCATCAGGAGCCCGGCCTTCATCTGCGCCTTGGCGCGGGCAATCTCGGCCTCCGTGAGGGTTTCGACGGAATCGTTGATGACGTCGACGATCACTTCCATCATCTCGGGCGCATCGGCGGGATCGGTGCCGGTATAGAGGCCGAAGAAGCCGGTGTCGGCATAGGGCGCGTGGAACGTATAGATCGAGTAGCACAGGCCGCGCTTCTCGCGAACTTCCTGGAACAGCCGCGACGACATTCCGCCGCCGAGCGTGTTGGTGAAGACCTGCAGCGAGAACAGCGAGAGATCGGTCTGCGGCACGCCTTCGAGCGCCAGCGTCAGGTGCGCCTGCTCGAGATCGCGATGCACCACGCGCGAGCCGCCCTGGCCGAACGTCGCTACTTGCGGCTTCGGCGCCGGCGTGGCGTCGAAGCTGGCGAATTTCTGCGTCACGTCCTCGACCACGCGCTTGTGGTCGACGGCGCCGGCCGCGCCCACCACCATGTCGGGCCCGCGATAATGCGTCGAGAGATAGCCGCGCAGCATGTCGCGATCGAACGTCTTCAGTGTCTTCGCGGTGCCGAGCAGCGAACGCCCCATCGGCTGGTCGGGAAAACAGAGTTCGTTGAGGTGCTCGAACACGACGTCGTCAGGGGTATCCTGCGCCGCGCCGATCTCCTGCACGATCACGCTCTTCTCGCGCTCGAGCTCGTCCGGCACGAAGGACGGGTTGGCGAGAATGTCGGACAGCACGTCGAGCGCCAGCGGCACGTCGGCCTTCATCACCCGCGCATAATAGGCCGTGGTCTCGGTCGAGGTTCCGGCATTGAGGTCGCCGCCGACCGCTTCGATTTCCTCGACGATCTCGCGGGACGAACGCCTGGTCGTGCCCTTGAAGGCCATGTGTTCCAAAAGATGCGAGATGCCGTGCTCGTTGGGCTTTTCGTCGCGGCCGCCGACACCGGCCCAGACACCCAGCGCCGCCGTCTCCAGATGCGGCATGGTGTCGGTGACAACAGTCAGACCGGACGGTAGCCTGGTTACGTCAACGCTCATCCGGCAACTCCCTGCTTCGCGGCACGGCTCACCGAGCGCACGAATCTCTCAACCTCGGCTGAATCGTTCTTCATCACCGTGATCTGTTCGGATTTGGTCATGAGGTCATCGAGCCAGGCCGGCAATCGCGGCCGCACGCCGCAGGCGGCTTCGACCGCATCGGGAAACTTGGCCGGATGCGCGGTCGACAGCACGATGTTGGGGATCGCCGAATCCGAGGTATCGCGGTCGGCCACCGCCATCGCGACCGCAGTGTGGGGATCGATGAGATCGCCGGCCTCGCGCCAGGCGGCGCGGATCGCGGCAGCCGTCTCGGTCTCGTCGGCGCGCCCGGCGTCGAATTCCTCGCGGATGGCGGCGAGCATCGCGTCCGGCAGCACGAACCGCCCGGACTGCTTCAGCGAAGCCATCAGCCGGCGCACGGTATCGGCGTCGCGGCGGCTGGCCTCGAACAACAGCCGCTCGAAATTCGAGGATACCTGGATGTCCATCGACGGCGAAGCCGAGGCGTGAACTTCCTTCACCTCGTAGATGCCGGTCTTGAGCGTACGCGGCAGGATATCGTTGACGTTGGAGGCGATCCGCAGCCAGCGGACAGGCAGCCCCATCCTCTTGGCGACATAGCCTGCAAAAATGTCGCCGAAATTTCCCGTGGGCACGGTGAAGTCCACCGCGCGCGCGGGCGCACCGAGCGCGACCGCTGACGTGAAATAGTACACCACCTGCGCGACGATGCGCGCCCAGTTGATCGAGTTGACGCCGGACAGCGAAACCGCGTCACGAAAGCCGTGATGGTTGAACATCGCCTTCACGATCGCCTGGCAGTCGTCGAAGGTTCCTTCGATCGCCAGCGCGTACACGTTGGACGCACCCGTCGTCGTCATCATCCGCCGCTGCACGTCCGAGATCCGCCCGTTCGGGAACAGCACGACCAGATCGACATTGTCGAGGCCGGCGAACGCATCCACCGCGGCGCCGCCGGTGTCGCCCGAGGTCGCGACCACGATGGTGGTGCGCTGGCTGCGCTTGGCGAGCACGTGATCCATCAGCCGCGAGATCAACTGCATCGCGACGTCCTTGAACGCCAGCGTCGGCCCATGGAACAGTTCAAGCATGAATTGATTGGGCCCGACCTGATCGAGCGGCACCACCGCAGGGTGACGGAACGTCGCATAGGCCTCGTTCGCCATGCGGCCGAGATCGGCGTCGGAGATTTCGCCCGCCGTAAACGGCTTGATCACGTCGACCGCGACCTCCCAATAGGGCCGGCCGAAGAAGGAGGCGATGGTCTCATGCGAGAGCTGCGGCCAGACCTCCGGCACGTAGAGGCCGCCGTCGCGGGCAAGCCCGGTCAGCATCACATCGCAGAAACCCAGGACGGGGGCCTCCCCCCGTGTCGAAACATAGCGCGTCAAACCACCCTCCAAAGGCGCAGACTCCACGCCAAGCCTTTGATATTGACCATATATTCCATTTCAACAACTTCCAAGCGAGGGTTACAATAAAGCGTTTCGAAGCGAAGGGGAAATGGCCTCGGGCCGAAAAGCGCGATGTATCTGACATGCCGGGAACGCGAGGCGAAACGGGCTTTTGCGATGTTGTGGCGTCACACTCCATTGTCATCCCCGCCATTGTCATTCCCGCGCGGGCGGGGATGACGATTGAATATGACATTACGTTCTCGCGACATGTTGTGCCCGAGGTTTGCATTTCGTCGGCCCTCCATCGACAGGGAGGGCGCAGGGAAGACCGGGCGCTTGCTGCACCCGCGGTCTCGTGTGCAGTTGCGCACATGAAGACGCGCACACGAGCATACAGGTACAGGCGGAGCATCCCGGCCTTCCCTGCGCAGTGGCTTTACGGCTTACTTCGTGCTCTTCCCGGTGAACGGCTCTTTTGCCACCGTCGCTCGCGGGAGGCCTGCTCCTGCGAACTTGACGCCAGCACCGCGGCGTCGGAACCACACGACTTCGCCGTACGCGCCACGCACGCTCGTCTTGCGCACGCTTTGCGTCCACCGCATCCCACCGCGCGTTCGTGACGTGCGCACGCCCC
>JAFAGM010000048.1 GCA_023422775.1 Pseudomonadota bacterium
GTTGAAGGGCGTGGAACCGGTCGCGCCGGTGGAACTTCCGCTGAACGAAGCGCTGCGCTGCATTGCCGCCGAAATGCCGCCGCTTGAAGCGCAGCCTCCGTGCGACATCGCCGCCGTCGACGGCTACGCCTTCAGCGCGCGCGATCTGGTCGGCGCCTCCTCCTATTCGCCGTTGCCGCTGATGGCGGCGCCGACATGGGTCGAGGCCGGCGAGCCTGTTCCCGACGGCCGCGATTGCGTGCTGGATTCCGATTCGGTCGACGCCTCGGGTCCGATGCCGCAGGTGCTGGCTGAGGCGATTCCCGGGCAGGGCGTTCGGCGGGCCGGCGGCGATATCGCCGCAGGCAGCTGTGTCGTCGAGGCCGGCCGGCGCGTGCTGCCGCGCAATCTCCTGATTGCGCGCGCCGCCGGGATCGCGCGGCTGAAGGTGCGCCGCCCGCGCCTGCGCATCGTCAATATTCCCGGCGGCGCCGTGACGGCGGATCTCATCGCCGAGAGTGCGCGAACCGCGGCCGCTGAAACCATCTCTGTCTCGGCCGCAGGGCGCGATGCGGCTTCGATCGCTGCCGCGCTTGGCACGCACGCATGCGATCTGCTTCTTGCGGTCGGCGGCTCCGGCGTCGGCCGTACGGATGCGACGGTGACGGCACTCGGCATGCGTGGCGACGTGCTTGCCTACGGCATTGCCCTGCAGCCCGGCCGTACCTCGGCCGTGGGTCGCGTGGGCACGACGCCTGTGGTGGTGCTGCCGGGCGCGCCGGACCAGGCCTTTGCGGCGTGGTGGACGCTGGCGCTTCCCGCGCTCGACCGGCTGTCCGGCCGCCGGCCGCGCAGGACGCTCAATCTGCCGCTGGCGCGCAAGATTGCATCCGGCGTCGGCATCGCCGAAATCGTGCTGCTGGAGCGAAACGACGGCGCCTGGACTACGCTGGCCGCGGGCGACTTGTCGCTCGATGCGATCGCGCGCGCCGAAGCCTGGCTCGCGGTGCCGGGTGGCTCGGAAGGCTATGCTGCGGGCGCGCCGGTCGATGCTTATATGTTGCGTGAATGAGAAATCCGTAATGAGCAACAAGCCCTTGCCCAACAACCCTGACAGCCTCGATCAGGGCCAGTTCCTGACTATCCTGTCGCGCGAAGACGCGCTGGCGCGCTTCGAGGCCGCGCTGTTTCCGCGTGCGATACCGGCTGAGAATCGCTCGCTCGCCAACACGCTTGGCTGCGCGCTTGCCGAGGACGTGGTGGCGCCGATCGACGTGCCGCCTTTCGATCGCTCCAATGTCGACGGCTTTGCGGTGCGTTCCGCCGATCTCGCCGCAGCCGGAGAAACTGCACCGGTGCGCCTGCTGCTCAACGACGAGGTGATCGCCTGCGGCATTGCGCCCGTGCGGCCGGTGCTGTCGGGCACCGCCACGTCGATCGCGACCGGCGGCCCGGTGCCGCGTGGCGCGGACGCCATCGTGATGGTCGAACACACCCAGCCCTCAGCGCCACGCGCGATCGAGATCCGCCGCGCGGCGTCACCCGGGCAATTCGTGTCCTATGCCGGCTCCGATATCGCCCGCGGCGAGGCGCTGCTGCGCGCCGGCACCGTCATCGGATCGCGCGAGATCGGCATGCTGGCGGCCTGCGGCATTGCGCAGGTCAGCGTCGCGCGGCGGCCCCGCGTCGCCATCCTTTCGACCGGTGATGAACTGGTGCAGCCCGGCCAGCCGCTGTGCCCGGCGGCGATCTACGACACCAACGGCGCCATCGTCACCGCGGCGATCTCGGAGAATGGCGGCGAGGCGCACTTCCTCGGCGCCATCGCGGACGATGAAGTGCTGCTCGAAGCCGCGATGCGAAAGGCGTTGGAAACCAGCGACATGCTGGTGCTTTCGGGAGGCACTTCCAAAGGCGCGGGCGACGTGTCGCATCGCATCATCACTCGCCTCGGCAGGCCCGGCATCATCGCCCACGGCGTCGCGCTGAAGCCCGGCAAGCCGCTGTGCCTGGCGGTGTGCGACGGCAAGCCCGTCATCATCCTGCCGGGCTTTCCGACCTCGGCGATGTTCACCTTTCACGACATGATCGTGCCGGTGCTGCGGCGGATGGCCGGCCTGCCGCCACGCTCGGACGCCAAGGTCAATGCACGGGTGCCGGTGCGGATCGCATCCGAACTCGGCCGCACCGAATTCGTCATGGTGTCGCTGGTGGAAGGGGCAGACGGATTGATCGCCTATCCCACCGGCAAGGGCTCCGGAGCGATCACCTCCTTTGCGCAGGCCGACGGCTTTCTGCGCATCGATGCGCTGGCGGACCAGATGCCGGCGGGCACTGAGGCGGAAGTGACGCTGTTCACGCCGCATGTGCGGGTGCCTGATATCGTCATCGTCGGCAGCCACTGCACCGGGCTCGACCTCGTGACCGCGCCGCTGGCGCATGCGGGCCTCGCCGTGCGCTCGATTGCGGTCGGCAGCCTCGGCGGGCTCGCGGCTGCGAAACGCGGCGAGTGCGATTTTGCGCCGATCCACCTGTTCGACGAGAAGACCGAGACCTACAACGCGCCGTTTCTCGGCGACGGGCTGGAACTCGTCCCGGGCTGGCGGCGCATGCAGGGCATCGTGTTCCGCAGGGGCGATACCCGTTTCGAAGGCCTGTCGGCCGAGGACGCGGTGCGGTCCGCGCTGGCGGATCCGGCCTGCATCATGGTCAATCGCAATCAGGGTGCCGGCACGCGTATCCTGATCGACCGGCTGCTCGGCGGCGCGCGTCCCGACGGCTACTGGAATCAGCCACGCTCGCACAATGCGGTGGCGGCCGCGATCGCGCAGCACCGCGCCGACTGGGGCATGACCATTGCGCCGGTCGCGCATGCGTCAAACCTGGGTTTCATTCCGTTTGCCGAAGAGCATTATGATTTCGCGCTGGTGAAGGCGCGCAAGCAGCGGCCGGCGGTGCAGGCCTTTCTCGACGCGCTGGCGTCGGAGGAAGGGCGGGCGGCGCTGGAGCAGGCAGGTTTTCGGCCGGCCTGAAGTGCCGGGTGAACTGAAGAAGCCGCCAAAGAAGCGGCTCGGGGCAGGGATGGAATGACGAGACCTCTGTCGATCGCGATTGTCGGTGCGGGCATGGGTGGCCTCGCCGCCGCCGCGGCGCTGCGGCGGGTAGGTATCGACGTCACCGTGTACGAACAGGCGACCCAGTTCGCGCGGATCGGCGCCGGCATCCAGATCGGCTGCAACGCCATGCAGGTGCTGCGCGGGCTGGGGCTGGGGCTGGAGGCGCGGTTGCGCGGACAGTCCTTCTATCCGCGGTCCTGGAATAACCGCGACTGGCGCAGCGGCGAAGTCAAGTTCGACATGATCTTCGGCGAGAGCGCGGAGCAGAAATTCGGTGCGCCGTATCTGCTGGCGCATCGCGGCGATCTGCACGCGGCGCTCGCCAGCACCGTTCCCGATCAATTCGTCAAGCTCAGCCACAAGCTGATCGGACTTGACGAGGCCGGCGAAGGTGTCCGGCTGACATTCGCCAACGGCGCAAAGGTGACGGCCGATGCCGTGATCGGCGCGGACGGCATTCATTCCCTTGTGAGAGACATTCTGTTCGGCGCCTCGGCGGTCAGTTTCACCGGGCGCATCGCCTATCGCACAACCTATCCCGCCGCGCTGCTGGGCGGAGAGAAGATCGACGATTGCACCAAATGGTGGGGCGAGGACCGGCATATCGTGATCTATTACGTCAAGCCCGACCGCAGCGAGATCTATCTGGTCACCAGCCAGCCGGAGCCGGAGTTTCGGATCGAGTCCTGGTCGGCAAAGGGTGACGTGAAGGAGTTGCGGAAAGCATTCACGGGCTTTCACCGCCAGGTCGAACAGGTGCTCGCCGCATGTCCCGACGTGCACAAATGGGCGATCGTGGACCGCGCCGCGCTGGATCGCTGGACCGAGCGCAACGTGACGCTGCTCGGCGACGCCTGCCACCCGATGACGCCCTACATGGCGCAGGGCGCGGCGATGGCGATCGAGGATGCGGCGGTGCTGTCGCGTTGCCTCGACGGCGTCGCGCGTGATGGAGTTGCGAACGCGTTCCGTCGCTTCGAGGCGACGCGCAAGGAGCGGACGACGCGCATCCAGCAGACCTCGCGCGCCAACACCTGGCTGAGCGGAAGAACAGACGCCGACTGGGTCTATGGCTACAACGCCTGGACCGTGCCGCTGGCGGCGTAGCGCATTTCGAATCAGTGGCTTCATCCTTCGAGACGGCGCTTGCGCGCCTCCTCAGGATGAAGTCCCATACCTCTGGTGCTTGACCCTCATGGTGAGGAGCGCGGCACCGCCGCGCGTCTCGAACCATGAGGCCCCCCATGCCGCATGCTCACACGTTCAGGTTCATCCACACCGCCTTCGGCTCGGTGAAATTCTCGATCGCGGCCGAACCGTGTTCGCGGCCGAAGCCGGAGTCGCGCATGCCGCCCCACGGCAGCCGCACATCGGTATAGCCATAGGTGTTGATCCAGACCGTGCCGGCATTGGCCTTCCTCGCAAAGCGCTGCACGCGCCCGATGTCGCGGCTCCAGACACCGGCGGCGAGGCTATAGGCGGTGCCATTGGCGATCTGCAGCGCGTCGGCCTCGTCGCGGAACTTGATGACGCTCACGACGGGACCGAATATCTCCTCCTGCGAGATGCGCATTTCGTGCCTGACATTGGCGAACACCGCGGGACTGATGAAATAGCCGCGGTCGCCGATGCGCTTGCCGCCGGTCGTCAGCAGTGCGCCTTCCTTCTGGCCGATATCGACGTAATCGAGGATGCTGTTCATCTGCTTTTCGGAGATGACGGGACCGAGCGCGGTGGCGCGGTCGGCGGGGTCGCCGATGCGGATCGATTGCGCGCGCTGCGTCAGCCGCTCCACGACTTCGTCGTAGATCTTTTCATGCGCGAGCACGCGCGAACCCGCCGAGCAGACCTGGCCGGCATTGAAGAAGATTCCCGACGCCGCCGCCCTGGACGCGGCCTCGATATCGGCGTCGTCGAAAATGACGTTGGCGGACTTGCCGCCGAGTTCGAGCGACACGCGTTTGAAGTTCCCCGCCGCGCCGCGCAGGATGCCGCGGCCGACGCCCGGCGATCCCGTGAACGTTACCTTGTCCACATCAGGATGATTGACGAGGGCGTCGCCGACCACGCGGCCCGGACCGGTGACGATGTTGAGCACGCCCGGCGGCAGGCCGGCTTCGAGCGCCAGTTCCCCGATCCGTAGCGCCGACAGCGACGTCAGTTCGGCAGGTTTCATCACGATGGTGCAGCCGCAGGCCAGCGCCGGCGCGAGCTTCCACATGCCGATCATCAGCGGGAAATTCCACGGCACGATGGCGGCGACGACGCCGACCGGCTCGCGCACCGTATAGGTCAGCGCATCGTCCCGCGTGGAAACCACTTCGCCGCCGATCTTGTCGGCCCAGCCCGCGTAGTAGGTCAGCGTATCGATCGCGGCCGGCAGGTCCTGGCGCAGCACGCCTGCGATCGGCTTGCCGGCATCGAGGCTTTCGAGCGCGGCGATTTCATCGGCGTGCTCCTTCATCAGGTCGACCAGCCGCAGCAGGACCTGTCCGCGCTCGGACGCGCGCATGGTGCGCCACGGTCCTTCGAAGGCGCGCCGCGCCGCGGCGACTGCGCGGTCGACGTCGGCTTCGTTGGCTTCCGCGACCGTGGCGATGACCTGCTCGGTGGCGGGGTTGAGCGTCTTGAAGGTTCGTCCGGAGACTGGCGGGACGTGCTGGCCGTCGATCAGCAGAAGCCGGGGCTTGTTGGCCGGGATCGGGACGATCTCACGGGAATTATCATATGCAATCGACATCATATTTCCTCCGTTATTGTCTCCTACCCTGGAATAGAATATGCCAGATACGAATATGACATCTTCTGCCTATGGCGGGACCGCATATGAATTTGATTTCATAATGAGGCAGGCTGATGCTGCACATCGACATCGAAACAGTCTGGCGCTTCCGGAAGGAAGGCAGCCCGCAGACGATCGTGGTGATGCTCCGCGTCCTCAACGAAATCCGGAAGACCGGTAAACTTACGAGCGCAGCGGCCGACGCCAGTCTCTCCTACCGGCACGTCTGGAATCTCGTCGAGCAATGGTCCGACTTCTTCGGCGTGCCGCTGGTCGAAACCCAGCGCGGCAAGGGCACGACACTGACAGCCTTCGGCGAGAAGCTGGTGTGGGCGGGACAGCGCATGCAGGCGCGCCTTGGTCCGCAACTGGAAAACCTCGCACAGGAACTTGCCACCGAAATAAAGCCGTTCCTGCACCATCGCCCGTCGGTGATCCGCGTCCACGCCAGCCATGGTTTTGCCGTGTCGAAGCTGCGCGAACTGCTGGACCGCGAGCCGGGCATCGGCGTCGACCTGCGCTATGTGAGCAACCAGAATTCGCTGGTATCGCTGGCGCAAGGCGCCTGCGACCTCTCCGGCGTGCATTTGCCGCGCGGCGAATTGCGCGCGCAGAGCGTTCGGGCCTGCCGGGAATGGCTCGACCCGCGCGAGGATCGCGTGATCCATTTCGTGACCCGCGAGATGGGATTGATGGTGAAGCGCGGCAATCCCCACAAGATCAACTCGCTGCAGGACGTCGTCGCTCGCAAGGCGCGCTTCGTCAGCCGCGACCATGACTCGGGTACGCGGCTATTGTTCGACCAGCTACTGGCGCAGCACGGGATTGACGAGGCCGGCATCAACGGCGCGCAGCAGATCGAGTTCACGCACGCAGCCGTGGCGGCCTACGTGGCGAGTGGCATGGCCGACGTCACTTTCGGGGTCGAAGCGGCGGCCCGCCAATTCGGGCTCGACTTCATCCGCCTTCTGACCGAGGATTATTTCTTTGTCTGCCGCCGCGGCTTTCTCGAGGCCGAGCCGATGCAGCGCCTGCTCGACGTGATGAAGGGTCGCGAGTTTCACAAGGCCGTGGCCGAACTGCCGGGCTACGTCGCATCCAATACCGGATCGGTCAGCACCGTTCAGGAATTTTTGGACAGCGTCGACGCCAAGCCGGCCGTTTCCCACAAGCGGAAGCGCTGAGCATGAAACTCAACCCCCATCCAGCGCCGCCAGCCGGTCGGCCTCCGCAATATCGTCCATGGTGTTGGCGTTGAAGAACGGATCGAGCGGCGTCGCCGGCCAGGTCACGGTGGCGAGCCTGAAGCGCGCGGTCCAGCGATCGATCCTCCTGACGTCCTCGACGACGAGCGCGTGGCGGAGCTGTTCGCGCAGGGCGACGTTCCACAGTCCGATCACCGGATGCGACTGGCCGTCGGAAGCGGCGACGGCGAGTTCGGCATTCTCCGCGACGAGTGCTGCATGCAGCCTCGTCACCAGATCGCGGGGCAGGAACGGGCAATCGGCCGCAGCACTCAAGACAAGCTTTACCTCCGGCCGGTTTGCCGCGGCCCAGTCGAGCGCAGCCAGAATGCCGGCGAGCGGTCCGGGAAAGTCCGCGACGCCATCCGCAATGACGGGCAGGCCGAACGCCGCAAAGCGCGCGGGATCTCCGTTGGCATTGAGGATGAGGCCGTCGCATTGCGGGTTCAGCCGCGCGATCACGCGGTCGAGGATGGTACGGCCGGCGATCGTGCGCATCGGCTTGTCGCCGCCGCCCATGCGGCGCGCCAGCCCGCCGGCGAGCAGCACGCCGGGAATCCTGTCAGTCATCGCTTTCGCCCTTGCGCTTGTGCCGCGCGGATTCTTCCTCGACATAGTCGAGGTTCTGGTCGAATACGATGCGCTCCTGGCCGGACAGCGCGATGAAGCGCTTTCCGCGCGTGCGCCCGACCAGTGTCAGCCCAACCTGCCGCGCCAGTTCGACGCCCCACGCGGTAAACCCGGAGCGCGAAACCAGAATGGGAATGCCCATCCGCACCGTCTTGATCACCATCTCGGAGGTGAGGCGGCCGGTGGTGTAGAGGATCTTGTCGGCCGGATCGACGCCGTGGCGGTAGATCCAGCCCGCGATCTTGTCGACGGCGTTGTGGCGGCCGACGTCCTCGGTGTAGCAGACAGGCCGGCCTTCCTTGCACAGCACGCAGCCATGAATCGCGCCGGCTTCCAGGTAGAGCGAGGGCATGGTGTTGACCGCATGCGTCATCTGGTAGAGCCAGGAGGTGCGCAACTCCGCCTTGGGCAATGCCACGCTTTCGACGGCCTCCAGCAGATCGCCAAACGCCGTGCCCTGTGCGCAGCCCGATGTCTGCGTGCGCTTCTTCAGTTTTGCCTCGAAGTTGGTGTGGTGCCCGGTCCGCACCACCACCACCTGAAGGTCGTCGTCATATTCGACCTCGGTGACAACGTCGTCGTATTTCAGCATGTTCTGGTTCAGGAGGTAGCCGAGCGCCAGATATTCCGGATAGTCGCCGATCGTCATCATGGTGACGATCTCCTGCGCGTTCAGATACAGCGTCAGCGGCCGTTCCACCGGCACCCGGATTTCGACCGCGGCACCGGTCTGGTCGGTCCCGGCGACCCGCTCGGTCAGGCGCGGATCCTCGGGATTCGGCACGATCAGGGGGGCGGGGGTTCTGTCGATTTTCATCACATGGGCAGGTTAGCATGACAATGGCATCCAACCGATATAAAGCATTTCGGGGTATGAACAATGCGGCCTCACCCGTCATTGCGAGCGCAGCGAGCAATCCATGGCGCGGCGAAGAAAGTGTGGATTGCTTCGCTGCGCTCGCAATGACGGAAAGTGCCGGTGCCAGAGAACGCAATGAAACTGATAGGCCTCGCGGGATGGAGCGGCGCCGGCAAGACCACCTTGCTGACGCGGGCGATACCGCATCTGCTGAAACAGGGCCTGCGCGTCTCCGTCATCAAGCATGCCCATCACGCCTTCGATGTCGACGTGCCCGGCAAGGATTCCTGGAAGCACCGCGAGGCCGGCGCGGCCGAGGTTCTGGTGTCCTCCAGCCAGCGCTGGGCGCTGATGCACGAATTGCGCGGCGCCGGCGAGCCACGGTTGCCGGAACTGCTGGCCAAGATGTCGCGGGTCGATCTCGTCGTCGTCGAAGGTTTCAAGCGCGAGCCGCATCGCAAGATCGAAATCCATCGCGCTGCCAACGGCAAGCCGCTGCTGTTCCCGGACGATCCCGGTATCGTCGGCATCGCCACCGATACACCGGTTGAAACCACGCTTCCCACGGCCCATCTCGATGATATCGCGGCGGTGGCGGCCATGATGCTGAAATCGGCGATCTCGATCGAAGACGTGCTGGCAAAATGCGAAGCTGAGGGCTGATCAGTTAGATGGCGCAACTGTCCGACGATTGCTTTGCCTTCGGCGGTCCGATGATGCCGGTCGATGAAGCAGTTGCGCTCATCGCCGAGCGCGTGACGCCGGTGCTTGAGGTGGAAACCATCGCGCTCGCCAACGCCGATGGCCGCGTTCTGGCGAAGGACGTTTCGGCGCCGCTGCCGCTGCCGCCCTTCACCAACTCTGCCGTCGATGGTTATGCGGTCGCGAGCCGCGACCTGCCGCAGAAGGAAGCGCAGGCGTTTGCGGTAACGGGGCGTCTCCAGGCGGGCAGTTTTGCAGTCGCCCCGGTCAAGCGGGGGCAGGCGTTGCGTATCTTTACCGGGGCACCGATGCCCGAAGGCGCCGACACGGTTTTCATGCAGGAAGACGTCCGCGTCGAGGGCGACAAGGTCGTTCTGCCCGCTGGGCTGAAACCCGGCGCCAATGTCCGTCCCGCCGGGGAGGACATACCCGCAGGCTTTGCCGCGCTCAAGGCCGGCCGGCGGCTGCGGCCGCAGGATGTCGCGCTGGTCGCGGCGTTCGGCCTGTCGCAAGTCGACGTCGTCAGGCGCATTCGCGTCGCGGTGTTCTCCACCGGCAACGAGCTGGCTTCGCCGGGCGAACCGCGCGCCGCGCCGCAACTGTTCGATTCCAACCGGTTCATGCTGATGGCGATGCTGGCTCGGCTCGGCTGCGACGTCAGCGATCTCGGCATCCTCCGCGACGACCGCGCCGCGCTCTCGCGCGCGCTGCAGGACGTCGCCGGCAATCATGATCTGCTCCTCACCACCGGCGGCGTTTCGACCGGCGAAGAGGACCACGTCAAGGCGAGCATCGAAAGCATCGGCCGCCTCGTGCTGTGGCGGATGGCGATCAAGCCGGGACGGCCGGTTGCAATGGGGATCATCGGCGGAACGCCGTTCATCGGCCTGCCGGGCAATCCGGTGGCGAGTTTCGTGACCTTCGTTCACGTGGTGCGGCCGACGATCCTCGCGCTTTCGGGCGCGATGGCCGAGAAATTGCTGCCGATGCCGGTTCGCGCCGGCTTCACCTACAAGAAGAAGATCGCCCGCCGCGAATATGTCCGCGTCAGCCTGCGCAGGGCCGCCGACGGCGCGCTCGAAGCGGAGAAGTTTCCGCGCGAGGGCGCAGGCATGTTGTCGTCGCTGGTCGATACCGACGGCCTGGTCGAACTCGGCGAGGACGTCACGCGGGTCGAGCCCGGGCAGATGGTCGGGTTCCTGTCCTACGCCAGCCTGATCTCGTGATCGGCGTTGACGATGCAGGCAGCCGTCGCCATGGTGACACCATGACCACGACGAAACTCGATCTTGCCGGGCTGAAATGTCCGCTGCCGGCATTGAAGACGCGCAAGGCCCTGAAGACGCTCCTGCCGGGTGACAGGCTCGAAGTGCACTGCACCGATCCACTGGCGGTCATCGATATCCCCAATCTCATTCGCGAGACCGGCGACAAGGTCGAGATCGTCGAGCGCAGCGACAGCCGGATCGTCTTTTTGATAGAGAAATCGGACGGATTGGCTGAGACCGCAAAACAGCCGGTTGGCGGGCGTTAGACTAAAGCCGGAGACGCATAGCCCCCATACGTTAATTCGACGTCTTCATTGCAATGCAGGATTGCGGCCGACGACAATCCAGCCCACAAATTCCCGTTATGAATGCATCGAAGACCAGCGCCGCCGTCAGCCCTCTGGCGCGAAACGAACACGCCACCAGGCCCGGCCCGGGCAGCAGTCCGGAGTTCGAGGCACTGGCGCAGGCCTCGATCCTGATCGTCGATGACGAGCCGGGGATGCGCAATTTTCTCATGCGCACCCTCGAGCCGCGATGCAAGCACGTGGAAGAGGCCGCCGATACCGACGAAGCCTCGCGCAAGCTCGACATGAGCCGGTTCGACGTCGTCATCCTCGATAACATCATGCCCGGCAAGAACGGCGTCGACTGGCTGGCGGAACAGCGGGCGGTCGGTTTTTTTGCCGACGCGATCCTGATCACGGCCTATGCGGATCTAGACACCGCGATCCAGGCGTTGCGCGCGGGCGCGGTCGATTTCGTGCTCAAACCGTTCCGCTCGAACCAGATATTGAACGCGGTCGCGCGATGTCTCGACCGCGTCCGGCTGCAGCGCGAGAACTATGTCCTGCGCTATGCGCTGCGCGCTTCATCGGATCGCACCTTCCTGCGCGAGAATTTGGTCGGGGCATCGCCTGCGGTCCGCACCGTGCGCGAAACGATCACGCGCGTGGCCCGTCTGCCGACGTCGATCCTGCTGACCGGCGAATCCGGCACCGGCAAGGAAGTCGCGGCACGCTCTATTCATTCGCTGTCCGACCGCGAGGACAAGCCGTTCGTCCCGGTGAATTGCGCGGCGATTCCCGCCGACATGATCGAGGCCGAACTGTTCGGCCACCTCAAGGGGGCCTTTACCGGCGCTGACAGCGGGCGTGAGGGGCTGTTCCTGTACGCCCATGGCGGCACGCTGTTCCTCGATGAAATCGGCGACTTGCCACTGCCGATGCAGAGCAAGCTGCTGCGCGTTCTCGAAGACCGCCGCGTCCGGCCCGTCGGCTCGGAACGTGAGGTCCCGGTCGACCTTCGTTTCATCTTCGCGACCAACGCCGATCTGCAAAGGGAGGTAGAGAAAGGTCGCTTCCGGGCCGATCTGTTCTATCGCCTGAACGTCATGCAGATTCATCTGCCGCCCCTGAAGGATCGCGGCGACGACGTGCAGGAACTCGTCACCATTTTCATGGACAAGCTCTCGGGGCAGCTTGGCATGCCGCCGGTTGCGATCGATGCCTCGGTGCGGGCGGCGCTCGCAAGTTACGACTGGCCCGGCAACGTGCGCGAATTGCGCAACCTGATCGAACGCACGCTGATCCTCGGCGCGTTTCCGGACGATTTCGCCGGACCGCGAAGCGAAGGCCAGCCGGCCGCAGCCGACAGCCTGGCCGATCTGGAGCGTCGGCATATCCTTGCGGTGCTGAAGGAAACCGGCGGCAACCGCGAGGAAGCCGCGCGCAGGCTCGGCGTTTCGCGCAAGACCATCGACCGCAAATGCGCGTCATGGAATGTCTGATTCCGGAAGAGCCATGGACAGGAAAGTGCGCGGACGCTCCGTCCGCGTCCGGCTGCTCGCCATTGCGCTGCTGCCGATGCTGGTCATCCTGCCGCTCCTGCTCGGTGTCGCCATCTATCGCTGGAACGTCAGGTTCGACGCCACGCTGATTTCGAAGGTCAACGGCGATCTCACCATCGCGCACCAGTACCTCGCCCGCATTCTGGAAAAGACCGGCGTTCAGATGCGGGCGCTCGGTCTCTCGGCCCGCTTTCACGACGTGGAAGAGCGGGATTCGCTTGCCGCGGTGGAAGAACTGCTCGAACAGTCGCGCAGGGAGATCGGTCTCGACTTCCTCTATCTGGTGGACGCCAGCGGAAAAGTCATTGCCTCGTCACCCGCGTTCAAGGGACGGCCGAAGAGCGACTGGCCGATCATCAAGGCGGCGCTGGCGGGCGAAACCCTGTCGACGGGCATCGATATTTTCGACAATGACGAGCTTGCAGCCATTTCGCCGGCGCTTGCCGAACGTGCACGCCTGGACCTGGTGCCGACACCGAACGCCGTGCCGACCGATCGCAGCATGGAAACGCATGGCATGGTGGTGCATGCGGCGAGCCGGGCGACGGCCCCGGACGGCGGGCCGGCTGCGCTGGTTGGCGGCATTCTGCTCAACCAGAATCTGGACTTCATCGATACCATCAACGACCTCGTCTATCAGTCGGCCAGCCTGCCGGAGGGCAGCCAGGGAACGGCGACGCTGTTCCTCGACGACGTCCGGATCAGCACCAATGTCCGGCTGTTCGAGGGCCGGCGCGCGCTCGGTACACGGGTGTCGGCGGCCGTGCGCTCTGCCGTCATGGACGAGGGGCGCACCTGGCTCGACAGCGCGTTCGTGGTCAACGACTGGTACATCTCCGCCTACGAGCCGCTGGTGGACAGCTACGGCAAGCGGGTCGGCATGCTCTATGTCGGATTCCTGCAGAAGCCGTTCAGCGATGCGAAGTACGAGACGCTCCTGATCATCGCGCTTGCGTTCATCGCGATCACGGCGGCGACCGTGCCGATCTTCCTGCGCTGGGCGCAGTCGATCTTCATGCCTCTCGAGCGCGTCACCGCGACGATCGGCGAAGTGGAGGGCGGCAATCTGTCCGCCCGAACCAGGCTGCCGGCCTCGGGCGACGAGATCGGCCGTGTGGCTGTTCATCTCGATACGCTGCTGGACCAGATTCAGGAACGCGACCGGCAGTTGCGCGAGTGGAACGAGGAACTGAATGCGCGGGTACGCGAGCGCACGCGGGATCTCGAGCACGCCAACCTGAAACTGGAGGCGACCACCAAGCAGCTCATCATGTCCGAGAAGCTTGCGGCGATCGGCGAAATCACCGCCGGCGTCGCCCATGAAATCAACAATCCGATCGCGGTGATGCAGGGCAATCTCGACGTCATCCGCAGCGTGATCGGCCCCGAGGTAGATAAGGCCAAGGTCGAGTTCCGCCTGGTCGACGAACAAATCCATCGCGTCAGCCAGATCGTTACCAAGTTGCTGCAGTTTGCGCGGCCGGAGGAATATGCCGGCTATGTCGAGCGCCATGCGCCGGGGGCCGTGGTGCTGGATTGCCTGCCGCTGGTCCAGCATCTCCTCAACAAGACCGAAATCCGCGTGGTCAGGGAAGATCGCGCCAGCCGCCTCGTTTTGATGAACCGCAGTGAACTGCAGCAGGTGCTGATCAACCTGATCGTCAACGCGATCCACGCCATGCCCGACGGCGGCACGCTGTCGCTGCGGTCGTTCGATGCCGAGCGCGACGGCCATCGGGGTATCGCCATCGAGGTGACCGACACCGGCATCGGCATGCGCGAGGATGTCGTTGCGAAAGTGTTCGATCCGTTCTTCACCACAAAGCGCCGCGAGGGAACCGGCCTTGGTTTGTCCATCAGTCAGACGCTGGTGAAGCGGCAGCGTGGCCAGATCACGGCGGACAGCGAACCGGGCAAGGGAAGCACATTCCGCATATGGCTTCCCGAAGCCGACTGACTAGCGTCGATTGACCCGGCCGCTTGGACATTTTGTCCGGGCGCCTTCGGACATTTTGTCCATTGCTGCAACGCGGCCGCGTGCAACCCATTGATTTTCTGTATCGCGCCATTTGGCACGTGGATTGCTCACCTCCGGAATCAAGTGGATGGGGAGGGGACGAATCGCGATGACGCGCCCGGACAGCGCGTCACCGGACAATCCCGCATCGATCAGAATGCCCGTCGGTCGTGCACGCCGCGCAAACCATGCACGAGCCAGCGCGGCTTTGATCGAATGCGGCCCGGCGAAGCTGTCGTCCTCCAACCTACTGTCCGAGATTTTCGAACAACGTGGACCATCGCGGCCGCGAACCTGGAGGTGGAGACCAATGACAACTGCCGATACGACATTTGCGCCATCTGGTGCGCCGGGCATTCTCGACAAGGAGCGGACGATCGCGACCGCCGGCTTCAATCGCTGGCTGGTGCCGCCCGCGGCGCTCTGCATTCATCTGTGCATCGGCATGGCTTACGGCTTCAGCGTGTTCTGGCTGCCGCTGTCGCGCGCGATCGGGCTGAGCGCGCCGAAGGCGTGCCCGGATATCTCGCTGCTGCAGGAACTCTTCACCACTACCTGCGACTGGAAAGTCGCGAGCATGGGCTGGATGTTCACGCTGTTCTTCGTGGTCCTCGGCGTCTCGGCAGCTGCGTGGGGTGGCTGGCTCGAGCGCGTCGGACCGCGCAAGGCCGGCTTCGTATCGACGGTGTGCTGGTGCGGCGGCCTCTTCCTCGGCGCGCTCGGCATCTACACGCACCAGCTCTGGCTCATGTGGCTGGGCTCGGGCGTGATCGGCGGCATCGGCCTCGGCCTCGGCTACATCTCGCCGGTGTCGACGCTGGTGAAATGGTTTCCGGATCGCCGCGGCATGGCGACCGGCATGGCCATCATGGGTTTCGGCGGCGGCGCCATGATCGGCGCTCCGCTGGCCAACCTGCTGATGAACTATTTCAAGACCCCGACCTCGGTCGGCGTCTGGGAAACCTTCGTCGCGATGGGCGTGATCTATTTCGTGTTCATGATGATCGGCGCCTTCCGCTACCGGATTCCTCCGGCCGGCTGGCGGCCCGAGGGCTGGACGCCACCGGCAAAAGCCAACGCTATGATCTCGCAGAATCACGTTCATCTGAAGGATGCGCACAAGACCCCGCAATTCTGGCTGATCTGGTGGGTGCTCTGCCTCAACGTGTCGGCGGGCATCGGCGTGATCGGCATGGCCTCGCCGATGTTGCAGGAAATCTTCGCCGGCAAGCTGATCGGGCTGCCCGACGTCGGCTTCAACCAGCTCGACGCCACGCAGAAGGCGACGATCGCAGGCATCGCGGCGGGCTTCGCCGGGCTGCTCTCGCTGTTCAACATCGGCGGCCGCTTCTTCTGGGCGTCGCTGTCGGACAAGATCGGCCGCAAGAACACCTATTACACGTTCTTCATCCTGGGCATCGCGCTCTACGCGCTCGCGCCGACCTTTGCCGAGATGGGCTCGAAGCTGCTGTTCGTGCTCGGCTTCGGCATCATCCTGTCGATGTACGGCGGCGGCTTCTCCACCGTGCCGGCCTATCTCGCCGACATGTTCGGCACCCAGTTCGTCGGCGCCATCCACGGCCGGCTGCTGACGGCATGGTCGACGGCGGGCATCATCGGTCCCGTCGTGGTGAATTACATTCGCGAGTTCCAGCTTGCGGCCGGCGTTCCACGCGACCACCTCTACAACACCACGATGTACATCCTGTGCGCGATGCTGGTCGCGGGCCTGATCTGCAACTTCCTGATCAAGCCGGTCAATGCGAAGTGGCACATGAGCGAGGCGGAAGTCGCCAAGCTGCAGGCGGCGACCACAAGCGCGGGTAGCCTCGGCCCATCAGGTTCCTACGGCATCGGGTTCGGCGGGCTCGACGCCAAGGCTGCGCTGTTCTGGGCCTTCGTGGGCATCCCGCTGGCCTGGGGCGTCTGGAAGACGCTGGAAAGCGCGGTCAAGATCCTCTGATGCCAGAACACCGCGGGAGCGCTACCCATCGTCTCCCGCGGTGCTCTCTGCCCCGGTGTCCGTGCGCCCGGTCGATAGGTTTTCGCAATCGCAGCATAGAATGGCTTTATTGATGTTGCGGTCGTTTCGCGGTCTCATGCCCTGTCGGAGAGGCGACGCGGGGACGATCGTTTTTCGAAACCGGACGATACGTCAGCGAGTTAAATGCTTATCGCGACGCTATAATTCACTTGGAATCTGGCATACCAAAGAGTTAGATTCGATCTAATTCAGGTCCAGAGGACGAGACGTTATCCATGAATGTCCATGACGTTCAGAAGGTCCGGCAGTTCGAGCATCCCGGCGCGGGACGGAAGCGGGCCAAGGCGACGCCCAAGGGCCGCCAGGTTGACCCCACCGCCGCCCATGAGATCGAACTTCTGCTCGGCGACCGGCCGCGGCGGTGCGATCTGCTGATCGAGCACCTGCACCTGATCCAGGACAAGTATCACCAGATCTCGGCCGCCCATCTCGCAGCCCTTGCCGACGAGATGAAGCTGTCGTTCGCGGAAGTGTTCGAGACCGCGACCTTCTACGCGCATTTCGACGTTGTGAAGGAAGGCGAGCCCGATATCGCGCCGCTCACCATTCGCGTCTGCGACTCGCTGACCTGCGCCATGCTCGGCGCGGAAAAGCTGCTGGCCGAATTGCAGGACCAGTCCGGCCCAGGCATTCGCGTCGTGCGCGCGCCCTGCGTCGGTTTTTGCGACAGTGCGCCTGTCGCCGAAGTCGGACATCGTTACGTGCTCAATGCGACGCCGGCCGAGGTTCTCGATACCGCGGCGCGGGGCGAGACCCACCCGATCATCCCGGACTATGTCGACTACGACACCTATGTCAGCCAGGGCGGCTACAAGCTGCTTGGCGACCTGCGCGCGGGACGGATCGGCAAGGAAGACATCCTCAAGGTACTCGACGATTCCAGCCTGCGCGGGCTCGGTGGCGCGGGTTTTCCCACCGGCCGCAAATGGCGGGCGGTGCTGGGCGAACCGGGTCCGCGGTTGATGGCCGTCAATGGTGACGAGGGCGAGCCCGGCACGTTCAAGGATCGCTTCTATCTGCTCCGCGACGCGCACCGCTTCCTCGAAGGCACGTTGATTGCCGCGCATATCATCGACGCGGAGGACGTCTACATCTATCTGCGCGACGAATATCCCGCCGCGCTAAAACTGCTGCCGCTCGAGATTGCAAAACTGCCCCCGGGCGGCCCGCGCATCCACATGCGCCGCGGCGCCGGCGCCTATATCTGCGGCGAGGAGTCCGCGCTGCTCGAAAGCCTCGAGGGCAAGCGCGGCCTGCCGCGGCACAAGCCGCCTTATCCGTTCCAGGTCGGCTTGTTCGGCCTGCCGACGCTGATCAACAATGTCGAGACGTTGTTCTGGGTGCGCGACATCGTCGAGAAGGGCGCGCAGTGGTGGAAGAGCCACGGCCGCAACGACCGCGTTGGCTTGCGCAGCTACTCGGTCTCGGGCCGCGTCAAAAATCCCGGTGTGAAGCTGGCGCCGGCCGGCCTCACCGTGCGCGAACTGATCGACGAGTACTGCGGCGGCATGGACGACGGGCACACGTTCCGGGCCTACCTTCCGGGCGGCGCGTCGGGCGGCATCCTGCCGGCCTCGATGGACGACATCCCGCTCGATTTCGGCACGCTGGAGAAATACGGCTGCTTCATAGGCTCGGCCGCCGTCGTCATCCTGTCCGATCAGGACAGCGTGAAGGGCGCGGCGCTGAACCTGATGAAATTCTTCGAGGACGAAAGTTGCGGCCAGTGTACGCCTTGTCGCGCGGGCACCCAGAAGGCGGCGATCCTGATGGAGCGTCCGGTGTGGGATCGCGAACTGCTCGACCAGTTGAGCCAGGCGATGCGTGACGCTTCGATCTGCGGGCTCGGCCAGGCGGCATCTAATCCGCTGTCGTGCGTCATCAAATATTTCCCCGACGAGTTCAAGGAAGCGGCGGAATGACGAAGATCAAGTTCGAACTCGATGGCAAACAGGTCGAAGCCAACGCTGGCGAGACCATCTGGCAGGTGGCAAAACGCCAGGGCCGGGACATCCCGCATCTCTGCTATTCGCCGGAGCCGGACTACCGGCCCGACGGCAATTGCCGCGCCTGCATGGTCGAGATCGAGGGCGAGCGCGTGCTGGCCGCGTCCTGCAAGCGCACGCCGAGCGTCGGCATGAAGGTGAAGACCGAGAGCGCGCGCGCGGTCGCGGCGCAGAAGATGGTGATGGAGTTGCTGGTCGCCGACCAGCCGGCGCGCGAGACCTCGCACGATCCCGATTCGAAATTCTGGCACTGGGCCGAAAAGGTCGAGGTGACCGAAAGCCGTTTCCCCGCCGCCGAGCGCTGGCAGGGCGATGCCAGCCATCCTGCGATGCGCGTCAATCTCGACGCCTGCATCCAGTGCGGCCTGTGCGTGCGCGCCTGCCGCGAGGTGCAGGTCAACGACGTCATCGGCATGGCCTATCGCAACCACGACGCCAAGATCGTGTTCGACTTCGACGATCCGATGGGCGAGTCCACTTGCGTCGCCTGCGGCGAATGCGTGCAGGCCTGCCCGACCGGCGCGCTGATGCCGTCGGTGATGCTGGACGAGAACCAGACCCGTGTCACCTACGCCGACAGGAAGGTCGATTCGCTGTGCCCGTTCTGCGGCGTCGGCTGCCAGGTCGCCTACCAGGTCAAGGACGAGAAAGTCATCTATGCCGAGGGCCGCGACGGCCCGGCCAACCACAACCGCCTCTGCGTCAAGGGCCGCTTCGGCTTCGACTACATCCATCACCCGCATCGCCTCACGAAACCGCTGGTGCGGCTGCCGAACGCGAAGAAGGATGCCAACGACCAGGTCGATCCGGCCAATCCGTTCACGCATTTCCGCGAAGCCTCGTGGGAAGAGGCGCTCGATATTGCCGCCAAGGGGCTCGTGAAGATCCGCGACGAGAAGGGCGTCAAGGCGCTGGCCGGGTTCGGCTCCGCAAAAGGCTCGAACGAGGAAGCCTACCTGTTCCAGAAGCTGGTGCGCACCGGCTTCGGCTCCAACAATGTCGATCACTGCACGCGGCTGTGCCACGCCTCGTCGGTGGCCGCGCTGATGGAGGGCCTGAACTCCGGCGCGGTGTCGGCGCCGTTTGCAGCCGCCATGGATGCCGAAGTCATCATCGTGGTCGGCGCCAACCCGACCGTGAACCATCCGGTGGCCGCAACCTACATCAAGAACGCGGCCAAGCGCGGCGCCAGGCTGATCGTGATGGATCCGCGCAAGCAGACGCTGTCGCGCCACGCCTGGAAGCATCTTGCGTTCAAGCCCGGCAGCGATGTCGCGATGCTGAACGCGATGCTGCACACCGTCATCACCGAAGGGCTGACCGACCAGCAATACATCGCCGGCTACACCGAAGGCTTTGACGAACTCGCCGAGCGCATCAAGGATTTCCCGCCGGAAAAGATGGAGGCGATCTGCGGCATCCCGGCCGAGACGCTGAAGGAAGTGGCGCGGACCTACGCACGCTCGCGCGCCTCCATCATCTTCTGGGGCATGGGCGTCAGCCAGCACATCCACGGCACCGACAACGCGCGCTGCCTGATTGCGCTGGCGCTGACGACGGGCCAGGTCGGCCGTCCCGGCACCGGCCTGCATCCGCTGCGCGGCCAGAACAACGTGCAGGGCGCCTCCGACGCCGGCCTGATCCCGATGTTCCTGCCGGACTATCAGCCGGTCGGCCGCACCGATCTGCGCGAGCCGTTCGAGAAGCTCTGGCAGCAGGATCTCGATCCCGTGCGTGGCCTGACGGTGGTCGAGATCATGAACGCGATCCATGCCGGCGAGATCAACGGCATGTATATCGAGGGCGAGAACCCCGCGATGTCGGATCCGGACCTGCAGCACGCGCGCGGGGCGCTGGCCATGCTCGATCATCTCGTGGTGCAGGATCTCTTCGTCACCGAGACGGCGTTCCATGCCGACGTGATCCTGCCGGCCTCGGCGTTTGCGGAAAAGTCCGGCACCTTCACCAATACCGACCGCCGCGTGCAGCTTGCGCGCGAGGTGATCCGGCCGCCCGGCGATGCGCGGCAGGATCTCTGGATCATCCAGGAGATCGGCAGGCGCATGGGGCTGCCGTGGAACTATGACGGCCCGGCCGATGTGTTCACCGAGATGACGCAGGTGATGCCGTCGCTGAAGAACATCACCTGGGATCGCCTGGTGCGCGAGGGCGCGGTGACCTATCCGGTCGACGATCCCGACAAGCCCGGCAACGAGATCATCTTCACCACGGGTTTCCCGACCGCCAGCGGTCGCGGCAAGATCGTCCCCGCCAAGGTGATCGCGCCCGACGAGGTGCCGGATGCCGAATACCCGATGGTGCTGTCGACGGGGCGTGTGCTCGAACACTGGCACACCGGCTCGATGACCCGCCGCGCCAGCGTGCTCGACCAGATCGAGCCGGAGGCGGTGGCCTTCATGTCGCCAAAGGACATGCGCAAGCTCGACGTCTGGCCCGGCGATTTCATCCGCCTGCAGACCCGCCGCGGCGCCGTCGAGGTCAAGGTCCGCTCCGACCGCGACGTGCCCGAGAACATGGTGTTCATGCCGTTCTGCTACGCGGAGGCGGCGGCGAACCTGCTTACCAACCCGGCGCTCGATCCGTTCGGCAAGATTCCCGAGTTCAAGTTCTGCGCCGTGCGCGCCGAGAAGGCGGAGCTGCAGTCGGCGGCGGAGTAGGCTGTTCAACGCATAGCCAGCGCCGGCCCAGGTTTCGGCGCGCTGCACCCGGGCGACCGGTTTCACGCGACTGAATCCGATATGCTGGCCGATCGTGTATGCTCGCCTGTGGGGGTCTCACCCGGGCGGGCCTGTCCGGCCAAACCAGAGCGGAGGACGTACGGCCATGGCTGAGAGCGTCATGTACCACGACGGCAACAGGAAGCTGCAGGATCAGTTCGACAGCCGGCGGATTTCAGACCGGCTGGAAGAGAAGCTGATGCGGAAGGAATTCACCGCCGACGACAAGCTTTATATCGAAGGCCTGCCGTATTTCTTCCTTGCGACGGCGGATGCCGAAGGCCGTCCCGATTGCTCGTTCAAGGGCGGTGCGCCGGGGTTTGTGCGCGTCACCGGCCCTTCCGAGATCGCATTTCCCGACTATGACGGCAACGGCATGTTCAAGAGCCTCGGCAACATCGTGGTCAATGCCGAGGTCGGCCTGCTGTTCATCGCGATGCACGACAAGCCGAAGCGCCTGCGGGTCAACGGCAGCGCGAGCGTCAGCGACAAGGATCCGCTGCTGGCTGAGACCATCGGCGCGCAGCTCATCGTCCGCGTCACCGCGCGCGCGATCTTCCCGAACTGTCCGCGCTACATTCCGACCATGGGATCGATCCAGCCGTCGATCTACGCGCCCATCGCCGGACAGGACGCGCCCGAGCCGGCCTGGAAAGGCTTTGCGGACTTCAAGGATTGCATCCACCCGAGGCAACCGACCTTCAGGGGGTAGGCGACGACTATTCACCGAGGCTGTCATTCCGGGGCGACGCAAAGCATCGAACCCGGAATCCATCGTGATACCGGCTCAGGCCGCGGGATGGATTCCGGGCCTGCGCCTGAAGGCGCATCCCGGAATGACGGGGCGCAGGGCCGACGAACTTGGCCCCATCCTCTACTTTGCATGGGGTTGTTTTCGATATTTTGTGTCTGGGCCCTAAATCGCCGTCATCTCGCCCTTGGTCCAGGCCTCCCGCAGCTTGAACTTCTGGATCTTGCCCGAGCCCGTCAGCGGAAACGCCTCGACGACGAACCAGTGCTTTGGCGTCTTGTGCGGGGCGAGCGAGGCGCGCATGTAGTCGATCATCTCTTCCTTTTCGATCACCGCGCCGGGCGCCGGGCGGATGAAGGCCGCGACCTCTTCGCCCCACTTCTCATGGGGAACGCCGATCACGGCGACTTCGCCGACCTTGGGATGGCGGAACAGCAGCTCTTCGAGTTCGCGCGGATAGATGTTTTCGCCGCCGCGGATGATCATGTCCTTGAGGCGGCCTTCGACGGTGCAGTAGCCGCGTGCGTCCATCGCGCAGAGATCGCCGGTGTGCAGCCAGCCGTCGGCATCGATGGCCGCGGCAGTCGCGTCCGGCATTTCGAAGTAGCCGAGCATCACGTGATAACCGCGGGTGCAGAACTCGCCGACCGTGCCGATGGGTACGGTCTCGCCGGTGTTGGGATCGATGATCTTGGTTTCCATGTTGGGCAGCGGCAGACCGATCGTGTTGGCCTTGTCCTCGACGCTGTCGCAGGTCTGGGTCTGCGCTGCGACCGGCGAGCATTCGGTCTGGCCGAACACGATGGTGAAGGGCGCGCCGAGCTGTTCCTCGAACCGTTTCACCAGCGGCGCCGGCACCGTGGAGCCGCCGGAGCAGATCGCCTTGACCGACGACAGGTCGGTGGTTGCAAACGAAGGGTGCTCCAGCATGGCGACCAGCATGGTGGGAACGCTGACCATCGCACTGCCGCGATAGGTGCCGAACATTTCGAGCACGATGGCGGGGTCGAATGCCTCGATCAGCACCTGGGTTGCCGCCTTCGAGACCGAGCCGATCACGCAGCAGACGCAGCCGCCGGTGTGAAACAGCGGCATGGTGGTGATGAAGACGTCGCCGGGATCGACGCCCATCCGTTCGGCGGTGTCGGCGCCGTTGTTGAGAAGCCCGCGATGGCGGAGCAGGGCGCCTTTCGGAAAGCCCGTTGTGCCCGACGTATACTGGATCATGACCGGATCGTCGGGGCTGACGGCGGGCAGCGTGATGCGCTCGTCGTCGCCCGCGGCGATGAACGAATCCCAGTCGTCGAAGCAGATGATTTCGCGCAGTTCAGGGCAGTTCGGCGCCACCGCCTGAACGGTCTCCAGCATCGGGTTGCCGCGAAAACCGTTGACGACGAACACGCCGGCCGAGCGCGACTGCTTCAGCACATACTCGACCTCCCTGGCGCGAAAGGCCGGGTTCACGGTGACCAGCACCATGCCCGCCATGCCGGCGCCGAATTCGAGCATCACCCATTCCGGGATGTTCTGCGCCCAGACCGCGATGCGCTCGCCCGGCTTGAAACGGGACAAGAGTGCCCGCGCGGTGCGTTGGACTTCCCGGTAGAACTGCGCGTAGGTCCATTGCCGCCGCAGCTTTGGATCGGGAACGCCCGCAATCAGGGCCAGGCGATCGGGCGCCGCCTCGGCCGCCTTGCGCAGGAGGTCGCCGAACGTCATCTCCCGTACCGCAGGCGTGGCCGGTCCTGCGACGTGGGATAGCGTCAATGCCATGAAAGTCCTCCCCGGTGTCTGGGGGCGGCGCCGTTTTTGCCGGCGCTTCAGGTACCCCAAGGCTGCTCCTGCGGGCCAAAATGCCCGCCGCCACCGCGCAAAGCAAGCAGATCCGGAACCTCGCCCGAGGCAGGGAATTGTTTTCCTTCGAACGGAGCAAAGCCATGGCACGGAAATACTCAAGGAAGGCATCCGCCGATGTCGAGCGCGCAATGAAAAAGCGCAAGGCCGGCACGCTGAAGAGCGGCCGCTCGGGCCGCAAGGTCACCAGCCGCAAGCAGGCGATCGCGATCGGCCTGTCCGAGGCGCGAGCCAAGGGCAAGAAGGTGCCGAAGAAGGCTTCGAAGAAACGCAAAACGGCGAAGAAGGCGAAGAAGTCAAAGCGCTAACCCCGCAATGACGGTCCATTGCAATCCCCGTCACGGTTGGGTTTGGGAACTTCAACGGCTACTATAGGTTTTCGTTTGCCGCCCGGGCGGCCTTGATCCCTGAGGTTTGGCCGTGGCGTTGAAGAGCCTGAGCACGTACCGGAAGAAGCGCGATTTCGGCAAGACCGCAGAGCCCTCCGGCGATATCAGGGTCTCCCCCGCCAGAGGCCGCCGGTTCGTGATCCAGAAGCACGACGCGACCCGGCTGCATTACGACCTGCGGCTGGAGTTCGAGGGCGTCTTCAAGTCCTGGGCGGTGACGCGCGGCCCCTCGCTCGATCCACGCGACAAGCGGCTGGCGGTCGAGGTCGAGGACCATCCGCTGGACTACGGCGACTTCGAAGGCACGATTCCCGATGACCAGTATGGCGGCGGCACCGTGATGCTGTGGGATCGCGGCTTCTGGGAGTCCGATGATCCCGATCGCGGCTTCAGGAAGGGCGATCTGAAATTTACCCTGCATGGCGACAAACTGCACGGCAGTTGGGTGCTGGTGCGGATGAAGGGCGACCGCTATGGCGGCAAGCGCACCAACTGGCTGCTGATCAAGCACCGCGACGAATTCGCGAGAGAAGGCGAGGCCAACGACATCCTCGATCAGGATCGATCGGTGGCCTCGGGACGAACGATGGCGCAGATCGCCGACGGCAAGGGCAAGGCGCCAAAGCCGTTCATGCTGGCCAAGGGCAAGACGAAAGCGGACGCAGTCTGGCAATCGAACCGCGGCGATGCCGCCGAGGCGCGCGCCAGGGGCAAGACGACCAAGGGCAAAACGGCGGCGCTGCGATCCGTTCCCGAGACGAAAACACGTTCGGCGGCGAAGGCCGTCAAACCGAAGAAGGTCGCTGCCATACCTGATTTCGTCGCGCCGCAGCTTTGCGCCACCGTCGAACGCCCGCCCAATTCGGATGGCTGGTGCCACGAGGTCAAGTTCGACGGCTACCGCGTGCAACTGCGTGTCGAGGATGGCGAGGTTGCGCTGAATACCCGAAAGGGACTGAACTGGACCAAAAAGTTCGGTGCCATCGCCCGCGAAGCGGAATCGTTCCCCGATGTTCTGATCGACGGCGAGATCGCCGCGCTCGACAATAAAGGCGTCCCGCATTTTTCGGCGCTGCAGGAGGCATTGTCGGACGGCAAGACCGACAATCTCATCTTCTTCGCGTTCGACCTGCTGTTTCACGGCAGAGAGGATCTTCGCTTGCTGCCGCTGCGCGAACGCAAGGCGCGGTTGAAGCATCTTCTGGAGCGGCGCAAGGGCGGTGAAAAGCTGATCCGTTACGTCGATCACTTCGAAGAGCGCGGCGATACCGTGCTGCAATCCGCCAAGCAACTGCAGCTCGAGGGCATCATCTCCAAGAAGCTCGACGCGCCCTATCGCTCCGGCCGCTCCGAGAGCTGGACCAAGGCCAAGGTGCGCGGCGGGCAGGAGGTAGTGCTCGGCGGCTGGAAGACCACCAACGGAAAATTCCGCTCGCTGATGGCCGGCGTCCATCGCAACGGCCATCTGGCGTTCGTCGGGATGGTCGGCACCGGCTTCGGGCAGGACACGGTTCGCCGCATCATGCCGGCGTTGAAGGCGAAAGCTTCGGCCAGGAATCCGTTCGGCGGCAAGGATGCGCCGAAGAAGACCCGCGACGTGCATTGGCTGAAACCCGAACTGGTTGCCGAGATCGAGTTCGCCGGCTGGACGGACGGCGGCAACATCCGGCAGGCCGCGTTCAAGGGGCTCCGGCAGGACAAGCCGGCAGACGAAGTGCAGGCGGAGGTGCCCGTGATGACGAAAGTCGCGAAGCCGCTGGTCAGGTCCGGGAAATCATCGGCGAACAAGTCCGCCGAGGTGATGGGCGTCGTCATCTCCAAACCCGACAAGGCGTTGTGGCCCGATGGCGGCGATGGGGAGCCCGTCACCAAGCTCGACCTCGCCCAATATTTCGAGGCGGTCGGAGATTGGATGATCGGCCACATCAGGGGGCGGCCGTGTTCCGTGGTGCGCGCGCCGGACGGCATCAAGGGCGAGACCTTCTTCCAGCGCCACGGCATGTCCGGCGGTTCGGAACTGCTCAAGCTCGCCAAGGTCGCGGGCGATCGCAGGCCCTATTTGCAGATCGATCGCGTCGAGGCACTGGCGGCCGTGGCGCAGAGCGGCGGGCTGGAGCTGCATCCCTGGAATTGCGCGCCTGACGATTACGACACGCCGGGGCGGCTGGTGTTCGATCTCGACCCCGCGCCTGAGGTTGAGTTCGCTGATGTGATCGAGGCCGCCAAGGACATGCGCGAGCGTCTCACAGCGGTGGGTCTGGAGAGCTTCTGCAAGACCACCGGCGGCAAGGGCCTGCACGTCGTGACGCCGCTGCTCCATGGCGCGCGCGACAAGGTCAGCTGGAAGGAAGCCAAGGCGTTTGCGCAGGGCGTCTGCCAGTGGATGGCGAACGACGAGCCCGAGCGATATCTGCTCAACATGTCGAAGAAGGCGCGCAGGGGAAAGATCTTCCTCGACTACTTGCGCAACGACCGCATGTCGACCGCCGTCGCCGTGCTGTCGCCCCGCGCGCGTGAGGGCGCTACCGTATCGATGCCGCTGACCTGGACGCAGGTGCGCTCCGATCTCGATCCGAAGAAATATACGGTGCGGACTGTGCCGGTGCTGCTGGCAAAGACGAAGGCATGGCAGGACTATGATGATGCGGCAGCGTCGATCAAGGCGGCGATGAAGAGGCTGGAAGCGAAGTAGGAAAGTAGCGCGTGCATTCACACTCGCCACGCCACCCACACTCGTCATACCCCGCGAAGGCGGGGTATCCAGTACGCCGCGGCTTATCGGTTGAACCGCTGGCGTCTCTGGAATACTGGGTCACCCGCCTTCGCGGGTGACGACAATCCTGGTGTGAGATGGATGGGGCCCGTTACCCACCCACGCGTTTGCGCGTGTGTTATAATTTCCCGAGCAGCAGCAGGATCAGCAGGATCACGATGATCAGCCCAAGGCCGCCGCCGCCGTAATAGCCGGTGCCGTAGAACGGACCGCCGCCGATGCCGCTGAAACCGCCGAGCAGGGCGATGATGAGAATGATAAGAATGATGGTCCCGAGTGACATGAATTTCTCCTCAGCCCGAAGCGGGGTATTTGCTTGCTCTGCCCTTCAGCATGAACAACGAGGAGGAGCCATGAAAGTTCCAGCAGGCGCCGCGATGATGCACGCGCCCTTACGCTTCTGATTGCGCGTTATTACATGCGATCGGAGCAACGGAGGATCAGGTCGATGAGCAAGCCGCTTGTGGTTTCCATTCCGCACAGTCTGGGACGCGAGGAGGCGATGCGCCGCCTGAAGACGGGGCTTTCGCGCGCCGCCACCAGCGTGCCTGTGCTCAGTGTCGACGAGGAACGGTGGGAAGACAACCGGATGATCTTTCGTGTTCGCGCGCTCGGGCAGGCGGCGGCCGGCCATGTCGACGTCGCCGAGGATCATGTGCAGGTGGAAGTCGTGCTGCCGTGGCTGCTGCAGCGCTTTGCAGAGGTCGCGCAAGCTGCGATCCGCAGCCGCGGCACGCTGCTACTGACCAGGAAGGGCTGATGTCCGGCTGCGCCTTCGTGCAGGCTTTATCGCCCCGTTGAACCGGGCCTTCAGCACCGCGACCGACAGGTGCGCCAGCAGGTCTGACAGGCGCAGTTGCGTCGCGTCGGCATCGGCGAAGCCTTCGACGGCATAGCCGCTGACACTCAGCGCCGCATCGTACATCGCAGAAACCGGCCAGCTTCGGCCCTGGTCGGTGAACGCGGCGAAACAACGCGGGACCACGACGATTGCGGCATCGCGGCCGTGTCGCCGTGCGAATGCGATGAAATGATCGCGATGCTGCCCGGTCATCTCCAGCGGCTCATAATCGCCGTCAGTGAATACACTGGCCAGTTCGGTTCGCAGCTTCAGAAGTTGCCTTGTCCAGGCCAGCTTCAAATGGCCGCTGGGCCATTCCCGCACCAGCCGATGCCAGTCTGGCTCCTCCAGCGTCTCCAGCAGGCGGGCGCGTGCGGCAAAATCGACCGGCCGCCGGTTGTCGGGATCGACCAGCGAAAAATCCCAAAGCTCCGTGCCCTGATAGAAGTCAGGCACGCCCGGCATGGTCGCCTTCAACGTGATCTGGCTGAGCGAGTTCACCGCGCCCAGCAGTGACAGGCGCTGTGCCAGCGTTTGCAGCGAACCCAGAAATTCGCCTGACAGCGCGGGATCGAGGATTCTTGCGACGAAGCGCTTGACACCCGCTTCGTAAGGTTCGTGCGGGTTGAGCCAGCTCGTCTCCTCCTTGCCCTCGCGCGCGGCCTTGAGCGCGTATTCCTGCATTCGCTCCGCAAACGAGGCATCGTCGGGCTGCCATGCCCCCAGCAGTGCCTGATACAGCATGTATTCGAACGTCGCCGACGGCGCGCGAAAATTTCCCTCTGCCGTCACATGCGGCGCGTTGAGCAGCTTCCACCGCGCCACGGCGCTGGTCCATTCGCCGGGAATTTCCGCCAGCGCCATGATCCGCGCGCGGGCATCCTCGCCGCGCTTGGTGTCGTGGGTCGCGGTCGCCGTCATGCCATGCGGCCATTCCCTGGCGCGGGTTTGCATCAGCCCGTGGAAGCTCTCTACAGAGAGCGGCTTTGCCGCCGGATCGCCGCCCACTTCATTGAGCGCGAGCAGGCGGTGGTAGCGGTAGAAGGTCGTGTCCTCGAGCGATTTTGCCATCATCGGCCCGGTGAACTGCTGCACCTTCAGCGCGAACCGGCGCACGCGCGGCGCGCTGTGGGCGGCGCGTCCGGGATCGACCAGATCCATCGTCAAGGTGTCGCGCAGGAAATCGAAGATGCCGTCGTCGGCCGCAAACCAGTCGGCGCGCGCCCGTTCGATGGTCTCCGCGATCAGCTTGCGGTCGTGATCGGTCACATCGGATGACGTCAGGTAGGTGCGATAGACCGGGAAGTGCAGCACGTAGAGTTCGAGCGCCTGCCGCAGGCTGTCGGCAGAATAGTCGCGGGTGGAGTAATGTCCGCTGGCGATGCGCGCGAGCAGGCGCGTCAGTACGGTGAATTCGCTGGCCAGCAGCGTTTCCAGCACGCGGCGCTTGGCCTCCTTCAGCACAGGATCGAGCTGCGGCGAGCGGTTGCTGATCTGCCGCCAGATCTCGTCGAGTGGCCCGAGGCCGCTTCCATCGGTGAGTACCTGCGTTATGGCGTTCATCCACTCATATCCGGTGGTGCCGTGGACGCCGCTGAACGCCGGCAGCTTTTCCTGCTCGCCGAGAATTTTCTCGATCACCACGTAGAACGGCGCGATGCGGTCGCGCTGCGCCTCGCGGACCAGCCGGCGAAGGCGCTGAAAATACTGGACGGGATCGCGCAGGCCGTCGATGTGGTCTAGCCGTAGCCCCTGCAGCTTCCCTTCCTCGATCAGCCGCCTCACCAGGCGATGGATCGCCTCGAAGGTTCCGGCATCCTCGACGCGCAGCCCTGCCAGCGTGTTGATATCGAAGAAGCGGCGGTAGTTGATATCGCTGGAGGCAAGCCGCCAATGGGCGAGCCGGTAGTGCTGCCGTTCCAGCAGATGGTGCAGCGCCAGCGTCGCGGCAACGCGGTCCGGTCCGGCGCGATAGGCGTCGAGCCCCCGCGCGATGATCTCCGCCCCGCCGGAGATGTCCCTCAATCGGGCCTTGAAATCCGGCGCTTCCTTGCGGTTGGGATGGCGCAGCCCGGCATAGCGCGCGGCAAGGGCAAGCATCTCCTTTCCCGGCGTGCTTTGTTCGGCACCGGCTTCCTTGATGGCCATGCGCAGGATTTCGCCGTAGCGCTCCGGCGCAATCGGCAGCCGATGTTCGAAATACCACGCCGAGAAGCTGCCTTCGTCGGCGTCGTAGCGCAACTCGATCTCGCCGCGCTCCAGTGCTTCCCCGTAGGAAGCACCCAGGATCGGCAGCAGCACGCCGCCGCGGTTGCGATGTGGCAGCTGCTCCCAGTCGATGTCGAACGAGGCCGCGTGCGGCGAGGCGGGCCCCCATTCGAGCACGTCGAGCCACCACGGATTATCGGCAAAATGCACGCCGACATGATTGGGCACGAAATCCAGAATCAGCCCGAGGTCGTGCTGCCGCAATGCCGTGCTCAGCCGCTCAAATCCGGCCTCGCCGCCAAGCTCGGGATTAAGCTGTGTGTGGTCGACGATGTCATAGCCATGGCTCGATCCTTTGCGCGCCTTCAGAAAGGGGGAGGCATAGAGATGCGTCACGCCGAGCGCCTTCAAATACGGCACGACGCCGGCGGCGGCTTCGAAGTTGAAATCGGCAGTGAGCTGCAGGCGGTAGGTCGCGATCGGGATCGCCGGGGGCATTTTGCTATCCGATATGCCAGCGCACCGACCATGGCGGGACGCGCTCACTCAACTCGCTGCCCCAGATCAGGGTTCCCCCGGCTTCGGCCGATGGTTGGCTGATCGGCTGATCCGACAGATTGGCGGAAAGGCGAAGCACGGCGCCGTCGCCCATGTGCCAGTTGGCGGTGAGCAGGCCATTGTCGGCTGCGTGTGCCTTCCCAAAGGCGGCACCCGGCAGGCGGGGCACGATCTGCTCTCGCCGAACTTCCAGGAGGTCTTTGACCAGCGTCAGGCGCTTCCGCGCCACGGGCGCGTCGCGCCTATCCCAGTCGAGCACCGCGGAGTCTCTTGTCGAAGCGGCAAGCGCGTCGGGCACCTCGTCGCCATATTCCGCATAAGCCCAGGCCAACTCGACGCGGCGGCCCTTGCGGACGGCGTCAGCGAGATCGCCGCCGAAATCGCAGAAGAACGGGAAGGAGGCTTTCGAGCCCCATTCCTCGCCCATGAACAGCATGGGAATCCCGGGCGCGATCAGCAGCACCGCCAGCGCCGCCTCGATCGCTCGCGCGTCGGCAACGTCTTCGAGGCGGTCGCCCAGCGCGCGATTGCCGATCTGGTCGTGGTTCTGCAGGAAATTGATGAAGGCCGTTGGCGCAAGATGCCCGCTCGGTTCGCCACGCTTTCCGCCGCGAAATTCCGATGCTTCGCCCTGATAGACGAATCCTGACGACAGCGCGCGGGCGATGTCCGAGATCGGCGAGCGCTGGTAGTCGCAATAATAACCCTGCTTCTCGCCGGTCATCAGCACGCGCCAGGCGTGATGATAGTCGTCGTTCCATTGCGCGCGATATTTACCCTGCGGCGGATCCTGGACAGGATCCAGGAGGCTCGCGCGGTTGTCGCCGTTTTCCAGCACCAGGTGAATATGGCGGCCGGTTTCCGCGGCGAGACGGCCGGCGGCCGCGCTGATTTCGTGCAGCAGCGAGAGTCCGCCCGGCTCGACGATGCTGTTGACGGCGTCGAGCCGCAGCCCGTCGAGGCGATAGTCGCGCAGCCAGTGCAGTGCATTCTCGATCGCGAATGTGCGTACTTCGCTCATGCGATAGTCGATCGCGCTGCCCCACGGGGTCTGCGCTTCGGTGAAGAAGTCCGGCGCATAGCGGCCGAGGTAATTCCCCTCCGGCCCGAAATGATTGTAGACCACGTCGAGCAGCACCATCAGCCCGCGCTGGTGCGCCTCGTCGATCAGCGTCTTGAGATCCTCAGGCCTGCCATAGGCGCTGTCGGGCGCATACCACAGCACGCCGTCATAGCCCCAGTTGCGCGATCCGGCGAAGTCCGCCAGCGGCATCAGTTCCAGCACCGTAATGCCGGTTTCGACGAGATGATCGAGCCTGTCGATCATGGCGCGATAGGTGCCTTGCGCGGTGAAGGTGCCGACATGGGCCTCGACGATGACAGCTTCCTGCCACGGCCGCCCGCGCCAGTTCGCGGCCCGCCACGCAAAGGCTGAGTGATCGATTATCTCGCTCGGGCCGAACACGTCCTCGGGCTGGAAGTCCGATGCCGGATCGGGCACGTCGATCTCGTCGTCGATGCGAAACTTGTAGCGCGAGCCGGGTTTGACGCCGGCGATGTCGGTGGCGAACCAGCCATTCTCGCCACGGGTCAGCGCGTGCGGTTGCTCCAGCAGCACGTCGACACGTTTGGCTGCCGGTGCCCACAGCCGAAACTGAACGCCGGCTTCGGTCAGCCTTGGGCCGAACTGGCGGCCGCTCATGCCGAGCCCGCGAACGCAAGCACCGTGCGTGGCGGCGCCTTGGTCTCGGCGCCCGAGACGAAGTCGGCTGGGGTCTGCACGGCCTGCGCCGTGTTCAGCACCTGCTGCCAGATTCTGTATTCACTCATCTCGGGCAATTTGAATCCGATCTCTTCGGGCGCGGCGTTCAGCACGATAAAGATCGGCGCCTGCCCTTGTTCCATCGGGCCCAGCACATAGGCGAGAAAGCGGCCGTCCGGAAACGTCCAGTCCGTCTCGGTCATTTCCTCGGCGGATGGCGTCAGCCACAGCACGCCATACGAACCGTCGGTGCGACGCCCGTCGAGCCAGCGCTGGCAGCGGATCTGCCCGAAGCGCCGGCGCAGCGCCGTCATGTGACCGACGAAGCCGGTGAAGTCGTCGCCTTCCTTGCCGAGATTGTCCCAATCGACCCACCCGATATCGTTGTCCTGGCAATAGGCGTTGTTGTTGCCATTCTGCGAGTTGCCGACCTCGTCGCCGGCCAGCATCAGCGGCGTGCCCTGCGCCAGGAACAGGCAGGCGAGCTGGTTCTTGCGGAGCTGGCGGCGCAGTGCGACGATGCCTGCGTCATCGGTCGGGCCCTCATGGCCGCAATTGTTGCTGTGATTGTCGTTGGAGCCGTCGCGATTGTCCTCGCCATTGGCCTCGTTGTGCTTCTCGTTGTAGCTGAACAGGTCCGCCAGCGTGAAACCGTCATGCACCGTGATGTGGTTGATGCCGGCGCGCGTCGCACGGCCGTCGTGATGGAACAGGTCGGAGGAGGCGGTCATGCGGCGCGAGATGTCGCCGATCAGGCTGCCTTCGCCGCTCCAGTAGCGCCGCAGCGCGCTGCGATAGCGGTCGTTCCACTCCGACCATTGCGAGGGAAAGGCGCCTACCTGATAGCCGCCCATGCCGAGATCCCAGGGTTCGGCGACCATCTTGACGTTGGCCAACACAGGGTCCTGGCGCACCGCGGTCAGGAACGGGGCGTTGCGGTCGAAGCCGTGCGGTTCGCGCGCCAGCGTGGTCGCGAGGTCGAAGCGGAAGCCATCGACGTGACAGACCTCGACCCAGTAGCGCAGCGAATCCATCACCATCTGCATCACGCGCGGATGGGTGAGGTTGACCGAGCTGCCGCAGCCGGTGAAGTCGTCGTAGTATCGCGGATTGTCCGGCATCAGCCAGTAATAGGACGCATTGTCGATGCCGCGGAACGACAGCGTCGGCCCGAGATGATTGCCCTCGGCGGTATGGTTGTAGACAACGTCGAGCATCACCTCGATGCCGGCGTCGTGGAGCCGTGCCACGGTGGTGCGGAACGAATCCAGCGCGTTGTCCTGGGCGTAGCGCGGTTCCGGGGCAAAGAACGCCAGCGTGTTGTAGCCCCAGTAATTCGACAGCTTCTTCTCGACCAGCATGCGGTCGTCGACCAGTCCATGCATAGGCAGCAGTTCGATGGTGGTGACGCCGAGCCGCTTGAGGTGATCAATAATCGCCGGCGAACACAGCCCGCCATAGGTGCCGCGCAACCCCGGCGGAACGTCGCCGCGCTTCTGCGTCAGGCCCTTGACGTGGGCCTCGTAGATGATGGTGTCCTGCCAGGGAATGTTGGGGCGCAGCATCTCGCGGCGGCCCCAGTTGAAGGTCTCGTCGACGACGACGGCCTTCGGCATGCCGCGCGCGTTGTCGCGCCGGTCGAACGAGAGATCTTCGCGCGCGCTGCCGGTGCGGTAGGCGAAATGCGCGTCGCTCCACACCAGCCGGCCGGCAAGCCGCCTGGCATAGGGATCGAGCAGCAGCTTGTTGGCGTTGAAGCGGTGGCCGCGCTCGGGCGCATAGGGGCCGTAAACGCGATAGCCGTAAAGTTGCCCCGGCGACACGTCGTTGAGATAGACGTGCCAGACATCCTCGGTGCGTTCGGGCAGTTCGATCCGTTCGAGCTCCCGGCGGCCCAGGCTGTCGAACAGGCACAGCTCGACCTTCTCGGCGTTGGCCGAGAACAGCGCAAAGTTGGTGCCCCTTCCGTCCCAGCTTGCACCGAGGCGCGAGGAAGTTCCCCCCGTCAGTCGCATGGTCAGCTTTCCGGTACGAGGTAGATCGCAGCCAGCGGCGGAATCGTCAGACGCAGTTCGGGCACCAGCGCCTCGCGTGCCTGGATCTCACCGATATTGCCGACATTGCTGCCGCCGTAATGCGCCGAGTCCGAATTGAAGACCTCGCGCCACTTGCCGGCGAACGGCACCTGGACGCGATAATCATAATAGACGTTCGGAGAGAAGTTCACGATCACGAGGCACCGCGCCCGCGCGTCGTTGCCCTTGCGGATCCAGCCATAGACGTTGCCGCCGGAATCGTCCGTGATGACCCATTCGAATCCGGCCTGGTCGCAATCGAGTTCGTGCAGCGCCGGCACGCTGCGATACACGCGGTTGAGGTCGCGGATCAGCGACTGGATGCCGGCGTGTCTTTCCTGCTCCAGGAGGTGCCAGTCCAGCGAATGATCGTGGTTCCACTCGCGCTCCTGGGCGAACTCGCAGCCCATGAACATCAGCTTCTTGCCGGGGTGGCCGTACATGAAGCTGTAATAGGCTCGCAGGTTGGCGAAGCGCTGCCAGTCGTCGCCGGGCATGCGGCCGAGGATCGAGCGTTTGCCGTGCACGACCTCGTCATGCGACAGCGGCAGGATGAAGTTTTCCGAGAACGCGTAGTGCAGGCCGAACAGGATGTCGCCGTGATGATACTTCCGATGGATCGGATCCTTGCCGATATATTTCAGCGTGTCGTGCATCCAGCCCATGTTCCATTTGTAGCCGAAGCCCAGGCCGCCGAACTCCACGGGCCGGGACACCTGCGGCCACGCCGTCGATTCTTCCGCCGCCGTCGTGGCCTGCGGATAGCGCGAAAACACCTCGGCGTTGAAGCGGCGCAGGAAGTCGATGGCTTCGAGATTTTCCCGCCCGCCATGCTTGTTCGGAATCCATTCGCCCGGCGGCCGGCTGTAGTCCAGATAGAGCATCGAGGCGACCGCGTCGACGCGCAGGCCGTCGATGGCGTAGCGGTCGAGCCAGAACAGCGCGTTCGACACCAGGAAATTCACCACTTCGGTGCGGCCGTAATTGTAGATCAGCGTGCCCCAGTCGAGATGGCGGCCCTGCAGCGGGTTGGCGTGCTCGTACAGCGCGGTGCCGTCGAAGTGGCCGAGGCCGTGGGGATCGTCGGGAAAATGGCCGGGCACCCAGTCGAGCCATACGGCGATGCCTTCGCGATGGCAGGCTTCGACCAGCGCGGCGAAGTCTTCGGGGCTGCCGAACCGGCTGGTCGGGGCGTACAGGCCGGTCGGCTGGTAACCCCAGGAGCCGTCGAACGGATGCTCGCTGACGGGAAGAAATTCGACATGCGTAAAGCCGAGATCCTTCACATAGGCCGGAAGCTGCTCGGCCAGTTCGCGATAAGTCAGCCATTCATTGCCGCCCTTGCGCCGCCAGGAGCCGAGATGGACCTCGTAGATCGAGACTGGCGCACTCAGGGCGTTCAGGCCCGATGGCGCCGGCCGCGGGCGCGACAGCTTGGCCTCGTCGAAGACGATCGACGCCGTCTTGGGCCGGACCTCGGCGGCGAAGGCGAACGGATCGGCCTTCATCGGCAGGTGCTGGCCGTTCGGTTCGATGATGTCGAACTTGTAGTGATCGCCGACGCGGGCCTGCGGAATGAACAGCTCCCAATAGCCGACGCCGCGCACCCGCATCGGGTGCCGCCGCCGGTTCCAGAAATTGAAATCGCCGACGACGCTGACGCCCCTGGCGTTCGGGGCCAGCACCACGAAGGCAACGCCATCGACGCCATCGAGCGTCATCGGATGCGCGCCGAGCTTGTCGTAGATCCGCTGATGGGTGCCTTCGCCGAGCAGATGGAGATCGAAATCGGTCAGGACAGGCGGAAAGCGGTAGGGGTCGTCCAGTTCGACGACGTTGTCGCCGAAGCGGGCACGCAACCGGTATTTGCTCGAGCCATTCGGCAAGGGACCTGCGAACAGCCCGGATTCGTGGATCTGTTCCAGCGGCGTGCGCTCGCCGTGCTCGCCGATCGCCTCGACATTCCGCGCCTCGGGGAGGAACGCACGCACGATCTTGCGGTCGCCTTCGGCATGAAGGCCGAGATAGCGGAACGGATCGGTGTGGCGGCCTTCGATGATCGCGTAGGCTTCGGCGGAAAGTTTCGTCATGCAGCAGCGTCCGGTTGTTGCGTGAGGATCCTGATGATTCCGGTGAGCGGGACGCGCAACCAGTCGGGCCGATGCGACAGTTCGTACTCGACCTCGTAGAAGGCCTTCTCGAGCAGGAAGAAGTTCAGGATCTGGTCGGCGGCTTCCTCACCGGCGGGCCAGAAGCGGTGGTTGGCGGTGGTCTCGCGATAGCTGGCGAGAAACGCGTCCACGGCGCGGTCACGCCATTCGGCCAGCGCCGCCGCCAGCCGGTTCTGGTCGTCGGAGCCGACTCTCAGGGCGCGCTCGTAGGCGGCGGTGGCGGAGTAGTCGATCGAGCGGATCAGGCCGGCGACGTCTCGCGCCGCCGGGGCCTTGCGGCGGCGCTCTGCGATCGTGCGCCGCGGTTCACCCTCGAAGTCGATGATGAAGATGTCGTCCTTGACGATCAGCAACTGCCCGAGGTGAAGATCGCCATGGTGACGGATGTTGAGACCGTCGATGTCGCGCGGCAGCATCGCGTTCAGGCGGCCCGGCAGGTCCTCCTGCAGCGCCAGCAGCCGGTCGACCAGCGGCCGGTCCGCTTCCTTCAGCGTGTCGCGCCGTTGCCGGAGCGTGTCGGCGACACGCTCCGCTCGGAGCAGGATATCGTCGATCCAGCGCTGCACGTCCTCCGGCCGGGTCGGCTCCGGCGCGAATTCGGCAAGCTCGCTGTTGCCGGCGAGCGCGACATGCATCTCGCCGGTGCGTCGCCCGGCTTGCGACATGTAACGCAGATAGGGGACCTGCTCCTCGCTTTCGCCGGGGCGATCGGACGGCGGAAGCAGGCGCTGCTCGTCGACGAAGCGGTCGAGATAGCTTGATGTCACGATCCAGGCGTCGCCCTGGTTGGCGACGAAGCTGTGGACGATGCCGATGGCGCTTCGCTTGTCGCCGTCGACCAGTTCGACGCTGCCGAGCAGGGCCGGCGTGTTGGCGAAACCCACGACGTCGGTGAGGAAGCGGCCCATCTCGATCTCGGGGTTGACGCCGTTTTCCAGCTTCCGGTAGATCTTGACGACATAATCTTCGTCGACCAGCGCCGTCGAGTTCGACTGTTCGGTTTCGACCGCGCGGATGCGTTCCGGCTGCCGCACCG
Source organism: Pseudomonadota bacterium (assembly GCA_023422775.1). Classification (GTDB taxonomy): domain Bacteria; phylum Pseudomonadota; class Alphaproteobacteria; order Rhizobiales; family Xanthobacteraceae; genus Bradyrhizobium. Next base: position 37,653 of record JAFAGM010000048.1, read on the forward strand.
GGCGGTCCGAGAAGCGGGTGGTGGGCTTGAACTCCAGCCGCAATCCCTGTTCGCCTTCCTCGACGACCAGGGATTCGCGCAGGTTCCGCAGCAACAGCGCGATGAAGATCTGATCGGTCGCCACATCGAGCAGCGTTCCTTCGCGCGCGCCCTGGCGGACGGCGGCGAATGCATGCGGATTGTAGCGCTCGCGATCGAAGCGCACCCATTCGATCTGCATCGGCAGCACGTAGCGCGTGGTGACGCCGCGTTGCGTCGTCTCGAAGAACGCCAGCCACGGGCGGTTGTCGCCGATGTCGCAGAACGGCACGGCAGAGACCAGCGCCGGCTGGATCGCCTTGGCCGATCGCTCCGGATACCAGCGGGTCCGCGCCAGATGGGCGGGAAGCACGTCCCGCTCGAACACGCCGCGCTCGCGCGCCAGCGATACCCAGGTGGCGTTCACCGGCACGACCAGCGTCTCGAACTCGGGCACTGCGCGCAGCACCACCGGCACCGATTTGTCGGGCTCCTGCAACTCGAACCAGTAGAATCCGTACGGCGCCAGCGTGACCATGTAGGGCAGGTCGCCGATCGCCGGGAAGCGCGTGCGACCCAGCATCTCGAGCGGAATGCGGCCCTTCCAGGCGGAGAGGTCGAGTTCGGTCGCCTGCGCCGATCGCGACAGGTTGGCGACGCACAGGATCACCTGGTCCTGATACTGGCGCACATAGCACAGCACCGAGCGGTTCTCCGGGCGGATGAACGTCATGGTGCCGCGGCCGAAGGCGGGCGTGGACTTGCGAACCGCGATCAGCCGCTTGGTGGCGGAGAGCAGCGAGGACAGGCTGCGTGACTGCGCCTCGACGTTGACGGACTCGTAGCCATACACCGGGTCCATGATGGTCGGCGCGTAGAGCCGCGCGGGATCGGCGCGCGAGAAGCCGCCATTGCGGTCCGGCGACCACTGCATCGGCGTGCGGACGCCGTTGCGGTCGCCGAGATAGATATTGTCGCCCATGCCGATCTCGTCGCCGTAGTAGATGATCGGCGTTCCCGGGAACGACAGCAGCAGCGAGTTCATCAGCTCGATCTTGCGCCGGTCGTTGTCCATCAGCGGCGCCAGCCGGCGGCGGATGCCCACATTGATACGGGCGCGGGGATCGTTGGCGTAGGTCGACCACAGGTAATCGCGCTCGACGTCGGTGACCATTTCCAGCGTCAGCTCGTCGTGATTGCGCAGGAACAGCGCCCACTGGCAGCTGTTCGGGATGTCGGGCGTCTGGCGCAGGATGTCGGTGATCGGGAAGCGGTCTTCCTGCGCGATCGCCATGTAGATGCGCGGCATCAGCGGGAAGTGGTAGGCCATGTGGCATTCGTCGCCGCGGCCGAAATATTCCTGAACGTCTTCCGGCCATTGATTGGCCTCGGCGAGCAGCACCTTGCCCTTGGCGTAGGAGTCGAGCTCGCGGCGCAGCCGCTTGATGATGGCGTGCGTCTCCGGCAGGTTCTCGTTGTTGGTGCCGTCGCGCTCGCAGAGATAGGGAATGGCGTCGAGGCGGAAGCCGTCCACGCCGGTGTCGAGCCAGCGCTTCATCACCTGCACCAGCGCGCTGACCACCCGCGGATTGTCGAAGTTCAGGTCCGGCTGGTGCGAGAAGAAGCGGTGCCAGTAGAACTGGCCGGCCTCCGGATCCCAGGTCCAGTTCGACTTCTCGGTGTCGGTGAAGATGATCCGCGTGCCCTGGTATTTCTGGTCGGTGTCGCTCCAGACATACCAGTTGCGGGCGGAGGACTTCGGGTCGCTGCGGCGGGCGCGCTTGAACCAGTCGTGCTGGTCGGAGGTGTGGTTGATGACGAGTTCGGTGATGACGCGCAATCCGCGCTTCTTGGCTTCCTGGATGAAGCGCTTGAAATCCTTCATCGTCCCGAAATCGGGATTGATGTCGCCGTAGTCGGCGATGTCGTAGCCGTCATCGCGGCCCGGCGAGGGATAGAACGGCAATAGCCACAGCGTGGTGACGCCGAGATCCTGCAGGTATCCCAGCTTCTCGGTCAGCCCGGCGAAATCGCCGATGCCGTCATTGTTGCTGTCAGCGAACGCCTTGACGTGGAGCTGATAGATGATGGCGTCCTTGTACCAGAGCTCGTCGGCGGCTTCGCCGACCGTCACTTCCCTGGAATCGACCGATGACATCACGTTCATGACCTGCGCTCCCTCAAGCCAGGCAGCGCAGCAGGACGGCGGGATCGCGCTCCGGATCGATCCACAGACGGATGCCGCCCCATTCGACGGCATGACGCTCGCCCGTCATCAGGTTCTCGACCGCCGCGACGGGCCGCGACCCGTCAGCCGACGCGACCTGGATATCGCCGAGCGGCAGCCAGACATCGTGCGCATCGCGTGACACGGCGATCGCACCCGCGACCACGTTCGACTTGTCGACGGACTCCTTGACGAAGCCGATCACGTTGCTGTCCTCGACGCCGAGAAAGCGGAGATTGCTGGTCTGCTGCAGCGCCGGATTGTCCCGCCGCGCGCGGTTCAGCCAGGTGAGATAGGGCTTGATATTGCCGGGTTTGTCCCAGTCCCTGACCTTGATCTCGTATTTCTCGGAATCCAGATACTCCTCGCGGCCCGGTATCGGCTCATGTTCGATCAATTCGAACCCGTTGTAGATGCCGTAGGTAGAGGACAGCATCGCGGCCAGCGCGGCGCGCGACTTGAACATCCAGGTTTCGCCGCCCTGCAGGTGATAGGGCAGGATATCCGGCGTATTGACGAAGAAGTTCGGCCGGTAAAAATCCCGCTCGGGGTAGCCGGTGAGCTCGGTCAGATATTGCTCGATTTCCCACCGCTCCGTCCGCCACGTGAAGTACGTGTAGGACTGGGTGAAGCCGAGCTTGGCGAGCCCCTTCATCAGCTTCGGCCGCGTAAAGGCCTCCGCCAGGAAGATCACGTCGGGGTGACGAAGCTGAACCTCGTGAATGAGCCATTCCCAGAACCTGAACGGCTTGGTGTGGGGATTGTCGACCCGGAAAATCTTCACGCCCTGGTCGATCCAGAACAGGATCACGTCGCGCAGCGCGTCCCACAGAGCGCCCGCGTCTTCGGAGGCGAAGTCGGGGTTGACGATGTCCTGGTATTTCTTCGGCGGATTCTCGGCATAGCGCATCGAGCCGTCCGGCCTGCGCCTGAACCACTGCGGGTGCTGCTTGAGCCAGGGATGATCGGGCGAGCACTGCACGGCGAAGTCGAGCGCGACTTCCATGCCGTGCTCGCGGCAGGCCGCGACCAGGGCGCGAAAATCATCGAGCGTGCCGAGCTCCGGGTGTATGGCGTCATGGCCACCCTCGACGCTGCCGATCGCGTAGGGGCTGCCGGGATCGCCTTCGCTGGCGGTCACCGCGTT